>WOYV01000131.1:21399-53756 GCA_011620585.1 Draconibacterium sp.
AACCCTGAACCCTGAACCCTGAAGGTTAAGCTTTTCCCTACTCGTAGCGAAGCGATTCGATAGCGTCAAGTTTTGCCGCTTGCTGGGCGGGGTAATATCCCGAAATTATACCCACAAAGAAACAAAGTATTACGCCTACAATAATCCAGGTCCAGGGAATTAAAAAAGCGCTCCCGATTAAAGATGCTACCATGTTCCCCATAAGTATCCCCGAAATAATACCGACATAACCACCGATCTGTCCAACGACAATCGCTTCAACCAAAAACTGTTGTTTCACGGTTTTGGCTTTTGCACCAACCGCTTTTCGAATACCGATTTCCCGGGTTCGCTCGGTAACCGAAACCAACATGATATTCATTAACCCAACTGCGGCGCCAAATAATGTAATCAAACCAATGATAGTTGCCACCAGTGTAATATTCTTTATGTTTTCCAAAAGCAAATTGGCAAGATTGTCACTCTTTTCAATATTAAAGTCCGACTCATCCAGCGGATCCAGGGACCGAACAATTCTAAACGTTGATTCGGCCTGGCCTGTTGCTGCTTCCATCAACCCGGGTTTATCCACTTTTACCTGCACTTCAAAATTCATATTTGGCCTCGAAAAATAAGTTCGGGCGTTGCTGTACGGAATAAAGCAAACCATGTCGCTGTTCATACCAAAACCACTCCCCTTCGATTCGAGTACACCGATTACCTTGTAACGTCCACTTCCGATACTCACGATCTTCTGTACCGGATCTTCTCCATTTTTAAACAAGCGTTTGGCAATATCGCTACCCAACAGCACCACATTCCGGCCTGCTTCAATATCGTTATCGCTAAAACTTCTTCCTTTTCCAATATCGTAACCAGCAGTGGCCAGGTAGTTTTCATCGATTCCACGTACCGAAATATTCGGATTGGTTTTTTCAGAACCGTATTTAACCGTTGCGGTTCCTGTTGAGTAAACCGAGATTGCAGTTATGGCCGGGAAATCGAATTCCTCCTTAAATTGTTTTGCCTGGTAATACGAAATATAATTGTAGTTTTTTGCCCGATATCTTTTGTTGCCGATCTGCACATTCATCCCCCGGCTCGAAATCGAAAAAGTATTGGCGCCCATAAACGCGAACTCGCTGGAGATCGAAGTCTTGATTGAATCGATGGCAGTAAGAATTCCAACCAATGCCGTGATGCCCACTGCAATAATCAGCACCGTAAGAATGCTACGAAGTAAGTTCCCCTTAATCGACAACAGTGCGATCCTTACGTTTTCTATAAAAAGTGTTGTTTGACGCATACTTTCAGAATTCTGATAAAAATATAAATCTTTGGTCAGCTAAGCGCTACAATCGAACCTAAATAATATTGGATCGACATTTTGAACCTGCTTTTCGTATTGGTAAAGTATCATTCGATATAATTACGCGCTTGCCTAACCTTTCTTTTTTACTGCCTGATCAGTACCAAATATTCTGTATTTAAACCTCTAATTGCCAAAAAATTAATTTATCTTCGCCCACTTAATCTGAAAAAGAAAAAATGGGAAAAATCAGGTTTAAAGATGATTTAGAGAAATTTAGTTATGCCCTTGGATTAAGTATTTCAGCCAATCTGATTCAATCGGGAGTTAAAACCATTCATCCCGATGCATTTGTGGCAGCCTTGAAGGACACTTTCGGAGGTGAACGCCCGCAAATGGACCCGGAAGAAGCCAACCAGGTCCTGGAATCGTTTATTGCCGGCGAGCAACAAGGCAATTCAGCGCAAAATCTCGAAGAAGGACGTGCTTTTCTGTCGGAAAATAAAAAACGTGCAGAAGTTATTGAACTGCCCAGTGGGTTGCAATATGAAGTACTGGCCGAAGGCGAAGGCGAAATTCCTGCTGCCAACGACCAGGTACGCTGCCATTATCATGGGACTTTGATTGACGGAAGTATTTTCGACAGTTCTGTTCAACGGGGAAAACCAGCCGTTTTCCCGGTTGGCGGCGTAATTCAGGGTTGGGTCGAAGCGTTACAGTTGATGTCGGTGGGTTCGAAATGGAAATTATATATTCCTTCGAACCTGGCTTATGGCGAAAGAGGCGCCGGAGCGGCTATTGGTCCAAATACCACTTTAATTTTTGAAGTAGAATTATTAGAGATCGTATAATTACTTTGCCGGTTGAAAGTTCCTTTCAATGCAAAAGGATTTTGTAAGCATCGAAACACAACGGAAATGTTTTTGTTTCATGCACGATACCGAAATAAAACGTAGAATTTTAAAATATAAACAAATGAAAAAGAGTATCTTATATTTAGTAGTTGCAGCATTATTCATGGCTGCATCGTCATCGTGCCAGCAAAACGGCTCAGGGGATGTTAAGTTGGAAAGCTCCGTCGATTCGGTAAGTTATGCAATCGGGATTTTGGTGGGCGCCAACAATAACAAACAATTGGAGAGTGCTCCCGGAAATGATAAAATGAATATCGAAGCGCTTTCACAAGCCTTCCGTTCGATTTCGTTGGGCGAAGAAACCAAGATCTCGGAAGAAGATGCACAAAGCATCATCCAGAAATTCTTTAATGACGCCAGCCAGCGCGAAGCCCAGGAAAACCTGGAAGCAGGGAACAAATTCCTCGAAGAAAATAAGGCACGCGAAGGTGTTCAAACTACCCAAAGTGGCCTTCAATACGAAATTATTACCGAAGGAACCGGTGAGAAACCAACAGAGGCTGACCAGGTACGTGTACATTACCACGGAACTTTGATCGACGGAACCGTTTTCGACAGCTCGGTTGACCGTGGCGAACCGGTTGTGTTTGGCGTAACCCAGGTTATTCCGGGTTGGACCGAAGCATTGGAGTTAATGCCGGTTGGATCGAAATGGAAAATTTATCTGCCTGCCAATCTTGCGTATGGCGAGCGTGGCGCCGGAGCCGACATTGGCCCGAACGCTGCATTGATCTTCGAAGTGGAATTGCTCGAAATTGTAAAAGAATAATTGCAGGATAGAAACAACCGCTTACTTTTGTGAGGCTGTTAATAAAAACCCTTTGTCGTTTTCAGGCAAAGGGTTTCTTTTTTTTTACTTTTGATTCAATTATAAAATATTTTGAAAATGGCATTAAGCGTTAAAGGAAAAGTTGAGCAGATATTAAAACCAGAATCGGGAGTGAGCAAGGCCGGTAAAGAGTGGAAAAAACAAGAATTTGTGATGGAAACAGACGAGCAATTCCCACGTAAAGTATGCTTCACTTTATTTGGAGATAAAGTTGACTTGCTAAACGGACTCACAGCCGGACAGGAAGTAGAAGTTTCGTTCAACCTTGATTCGCGCGAGTTTAATGGCCGCTGGTTTACCAACGTAAATGCCTGGAAAATAGACAAAGTTGCCAAAGAGAATAATCTTCCGGAACCACCCCCCGAATTCAGAATGGATGATATTCCGCCTGAACCGGACGAAGACACTGCCAACGATTTGCCTTTTTAAAAGAGAAAGGGGAACACTTTAAATTCTTGTAGAGTTTAAATATCTCAAAAGCATATTTAAAGCTTAAAACTTGATGTTTCCCTGCCGGGGGCCTTCATCTTTGCCTTAACGCAAAGACGAAGCAGAAAAGTCAACACCCCTGCAACGAACAACCTTAAATGAACTACCCCGCCGCAGAGCAGCGGGGTATCGCAAAGGAATATAGTTAATATACTCGCCGCAGAGCGGCGGGGAACTAACCCCAAAGCGATTAGAGCAGCCGGCATTTTCTTTACCCATCCCCATTAATTATCCCTTGTGAATACCGGTTTAGCAGGTTTCGAAAGACGAGGGTTGTAAATGTATCCATCCGAATCGAATGCATTGAGATCCTCTGTTCTTTCAATGTTATTTTCCAAAATAAACCGGGTCATCAAACCACGGGCACGTTTGGCAAAAAACGAGATCATTTTGTATTCTCCGTTTTTACCGTCCTTAAATTCGGGGGTAACAATCTCCGCCCCTAACTTTTTTGGGTCGATACTTTTATAATATTCATTCGAAGCAAGGTTCACCAAAATATTGTTTCCCGATTCGGCAATGGCTTGCTTTATTTTTGGGGTGATCTTCGTTTTCCAGAAAGCATACAAATCAGCCGATCGCTGGTATTTCAGTTTCGTACCCATTTCGAGCCGGTAAGGCTGCATCAGGTCGAGTGGTTTTAACACGCCATACAAACCTGATAAAATCCTTAGTTTCGTTTGTAAACTCAGTAACTGCCCTTCGTTCAATGATTTGGCATCGAGTCCCTGGTATACATCGCCGTTAAAAGCCAGCACGGCCTGTTTGGCATTTTCGGGTGTAAATGGGTGATGCCATTTCTGGTTACGTTCGTAATTTAATTGTCCCAGTGTAGCCGAAATCCCCATCAATTCCGATAGTTGTGCCGGGTTCATTTTCCGGAGCCGTGCCATCAGTTTTTCTGAATCCCCCAACATCTCCGGAATAGTATAATGTGCGGTGGTAGCCGGGGTCTCAAAATCAAGCGATTTGGCTGGTGATATTACGACTAACATGTGTTTTGTTTTCCTTTTAGTTTTCAAAATTAACAGATTTTACCCCGAAAGGTTTAACAAGGCGGAAAGGTTTTAAATAATCCGTTGAAAATTGTTTTGTATCGGGATTACTTGTGTATGATCGTTTGAAATATTAGGGTTTCAGAAACTGTTGGTCTGAAGTCATTTTCTATCTTTACCGCCTGATCAGGATTTTAACCGAGATAATACAATCCGTATGCAAATGAAACCATCAGTGGTAAAAGGTTATGTTTTCGCTTTAATTGCTACCCTCGCCTATTCGAATGTTTACCTATTCAGCAAGGCGGCTATGAATGAGTTTCCGCTCGCACAATTCGGTACAATGTGGTACACGGTGGTCGCCATCTCGTGTTTCCTGTTTGCATTGTTCAACAAAAAGTTGGGGCATCTTGCTCAATTATCCGGCAAACAATTTCGAATTTTAGTTACGCTCGGTTTGCTCGAATTAATTACCACCACCTTGTTTTTTGTTTCCATTCATATTATCCCCGACCCATCTGTTACTTCTTTCCTTGGAAATATGTACCCGGTAATGGTAATGTTGGGCGGAATTTTCATCCTGGACGAACGATTTGGCGCGATTGAGATATTTGGGGGATTTCTTGCTTTGTCGGGGGCATTTGTAATTAGTTACAGTGGCGGGACCACTCTCGAAACGCTGTTTATAAAGGGAACTGGTATTGTTTTTCTGAATGCCATTTTCGCCACAACCGCGACTTTGATTGTAAAAAAATTTGTAAGAGAAATCAGCCCCGAACTTTTAAACCTCAACCGTTCGGTTTGGTTACTCGTATTTTCGGTAATTATGTTTTTTGTAATGGGCGAAACCCCGGTTAGTTCGGCCCCTGCATTAAAGAATACAATTATTGGCGCCTTGCTTGAATTTACCGCTATTTTAACCGTTTACTATTCTTTTCAGTATATCGAAGCTTCGCGTTCATCTATAGTTCAAAGTTTAAAAGGAATTTTTGTATTGATCGGCGCCTGGTTGTTTTTCCACACTTTGCCAGCTAAACATCAGTTACTTGGCGGCATGATCACAGTTGTTGGGATATTAATTATGGCGCTGGCACAGGCGGGAGTTTTTCGAAATAAAAAATCAAACTGAATTTTCAGTTAAAAAACTACAAAATTAGTTTTTTGGGTTTTGATTTTTGAACAAAATTGCGAAATTGCACTACATAACGCATCAAGGCATACTTTTTGTTAAACAGAGATCAAAATTCGAAAAATAGCTCCATGAAACGAAAAACCTGGCTAACAGTTATCATTGTAGTCGTCATTCTGCTTGTTGTTTATTTGGTATTTCCCAACGCAGGCAGCAACCCCCAGGAAATTACTGTTAAAGTAGAAAAAGGGCCATTCGAGATCCTGGTATATTCCAGTGGCCAACTGGAAGCACAGAGTTCAGAGAACATTCTCGTTCCCAGCCAACTGCAGGACAGGGACGTGCGTATTTACGAAATCAATATAACAGACCTGGTTGAAGAAGGAACAGTTGTTGACTCAGGCGATTATGTGGCCACACTCGACCAGAAAACGGTGGAAGAAGTACTCAATACCGCGCGTGAAGACCTGGAAACGGCAATCAATGAATACGACGACGCGAAAATGGATTCGAACCTTACGCTAAGCGGGGTTCGCGACCAGATTATCAATGCAAGGGAAGAAGTTGAAGAATTTCAGATTATCCTCGGCGAATCGGTTTATGAATCTCCATCGGTTATCCGGAAAGCAGAAATGGATTTGGAAAAGGCACGCCGAAAACTGGAACAGGAAAAAAGCGGCTACGAATTAAAAGAGCGTCAGGCGATTGCAAAAGTCGAAAGAAAGAAACTGGAAATGACACAGAAACAAACACGGGTCAACAAGGTTGAAAACATCTATCATTCGTTGGTGATCAACGCGCCAAAACACGGCATGGTAACTTATGGCAAAGACAACTCAGGCGAAAAAATAAAAGTGGGGTCAACCGTAAGCCCATGGATGCCGGTAATTGCTACTTTGCCCGATATGTCTTCGATGTTATCCCTCACCTATGTAAACGAGATTGATATTTCACGAATAAAAAAGGGACAAAAAGCAATTCTTGGTATCGATGCCATTCCATCCAAAGAACTGGAAGGCGAAGTTGTTTCGGTAGCCAATATCGGCCAGCCAATGCCCAAAAGCGATGCCAAAGTTTTTGAAGTCAAAATCAGGGTATTCGGCGATGTTTCTGATCTCAAACCCGCCATGACTACCAGTAACACCATTTACACCGCCACGTATCAGGATACAACTTTTATTCCTGCCGAAGCTGTTTTTCAGAACGATTCTCTCCAGTTTGTTTATTTAAAAAATGGAAAAACGGTGAAACAGGTAGTTGACCTGGGCGCCCAGAACGAAAACCTGATTTTGGTGAAGGATGGGTTAAAAGCTGGCGACGAAATCTTGCTGACCGAGCCTGTGAATGCGGAAGATTTACCGTTAAAAGGTCTGGAAATTTACACTGCCATTAAAGAACAAAAGGCGCTGGAAGAAGCGGAAGCGCAAAAACGGATCGAAGAAGAAAAGAAGGCCCCCTTTGTCCCGAACAATAATCAAAAAGGCAATCCTTCGGGCGGCATGATCATTATCGGATAAAATCGAAATCGAAAAACATGAAAGCATACATACAGCGTTATGGACATGATGTGGGTTCCGGTTTAGAGGCCATTTTTACCAATAAATTAAAATCCCTTCTAACCGCTCTTGGAATTATATTTGGCGTTGCTGCCGTAATTAGCATGTTGGCGATCGGGAATGGGGCACAGCAGGAAATCCTCGACCAGATTAAAATGGTGGGGGTTAACAACATTATTATCACTCCTTTGGAAACTTCCATCGATGAAAACCAGGATGAAAGTTCGGCCGAAAGTGCACAAATCAGTACCAAAAAATTCTCGAAAGGACTGACTTTGCTGGATGCACAGGCTATCGGAGAGATTCTGCCAACGGTGAGCAAGGTTAGTCCGGTAATCGATTTTAATTATTCGGCCATTTTAAACGGAAAAAGTAAGCCGGTTGTTTTAGAAGGAATCACCAATGCTTATTTCGAATTATTTGAAATAAACCTGAGTAGCGGGAAGTTGTTTACGACTGAACAAACACAAAGCGGGTTTCCGGTTTGTATAATTGGCGATAACATACGAAATGTATTTTTCAACCAGGAAGATCCAATCGGTAAAAATATTAAATGCGGACAAGTTTGGTTACAGGTAATCGGCGTTGTAGAACGACGAGATTTTACGGCTTCGGCTTCCGATGAAATGGGAATTTCGAGTACCGACAACAAAATTTTCATCCCGGCAAAAACACTGTTGATGCGTTTTAAAAACCGCGCTTTGGTGCGGGCCGATGAAGTGGAAGAACAAATGTTGTCGAGGAACCAGGAAAAGGCTCAAACAAAGGAAAACCTGAACCAACTGGACAAAATCATTATCCAGGTGAAAGAAACCGAACAGTTGAGCAGCACCGCCGAAGTGGTGCGCCGAATGATGCTCCGTCGTCATAACGATCTTTACGATTTTGAAGTTACCATTCCCGAACTGCTGCTTAAACAACAACAACGTACCAAAAAAATCTTCAATATTGTGTTGGGTGTAATTGCAGGTATTTCGTTGATTGTTGGAGGTATTGGAATTATGAACATCATGCTGGCATCGGTAATGGAACGTATTCGCGAAATCGGTGTCCGCCAGGCAATTGGCGCCTCTCAAAAAGATATCATCATCCAATTCTTATCCGAATCCACGATCATCAGTGTTTCAGGAGGTATTATCGGTATAATCCTGGGCGTAGCGCTCTCGAAAATTATAACTGCCGTATTTGATATTGGTACCATTATTTCTGTTTTTTCAATATTAATTTCTTTCGGGGTCTCTGTTTTGGTTGGGATAACCTTTGGCTACATCCCCGCCAAACGTGCTGCAGAACAAGACCCGGTTAACTCTTTACGCTATTAAAATCAGGCTAAAATGAAAACAACAATTACCACTCTTTTCGCCTTACTTCTGACAATTACAACGGCATTTTCGCAAGAGAAAAAAGTGATGGCCCTGCAGGAAGTGATTTCGGTGGCGTCGCAACAATCTCTGGATGCCTTTATTAATAAAAACATGTATCTCTCGAGTTACTGGCAGTTCAGGTATTACAAAGCCGATCGTTTACCCTCGCTTACTTTGGACGCCACGCCGCTCGACTATAACCGCTCGGTGCAAAAAGTTTACAATTACGAGGAGAACCGCGATGAATTTGTGGAACGCCAGAATTTAAACTCTGATCTTTCGCTGTTGCTAAACCAAAACGTTGGACTTACAGGCGGACAGGTATTTTTACAGTCGAACCTGAGTATGACACAGAAACTGGGCGACGATAAAGTTTCGTCTTTTTCCTCCACTCCCTTTATGATTGGATATTCTCAAAATATTAATGGCTACAACGAACAGAAATGGAAATCGAAAATTGAGCCGCTAAAATTTGAAAAGGCAAAGAAACAGTTTATTCAGGATCAGGAGAACCTTTCGATTAAAGCCACCCGCTTGTTTTTCGACTTGCTGGATGCTCAAATCGAAGTAACAATTTCGGAAACAAACCTGTCGAATGCCGACACATTGTACAATATCGGGAAAGGCCGGTTCCAGGTAGGCACAGTAACCCAGGACGAACTTCTCGACCTCGAACTCAGCTTTATGAATGCACAATTGGCGCTTACCAAAGCCAAACTGGAACTCGAACGCGCCGAAGCTCAAATGAACTCTTTCCTTGCCCTGGATAAAAACACTAAAATCGAGTGTAGTATCCCGACTAACCTGCCCGAAATGCAAATAGATGCCTTGAAAGCCTTGGACAAGGCCATGACTTACAATCCCGATATCATTAACCAACAACGAAGGTTACTCGACGAAGAGGAAAAAGTTAAGGTGGCTCAGAGTGAAACCGGGGTTAGCGGAGATGTTTTTGCCCTGTACGGATTAAACCAGAATGCCGAACAATTTGACGACGTGTACAAAGACCCCCTCGATCAACAAAGGCTGAGAGTTGGTGTAAATATCCCTATTCTGGACTGGGGTCGCCGTAAAGGACAATTATCGATGGCACAATCGAACCAGGAAGCCGTACGTTTGAGTATCAACCAGGAAAAAATTGATTTCGAACAGAACATTATCATGAATGTGATGGAATTTAATTTACAGGGAACACAGGTAATGAATTCGGCAAAAGCCGATACTATTGCGCAAATGAAGTACGATGTTACCCAACAGCGCTTCCTGATTGGCAAACAGGACATTACACGGTTAAATATTGCCCGTACCGACAGGGAACAGGCGCGCCGCGCATACATCAGCTCTTTGCGTTCGTACTGGAACTATTATTACACGATCAGATATCTCACCCTTTTCGATTTCGACAGGAACATTACCTTATCGGAAGACTTCGACAAAATCGTTGAAAACTATTAATGCCCGAACAATGACACGCAAAAAAAACACATACACCATTCTGTCGGTTGCAATCATTGTAGTTGTTGCGGCAGGTGTTCTTATCGCTAAAATTGGTTTAAAAAACGAATCTGTTTATACTGTCCGCTCCGGTTCGTTCGAGCTTTCAATCAATACAAAAGGCGAAATTCAGGGGAAAAATGCGGTAGTAATCAACATGCCCGATGTGCTCCGAAAAAGAGAACTTCGTTTGTACCAGATGCAAATCAAAGATTTAATTGCTGAAGGTTCGGTCGTGAAAAAAGGCGATTGGGTGGCAACGCTCGACGCTGCAAACATTACCCAGCAAATACAAAGTAATGGCGAAAAACTGGCTCAGTCGAGGGCTGAACTAAATGATGCGCAGATCGATTCAACCATACAGCTTACCAAATTACGCGAAGAACTGGAAGAATTCAGCTACGACCTGGAATATAAAAAACTCGAGCTCGAACAATCGAAATACGAATCATCGGCCTATCAGCGTAAAAAACAAACCGAATTCGACCAAACCGTGCGAATGATGGAGCAAAAAAGACGCGACCTGGAACTCAAGCGTCTCGATCTTAAAATGAAGATTCAACGTATCGAGGTGAAATTCAATGAATATACCGAACACGACCGGATGCTGAAAGAAGGAATGATCGCGTGCCGCGTGGTTGCGCCTAAAGATGGTATTGTACTGTATGCAAAACGCTGGAACGGGATTAAACTTCGGGTAGGCGATAATATCGATATTTGGAGGCCCGCAATTGCCACTCTTCCCGATATGTCGATCCCCTTGTCGGAAACCTACGTGCAGGAAATTGATATTACCAAGGTTGCAAGAGGCGATTCGGCGGTTATTACCATCGATGCGCTGCCGGGCAAACAATATACGGGTGTGATCTCGAAAATTGCAAATATCGGCCAGGAACTGCCCGGTTACGACATGAAAGTATTCCGGGTCCAGATCGACATTAACGAACGCGACAAAGCGATTAAACCCGCCATGACAACCGACAACAAGATCATACTCCAAAAACAGGATGAAGCCATTAAAATTCCCCGCGAATGTTTATTCGGAACCCGTGAGCAGCAATTTGTACTGCTAAAAAAAGACGGGAAAATGTGGAAGAAAGAAGTTAAACCCGGGTTTGATAACGATACTGAAGTTACGATTATTTCGGGCCTAAAAGAAAACGACAAAATTTACACTACGCTTCCGCCGGATTCCGACAATATTCCTTATTACGAGGGGTAAATTATCCGCGACAAGAAACTTTGCTGCTACAAAATACAGACAACCTGAAAACAAAAAATCGGGTGATTCTGTTATTGTATCCGCTTAATTCCCATAATAAATTACAAACAACACAATATCAGACTTTTCGCATGATTGGCGTATTGTTTATAAAATACTCACCCTGATTGCGATCCGTCAGCTGACGGACACAATCGTCCCTCTCTTCGAGAAGAGAGGGAATGAGGGAGAGTTCTTTTGATCTGAAAAATTCGTTTTGTGGCATAATTTAGAATAAGCGATTTCTTTTATGTTGACTGTAGTCGAAACATCTGTCTTTCAACGCTATTGATATTCGTCCTTGCTCGTAACAACCAATAAGCCTGACTTTTAGTACCGTCTCTTCTTTATGTTCTTTTTAGCCTGTTCAGGAAATAAATAACAACAGTAATGTACACTTAGCTTGCCAGGTACAGATTCCTCTCTCGTCTGAGACGAGAGAGGAATGACAAGTGATTCAGGAGTCTGGATGTTGTTGGAAATAAATACAAAAAAAACGGGAAAGCTTTCACTTTCCCGTTTCAATATTCTATCAAGTTAAATTAAACGCCAACGGCTCAACTTAACATTCCTTATTCAGTTCTAGTACTGATTTTGAACAATATTCGGGTTGGCGTCAATCTCCCTTTGTGGAATCAGGAATACCCATCTCGGGTTTACACTTGGTTTTGCCTGTTGGTAACCTTCGAGGTAAAGATCGGGGCTTGCGCCTGAACCAGTCAGATCCAGAGCCTCATCGTTTCTCAACATATCAAACCAGCGGTGTCCTTCGAGGAACAATTCAATTCTTCGTTGAACCAGCACCTCATCCACAAGCGCCTGTCCGGTATTTGTTGATTTTACATAGCCTGCATCCCTCTCCGAAACTAAGGCAAACAAAACATTCTGAGCCTCGGCATTTTGGTTCTGGCGAGCCAGGGCTTCTGCTTCAATCAGGTACATCTCTGCTGCTCTCATATGAATTACATCCATCGGAGAAGTGGTAGGACCATCGGCCTGCGACAACTTAATGTGCATATAAGGAACCATGTTGTGGCTGCTTGCGTTATTTACAATTGCACGGTATTCAGCCACAGCAGCTGTGTATTCTTCTTCGCTGGCGTATCTTCCGGCATTGTCGCCTTTATCCCAGGCGTAAAAAGTATTCGGACAATCTTTCAGGATCAAATCTTTACGATAATCTGTATCCGACATCATATTGTACAGATTGTGATTCATGAATTTAGGGTTACTCCTGTTTTGCGAACCATTAAAGTTATTTGAACAATAATAAAAATACGAGTAAAAATAAGCCGTTTGGTCGGTAATCATTTTCGAGCCCCACATCCATTCAGGATTATCTACCGAGTTAAACCCTGATTTGTATTCAGCTTCGCTCATTAACGGATATCCCTGACGGGCTTCGTTGGCATATTTGGCAGCATTTGCCCAATCGCCTTTTGTTAAATAAACGCGTGCAGCAATCCCTTTTGCCACGCTCATATCGAGGTGCGACAAATCAACCCGGGCTGAAGCATCCGCAAAATGTGTCATGGCGGCATTCAGGTCAAGAATAATCTGGTCGTAAACTTCCTGAACGGTATTCCGCGCCAAACCTTCGTAAGGAGGCTCAGTGGCCAGCATAATGGGGACACCCAAATCCGAAGATGGATTCCCGATCATATACGCTTTTCCAAAAAAGCGAACCAGCGCAAAATGTGCCCATGCACGGTAAGCATAGGCTTGTCCGAGTACATTGTGCAATTCATCCGTCATTTGCATTCCTTCAGAAGCATTGATAATATTGTTTACCGATCCGATAATGTTGTAATGAAAAAACCATACATACGAGAGATCAGACCTGGTAGCTTCGGTGTGCATTGTCCATTTTAACATGGCATTAAACCAACCATTACCCACTGCAGAGTGTAAAGCATCGCCTGCGGCATATTCTGCCGTCGGAATCAAAAATTCCTGTCCGGCGTAGGCGCTGATTAAACCATTTTGTGCATACATGGCACGGTGAACACCGTTCATGGCCAGCATCATGTTATCAGGAGATCCAAGGGCAATTTCGGTAGAAACCGAGTCGGTAGGAACGGTTTGCAGGAAATCTTCACTACACGAGCTTATACCCAGTGCTAATGCAAACATTAGCGAAAATGTTAAAATTTTATATTTTGTCTTCATTGTAGTATTCTTTTTCTAAATGATTAAAACTGCAAGCTAAAGCCTAAAATGATCGACCTGCTTGGGTTGTAAGCAAATTCGTCCTGAGTTCCCGAGAAATTCAATGTTGGGTTCATACCTTTTCTGGCGTTAAACATATACAGGTTTTCACCGGTTACATATACGCTCAATTGTCCTACTCCCCAATTCTCCATCATTTGTTTTGGGAAATCGTAGCTTAAAGTTACGTTTCTGATGTTCAGGTAGTCAGAAGAAATCAGGAAGAAATCGGAAGTCGCATACAGGTTTGAATTCGAATATTGCAACCTTGGGAAATCGGTAACATCGCCCGGGTTCATCCATGAATTTTGCACATCGGGATGGAACGATTCTCCCTGGGTAGCACCAAGCATGCCCTGGTAAATACCGTCTATCATTTTTCCACCCAGCGAATACGTTAACAATGCGCTTAATGTAAAGCCTTTGTAGGTAAAGGTATTTGTAATAGAACCTAATAAATCGGGAATGGCAGAAGCGCCTACATAACCATACTTGGCTTCAGTGGCATCTTTTGTAAGAACAGGTTCGCCATTATCGTCATAGGCCAACTGAGTACCAATTGCTTCACCGTTATCGTCAAAAACATCTTCCCAAACATGGAATCGGGTAGCGCCGTCTTCAGGGTCAACATCGTAGAATTTCCGTAACCAGAAATCGTAAATAGAATGGCCTTCCGACCATTTTTTGGTCCCGTTTACAAATGGTTCAGGAATCGAGGTGATTTCGTTTTTATTGGTTGAACCCATCAAGCTCATGTTCCAGGTAAAGTCCTTGGTTCTGACGATGTCGCCTTCCAAACTAATCTCGACACCACTGTTAACCAAAGCAGCTATATTTCGTGGTTGCTCAAGAAGCCCCATCGAGGAAGGTAATGGCATACTGTACAACAGGTCGTCCGATTTACGGTTATACCATTCTACGGTACCGCTTACCCTGTCGAACAATGCGAAATCCAGGCCCACGTCGAAGGTTTTGTTTACCTCCCAGGTAAGTGCGGTATTTCCTACTGTACTCCATTTAATACCCGGATGCTCAGCATTTGGATACGTTTCGTAAAGCGCCTGGTAACCATAATCACCGGTATCGTCGTTACCTACTTCACCGTATGAAGCTCTTAATTTCAGGCTGTTAACCCAGCTAACCGGGCTCATAAAGCGTTCCTGGTCGATTCTCCAGCTGGTACCTACCGAATAGAAGTTACCCCAGCGTACATCTTTATGGAAAGCAGAAGAACCATCGCGACGATACGAACCTTCGATATAGTATTTATTATCGTAGTTATATTTCAAACGCGAGAAATAACCTTCGGTTGTTTTGTCGGTTGTATAACTGGTATTGGTAGCAGAGTTAACGAAGTTATTAAGCTCGTAAATACCACTTACAATAAACTGGTTTTTAAAACCTCGCTGGTAAGTATATTTTCTTGAGTACGATTCGTGACCCACCAATGCAGAAAAATTATGAACCTCGTTAAAAGTCTTTTCATAATTAACAAGTTGGTTCAGGTTAACCGTAGTTCGGGTATAACGGGTTTCATCCATCCTTGCAGTTGGAGCGCCATCGCCAATTTTAGGATTTTCATAACCTTTATACTGGTAGTTTTGAATATCGACACCGGCATTAAAAGTAGCGGTCAGACCTTCCATTAATGTAACGGTTGCGTAGGTTCTGTCGCTAACGTTATTTCTTTTATAAGTGTCGCTGTTCCAATTTAATTCGGCAATGGCATTTCGTCCCTGGTTTATGGGTCTCGAATACAAGCCGCCATCGTCGTATTGTTTCTCGCCGGCACCATCAAGAATGTATTCTCCGGTTGCCTGGTCGACCAAATAAACCGGATAAATTCCGGGATTCATACGGGCATTTCGCCATGGGTTTGCATACGTAGCCGATCCAGAAGAGCCAATGTCGCTGGTGATGATTGCACCGTACATATTGGTACCAATTTGCAGCCAGTCAGTCACATTGAAGTCGATGTTTAAACGGGTATTAAAACGTTCGTAGTCCGACTTAATCACATAACCTCTTTCATCAAGATATCCGAACGAGTAATAATAGCTTACTTTTTGGCTACCACCTGCCAAACTTAAATCATAGTTTTGGCGGTACCCTTGTTGTCCGGCAGCATCGTACCAGTCCAGATCCGGAAAACCAACTTTTGCATTGGGGTTGATTTTACCGTCAGAACCCAGAATCGCATCGTTTGCAACACCTACAAATGGATTATATCTCAACTGAGAATAAATGTTCTCGTAAGCATACGATCTTGATTCGCCAATTGTAGCGGCATTGCCCGATTGGAATCTTGCCTGGGCAAAAGCTTCTGCCTGTAGTTCGAAATAATTCTGCGCACTTACCGATTCGTAGTGAGGAAGAGCCTCGCTGATTAAACCAGCCTGGGCTTTCAGCGTAATTTTCAGATTTTCGGCGCCTTTTGTTCCCTTTTTGGTGGTAATAATAATCACACCGTTAGCTGCACGCGAACCGTAAAGAGCGGTCGAAGAAGCATCTTTAAGCACGGTCATTGATGAGATATCACCCGCGTTAATACTTGAAATACTTCCCGCATACTGAACGCCATCCAGAATAATAAGAGGATCGGCTGATGTGTTTAAAGTTCCAACACCGCGGATACGGATGTCGGGGGAGCTACCGGGCTGGCCTGATCCGGCTGTTGTCTGGATACCGGTGGTTGAACCGGTAAGAATCTGGGCTACAGAAGAAACCGAGCGTGACTCGATTTGCTTTTCATCGATAACCGCTGCTGAACCTGTTAACGATTCCTTTTTAACGGTTCCATAGGCAACAACCATAATCTCATCCAAACCAAGAACATCTGCTTTCATCGAAGCATTTACAGTAGTACCTGAGATAGGTATTTCAGTAGTTTTAAGCCCCACAAAAGAGAAGGATAAAACCTTTGCATCTTCGGGAACCTGAAGTTCATAATAACCATCGATATTGGTAATCGTACCAATGGTTGTCCCTTTTACCAGCACAGATACCCCGGGAATGGAAGTTCCATCTTCGGCGCTTGTTACCGTTCCCGTAATTTTTTTAGTTTGTGCATTGGCAAATTGCGTACCTATTAACAGGACACAAAAAATCAACACTGTAATTTTTTTCATAGACAATAGAATTTAATGAATTAAACATTCACAACGCCAAGCCTTAAGCCTTGTATTACAAAAACTTACAACTTATGCATTGTACTTCTCACAACAAAATAAAATACCCGATGTTTTATATTTTACTCAAAAACACATCTTGAATACGATATACCCTTCGGTCAAGATGTTGGCACAAAATAAACATTTTTTAACATGTTTGACATCGAATTGATAAAATTGTTTAAAAAAGTAATGGTATTCTTTAAAAATGCTCATAACGATACTTGTAAATGTAAATACGAAAAATAAAAACTTTCTTTACAGTTTTAAACCCGGATGAAACAGAACTCCAATCTCTATTATTTCAACCCCACCTGCGAATATGCGGTTGGAAATGGCTCGCCCAACTGGCAGCCAAATCAGCTTCTGCGCAGGATGGAAACCGATTTGGATATACTACCCATGTTTTTCGCCTCATCAAACGATTTTGTTTTGGTTGGGCATTTACCTTCGAAAACACATCTCGAAAAACTTGGCAGACTTGGGATAGAAATACCGGGATTTATTCAAGAAAGAGATGCTTTTACAAATATCAACATTCAAACCCGTGAATGGAAGGGATTAAAACCCTGGGGATGGAGTCCGGCTGCACACAAGTTACTTCATCCTTTTAAAAACAACTGTTCCGAAGATTTTAAAGATTTGCCTGTTTCAAACTGGAACCCGGGGTATCGGGAATTGTATTCAAAAAAATTCAGTCTTGGCATCCTTACCCGAATGCTGGATGAGTTTCCACATAACAATTTTATTCCGAAAGACTTCAAAGCGGTGGTTTGTGCAAACCGGGAAGAAGTAGAAACGTTGATCAGCAAATGGGGTAAAGTAATGGTGAAAGCGCCGTGGAGCAGTTCGGGCAGGGGCTTGCAACCTATTACAAAAACACCGGTACATCCCAAAGTTTGGGAGAAATTATTGGCGATTATTAAAGACCAGGGTTATGTTATGGTGGAGCCGCTGCTGGATAAAAAGCTCGATATCGCCTTTCAGTTTAAAGCGGGGAAACAAAGGATCAGTTTTGTGGGGATCAGCAACTTCACTGCCGATCCGAAGGGCCGGTATATTGGGAATAACCTGAACGGCCTCCCCGATGATATGGATCCTGAACTGGTTGAATTTGCCGAATTTGTTCCGCAAATAGTTGTGGGGCCCCTTATTCGCGTACTTGAAACGAGTGAAATAGCACATTCTTACGATGGTTTTTTTGGTGTGGATGCGCTTATTTATGAAGACGAAAACGGAAACTTGAAAATAAATCCCTGTCTCGAAATAAATCTGCGGTACAATATGGGTTTGTTATCGGTTCTACTCGAATCTTATCTTTTGCCCGGGAAGAAAGGAATTTACCGAACCTGGTTTGAACCGGGCAGAATGTACCTGGATTTTAAAAATCAAATGGAAGAAAGACACCCGGTCCGTTTGAACGGGCAGCGGCTCGAATCCGGTTTTTTATCTTTAACCGATCCGGGCGCCGAAAGCAGGTTTGGCGCATACATTCTGATTTGAATCATCAACTGATTTCAGATCAACGTTAAAGTCTACCCGCTTTTTATTCCTTTCCATATTTTTCTTAACTTTAGAACTATATCAAACCAATCAATATGGAACAGGAGAATCCCACCGAAAGGAAAAAGCTAAAGAATAAATTTTACCAAAGTGAACTCTATAAACTACAGATCGAGCTGGTAAAACTTCAGGAATGGATTAAACTAAAAGGGCTAAAAGCAGTGGTCATTTTCGAGGGCCGTGATGCGGCAGGAAAAGGAGGAACCATTGCCAGGGTTACACAGTATTTAAATCCTCGTATTTGCAAAGTTGTAGCCTTGGGAACTCCCACTGAGCGGGAAAAAACGCAATGGTATTTTCAACGTTATGTGCCACATTTACCCGCAGCCGGAGAGATGGCCCTGTTCGACCGGAGCTGGTATAACCGTGCCGGAGTGGAAAAAGTAATGGGCTTTTGCACCAACGATGAATACTGGGAATTCCTGCGCTCCTGCCCCAATTTCGAGCGTATGCTGATCCGTTCAGGAATTATCCTCATCAAATATTGGTTCTCGGTGAGTGAAGATGAGCAAACCAAACGTTTTCGTTCGCGTTTGAATGATCCAACCAGACGTTGGAAACTCAGCCCGATGGACGTAAAATCGATGCAACTTTTTGTGGAGTACTCGAAGGCAAAAGACGAAATGTTTGCCTACACCGATACCAAAATCAGCCCGTGGTGGGTTGTGGATGCCGATGATAAAAAACGCGCGCGCTTAAACTGCATTCACCACCTGTTGTCGATGATCCCGTACAAAGAAATAGAACCTCAACCCATTGAGTTACCGGAAAGAAAGGAAACTAAAGGTTACGTTCGGCCACCTCTCGACGAAATGACTTATGTTCCCAACGTTTATTAACGCACTAAATACTTTTTTAGTTAAAAACAAAGTCAATTATCCCTTGTTCTGGTCATATCAAAAAGATGCGTGGCCTGTTCGCCCAGGAAACCGGAAAAGAGTTTCTTTTGACCATTCTCTTCAATAAATCCACGCTCGGCGAGTTCGTAATAGGCATAGGTCCAGTTCATTTTTTCGGGCCCATCTTCACCAATAACTTCCACCTCTTCTTTAACAGCCAGTGTGGCCGACTGCTGTAGTTTGCTTCCTTTCACTCCTTCGATGCTTTCTTTCATCGGAACACCGGCAGCAGCTAAACCGTTACAAGTCGATTCCAGATCGGGCCACTCTCTCACTTTCTGAAAATTAACGAAAGCGGTAAAATGATTCACCGAATTTCCATGTAATAATGTCCAGGCCGCGTATTGCGACACGTCGTTCAGTTGCAGTACATCTTCTTTTTTTGGGGCATGCCACGGCCGTCTGAAATATTGGGCAAGGTCGGCAACGAGTTTATCGGCGGCCAGTTTTGGCAGTTGACCTTCTTTTTTTAATACGCCTAACAATTTAATGCTGTCGTCGGAAAGTAAATAGGGTGTTTCAACCACCGTATTATGTATGATTTGCTGTGCCCAGTCAGGCAAGAGATCGACCTCAAGCTGACTCACGAATATTTTGGGAAACATTTCATCGGGGTGTTCGAAATGAACCGCGGTAAGTTTTTTCTTTTTGAATTCGTAGGTAGTCACCGGTTTGTATTCCAGGAAATTAAGAATATGCTTAATGGCCCTGATTCCTTCGGGTTGTTCGCCGGTGTGGGTATTAAAGGTTCGGAGGGCAATGTGGTCGTTCACTATCTGTCCGCCTTTTCCAGTAACCAAATCGACATAGGTTTTGGCATAAGAAACCCGGGCAATAAATTGTTCCCACAAATTTTCGAGCAAAAGCGCTGTAATTTCTCTTGTAGTGAATTTCATATTCTTAATTTTTGATATTAATGAGATCGGATGAAACGCCCTCTTACCTTCCAACACATTTTTTGTGGGCATCAAGGCCTGGTCGGCCCACCCATCAAACTACCAGTTGTTTACTTTCTTTATTCCCGGCTCCCTGATGTTGTATTCTTCACGAAAACAGAATTCCATTCTTCGAATCAACAATCCAAATAGCTGGCGCTTGTTTTTAATGTAAACAACAAAGCAGTACACTTAGTTACTAAAATGCGGATGTTTAAGAATATGGTTTTAGTGGAAAAAACTTTGTAAGTGATTAGGCGAAACGACCGGCCGATTTCATGAATTCCAGCACATCGTTTTTATTGAAGTAGGCAGTTGCCCCGGTTTTGGTGGCGTTTAAGGCACCGGCTGCATTTCCAAAGCGAAGCGATTCTTCCAGGTTTTTGCCGTTAAGATAACAATGTAAAAAACCGGCGGAGAAAGCCATTCCCGAACCAATGTTATCTTTCATTTCAACTTTGTACGCGGCTTCCGAAACAATCCCTTCGTCTTTGTGATAGGCTAAAACGCCGCCATTCCCACGGGTTACAATCACCAAATCGATGTTAAATCGTTTGGAAATTGACTGAACAAAATCTTCAGTTTCTGAATAACCGACTTTGAGTTCGTTGGCCAAAAACGCGATTTCCTTTTCCTTGATCCGAACGATGTGAGCCGATGACAGGAAATGAATAACCACGTTTGCATCAAAAAAATGTTCGAACAATTTCAGGTCAAAAAAATGGATTGAATCGGGCGATTCCCTGATCAGTTCGCGGATGGTATTTTTCGATAGCCCGTAACGTTGTGGCAGAAGTCCAAAAAACAAACAATCTGCATCGCGGACCAGTTTTAACGATTCGGGCGTAAATTCGATATGGTCGAAAGCGACATCTTCTTTCACCTTGTAACGGCTTTCGCCACTTTCGTCGAAACTAACATATACTTCGCCGGTTGGAAATTCGGTGTCGAGCTGCACATTCCTGTCAGAGATGTCTAATTCTTTTAGTTTATCCAGCGCTTCATTCCCTAAGTCGTCGTCTCCAACGCGCGATAACAGGTGACCCTCTTCGCCAAACGAGTTACAACGGAAAACCAGGTTCGACGGAGTTCCTCCAAGTACTTTACCATGTGGTAAAATATCCCAGACAATTTCACCGAAGGCAACAATCTTTTTTCCCATAACTCCTGAAATACCCGGCAAAAATAATCATAATTAAATGCTTTCAAAGTGCAGGGGCAAGAGATTTTCAAGAAGTTTTATTGACAGAAAGCCGAATCCCTTTCCCAAAGAACAGCCGCTATTTCACAAAACAATTTTGTTTCCTTTACGTTAGAAAAAGACCTATGAATTATCTGGCGCATTTATATCTGTCGGGCGAATCTGAAAAGATACTGGTTGGTAATTTTATCGGCGATTATGTAAAGGGAAATCGTTACCTGCACTATCACGATGAAATTGCCAAAGGAATTGTACTTCACCGGCACATCGATTCGTTTACCGATCAACATGTGCTTCACAAAGCGGCTAAAAAGTACTTCAGGGACGATTTTGGGCATTATTCAGGCATTGTTATCGATTTTATTTACGATCATTTTCTGGCGCATAACTGGACGTCGTATTCAGGGATTTCGCTCGCCAGGTATGCCAAAGGTGTTCATTCGGTGTTGTTGTCGCATTTCACGCATCTTCCTTTGCATGTTCAAGGCTTCCTGCCCTTTCTTATCCAGAACAGGCGCCTCGAGTCGTATGCGACGGTTGATGGCATTATCCAGTCGATTCAGATAATGGGGAAATATACTTCGCTACCGTCAAAGTCGGAAATAGCCCGGAGAATTCTTCTCGAAAACTACGATGACTTACAAACAAACTTCGTCGATTTTATGGAAGAAGCCATTCAGTATGTAAAAGATGAATTCGAAATTGAATTATCAAAATAATATGCGTGAGCTTAACTTTTCAACAGCTTCGCCATCTTTAATAAGTTACTCGAAATACACCCCCGCTATTTTAAGCTAACATTTCATGATACGATTGCTCGTAAAAGAAATCGGGTTCTCCAAATGCGGGTTTCAGTTCATCAAACCAAACGGCGTGCGGATCGAAACGCGCAAAAAAGGGTTTTCCCACCCACGAAGGATCGCGTCCTTGAATGAAATTCAACACAAAAACTTTTTGCCCTTTTATTTCGGTCACCCCGGTAATCTGCACTTTTCCGGGGCTGCACGACATACTTGGGCCTTTTACTGTTCTTGCAATGCCACTCACCTGACTGTATGCACTTCGGTAAATCTGCCAGGCCCGGTTTAAAGTAACTGCAAAATAATCCTGCGCGCCGGTATCGCGTGCAACAAACATGTAATACGGAATAATTCCCTGACTAACCTGTTCCTTCCAGTTCCCGGCCCAAATTTCGGAGCGGTCGTTGATATGTTTTAACAAAGGCGATTGCGCCCTGATCTGCACACCGGCATTTAACAACCTGTTGACGGCTTCTTTTGCTGCCGGTGTTTTTAATTCTCCCGGATGATTAATATGAGCCATCAAGGCAACATTAATACCTCGCTTTTTAACCTTCCCGAACAAGCGCAAGAGTTCGTCGGCATCGGGATCGCTCGTGAAACGATAAGGCCAGTAAGTAAGCGATTTAGTCCCGATCCGAATATTTCTAAGATGCGGAATATTGGCTTCGAGCAAGGCATCAAAATAATGTTCGAAAAATTTGGTTTTCATTACTGCCGGATCACCACCGGTAAACAAAACATCCGTAATATGAGTGTTGGCTTTCAGGTATTCAACCATCTGGTCAGCTTCCTTCATGGCAAATTTAAACTCGTTTAATGCAAATTGCGGCCAGCGAAAACAGTAAGTACAATAGGCATGGCAAGTTTGTCCTTGTGTTGGAAAGAACAACATAATCTCGCGGTATTTGTGCTGAATGCCATTTAATCGCTTCCCCTTGAATTCAGGCACATTGCTTTCCTGTTCTGCCGGATTCGGATTCAGTTTCATCCGAATTTTCTTTACTTCGTTAAGCATCCCGGCCCGCGGTACATTTTGTTTTAACAACGAAGCAACTTTACTGAAATCCTTTTCCCCTAACATTTCGCGTTGCGGAAAATTCAGGATAAAGAATGGATCTTTTTCGAAATTCGACCAGTCGATCAATTCGTCCACCACATAATTGTCGGTTTTAAACGGAAGAACTGTTCCAACTACTTCGATCCCGAACTTTTGTTCTTCTGATAAGAACTTCATTTGAGGAATCTCCCTGAAATTTTGGAGAGAATAAGGTTTGTACATCATCTCATTAATTTTTTTAATGGGATACGACACCCTAAAAGCGCCAAAACAATGAACACACATAAAATAAAAATCAAGTGGTTCTTTTTCCCATAGGATTTTTAATGAATAATTAAGCAATAATAAGCCTGTCAGGGTAAAAATTTAAAAATTCTTACCAATTTTATAAAGCCTTGCGAAGGTAGCAAAAAAAGACGGGAAGACCAATTTTACAGGCATACTATACGTTTCGGCTATCACGGAAATTTTCCATTCGGCTGGCATCGAGACGGATAAAAATGAAAAGTAAAATGGTGAACGACCAAAGCGAAGACCCCCCGTAACTAAAAAAAGGCAGCGGGATTCCAATTACCGGCATTATCCCAATGGTCATACCAATATTTACCGCGAAATGAAAAAACAGGATAACAGCAACCGAATATCCGTAAATACGTGAAAAAACGGAACGCTGTCGTTCGGCAAGCCACACCAGGCGAATAAAAAGTGCGAGAAACAGGCCAATAACAACAAATGTACCGGCAAAGCCCCACTCTTCGCCAACCGTACAAAATATAAAATCGGTGTCCTGCTCGGGAACAAAATTGAATTTAGTCTGTGTTCCGTTTAAGTAGCCTTTTCCCCACATGCCGCCCGATCCAATTGCAATTTTACTTTGATTAACGTGGTAACCTGCCCCGTAAGGATTCGATTCGATTCCCAGTAATTCGTTGATACGTACCTGCTGATGCGGCTCTAACAAATTATTAAATCCGTAATCGACAGAGAGTGTAAACAGTACCGCACCCATAAAAAATACTGCAATGATAATGTAATTACGGATCCTGGCCCGAATAGCATAAACCAGTGTTATCACCGCTCCAAGCAGCGAACCCGCCAGGATAATATCGGCCCATTCGAATTTGTTTCCCAGCATCAGGTTTACCAACACAGCGAGTGCAACCGGAACAAGGAGAAAAAAAGAAACACGAACAAACTGGCTGATCTTTGGATTCAAAACCAGAAACATAACCAAAGCGGCTATCAGTAAAACAAGAATCAGTGTAAAATTTGCCATGATAAGCGCAAGTACAAACAGAACCGCAATCAGGGTTCCGAGAAAAAGGAACAAACCTGACAAACCCTCGCGAAATAGAACAAGTACAAAAGAAAAATAAACCAATGCAGATCCGGTGTCGTTTTGTAAAACGATAAGGGCTGCCGGCAGAAAAATGACCAGGGCCAGCATGAAGAGCGATTTAATATTCTTCATCGAAAAGTCGAAGGTACTCATGTACCGTGCGAGTGCAAGTGCGGTTGCAAATTTGGCAAACTCAGAAGGCTGTAGCCTGAGTCCACCGATCGACAGCCACGATCGGGCGCCATTAATTTCTTTCGCCACCACTAAAACCAACAACAATAGCAATATCATTGCCCCATAAAAAATATAGGAGAAGAATACGTAAAAATTGGTCTCGATTACCATGATTACCAAGGCAATTAAAAGGGCAGCACCAATCCAGATAAGTTGTTTGCCGTATCGTTGCGAAATATCAAAGATGCTTTGATGCCCGGCATCGTACACCGCAGCATAAATATTTAGCCAGCCCATTAAAACCAGCAACAGATAGAGCCCAACGGTGATCCAGTCGATATTCGCCCATATGTTATTCCGCTGCGCCATCTGTAATTACTATTTTGTTAGGATCCAAAAGATTGGTATTTATCATTCTCTCTTCGATGTAATGACGGTTGCTGGCGATAGTGTCGTTCAGGTACTTTTCGATGATGAGACTTGCAATGGGAGCGGCATAACTGGCTCCCCACTTGCTGTTTTCAACATATACAAAAACTGCAATGTGCGGTTCTTCCTTAGGTGCAAAAGCCTCGAATGCCCCGTGCTCCAGCCCTTGGTTATTCTGGATGGTCCCAGTCTTCCCGCAATATTCTATTCCCGGAAGTAAATATGCGCCTTTTATAGATTGTCGCATTCCTTCGATGATTGGTTCGAAGTGCTGTTCTTCGATTCCAACCTCATGTTTCATTTTAAACGAACTTCTAATGGTATCGCCTTCAACAGCTTTTACTATGTGCGGCTCGTAATAAAACCCCCGGTTAGCCACAACCGACGCTACATTGGCCATTTGAAGCGGAGTAACGCCAAGTTCGCCCTGGCCAATTGCCAGTGAACGAATGGTCAGTGCATTCCAGTGACCGGTTCCGTAGATACGGTTATACATATCTTCGGTTGGAAGATCGCCTTTCAGGGCATTGGCAAAATCGCTGCTGAGAATTGTTCCGATACCAAAACTCCGGACAAATTCACGCCACACCGAAAAACCTTCGGCTGAAGTCCTGTACTTTCCAATAATGCTTCGGAACGTATTCCACATAAAGGGGTTGCACGATTCGCGTATCCCTTCTAAAACGTTGGTCGGAGTAACATGGTTGTGCGTACATTTTATTGGTGTAGAAGCAGGCCCGTTACATGTAAAATGCGTACTTGTATTTATGGCCTGTGTTTGCAAGCCAATTAATGCGGTAATGGTTTTAAAGGTCGATCCGGGCGGATATTTTGCCTGCAAAGCACGATTAAATAAAGGTTTCAGCGAATCGGCCAACAACTCGGCATAGTTTTTCCCGCGCACCCTTCCTACCAATAAACCCGGATCGTAAAGCGGAGCACTTAACAATGCCAGCACTTCGCCGGTGGATGGTTCGATGGCAACTACCGCACCTTTTTTATTCTGAAATAAGATTTCGGCATATTGCTGCAGCTTCAAATCGATTGTAGTGGTAATGTTGCTCCCAATCTGCGCAGGAATATCTTCTCTTCCTAAACGGTAACTCCCCTGAATGCGATTATGCACATCTACTAAATTCTTTTTGATACCCTTGGTCCCGCGCAGCTGTTTTTCGTAAATTTTCTCGATCCCGCTAATTCCAATATAGTCGCCCGATTTGTAATACGGATCCTTTTCGAGATCACCTCCGGTTACTTCGCCAACATAACCCAGCGCGTGGGCGGCAATGGGCGCCGAATACTCACGCAGTGTACGGCTTTGCGAATGAAACCCTTCAAATTTGTAAAGCTGTTCCTGTAAAACGGCATAATTCTCGGGCGAAATCTGCTTGATCAGAATCGAAGGTTTGTACCACGAATATGATTTTGCCTTTTGAATTCCTTCTTCCAGATCTTTGCGGGTAATTTCGAGCAAGTTGCAAAACATGGTTGTATCGAACTGCTTGACCTCGCGCGGAGTGATCAGTAAATCGTAGGCCGTTTTATTGTATACCAAAAGTTCGCCATTGCGGTCGTAAATTAATCCACGCGCGGGATATTGCACCACTTCGCGCAGCACATTATTGGTAGCATATTGTTTATAGGTGGGATCCATCACCTGAAGCCGGAAGAGCTTAACAATGAATATCAGCGCTACCAATACAAATACCAGTACGATTACGTAACTTCTTTTCGTTAAATCATTCACTATTTACGTCCTAATCTCTAAAAACGATAAACTGACTTAAAACTATCACAAAAATTGAAAATAAAGAACTTAAAAATGCACGGTACAAGGTATTGAAGAAATTGTGAAAGGTGAATACCTCGATGTAAAAAAGTACCGTATGATGAATAAATACCATGATGGCTGTATAAGTTAGAAACCATGCTAAACCGGTGTAAGCCATGCCCGGGTAATCATGCATATCTTCTTCGCGATTGGTGATTACCCGTATGATTGCCGGGCGTAAATAAGCGATAAAAACCGAGGCAAAACTGTGCATTCCCAAAGTGTTTGAAAAAACATCGATAGTGAGGCCTATAAAAAACGACAATAATAAAACGGCATATCGTGGAGCACTTAGAGGTAACAGAAGAATAAAGAGCACATAAACATACGGATTGATGAAGCCGCTAAACTGAATCTGATTTAGAAACAGCACCTGTGCTACAACCAGTACAATGAACATCAAAATATATTTAATTCCCGGGCGCTGCATTCTCCGTTTCGCTTTTTAATTGCTTCAGCTCATCAATCCTCGTATTTGCTATTACTTCAACCTGTGCAATCGATTTCAAATCGGGTGACAGCAATACTTCAATCTTATAGTAGTTTTCACCTTCCGGGCGCGAAAGTTCACTAATGGTTCCAATCATAATTCCTTCCGGAAACACCGGGGAGTATCCGCTGGTAACAACCGTATCACCTTCTGCCAGTTCAACATGAAAAGGAATCTCATTCAATTCGGCTTTCCGGTAATCATTCCCGTTCCAGAGAAGCGAACCGTAATAACCGCTGTTTTTCAATTTCGCCGAAATACTCCAACGAGGGTTCAGTACCGAAAGACCCATCGAATACGATTCTGAAACATTGGTGATAATTCCAACAACACCCTGCGCCGAAATAATTCCCTGATCGGGCTTTATACCGTGTTTCCGGCCTTTGTTCAACGTAATATAGTTCTGCTGCTTGTTAATTGAATTATTGATTACGCGTGCTGAAATGTAGCGAAAAATGCTATCCTGGCCGTGCGCCAGTAAGGCAGAATCGAGCAACGCAGCTTCGTATTCATCAAGACGGTTTCGAAGTTCAGCATTCTCAGCCGACAGATCGTTGTTCACTTTCGCCAACCTAAAATACTGTGCCACCCTGCTGTACGAACCGTATATCGCTGCAGAAACCGCATTGGACGAATTGAGAAAACCAGCCCGCTGAAAACTGTTATAGTTGATAATAAAAACTATTGAAAGCACTTCTAATAATAAAAATAGAAGGAACGGATAATTTTTAATCAGCAGTCGTAATAAACTTCGCATTTAGCAGGTGGCGTAATCTGTTATCGGATCAGGAACGAGAATTTATCCACGTTTTTCAACGCAATACCAGTCCCACGAACCACAGCCCTTAGCGGATCTTCGGCAATATGAAACGGGATACCGATTTTATCGGTAAGCCGCTTGTCGAGCCCTTTTAGTAATGCACCTCCGCCAGCCAGCCAAATTCCTTTTGCCACAATGTCGGCATACAATTCAGGCGGTGTTTGTTCAAGTGCACTTAATACGGCTGTTTCAATTTTTGATATTGATTTTTCGAGACAGTGTGCAATTTCCTGGTACGAAACCGGTACTTCAATAGGAAGCGCTGTCATTTGGTTCGGGCCCTGCACCACGTAATCCGGTGGCGGGTCCTGCAACTGCGACAGTGCCGATCCTACGTGGATCTTTATTTCTTCGGCAGTGCGTTCACCAATTTTAATATTGTGCTGATGACGCATGTATTCCATGATATCGGCAGTTAGATCGTCGCCGGCAATTCGGATCGATTTGTTGGTAACAATGCCTCCCAGCGAGATTACCGCAATTTCGGTGGTACCCCCGCCAATGTCAACTACCATGTTTCCTTCGGGCGCTTCCACATCAAGACCAATCCCGATTGCCGCTGCAAGCGGTTCGTAAATCATGTAAACTTCGCGTCCTCCGGCATGTTCCGACGAGTCGCGTACCGCGCGTATTTCTACTTCGGTACTTCCCGAAGGAATACAAATCACCATTTTCAGAGCCGGTGAAAATAATCTTGGTTTAGGATTAATCATTTTAATCATTCCCCTAATCATCTGCTCGGCCGCATTAAAATCTGCAATCACACCATCGCGCAGCGGGCGGATCGTTTTCAGGTTGGCATGCGTCTTTCCCTGCATTTGCCTAGCCTTTTCGCCTATTGCAACCATTTTTTCCGTTTTCAGATCAATGGCTACAATCGAAGGTTCATCCACTACAATCTTGTCATTGTGAATGATGATCGTATTGGCAGTACCAAGGTCAATTGCAATTTCCTGTGTTAAAAATGAAAATAATCCCATTAATTCTTCTGTTTATGGTACCGTATAAAAGTGTTTAAAGATAAAATAATTATCAATGCCTGAAATGTCTTCTGCCAGTGAATGCCATCGCAATTCCAAATTCGTTGCACGCTTCGATTACTTCTTCGTCGCGAATACTGCCACCCGGTTCAATAATGTATTTAACACCGTATTCGTTGGCCGCTTCAATACTGTCGCGGAAGGGGAAAAAGGCATCGGAAATAAGTACTGAATTTTTGATATCGAGATTGCCCTTTAATTCGAAACGTGGCATGGTTAGGTAACGCAGACTGTCGAGTCGGTTGGGTTGGCCCATACCGGCGCCTGTTAACCAAAACGAACCGTTTTCGTTTTCTGTTACAACTGCTATTGCATTACTTTTAAGGTGCTTGCAGGCGATGGTCCCAAATTTGGCCAGGTTCATTTTCGAACCTTCAAATTCTTTTTTTGTCACGGTTTTGTATTCCATGTCCAGGCCTTCGTCTTCGTCCTGCACCAACATTCCACCGCTAATCGAACGGAAAAGCTTTTCGCCAGCCACTGCTTTGCGAATCGGGGTAACAAGCACCCTAAGATTTTTCTTTTTCGCCAGTACTTCCAGCGCGTCATCTGAAAAAGCAGGAGCAATAAGTATTTCCACAAACTTGCTGCCACACCACTCCGCTACTTCTTTAGTCACAGTGCCGGTAAAACAAATAATACTTCCGTAAGCGCTGATTGGGTCACCGGCCCAGGCGAGTTCCAGC
Organism: Draconibacterium sp.; assembly: GCA_011620585.1. Taxonomy (GTDB): domain Bacteria; phylum Bacteroidota; class Bacteroidia; order Bacteroidales; family Prolixibacteraceae; genus Draconibacterium. The sequence goes on from WOYV01000131.1 coordinate 51,364, forward strand.
GATTCCAGAATATTGGAAGTAACTGCCAATCCGCATGGATTCAGGTGTTTGACCACCGCAACGGCTACTTTATTTTTGAGATGAGTTACCGAATGATAAGCGTCGCTGGCCGATTTCCAGGCTGCGTCGGCATCGAGCATATTGTTGTACGAAAGCGCTTTCCCCTGCAACACTTGCGCATTGGCCAGTGAAACTTCATCGTTCGAATTATTGAATTTGTAGAAAGTGGCCGATTGGTGTGGGTTTTCGCCATAACGCAAAACTTCTCCTTTGTTCAGGCTCAAACGTTCTGCGGCTTCTTGTCCTTGCTGGTTGAAATATCCAAAAATAGCCGCATCGTAATGCGACGAAACACCAAAAGCGCGCGCAGCGAACCATTTACGTTCTTTCCCCGAAAACTCGCCATTGTTTTCTTCCAGAAGGTTTAACAGCGGTTCGTATTCATTTTGTGATGGAACAATCACTACGTCTTGAAAATTTTTGGCGGCTGCACGGATCAGCGAAATCCCCCCGATATCGATTTTTTCGATAATGTCCTGCCCGCCGGCACCCGACGCCACGGTATCCTCAAAAGGATATAAATCGACAATCACGAGATCAATTTCAGGTATTTCGTATTCATTTAACTGGCTAACATCACCCTGGTTATCACGCCGCGATAAAATTCCGCCAAAAACCTTCGGGTGCAAAGTTTTTACCCTGCCACCTAAAATCGAAGGATATCCTGTTAAACTTTCAACCGATGTAACTTCCACCTTCAACGACTCGATGAATGATTTTGTACCTCCGGTACTTAAAATCTTCACGCCCAAGTCGTTCAGTTTATAAATGATCTTATCTAAATTTTCTTTGTGAAAGACTGAGACTAACGCCGTCTTAATTTTTTTATTATCAGCCATTTATTGGATTTTTCGGATTCGCAGGCAAAGATAAAAAAAACACGTAACATAGTATAATAACACCGCTTTAAAAATATTATTATCCCTCGCGTAAATTTCACTCCTGTTTTTGTAATCTTTTTATGTTTTGAACACTAATGGATTAAAGCGAAGATTTTCGGGAAGCCATGGTTCTTCGGAAACAAGTGCTATTTTTACCTAAAATTCGAAAAAACAAATGTTGTTGGTCCGCCTGATATACGAGAGCCTTTCGTTTGCCTTTAATTCTTTAAAGGGCAACAAGCTGCGTACTTTCCTTTCGTTACTTGGAATTACAATTGGTATTTTTGCCATCATCTCGGTTTTTACGGTGATCGATTCGCTGGAAAGGGGAATTCGTGATTCGTTATCGAGCCTGGGCAACAACATGATTTATGTTGCCAAGTGGCCCTGGACACCGCCTGAGGGAGAAACCGAATATCCGTGGTGGCGTTACATGAACCGTCCTTCGCCCACACTGGTAGAAACCGAAGAAATTGCCCAAAGAGCAAACACTGTGGAAAGTGCGGCATTTCTTTTTGGCTTTAGTCGGACAGTTCAGGCTGGCAGCGACAATATGGATAACGTAACCATCATGGCCAGTTCGTATCCCATTTTCGATGTTTGGAGCCTCGAAATTGACAAAGGCAGATATTTTACCGAATCGGAAATGAGAACGGGTGCACCGGTAACTGTGATTGGCGCTGATATTGCCGAAGAATTATTTTCAGGGTTGAACCCCATCGACCATACCATTAAAATCCAGGGACATAAATTCAGGATTATTGGGGTGTACGAGAAAAAAGGACAGGATGCTTTTGGAACCAGTATGGATAAAAACGTTCATATCTCTGCTGTTTCATCGATGTACATGGTAGATGTCAGGAACCGCGATATTGGCCAGAACATTTGTGTGAAGGCAAAAGAAAACGTTGATACCGAACGTTTCAGGGCCGAACTCGAAGGAATTATGCGGACTTTACGGCGTTTGAAACCCATCGAGGAAAACGACTTTGCATTGAACGAAGTAAGCGTGATCTCAGGCAACCTCGACCAGTTTTTCCAGTTGTTTAACATGGCCGGTGCAATTATCGGGGGGTTTTCGATACTCGTGGGTGGATTTGGGATTGCCAACATTATGTTTGTTTCGGTAAAAGAACGCACCAAAATTATCGGTATCCAAAAATCGCTGGGCGCCAAACGTTATTTTATTTTGTTGCAATTCATCTTCGAAGCCGTTGTACTATCGCTGATAGGAGGCATTTTTGGGTTGATCCTGATCTATATTGGAACACTGATCGTTACGTATGCTGCCGATTTTGAAATTGTCCTAACCAGTGGAAATATCATCAAAGGACTAATAATATCTTCTGTGATCGGATTTTTAGCCGGATTTTTACCTGCGCGAACAGCTGCCAAACTTGACCCGGTAATCGCAATAAATTCGGTCTAATTCAAATTAAAAAATAAACTAAC
>WOYV01000131.1:53856-57923 GCA_011620585.1 Draconibacterium sp.
TATATATAAAAAATCTCATCCACTTCTTCGGCCTGCTTACCTATTTCCTTTAAACAGGTTGCTACAGTCCAGTTTTCGTTCACCTGTACCAATTCCTTGGCCATGATACCCCCGGCAGTATCTTCGTCATACTCAAGCAGGTCAACAATATCGCCGGAGTGTTCGAGGTCGACAATTTCGTTTAAAACCTCGCGCTGAATATGTTCTTCGAGCTCCGAAACGATGTCGGCAGCATCATCCGAATCCATGTGTTCGATAAATTTCGATGCAATGAGTTCGGGCGGCAATACTTTCAAAAAGCGTCTTCGGTCGTCCTCGTCAATTTCGATCAGGACGTCGGAAGCTTTTTCGCCATCGAGCAACAAATAAATATATTTGGCTTCATCAATGGTCAGATCGTCCATAATCTCGGCAATATCGGCCGAGTGTAATTCATCCATGATGGCAGCCACCTGTTCCAACTGGTTGTGCTCAATCAGTTCTTTTAGCTGCTCAATGTTTTCTCTGGTCAACTCGAAGCTCATACTGTACTTTTTTGAGGTTTTCGATTGCACAAGTTAATAATACAAAGTCGTTTACCGACAATTGCTCGGGTCTTTTTTCGGCATATTCCACGGGCAAATCAGCACAAATTTCGCGCAATGAATTACGCATCATTTTTCGTCGCTGATTAAAAGCGGCTTTAACTACTTTTATAAATAAATCTTCGTTGCAGGGCAATTCGCTTACCTGGTTTCTTCGAATCCGGATTACCGCAGACTTTACCTTTGGCGGCGGATTAAAAACCGTTTCAGGAACGGTAAAAAGGTATTCAATATCGAAAAATGCCTGGAGCAACACACTCATTATTCCGTAGACTTTTGTGCCATGTTTCGAAGCTATCCTTTCGGCCACTTCTTTTTGCACCATGCCAACAGTTTCGGGAATACGATTTCTGAATTTAAGGATGCGGAAAAAAATCTGTGAAGAAATATTATAAGGGAAATTCCCGATCACGTTGAAATTTCCGGCGAATCGTTCCGTAATATCAGCTTTTAAAAAGTCTTCGGAATAAATATGCTGAAGGTTTGGGAAATGTTCTTTTAAATATTCAACCGATTCGGTATCGATCTCGATGACATGTACATTGAGTTCGGGCCGTTGAAGTAAAAATTGAGTGAGCACTCCCATTCCCGGGCCAATTTCCAAAACATCAGGGACATTGGCCCCAAGGCTGTCAACAATTTTCGCCGCAATATTTTGATCGGTTAAAAAATGCTGACCTAATTTTTTTTTGGGCCTTACAAAACTCATTACTTTCAGGATCGTCCATTTTCAAATTGTACTAGCTGATCTTTAAATACTATGAAACAAATTTATATTTTTGCTAACTATACAGTTTGCATTATTAATTCGACTTTCAAAAGTAGTAATTTTTTAAGGAGTATTACCTGACACCACAAGAAAGCTCTAAAAATCGGAATTTTGAAAAAGACTTTACTTAAGATTTTACAATTTCTGGCCTTTTTCGCAATAGGCGCCGTTATTTTCTGGCTCATTTATAAAGATCAGGATATTGATCATATTAAGTCGGTACTTAAGAATGACGTCAAATATTTCTGGATCTGGCTGTCGCTTTTTATGGGGCTTTTGAGCCACATCAGCCGTACTCTGCGCTGGGGACTGATGATTGAACCGGTGAGCCACAAACCGCGGTTCATAAATACTTTTTTAGCGGTGATGGTTGGATACCTTATGAATATGGCTCTCCCGCGAATGGGTGAAGTTTCGCGCTGCGGCGTGCTGGCGCGTTACGAAAAAATATCGTTTACAAAGTTGCTCGGAACAGTTGTGGCCGAGCGTCTGGTCGACATGATTTCACTACTGATCTTACTCGGAATTACCATTCTTTCGCAATTTGGCATGATGATCAACTTTGTAAATGCGAACCCCGGGATTAAACAAAAAATAATTAGTGTATTTTCATCTCCGATACTGATTATTGGGGTAATTGTTTTGTTGGTTTTGTTCTTTATTTTTCGGAAAACACTACAAAATACCTCGCTATTCAAAAAGATCACAACTGTTATTTATAATTTCAAAGTCGGTTTTATATCGATCCGGAGCATACGAAAAAAGGGCTGGTTCTATTTTCATTCTGTATTTATCTGGCTAATGTATTACTTGATGCTTTATGTTATATTTTTTGCGTTCGATTTCACCAAAGACCTTAGTCCGGTTGCAGGACTCACCACGTTTGTGCTGGCCAGTTTTGGTATGGTGGCGCCAGTACAGGGCGGAATCGGGGCCTGGCATTTTATGGCCAAGGAAGCGCTTTCTTTATACGGCGTGGCCAACGAAGATGGAATTATTTTTGCCTTTGTAGCTCATTCTTCCATGACGGTCATGATCATTTTTATCGGCATAATTTCATTGATGGTTTTGCCGTTCATTAACCGAAGAAATGATGTGGGAGCTGAAAAAACCATATAATTTCCGGAATTTTAAACACGATAAAAGCGTATTTTCATTTCAATGAATACCGAACTTTTTATATCCAGGCGATTATTTTTCGATAAAGACACACGAAAGCTACTGTCGCAACGGATCATTCGGATAGCCCTGGCTGGCATTTCACTTGGATTGGCGGTTATGATTGTTTCTGTTGCCGTTGTCACCGGGTTTAAAAAGGAAATAAGCAACAAAGTCATTGGTTTCGGCTCACACATTCAACTCGTGAATTACGATTCGAACAGTTCTTACGAAACCTATCCGGTTTCGAAAAGTCAACCCTTTCTCGAAAGTATTGGCAAGGTGAATGGCGTAAAATATGTGCAGCCTTTTTCCACTAAACCCGGAATGATTAAAACGGATGAATACATCCAGGGAATTGTTTTGAAAGGGGTAGATACAGGGTTTCGCTGGGATTTTTTCCAGCAAAACCTGGTGGAAGGACGAGTGCCAGCCATTACTGATACTGCCAGGGTAAACGAAATCATCCTATCACAGGAGGTGTCAAATCTTCTTCAATTAAAACTCAACGACAAAGCCGTATTCTATTTTATTAATGAAAACGAAGTGATCCCGCGCATGCTTCAGCTCGAAGTTTGCGGCATTTACAACACGGGTTTCGAGGAGTTTGACAAGATGTTTATACTGGGCGATATCAAACAAATTCAACGTTTAAACGATTGGAATTCCAATCAAATAAGTGGCTTCGAAGTAGTGGTTGACCGCTTCGATCGGCTTGATGAAATTGAACAGGAAATAAGAAGCATTATAATTAGTTACCGCGACAAGGATTCAGAGGTAATCCGTACTGAAAGCATAACGCGCCTTTATCCGCAGATTTTCGACTGGCTCGCCATTCTCGACATGAACGTTTGGATTATTTTGCTTTTGATGGTGATTGTGGCAAGTTTCAATATGGTTTCCGGACTGCTGGTATTGATCCTGGAACGTGCCTCGATGATAGGAGTGTTAAAAGCGATGGGTAGTACCGGTTGGAGCATCCGGAAAATATTTATCTATTTATCGGTATTTCTAACCGGGCGAGGCATGTTGTATGGTAACCTGATCGGGATTATGATCATACTGGTTCAAAATTACTTTCATTTGATCCGGCTCGATCCGTCATCTTACTATGTCGCTTTTGTACCAATGAATTTTTCTCTGCTCCACCTGCTGTTGCTAAACCTTGGAACTATTATTATTACTTCACTGATTTTGGTTATTCCCAGCTGGCTGATCAGTAAAATTTCGCCCGATAAATCAATGCGCTTCGATTGATAGGTTACTCAGCTATCTCAACCTATTTGTCAGATGGTAACTTCAACCTGGTTTACAATGCGTGTTCTTGCAGAGTCGTTTTCGATGCTGGGTACAGTTCCCTGGCCGTTCGTCAAATACACGTAATGACCCGCATCGTGAAACCGATACACCTTACATCCTTTATGTTCAAACAAATATCTACTTTGTAAGTGGGGTTATTGGCAGGTACTGCTGTGCTAACAGGAATGCTTGTATAGCATGACCAGGATAAAAGCGCAAGAATTGAGGTGGATAAAATTTGTTTTCTATTTTTCATA
>WOYV01000067.1:0-11360 GCA_011620585.1 Draconibacterium sp.
GTGCGGGATTTTGAAACGGTTTCCTGTCAAACCCGCACGGAGCCAAGCCGGCGTACTACTATTTTTATTTTTTTAAACCGTCATCCGTCAAAGACGGATTGGCGGTGGTTGAACAGGGCGAAAACGCTGGAACACCACGCCCACCCGCATTACATTTGCACTTTGTTGAACTAAACCCGCCTTCGCGGGTAGCTGGTATAAAATTACCCGATTCTTCCTATAATTCGGAATTATTAACAACAAAAAATTCAGATTATGAGAAAGAAATCGGGTTTAACTATCGTTGAGCAGGCCATCGTGCTTGTTCCTGAGTTTGAAAACGTTGTCCGGAAGCTGGAACAACAGGTTGTCTTGCGTGGACAAAGCAAAAGTACATTAACTAATTATATCCGGCGGATAGCGTTGTTTGTCGTCCATTTCGGGAAGCTGCCCGAGCAGGTTGTCCCGGATGAAATTAACGGGTACCTGGCTGCTTTGGCCCGCGACCCTAAATCCCCTTCACGCAGCAGTTTCAAGCACATGGTGTATGGGTTACGTTATTATTACCGTCTGCGGAATGGACTGGTTTTTTATATTTCATCTTGATGCTTGCCTGGAATTATAAATGTAATAGCAAAATGATTTGAACATTTGCTATCTAAACAAGACAAGATTTTTGTTTCAAAATTGAATTCCATTAATTCACATAGAGTTTCTCTAGCGTCTGATAGAGGAATATTCTCAAATGATTTAATCGCTATTTCTTTTTCATCATAAGACCATTTGTATTTGTCGCCATATAAATCATTAGAATATGTCCCAAATTCATCCTTGGCAAAAACATTAATGCTCCACATTTTTTTACACATAATATTCTGATTTTAAATCTTTTATACAAAGCATTGCGCTTAGATTTAATTTTAGTTTTTACTACTGTAACAACAAATAACTCACGCTTTGTTTCTCATTAAATTACGGAAAAATCCAGTTGCGGTTAAGTTGTTGTTAGATAGCTTTATATCCGTTTGTAAACGGTTGCAAACGTTTATTGTCGATTACAAACATTTAAAAACCGGATAAGTTTTGGAGTCGGATTTAGCTTTGTTTCATCAATTTCGTTAGGAGCTCGAATCGGAAAAAGCTCTACAGTATTAACTTAAAAAAACATTTATCATGAATGCATTAAAAAACAGCGTCAGGCTTCTCGGCCACCTGGGCGAAGCTCCCAAAGTAAGAAAGTTGGACAGCGGAAAAACAGTTGCTAATTTTAGTATAGCAACCAACGAAATTTATCGCGACCACAACGGAGAAAAACAAAGTGAAACCACCTGGCACCGGCTGGTTGCCTGGGGAAAACAGGCCGAAATTGCTGAAAAATACCTGAAGAAAGGTTCTGAGATTTCAATCGAAGGTAAACTCACCAACCGTTCGTACGAAGACAAAAACGGCGAAACGCAGTTCATTACTGAAATTGTAGTGAACCAAATACTGATGCTCGACAAAGCGTCGAACTAGTCTTCCAAGGTGTTACCCGTAAAATGCAGAACGCCGGTTTGTTGTATGACAGGCCGGCTTTTCTCTTTATCGTAAAGTAAGTTTTTCGGTTGAGCTATAAATGGTCCCAATTTATCAGCGTATGCCAAAGCAGCGACGCATCGTGGTGGTTCAGGTAACGGTTTAAAGGGGTAAATGTGAAAAAACGATGTGTCCCTGATTGAGCGGAACATGGTGATAGCTGCCTGATCTACAATGGCTTTTTGATTTCGCACCATTCCTGAATGGACATATTTTCGCGGTTTATCTTTGGCTTTCGGTTTGTTTTCCCGCGAAGCTTCGTTGTCGATTCCTTCCATCTTTTTCCTGCCCAGAATAACTCCTGTATATTCTTTTTCGTCTGTTTCCAGGCAGAAATCTGTCTGTGATTGATTTGAGTTATCTATTAATCGAACTTACTTCAGTCAAAATTATGGGTTATCTGGTAGGGGGCATCAAAATATTGTCAGATTGTATCACCGCTATCTTGGATTTTCCTGGTCGGTATAATGAGTATTTATGCCTTGAGTGGTATTTGCCGTTCTTATGGTTGTATTTGCCAGCTTTTAACTAGCCACAATTATAAGTCATCGTTAAAAACTTTGCATAACTTAAAATACTGAAAAGCCAGACCAGACGTTTGGTTTTTTTATTCACAATCCTGCATGTCGGGAATTATTTTCTCAGTATCGAAATGCTTAAATCGTTTGTGGAATACTTCCAGCGTTCGCGGGGAAGGCCTTGTTCAAACCGAACCCACTTTTCCTGTTTATTCAAATACACTTTCAACTGCGAAAGGTTTTTTTTGTAGATGGTATATTTTGGATTGTTGGCAGCCGTACTGGCAATGCTTGTATATGTCCATCCCTGCTTGTTTCCGCGTGGATCTGTCCTTGTTTTGATTTATAAGGCGCTAAAAACAAATGCCACTGGAAAATAGCAAATAAAGGAGACATTTATGTCTCCTTTTCAAAAGTTAAATACAGTTTGTTGTTGCTTCTTTTAGCTATTTTGTGGTTTTAATCAACTTGAAAAAATAAACCAATGATAATAATAAACCGATGAAGGCTAAAAAAAGAGCCACTAATAATAATGCTTTCATAATAGGAGTTTTTAAGTTAAGTAACGTTTTAACCTGCGTCCAAGCAGTAGGTTATAGGCAGCAAACCAAATGCCTTTGTTGTATGTTGCTGTAAATCAGATATTTGTTATATTTTGAAATTGGAGATAGTTTTTCAATATGGGAAATAAATGACTTAATTGGTAAAATTTTGGGACAAATTATCTTCCAGACATTGATATTTTCTTCAATTATTTTAGAAGCTTCATCTATAAACAAAAAGAGTTAGATTTTGATCTAACTCCTTTGTTTTCAGCGAGCGGGAAACGGGGGTCGAACCCGCGACCCTCAGCTTGGGAAGCTGATGCTCTACCACTGAGCTACTCCCGCAAAATTTATGTGGGCAAAAGTAACGAATATTCAAATTAAGTCTTCACATTTTGACAAATTAAAATGCCCATTTTATGCGGCCATAAATGGCTTGTCCAAAATCGCCGTATTCGGCGCCGCTGCGTCCCATGAAAAGTTGCCCATTTACCATGAGCTCCCAATTGTTCCCGATAGAATACGTAAGGGAAGGACCAATGTATGACGACCCATCGCAGGGATTGATCATTGCTGCAATATTCCCCGAAAACAATGGAGTGATAGGGTAGGAAGTTTGAGCAAAAAGGTTGTAGCGTCCGTATGATAAGAGTTTGGCCGAAATATTGGGTGTGAAAAAACTTCTTCCACCTGCATCGCCAGTAGTGCCATAACTATTAAAGAGCGCGGCAAAGTGGACATATAAACTGTTTGGGAAAGTATAATCGCCGGAAACAGAGGCTACAAGTGTTTCAAAGTTTTTGTGATCGTCTTTGTCCAAAGGCTTAAACCAGGTTACTTCGCCACGGAAACCACCACCTTTAATATCGCCCGACCAGCCACCGCCCAATACAAAATCTTTTCCTACCCAGCCGCCCATAAACTGGATATCGTAGTTGAATTTTGAAAAGCGGTACATTCCGGCAACTGCTGTTTCACTCGAATCTTTTCGACCGATTTTGTAGACAAGTTCGGCAGAGGCTGTTTCGTTGGTATAATATTGTATGCGTACCCCATCGGTGCCGGGGCGTTCTTCATAGTCAAAATCGAAATACGAAAAGGTGTTGAAAACATCGTTAGGGTTCCAAACCAGGTTGGTTCCCCAGTTAACACGCTGGCGCCCAAGGGTAACTTGCCATTTTCCGTTCGTATAGTCAACCCATGCGCGATCGATCATCGAATGCAGAAACCAACTGTCCTGAGAAATAAGCACGGCGCCAAGATCAAGAAAACCATTGTCCTGATTGATGAAATCTTTGTAGCCCGGAAAATCTTTAATAATCGACCCAAAGAAAATACGGTTGCGGGCTTCAAGGGCAAAAGTCCACTTACTGTTGGCATACCACCTGAAATTGAGTCGGTTGTGAATCTGGTTCATCAAAAAATGTTGAAGCGAATCGGTAGCAGAAACCGGCATGGGTTCCGTTGCCCGGTAATACATATTCAGTTCCTTAATGTATCCGTTGAAAGAAATATTCGACTGTGCCTGCAACTTGCTTTTCGAAATAAAAATAAATAACAGCGCTACAACGAACACACGGACAGAGAAGGCTGGAGCCGGAAGTTTGAAGCTGGAAGTATGTTTACCACTTCTGTTTCCATTTCGCGTTGAATAATTCTGGGTACTCATTTCTCACGGCTTGTTTTTTTCTGTTATTCCACCGGCAAAATCGAGTACACACATGGTTTCATACACCGGATGCTTGCCACAGGCTACGCCAACTGTATTAAATTCAGGATTCAGCAAAGTTGTTCGGTGTCCACGGTTTTTAACACCATCGTCGATGAGTAAAAAAATTACAATCTGACGTGCACCCGAATTTCCATAGGCAATATTTTCTCCAATAAGTTTCTGCCATTTTCCATAACGTTCGATCCGCTGTTTCATGTCCGAACGGTCGCTTCCGGTATGTCCGGTTTTCCCGGTTTTTTGCTGATCGCGCTGGTGATCGCGCGCTGCTTTGCCCAGCTTTTGATCAGGCTGTAATATCGGTCTTGATGACATTTGTTTTAATTCCTGGACGCATTCGTTTAAAGCCCGCACTCCTTCCACTGTTTGAATGGCTTTGTCGCCCGGATAGTGTAAAATCTTATTGTCGTAATAGGTTTTCAACGGTTCGATATAACGTTTTGAATAAGCCGCCGGATCAGATCGAAACAGGTTGATTTCGTAAACCACTTCTTTTTCAAGTGGAGTAAGATAATCTGCATCGGCTGCCGTATTTAGTTGCGATTTAACATCTTGTCCGTTTGCAAGGCCAAAACAGCCGATCAGTATTAAAATTCCCCAGATTTGTTTCATTTTACTTCGTCACTAATTATTTTTCCGTCTTCGATCGTAATTACGCGACGGGCTTTGTGTACCACGCGCTGATCGTGTGTCGAAAAAATAAACGTGATATTTTCCTCTTTATTTAGTAGTTCCATAATATCGAGCAAATTCTCAGTTGAATGCGAGTCTAAGTTAGCGGTGGGCTCGTCGGCTAAAACAAACTTGGGTTTCGAAGCCAGTGCACGCGCCACAGCCACGCGCTGTTGTTGTCCACCCGAAAGTTTCGAAGGCCGCCGGTTCATCATTTCGCCCAGGCCAACAGCTTTTAACAATTCAGTGGTACGCGCCTCGCGGTCGTTTTTATTTGCCCCTTGCAGATGCATAATAAATTCGACATTTTCTTTTGCAGTGAGCACCGGGACCAGGTTGTAGGCCTGAAACACAAACCCGATATTTTTCATCCTGAAATCGGTGAGTTTGCGGGCAGACAGCTCGTTTATTTTTACCCCGTCAACCTCAACGCTCCCTTCGGTAGCTTCATCGAGCCCGCCCACAATGTTAAGCAGGGTCGTTTTTCCCGATCCCGAAGGACCAACAATGGCGGTGAACTCGCCTTCTTCAAACGATAAATCCACGCCATTTACCGCATGTACCGAAACAGAATCGCTGTTGTAGATTTTGTGCAGGTTTTTAATTTGTATGATCTTCATGATATTTTGGTTTGTTGTTTTTATTTTGAGCTAAAAGCTGCGGGCTTTGAGCCGTCCTTCAGTCGCTCCATCCTTCCATCACTCTGTCCTTGTGGCTTCTGCCGGGTTTAACTTCAAGGCTTTTCGGGCCGGGTAAATTGCCGAAACCATTCCGGTGATAATTACTAAAATGGTGATGGTAACCAGCATCTCGGAAGGCAGCGAGGTGTAGATTTGGCTAGCATAACCATATTTTTCCATGCCTTCTGAAAAAGCCGAAACATCGATCGGGGCCGTTTCAAAGTATTTGGTAATTAGGGTTCCCAGGAAAACACCAATTACACCCCCCGAAAGTGTGAGCATCACCGACTCAAGCATGATCATTGAAAAAATCCGGCGTTTATTCATCCCAACCGCCATCAACATCCCGATTTCCTTGGTGCGTTCGAGTACTGCCATCAACATGGTGTTGATGATCCCAAAACACAGACCGAGCAAAATGATTAGTATGAAAATGTACATGTATTCATCCATTGATTCAGTCAGGATCGACATCTCAGGATTGAGCTCTTTCCAAATCTGCACATCGTTGTTGCCGGCCAGTTGCTGCACTTTTGATTTTACGGTTTCCAAATCATCAGCATTGGCGCAGATCATTGCAATTTCGTGTGCCACATCGTCGGGCATGGCCAGTTGTTTTTGCAGATCGTCGTATAATACAAACAGGTTTGTTTCGTCGAAACTGGTATTTACTGTTTTGAATATTCCGCAAACACGGTAGCCTTTCGAAGAGAGGTCTCCACTCATGTCCACCATCTGAACATTTACCTTCGAGCCAACTTTAAGTTTTAGTTTTGTAGCCAGTTTTTCGCCGATCAACACCGGCGGCATTCTGCCATCTTTTTCGAGATAAGTACCTTCCACCAATTTTTGAGAAATATTGCTTACCCTTTTTTCTTTCTCCGGAACGATTCCAAGCATTTTTCCGCCACCGGTTCCGTGTGCCGCCATAATAAAAGGTTCTGCAATTAAACGATAACTGGCCGCTTCAAGGTCGTTCAGATTTTCAATCTTTTCGCTTAATTCTTTTGCTTGTGTAATATAGAGTCCTGTTTCGTTATTTTCACTAAAATGAGGGGCATGTATTTGGATGTGCGAAATTTCGGAACGGGTTGCCGACTCGATGCGTGCATCCACCGCACCCTGCATAAAGGCAATGGAAAACACGCCTGCTACCAGGCCAAGTGCAATGGCAACAATCATAATGATGCTGCGTACCTTGTTTCTCCACACATTTCTCCAGGCTATTGACCAAATCATAATTCAGATATTTTAGGTTAGGAACGCATGGCTTTGGTAATTTTCAAACGATGTATATTCCAAATCGGGAAAATGGAAATAAACACACTTAGCAGAAACACCAGGATCACCTGGCTATAGAAGAGCGAGGCTTTTAACGAAAAGAACAGGTAGGGTTCCATTCCGTATTGTTCGTAGGCTTCACCCATTTTGCCCGACATGGGAAGTGGGTTGAAATAAAAATAAGAGCAGAAAATATAGCTAATCAGCACACCAATACTGCACCCGATAAGGCCGATAAAAATGGTTTCAAAAAACACAATTACCGAAAGTTTGCTTTTTTGCATCCCAACAGCGTGAACCACCCCAAATTCGCGCGAGCGTTCTTTTACCATCATCAATACAACGCTGAACATCCCAAATGCGATAACCATATAAAGGATGCCAAGCATTATAATGCCACTTCCGCGGTCGCTTTCAATCAATTGTTCCAGGCCGGGTTGCATATCGGTCCAGGTCATCACGCGGTTGCTGGCCGGAAGAATCTTCTCAATGGCCTTTTTTAAGTGTTTTACTTCATAATGATTTTTAGTCATCACAACCAGCGAGGTTGAAAGTCCTGCCGCAGAATAGAAATCGCGCGCAGTTTGTAAGTCGAGATACACCATGCGGTTATTAAATTCCTGGTTCGGGAGAGAAAGCAGTCCTTCGATTACGAACAAGCCGCTGGCACTCATTCCATGATAACCCTGACTAATCATTACCAGTGTATCGCCAACACCTAATCCCAGGTATTTTGCCAGACCTTCACCCAGAATCGCGCCTTTATCGCCTGTTTTCAGAAATCGTCCTTGTTTTACTTTTTGCGATATGCGGGTAATCTGGTCTTCCGACCCAGGTTCAATACCCATTACCATAGCAGGTTTGCTTTTTAAATGGTTGGCTGCCAGTGCAAACGACTCTATTCTGTTCACAACCAGTGTTACATCAGGAATTTTGCTGATTTTTTCCTTTAGCTCATCGGGCGCTTTGAAACTATGATCAAGTGTTCGTTCTTCCCAGTATGCGGTATCCTGTACCTGGAGATAACCCGAATAGAATTTTACCGAATTCTCAATCATGCTGTCGTACGAGCCTTCCTGCATCGATCGCATCCACGAGGCCAGCAACACACTAAAAACAATGGATGAGATGGCGATGATCGTTCGCCGTCGGTTCCTCCATAAATTGCGCCAGGCCAGTTTGATGTTTGTTCTCATTTTAAAAATGCTTTAATGCTTTAATACGTAAATGCATGAATGCTCTAATTTTTTTGATTCATATTTCGGTATGTTGTATCCTTCGACTTTGTCATGATTTTTGATATTTCGACTGCTTCTATCAGCAGACGGTTAAGTTCATCGGGATTATTTGATAATTCGGCATCTGCGATTACTTCCAGCCAATACACAGATTCATCGGATTCCTCCACTACAATACACATTTTACTAAAGAATTCTGTTTGCGATCTTCCACGGCAGGCAGCACGGTAGTTTGCACCTGTTGAAGAAGCAGATTTGATAAGTTGATATGAAATTACCGAACTTCCTTTTGATGGTCTTAATGTATCACAGAATAAGATGATATCAACAGCAAACTTTTTTGTTCGCTTTTTCATTTCCTCAATGAACTTATCCTTAGTATTCATAGTTGAATGTTTTATTGATTGATCTTCAGTCATTAAAGCATTAAAGCATTAAAGCATTAACGCATTGTTATCTGATCCTCTTCATATTCTGTTGCGAAAAGAAGGATTCATCAATTTTTACATTGAAATCAATTTTATCGAAAATGATGATTGTTTTGTTGCCTTCTTCATCTGCCGGAATCATTTCCATGCGCGTTGGCATCACCCGGTCGTCCATCTTTTTTACTTCACTTAATATCTCAGTATTTACGAGGTAAGCATCTTCGTCGTAGAATTCAGCCTTCAGCCAATGCAGCTCATCTTTCGAAACCCACATTAACACTTTTCCCCAAACCACCGGTGCATCGTCGTGCGGTATCAGTTCAATTTTATAGCAATTCAAGCCCTCCAGTTCTTCTTCACCCAGAAGCTTTTGGCTGTAATCGTCGGCCATCGACGATTCGCGTACAAGGTCGTCGTTGGTAAAATCAGAACCCATCCACGACTGCATCATCATCGATGGAGGAATTTTAATCATCCGTTCGATGTTGGGTACCCAGTTCCACATTTCCTTATCGCGTTTCAGAAAAACCTGTCCTTTTTCTTTGGCAGGGGCAGTAATGTATATCAACGAATAATCGTTACCGAGTGTCCAGTTTTTCATCGAGACGGTACGCGACCAACCGGGGCGTTCGATAATCATGGTCATCTCACCAATACTCGAAGTTCCCCTGAATTTTTCATCCGCTTTTCGCACTATTTCTTCAATGTTAATATCCTGTGCTGCCAGCGGGAAAACACTTGTGAGCAGGAACAGAAAGATCGATGCTTTTTTCGTATTGATTATTTTGGAATAATTCATATTGCTTTATGGTTTAATAATTTTCATACAATTCTTGACAACCGCATCTTCCAATTTATCTGTGGGGAAGGTACCTGGCACAGTCACCAGAGAAAGGAAAGCACCTTCCATCATAGAAGAAACAGCCATCATGGCTGATTCAGTGTCTTTACTTCCACTGTTAGCTATAAACCCGTAGAACATTTTAAAGATATGTTCTCCCTGTTGTTTGTAACTTGAAGCATAGGTTTCAGATACTCTTGGTTGCAGAAGAAGCGAAAAAAACAGTCTCCAATAGTGCACATTTTCTCTAACCAGTCGAAAATTTTCATGAATAAAGAAAATGAATTCTTCTTCGGTCAAAACACCATCATGGTTGATATCAAGGTTATCCCACATTTGATTGAACCCTTGCTCCATTATCTCGCTCAGGATGTCGTCTTTGCTTTTAAAATAATTGTAAGTGAGGCCTTTTGAAATATCGGCTTTTTTTGCAATCTGGCTGATGGAAGTGGCATGGAACCCGTTTTCTGCAAACAGCTCCAATGCCGTATCCATAATTAATTGCTTTTTCTGTTTTCTGATATCGCCTAATTGTTCCGGTCTTTTTGGCATTTTGTATAATTTTATGACTGAACGGTCGGTCAAAACTAAAAAACATTTTTTTTAATTCCAAACATTTAAAAAGTAATTGACCGATTGGTCATTTAAAATAACGAAGCTAAATTTATAATGATTCCAATTTGTGCCGATTTACGGTGGCTTGCACCAATTGTTGCCTCAATATCCGGATAATAGTGCTTTCTTTACCGCAGAGAGTTTTAAAATGATAGTAACTGGAGTGAATACATTCACTTCGCTTAAATAAAAAACATGAAATTTATGGAAGGACATTCTTTCCACATCCCGGTTTTAGGAGTTGGTTATTCCATCGATACACCCATAAATGTTGCGCCCTACGGAATATCTTCGGTTATTTCGTTGGTTGACGATGGTACCATTGAAAAGATGCGCGAATTCTATTGCCAAAAATTTGATATTCCTTTTAAAGCGATATCAAAAAAAGTAGATGATTTTAGGGCAGAGAGAATAACCTCGTACCTGAATGTGGTGGAAGAGATAGTAAATAAGAAAATTGACGCGATTAAAAACGCTGCCTCAAACGCTGGTGGCGAATTGGAAAAGTACATTGATATGCTTCCCGATACTTCGTCGATAAAAGCAAAATTTGCTGATAAAGGTCGTATTGCCGTTGACGATTTTTCGAAATGGGTAAAAGAGAAATTACACGTAGGATCTATCGATGTTAACATAATGACCAAACTCGATCAAGCGCACTTCAAAAGAGGCAGGCAACTACCCGTTGAACATAACGATGCACATGCTGCTTTGCGTGGTTATGCTAACAGCAACCTGAGTTCGTCGTTGGTACTTTCGGCCGGTATGAGCCCGCGTTTGTACAGCTATATCGAAAATTTTAAAGACTTTTTCCCCGATGTAGAAGGTAAAATAAAAAAGAAAATTATTCTGAAAGTGAGCGATTTTCGTTCTGCCTTTATTCAGGGAAAAATGTTTGCAGCCAAAGGTTTATGGGTATCTGAATATCGTATTGAATCGGGTGTAAATTGCGGGGGACATGCGTTCCCAACCGATGGGATTCTGTTCGGTCCGATTATGGAAGAATTTAAACAAAACAGGGAAAAACTTTTTAGCACCTGTATTGAAGCCTACAAAGCGGCACTTTCGAAAAAAGAATTGCCACAACCTGCCGAAGAACCCGGGCTAAAAGTTACTGCTCAAGGCGGGGTAGGAACCAGCGAAGAACATAACTTTTTACTGGATCATTACAACATGGACCGTGTGGGCTGGGCAACCCCTTTTATGTTGGTGCCCGAGGTAATTAGTATCGACACCGAAACCATGAACCTGTTGGCCAA
>WOYV01000067.1:11460-13070 GCA_011620585.1 Draconibacterium sp.
TCGACTTTAAAGGAAATGGTCGACCACATTTACGGGCGTATTAATTTGCTGGATAAAGGACACCGTCCGCACATGTTTATAAAAGAATTAAACATGTACCTCGATATTTTCAGGAAACAATTTGAAAGTTTTCAGAAGGATATCGGGAATGTTAAGGAGAAAAGAAATCTGGTTAAATTCAAACAGAATTTGTTTGACGGAATTAGCTACTACAAAGAACTTTTTACCGAAAAGAAAAAGGAAGTAGTAGAAGAACTGGATGGTTTACTGAAAAAATATCCGGAGTTAAATACCGAATTGTAAGATATTTTAAACCGATTTTAAATACGGAATCCACAAAAGTGGGTTCCGTTTTTTGTGCGGGTTTTGCTAACCCTTTTCCAACGTTTCAGGCTTTGGAAAAGGTGTAATACAGAATGCCACTTCTAACTTTTTTACTTTCCTTTTCGCCAGTGGAACCGGGTTTTCGCCAGCGGGAAAACCCCTTCGTTTACAAATTTTACGTCTTCTACCGAATAAAAGGCTTTTGGATTGGTGGTTTTGATGATCTCTTCTACTTTTTTTATTTCGGCTCGTTTGATAATACTGTGGATAATGCTCACTTTTTCGTTGGCACCTTGTGCGTGGTGGTAGGTTACTCCATATCCGGCGTTTTTCAGATTTTCGATCAATTGTCCGGCTTCTTTCCGGGTAATGATCTGGAGTTTCACGATTCCCATAGCCAGTTTCTCTTCAATCAGCAGTCCAATGTAATTACCGGCTGCAAAGCCTAATCCGTATGCAATGTAGCAAACCCAGTTATCTAAATTCTGAATGATTTTTGTAATGGCAATGAGCCAGATCAGTACTTCGAAAAAGCCAAGTATGGGAGCCCAAAGTTTGTGGCCTTTCGAAACCATAACAATACGGATGGTTCCAATGCTTACATCCAGAATCCGGGCAAAGAAAATCAATCCCGGGAGTAAAAGGTAGGTAAAAACCGCGCTATCGTAAAAACTGCTATCCATGAGGTAAAGTTAGAAACTTCCGTTAAAACTCTGAAGTAAAATGGAAACGGATATTTTTAAATTCATCCTGTGCCATTTGCAGAATAAATGAAGAATCGGCCATAAAAACATCTCTCCCCAATTTGTCTTTTGCCATCTTCTGGTATTTCCGTTTTTTGAATTCGGTCAGAACTTTGGCATCCGAACTCTCGATCCAACAGGCTTTGTGCATTTGAAGCGGTTCGAAACGACACTTCGCTCCGTATTCGTGTTCCAAACGGTATTGGATCACTTCAAACTGCAACTGGCCAACCGTTCCAATGATTTTTCTGCCGTTGAATGAACTCGTGAAAAGTTGTGCCACCCCTTCATCCATTAATTGATCGATGCCTTTTGCCAATTGCTTTGATTTCATTGGATCGGCATTTTCTACATAACGGAACAATTCGGGCGAAAAGCTGGGCAATCCTTTGAAATGAACCATTTCACCATCGGTGATCGTGTCTCCAATTATAAGATTCCCAGTGTCGGGCACCCCGATAATATCGCCCGGAAAAGCTTCTTCTATAATTTCTTTCTGGTCGGCCATAAAAGCGGTTGGGCTCGAAATCCGGAAGGTTTTAT
>WOYV01000007.1 GCA_011620585.1 Draconibacterium sp.
GAGGCGTTGCGTTATGAATAAAAATACAGTCGCATAGCGACGCAGTTATGGTAGAATGAGAAATATTACAGAGAAAATTAGTCCCATCGGGACGGTGTTAAAGTAAAAGACGAAACGAAATAAAATACGAAAATGCCTGGTTATTCGAATTTTATGAATAATGGAAATAAAACACCATCCCTAACGGGACTTTCGCTTTGGCGCTATTATTCAGGCTACCAAAACGACGTGCCTCCGGCACTTTGTGGCAAAGCTGGAAGGCGGCAACGAGGAACCCTGTGGAGGCACTCAGATATGAGTAGTCAAATTTCGCATTTTAAATAACCTCCCGATTTATCGAAGGCGAAATATCTGACAAATAATTATACACCTTTTGTATAAAAAATTGACAATATGAGTTTTTTTAAAATTCATAAATATCTGAAAATGTTTAATTTGCATAAAAGGCATTGTGTTTGAAAAACAATATTTATAAAAATAAAGATTACATTATGATTCGTTTTAAAATTAAACTCGCTATTCGGAATTTACTGAAAAACAAGTTGTATTCGTCGTTAATTATTGGCGGTTTTGCCATTGGGTTTACTGCCTGTATTCTTATCGCTTTGTTCTATAATGCCGAGCACAACGTAAACAAGCATTTTGCGCAATATCAAAATATTTATCGCTTATACGATGCTAAAAAGAGCGAGTCGGGTCTCGATTATAAGCTGAATGCAACTCTTATTGAAAATTACCCCGATATTGAAGAAGCCTGTCCGCTTGGCTTATCCTATTTCCCGATGACAATTAAAGATGCTGAAACAAAAGACTATACGCGAATTCAGTATGTAATTTCTACAACCGATCGCTTTTTCGATGTCTTTTCGATCGAAATTTTGTCTAAACTCGAAGATAAACCATTTAGTCAAAACAATTCGGCTGTAATTACTGAGTCGGCGGCAAAAAAACTTTTTGGCGATAAAAACCCATTGGGACGTACTATAAAACAAGAATTTTTTACCGCTACTGTTACTGCCGTTATGAAAGACCTTCCCGAAAACTCCAGTTTTAAAGCCGAGCTTCTTTTAAACAGCGAAAACGAAGACTTCCAGATGGCGCAAGCATGTAACGATGGAGTATGTATTTACCCGGTCGGGCATTTCCTTTTGCTGAAAAACGGCGTTCAACCCGAACTGTTTGCCCAAAAACTGAACGCCTCGATCGGGCAGTACAATACAACAACCGACAGCCTCGCCCTTCAGAATTTATCCGATATTTATCTTTCTCCACTCGACTTGGGATGGAGCGATGTGCATACCAAGGGCAACCCAAAGATGTTGCTGGTTTTTTTGGCCATTGCCATTTTGATTATCCTTTTATCCAGCATAAACTACCTCAATTACACCGTATCGATGCAATACGCCAAAATGAAGGAAATTGGGATCAATAAAGCCAATGGTGCGGGGAAACTGCACTTGCTGGCCGATTCGTTGATCGAGGTTTCACTCGGAATTTTTATTGCCCTCTTTATTGCTGTTATTCTGGTTTCGATACTTTTGCCATCAAGTGGAATTTTGTTCGGAAAAGAGATCTATTTTGAGGATGTTAATTTTCATCGTGTGCTGCCCGTTTTTGCCGCAACAATTGTTGGGATTGTGTTGCTGAATAGTTTAGCCCCAATCTATATCTTGTCGCGGTTTAACATTACTGATTTCCTTTCGGCGGGCAGAAAACGGACCGGCAAACAACTCGGGAAACAAGCCATGCTAACTTTCCAACTTACGGTTTCTATTGCCCTGATTGCAGTGGTAATGCTCATTTTTAAACAACTTCAGTATGTTAAACACTACGATCTTGGTTTTGACAAGGAGCACCTTGTACGGATAGAAATTCCTTATTTGTTTGAAAACCAGCAAACTTTGAAAAACGAAGTCGCCAAGCTGCCTTTTGTTACAAACAGCGCTTTGAGCAATGGTTATCCGGGCAATATTAATATGAGCATGGGTAGCGGAGTGGAGGACGATGAATTTATGGTAAACTGCATTTATGTCTCCGATGATTTTCTTGAAACCCTTGGGATACAATTGCTCGATGGCCGCAAATTTCTTTCGGGCGATAAAGACCAGGCTTGTTTGATGAATGAAGCAGCGGTTCAACGCTATGGCTGGGATAACCTGGAAGGTAAAAAGTATAAAAATGGGAGAGAGGGAGGTTACAATGTTATCGGGGAAGTCAGCAATTTTAATGTCGAATCGTTGCACTCGGCGTTAACGCCAGTGGCTTTGCTTTACGACCCCGAACGCCAGTTTAACACGCTTTCGCTACGCTTAACGCCCGGAAATATTGGACAACAAATGGACCAGCTACGAAAAACCTGGCTTACCTTGCTGCCCGACGAACCTATGGAATTTACCTTTTACAACGACCAGTTTCAGGCCATGTATGTAAAAGAAGACAAGCTGGCTAAATCCATCGCTTTCTTTTCGATTATTGCCATCGTTCTAACTTGTATGGGAATTTTGGGGCAAATTTTTCTGATAAGCCTTAACCGGACCAAGGAAATAGGAGTGCGCAAAGTTAACGGCGCCAAAATATCTGAAATACTGGTAATGCTTAATAAAGATTTTGTGATTTGGGTGGCAGCTGCTTTCGTAATTGCTACTCCCATTGCATACTTGGCCATGAACAAATGGCTTGAAAACTTTGCGTATAAAACCAGTTTAAGCTGGTGGATTTTTGCGTTGGCTGGTCTGCTGGCATTGGGAATTGCCTTGCTAACCGTTTCGTTTCAATCGTGGAAAGCGGCAACGAGAAATCCGGTTGAAGCGCTGAGATATGAATAAGACACTAACCAAATCTAATCGTCATGTTTACTAAAAGCTACCTGAAATCTACACTGAGATTCTTAAAAAGAAACAAGCTTTTTGCCGGAATTAATATCCTTGGTCTTTCGTTAGCGCTGGCAGCTTCGTTTATAATTCTGCTGTACGTTATTAACGAATTGAGTTACAACACCTGCTATAAAAACCGTAAGCAGATTTACCGGGTTTTAACTTATAATGTCGATGTAAAGATAACAGACGACGGAACACCCTATATCCTTTCAAAAAGCATAAAGGACGAATCTCCGCAGGTAAATTGTGTCGCACCAACAAGAAATTTGGCGGGATTTAGTATTAAACTGAATGATGAATTTATACCCATCGACAATACAATTGGCACTGAATCAGAAATATTTAAAATCTTTGATATTCTCCTTGCCAACCAAGAGGAAAACATCCTTGATGAACCAAATTCGATTGTGCTGTCACGAAAGCAGTCGCAGATATTTTTTCCCGGAGAAGACCCAATTGGGAAAGATTTAATTGCACAGGTAAACGATAAGGAAGAAATATTTACGGTTACAGGTGTTTTTGACGAGATCCCTGTTAACTCTACTTTACAGGCCGATTGTTTTATCAATTCAAAATGGGCCCTGGCGCAGCTAAATCAAACAATTAAAGATAAAAAGGCCGAAACAAATTGGCGTTCCAGTTATTGGTGGACCTGGCTCAAATTGTATGAAAATGTCGATGTAGCTTTGCTTGATGAACAGTTTAGAGAGTTGGAAAAAAAAGTATATGGCGAAGAAGATCATTTTGATCTTTCTGTTCAGAATTTGACCGATGTGTACTTTGGTTCACAGGAAATTAATAGTGGGTTTCCAATGGGAAACATGAAAAACATTCGTATTTTTTCAGCCATTGCCATACTCGTCATTATTGTTGCCGCCTTTAATTACATCATTCTTTCAACGGCAGTATCCACAGGCAGGGCAAAAGAAATCGGGATTAGGAAAACCAACGGTGCCAGTGCCAAATCTATACGAAAACAATTGTTGAATGAGTCGGTTGTATTGGCTATATTGGTTTTACCTGTTGCCCTGTTTCTGTCCTCGTTAGGAAAACCTTATGCCGAAGAATTATTTCAAACCAGGTTATTGATTATCAAAGCCAATATTGCTATTTATATAATTCTTTATGTAGCACTTACCTTGTTTGTTGGCTTGGCGTCAGGGCTTTATACAGCGTCAGTTTTATCGAAGTTAAACGTAATCAGTATCTTAAAAAATCCTGTATTACACGGAAGACGCAAGTCAAGGATTCGTTATGCCCTGATTGTGGTCCAACTAGTAATCTTTTGCTCTTTTGTGTCAAGTACTTTAATTATTCGGTCGCAATATAAATATGCCCTCAATAAAGATCCGGGCTATTACAATAAAGATGTTCTATTTGTCGATATGGGAGAGAGTTCTCAAAGTTCTGCAATATTTATGACTAATATCAGGGCTTTTTCGAATGTGATTTCAGCGGGGGGCGCAATAGACGCTTTGCCAATGATTAACTATTGGCCTTATCCAATGGAACTTCCCGGTGACAAATCAAAAAAAATACCGATCGAGCTTTTGGCAGTAGATTTCGATTTTATTGAAACCATGGGAATACAAGTGCTTGAGGGGAGGAGTTTTTCTCACGAGTTTGGCGACGATGAAACCGCGTATCTGTTAAACGAAAAAGCTGTAAAAGCACTTGAATTAACCGACCTGGTTGGGAAGAAAATTGATGTTGTGGATGGAACAGTAATCGGGGTTGTAAAAGATTTTAATTTGCATTCCTTTCGGAGTGACATTCCTCCATTGCTAATTGTTGCGTCAGACGACTTTGCAATGCAGGTAGCTATCCGCTACCAACCAGGCACTTTAAAAAGCCTTTTGCCTTTAGTTAAAACTGAGTGGGAGAAAATCGCTCCCGGGCAACCTTTTAACTATAAAACCATGGACGAATTTTTAAAAGAAGTTTATACTGAAGAAAAGAACCTGAGTGTGATTATCACAGTGTCCGCTTTATTTTCGTTACTGATTGCATCGTTTGGCTTGTTTGGCTTAACCCTTTTTATGGTCAAAAATCAAATTAAAGAAATCGGGATTAAAAGAGTCTTTGGAAGTTCGGAAAAAAGGATTGTGTTTTCTTTCCTGCGTAAAAACTTTTTTATGGTTGTTATTGCTTCAGTTCTTTCAATTTTACCCACAATTTTTGTTATGAACCGCTGGCTCAGCAACTTTTCTTTTAGGACCAATATTGAATGGTGGGTATTTGCTTTAGCATTCCTTGTCGCTGTGCTTGTAGTTATACTTACTGTACTTTATCATTCGTTTAGGGCATCGCGGATTAATCCGGTGGAGGCGCTAAGGTATGAGTAATAAAGGTAAAAAAAACTAGAATTGAATGAGGAAATCGCCTGGAGATATGATTTTGATACCCCGGAACGGGTTTAATACAAGTAAATCCTTGTCGCCCGTTACGATGCAATCTGCATTTCCGGCTAATGCCAATTCGAGGAATTTGTTGTCTCGTGGGTCGCGGCAAACTATTATTTTCTCCGTGGGTTCAATAAATTCTCCTATCCTAACTAAATTGAGTATAAAGTTTCTGATGGTTTGTAATTCGACAAACGATGAAAACTTAGGTTTTAATAATGTTGATTTAAGTTCTTTGAAAGTTGATTCTGAAAAAAATAAGGTATGTTTTTTTGCTGCATGCCGAACAACAATATTCGCTGTTTCGCTTTTAAAAACAAAAGCGCTAACTAAAATATTTGTATCGAGTATTAACCGCATTTGTTATTTCTCACGGCCTGATGTGCGGTTCATTTCATCCATATCAATTTCTAAGATTTCGGCTAATTTCTCCGGAGTAAGCCCTTTTTGTTTGGCATATTCGGCGGCTTCGTCCATTACTGCAAAAAGTTCGTTAACCGGACTCGACACATACAATTCAACTTTCTCCTTGAGCTTTTTCAGTTCCTCTTCGTTCATCCGTTTAATTGCAGCCGCAGTTTTGTCACTTACTCTTAAACTAATAGTTTTCATTTTCCAAAGTTTTATTCAAAAATACTCAATTCCCGTTAAATTTTTTAGAAACTATAACGAAAACAACTTAAAACCAGAAGCATGTTTACAAATTATCTGAAATCAGCATTGCGATTTTTAAAGCAAAATAAAGTTTTTTACGGGTATTTGTTTGCTGGGATTGTCGATTGCGCTGGCGCGTTTGCTGGCGCTGGGAATTGCATTGTTAACCGTTTCGTTTCAATCGTGGAAAGCGGCAACGAGAAATCCGGTTGAAAGCTTGAAATACGAATGAAGCCCTAAAAATTATTTGAGTGGATAACATTGAATGATGTGCAATTTATTTGACAAAAAATTTTACGCATTTTGTCAAAATATTTGACACTTTCAGTTTGACAGGATTGTCTATTTGCCTGAAAGTCTTTGCTTTGCAATCAAGGCATTGATTTTGGAACAGTAACGAACAATTTGAAACAAAAAAAGAATGATGCAACTTAAAAACATCGATAAGTTTTACGATTCCCGTTTTCAGAGATCCTTTATTTTGAAAGGCATAAATATGGAAGTAAAACAAGGCGAATTTATTTCGATAATGGGACCGAGCGGTGCTGGAAAATCTACCCTTTTAAACATTATCGGGTTGCTTGACGAACCCAGCGCGGGTGAATATTATTTTTGGGATGAACCTGCCCACCAGATAAAGGAAAAACAAAAAGTAATGTATCACCGCAGCCACATTGGTTTTATTTTTCAGGCTTTTCACCTGATCGATGAATTAAACGTTTATGAAAACATTGAAACGCCACTGGTATACCGGGGTGTAAAAGGCAAGGAGCGCAAAGCGCTGGTAGCCGATCTTCTCGACAGGTTTAATATTGTCGCTAAAAAGGATTTATTCCCGGGTCAGCTTTCAGGAGGACAGCAACAGTTAGTGGCCATTGCCAGGGCAATTATCGGAAAACCTAAATTACTGCTTGCCGACGAACCTACCGGGAACCTGCATTCCGAACAGGGAGAAATGATCATGAAACTGCTGCGTAAACTCAATGAAGAAGGGATGACCATAATCCAGGTTACCCATTCGCAAGAGAATGCACTATACGGTACACGAATTGTTAAACTGGTAGACGGTTTGATACGTGAAGATTTTCCGGTTGATAAAAAGTAAACGGGAATTACCAGGGATTACAATATTATAACACCTTTAATTTTATTCGCCATTTCAGTTATTTCAATTATCTGATCGGCTGTTTCCATCAGTGCAATACAGGTGATCGATACGTGTTTGAGGTTTGAAGTATGTTTAAACGATACTTCGCCGTGGATAGGAAGTAGCGCTTTTATTTGGTCGACTTTCCCACTGTTATTGGGTGTAATAAATTTGAACATGTATTTTAAGGGCCAGTTTTCGGTTTCCATAAGCCGGTAACGCAGGTTTTTAAATCTATCTGTCTCCATAAAATTCTGTTCTGTTTAACAAACAGAAAAGTGGAGGATTTGTTTTTGTGTGTCTCTTCTTTAGTTCCAAACTCAGTCACCCATATTTAATTAGGAAAGCTTTTTTGTATGTGCAAAAGGGCTTTTGGGTTTATGAAAAAAATTTTCTGAGATCAAAAGTATCGCTTACTTTTATGCGCAAATACCAACAACCTGATAAACTTCAGATGTCAGATGGAGCTTATCTGTTAAAGGAAAAGGGTGGGGTATACCAATGTTATCGATGAAAGACAGACATTTCAGTCGATTGATGGGTTTGGTTTTGCATTGACCGGCGGAAGCGCTGAGTTGCTTGGTAAAATGGATGCCGATGCACGAAGTGGGATATTACACGAACTGTTCGGGACCGATGACAAGAATATCGGGGTAAGTTACATTCGTTTGAGTATTGGAGCTTCCGATTTAAATAGTTTTGTTTATTCATACGACGGCCTCGAAGAAGGAAAAACTGATTTTGATTTAGCGAAGTTCAGTCTTGCTCAGGATTTAAACGATGTGGTTCCGGTGATGAAAGAAATCCTGGCTATCAATCCAGATATCAAAATTTTGGGTTCTCCGTGGTCGGCACCAACCTGGATGAAAACCAACAACAACATTCGTGGAGGAAAACTTAAAGAAGAATGTTACGATGTGTATGCCCACTATTTTGTGAAATACGTCCAGGAAATGGCGAAACAGGGAATTACCATTGATGGTAACTTTGTAGAGCGCAACCTGGCTTATTACACCATTGCACATGCTTCCAAGTTCATTCGCCCCGGGTCGGTTCGTATTGCATCAACTAACCGTGGCGACAGAACCGTTCAATTACACGAAGACGAACAGCATCCGGGAGTTAATCGTGTGGCAGTAACAGAAAATACACAGGTACTGCCCAATGTGGCTTTTAAGACACCTGGTGGAAAGGTTGTTCTTGTGGTAGTAAACGATACCTGGAATGAAGGCGGATTTAAAATTCAGTATAAAGGCGAATTTGCGAATTTAAGGCTCGCGCCCGGTTCGGTAGGAACTTACGTCTGGAACGAATAGCCAAACATCTCTAAAGCTAAAAAATATGATTCATGCGAACCAGGGGTTAAATTGCTAATTTAATAAAAGCGGCAGCCAATCTTCCAAATGCATGAATCAACAATCCTTTGGTTGACCTGACTTTTCTTGCCTGTTGAATCTGAAGAATTCCCCGCGGCTTTTTCGTGGGGTTCCGCTTTTCAATTACTTAATGAACTTTTTTTAGTTATTTTTCAACCCTTGATTCGCATTGTTACAGTTGCGTTTGAAAATACCCTACTTGGAAATTGAATATTTTAATGTACAGAGATTGTTAATGTCCTGGCTTTGTTCCGGTTTGATTTACTTAGTTGATTAATAGCCGCTACATTCGGAATGTTGCTCTTTCGTTTGCAATTTCCCTTGATATTCAAACTTGAACAAGCTAATATATCTTATTAATATCAAACAAATGTTAATGAAGAAATGAAGTATATCGGCCTAAACTTACACGTATTCTTCATAATAAAGTACATGAAGTTTATGCATTTCAGGCAGAATGTATTAAGCAGGTAGGTTTAAATGGGAAAAACGGCACTTCTTGTTTGGTTTTCCTCATGTTGTAGTTCATAAGTCGAAACCTAAGCGATTAGCAGCTCACAAATTTTTTTCTATCTTTCCGCAACAAAACTGTGTTATGGCGAAGTTCCCGTTTTATCAACAATTTGATGCAATGGATTGCGGCCCATCGTGTTTGCGCATGGTGGCCAAATATTACGGGAAACATTTCACTAACGAATCGCTCCGCGAAAAATCGTACATCACCCGCGAAGGAGTTTCGCTGCTTGGAATCAGCGACGCAGCCGAAACAATAGGTATGCGCTCGATGGGAGTTAAAATTACATTCGACCAACTAAAAAAGGAGGCGCCGCTGCCGTGTATCGCACATTGGGGACAAGAACACTTTGTAGTGGTTTATAAAATTGCCAAAGACAAAGTATTTGTTGCTGATCCGGCTTTTGGAAAACTCGAATATTCGGAAAAAGAATTTACCGGGAAATGGATTTCCACTGTTTCCGGCGGACAAGAAAAGGGCGTCTGTCTTTTGCTGCAACCCACTCCCGAGTTTTACAAAGAAAAAGAGGAAGGGGTTACCCGCACCGGATTCCGTTTTGTTTTAAATTATTTAAAGCCATATAAAAAGCTGGTTATTCAACTTATTCTCGGATTTTTTCTCGGGAGTTTGATTCAACTGGTTTTACCTTTTCTAACACAAAGTGTGGTCGATATCGGTATCAATAACCAGGACATTGGTTTTATTTACCTCGTTTTGCTGGCACAACTGGTATTGTTCATCAGCCGAATGTCGGTTGAATTTATCCGTTCGTGGATTTTGCTGCATATCAGTACGCGAATCAATATCTCCATTATTTCTGATTTTTTGATCAAACTGATGAAACTGCCGCTGGGCTTTTTCGATTCAAAAATGATTGGCGATATACTACAGCGTATCGAAGACCACGACCGTATCGAACGTTTTCTTACCGCACAATCTATCGGGATATTGTTTTCAGTATTTAGCCTGGTAATATTTGCAATTGTTCTGGCCATTTACAGCTGGACCATTTTCCTTATATTCATTATTGGTTCGGCTTTGTATTTTGTATGGATTTATGTTTTTATGAAACGCCGGCGCGAACTCGATTACAAACGCTTCAGCAAGCTTTCGGAAAACCAGAGCAAATTGATCCAGATTATCAACGGGATGCAGGAGATTAAGCTCAACAATTACGAAAAAGAAAAACGTTGGGAGTGGGAGCGTGTTCAGGCCGGGCTATTTAAAGTAAGTGTGAAAAGCCTCGCACTCCAGCAATACCAGGACGCGGGTTCGGTATTTATCAACGAAACCAAAAATATTCTGATAATTATTATTTCGGCAACAGCGGTTGTTAATGGCCAACTCACGCTTGGTATGATGCTGGCTATACAATATATATTAGGGCAACTTAATTCTCCGCTCCGTCAACTGATCCAGTTTATGCACAATGCGCAGGATGCCAAAATCAGTTTGGAACGGCTGGCCGAAATTCATGAAAAGAAAGATGAAAGCGATGCCGATGCTTCGTATGTTCGCATGTTGCCCGAAAACAAAAGTATTGGTATTTCAAACCTTGTATTTCAATACGAAGGTCCGCGTTCGCCCAAAGTTCTGAATAACATCAATCTCGAAATTCCTGAAAACAAAACAACCGCGATTGTTGGTACCAGCGGAAGCGGGAAAACCACGCTTATAAAACTGCTGCTCGGTTTTTATCCGCCGGTGGAAGGCGATATTAAGATTGGTGGTACCCGTCTCGCAAATTTTGCGCCTAAAATGTGGCGAAACAATTGCGGAGTGGTTATGCAGGATGGGTTTATTTTTTCGGATAGCATTGCTAAAAATATTGTAGTAAACGATGAGATGATTGATCAGGAACGTTTGCTCAACGCTGTAAAAATGGCAAATATCCAGGACTACATCGAGTCGTTACCGCTGAGTTACAATACAAAAATAGGACAGGAAGGAGTTGGCTTGAGCCAGGGACAGAAACAACGTATCCTGATTGCGCGTGCCATATATAAATCGCCTGAGTACCTGTTTTTTGACGAAGCAACCAATGCGCTTGATGCCAACAACGAACGCATGATAATGGAAAATATGGAGAAGGTAACTGCCGGAAAAACTGTGGTGGTGGTGGCACACCGTTTAAGTACGGTGAAAAACGCCGATCAGATTGTGGTACTCGAAACCGGCGAAATTGTTGAAAGAGGTACGCACGAAGAACTGATAGCGCAAAAAGGAAAATATTTTGAACTGGTAAGAAACCAACTGGAACTCGGAAATTGAGAAATTGCAAAACTGATAAATTGTTAAATTGACGATCATGGGAAAGGAATTCCTGGCATTAAATAAAGTAAGTGCTTATCATTTGTCCTTCGCATTTTCTAATGAGATTTGGAAAGAAGTAATAAATTGGGATTATTTTGCAAAAGATACTGTTGGAAAACAATTCGTGGGAGCTGCCGATTCCATTTCGGCTAATATCGCAGAGGGATTTGGCCGTTATTCGAAAAAAGATAAAGTTAGGTTTTACAGAATTAGTATGGGGTCGCTATAAGAAACTGAAGACTGGATTAGAAAATCACCGGTTCGGGAATTGATATTGAAGGAACTAAGTTCAGTTTATTTAGAAACCCTACAACAATTGCGAAAAGAGATTTATAATTTAATAAATTACACCAACGAAAAACTAAAATATTAACCAGGCAGTGCAATTTTACAATAGAACAATTTATCAATTTAACTATTTATCACTAGAACAGTTTGGCAATAAAAACGATTTGACAATTTAGCAATAGAACAAATTAGCGTGTCAGAAGAAAAGCAAAATATAGAGATTAGATCGGGCGAAGTACAGGAAATACTTGGAGGTGTACCTTCACGGTTGGTACGTTACGGCATAATTTTGTTTACGGCTATTTTTGCCCTGATCATTCTTTTTAGTTTTGTTTTTCATTACCCCGACATCCTGCGTTCAAACATTGTGGTAACCACCGAAAATCCGCCGGCTACCCTCGTGGCCCGTGCCACAGGTAAAATCGACCAGCTTTTTGTAAAAGACAAAGAAAAAGTGGAAGCCGGCCAAATGATTGCACTGATTGAGAATCCGGCGTATTATGTCGATATTCTCCAACTCGAGAACCTGGTTAACGATTTGCAGCCAGCTTTCGATACCCTGAACTTTACACCAGAAATCCACTTAAGAAAAGCCTTGCAGCTTGGTCCGGTGCAGGAATATTATTCGCAATTCCTTACCAAATTTGAAGAGTTGAGAGAATTTACACAACGGAATTATTATTTGCAACGGGAAGAATCGTTACGCGAACAGGTAAAAAATGCGCGAATATTGTACGACCGTATGTGGGAACAAAAAAATGCGGTAGATAAGGAATACCAAATCAAACAACGCAATTACGAACGCCAACAGAAATTGGTAGCCGGCGAAGTAATTGCCACCACCGACCTCGAAAAAGCTGAATCGGAAATGCTTTCCAAAAAATCAGAACTGGATGGGATTCGCTCGGCACTCGCACAAAAACAAATCGACATCAGTGTACTTGAGCAGAAAGTTATCGAGAACGAAAAAGATTATCGTGATTTAAAAATTCAATACGAATCGGCGTTGCTCGAAGCATTCAATAATATGAAAAGCGCATCAAGCGACTGGTTCCTGACCTACCTCCTGCGTTCACCTATCGACGGGACAGTTTCGTTTAATAATTTTTACGCCGAAAACCAAAACATTAGCGAAGGCGACCGGGCTTTTACAATTGTTCCTGAAGATATGGGAGAAGTAATCGGGAAAGTTGAGCTTGCTGTTCGGGGCTCAGGAAAAGTAAAAGAAGGGCTTGATGTAAATGTTAAATTCGATAATTATCCGTACATGGAATTTGGAATAGTGCGGGGTGTGGTGGAAAACGTTTCGCTGGTTCCCGAGGATAATTTCTACATGGTGGAAGTACATTTTCCGAACGGGCTGGTTACCAATTACAAGGATACTTTGCAAATGCAAAACCAACTTACCGGGCAAGCCGAAATAATTACCGAAGACCTGCGCCTGGTCCAGCGTTTCTTCAATCCT
>WOYV01000074.1 GCA_011620585.1 Draconibacterium sp.
ATAGATTGACATACTGGTTTTAAAATTTAGTGCGTTTTCTTGCGGAGACTATTTAGTTCTATTTTCTCTTTGGTGACCTTTCTGATAAACCTGGCTTTTACTTTCAGAGATTGCATTTTAACCAGTTCCTCTGCTTTTTGGAGGAGTTTGTTAAAATCGTTTAATTCCTTCTTGTATCGTTTTGTTGAAAAATCACAAACTAAATCGCCATGTATTGAAGAAAAACGGGCCATTGCGCCATGGTTCCCATTTAATGTGTTGTGGATGCGTTTTACCATGTCCAGGTTCGCATTGGCTAATCGTGCCCCGACAATGTATGATATTTTCTTTTCCCGGAGTTAGGTAAGTCTTTCCTGGTCAAGCATGGCTGCACTTGCCACAATAATGGGCTTAACCTGGGGATGTTCAGTGTATCCACTCTACCAACCCCGTCTTGCCAGGTGAATCAGGGGGACCTAACTTCGCGCCATGCGAAAAAATCAGAAATACAGCAAAGAAGAAATGTATCTGGCCATTAAGCTATGGCAGGAAAGCGGATTATCCCAGGTTCAGTTTTGTTCCAATGAGGAGCTCCCGGTAAAAACATTCAGCTACTGGCTAAGAAAGTACAGAAAAGAAGAGGGGGTCTCGGTTGAGCGAATATAAGGCAAGTTCGTGGTTTGAAACCGGTTTGATGAATCCTTCTCAAACAGCCTGGGATGGCGCCGAATGGATTGGAGGCAGCAATAAAGACCTGGTATTTTATTCTCATTATCAACTGATTTTTAAAATGAAATACTCGTTGGATATAGAAAAAGAAAGTAACAGCGCATCAGTTATTTACGGAGCCAACGATATACGTTTGATGGATAAATACAAAAACATCCATCAACTCGGAAATAAACGGAACGAAAATTATGTCAACCTGAAACTTGGCATTTCGGGAGTTGGTACAAACGGGAGGGGCTAAACTGAAGATATACAAGTTGGATACACAAAAGACGACGTACCCGACAAACCATTTAAATCCTTCGATATTAAGAAGCGGTCAAAGAATATACCTTTCCCGATAATAGATAATTGGAAGCTACTTTGTTTGGTCGCTTCTGATATGGAGATCGACTTGCGGAAACGGAATCGTGACCTTGTTCTCAACAAATTTGCGGTTGATGGTTTTCCGGATGTCAGATTTTACGTTTTCAATACGGAAAATATTCTTGCTGTAAAATAATATTTCAAAGTCGAGTGATGAGTTGCCAAAATCTACAAAACGGGCTTTAATCATACCATCGTTCTCCACTTCAGGATGTTCAACCGCACTTTCAAAAAGTAGTTTTTCTACCAAATCGATGTCGCTGCCATACGCAACTCCCACTTTAATTCTAAAACGCGTTTTTTTCGACTGATGGCTCCAGTTAATCACTTTATTGGTGGTAATGATCGAATTGGGCATAATAACCACAATGTCATCTCGGGTAATAGCTTCAGAAGTGCGCAACCCGATTTTTTGTATCCTGATAATATCGTGGTCTACTTCCAGGATATCACCCACTTTAATCGAACCTTCGAAAAGCAGGATTATCCCTGAAACAAAATCATTAAAAGTACTTTGCAAGCCTAATCCAACACCCACCAAAAGCGCGGCTGAACCCGCCCAGAGCACCGTTATTTTTACCCCAAACGATTCCAGAACAATCAGGATGGTTACAATCCACATTACATATGAAATAATCTGGTAAACCGAATTCAGGCTTCCCCGTTTCGAATAATCCATGTCCTTTTTCCGGAACATGATTTTTTTGATCAACCACAATAGAATTCGTGTAATTGAAAATGCAATGATCACAACCAGCCCCGAATTCAGGGTAAAAACAAAATCTTTATAAGTGAATATTTCGTAATTTAAAATCTCATGCAATGTTTTCATTTTCTAAGTGCTTCGCATTTCGATAAATTTAAAGGAATTTATTTAAACCTGCGTGTTGTGGATTAAAATCTTCCCTAACTTAAACGTAATAAGATATGTAATCAGCGAAAGTGTTATTCCAAAGATATTTGCATCAAGCCCAAAGGGCAGGTTGAATTTTCCGATGATCAGCAGCAGCGTTAACAGCCCGCCGGCGATCATGGAAAACAGCGCGGCGTTGGCGTTTGGCCTGCGGGTAAACAATGCTGCCAAAACCGGAATAATCATCCCCGAAACCATAAAAGAGTAGGAGTGTAACATCAAATCGAGAACACTGGTCATTTTAAGCGCGATAATAATGGCCAGTACCCCAATAATTAGAGTAAGGATCTGTGAGTGCCTTAAACTGTATCTTGAGTCATGTTTCTTGAGAATATCGGTTAAAATATTGCCCGACGCTGCCATTAAACAACTGTCGGCAGTTGACATTATGGCTGAGAAATATGCAGAAAGTACAATTCCCAGGAAACCAATCGGCAATACCGTTTTTAGTAATAAAGGCAGTCCCATTTCAGCATCGATATTTCCCAGATGATAACCCGGGATTATTTGATTCTCGATAGCAACACGAGCAAATAATCCAAGAACCGATCCCATAAATGCCATAACCGGATACTCAAATAGCCCGGCGATCAACCATCCTCTCTGGGCTGTTTTCTGATCTTTTGCTGCATATATTCGCTGGTACAGTGTCATACCTACAAACCAAATCGGAATTATTGTGATCATCCAGTTAACCAATTGCTGCCAACCTATCTCCCTTAATGAAAGGAATGAAGGTTCGAGTGTGGAACGGATGGCTTCAATGCCTCCAATACTCTTATAGGCGAAAGGTATAGCAATAAAAATTAATCCCGTCATAAGGATAATCCACTGAATAGTATCGGTATAAATAACAGCTTTCAAACCACCTAAAACGGTATACCCAACGGCAATAATTCCCATAATTAATAAGGCATGTTCCATCTGTAATCCGTTGAAAGTAGAAGCCGCAAGTTTAGCGCCTGCCAAAATCTGAGAACTGGTAAAACCGAGGTACCCGATGGCTGATATAATTCCGGCTACCAAAGCCACCCGTTTATCAAACGCGTGATTTAAAAACTGCGGAAAAGACAGGAATCCTTTATCGCGGGATAAATTCGCAATTCGAGGAATTAGCAGGGCCCCACTCAGCCAGGCCCCTAAAAGTCCGGTAAACAACAGCCAGCTTCCCGATAATCCCATGGTAAAACCAAGTCCTCCCAGCCCGATTGAAAATCCGCCACCTACGTCGGTAGCTACCACCGATAATCCGATGTGAAGACTGCTTAAATTCCTGCCACCCACATAATAGTCCTCAGTGGTTTTATTTCTTTTCATGAAATAAAAGCCAACACCGAGCATGGCTAAAAGGTAAATTAAAAATATGGACAGATCAATCCAACTCATTCTTAATCTCTACGTTCAACTCAATCGAGTTGGTTTGGCGTTTATGTCGAATTAATCCCTGTTCGAATAATGAATATATTGCTTCCTGGCCTTTGGCTCCTGAAATTCTTAATTCTTTAAAAATGTCTCCGTAAACTGATTCTCCGTTTTTATCTAAAAACAAAAGGATTTTCTTTTCATACGGATCGTGAATATTTTGTATCGATAAATGTTTTTGCATTTTATTTACTTGTATATGTTTTGCTACTGTCGTTTTGTTCCAGTCTTTGGTTGTACTCATCACAATTTCGCCATCCTTTTATTCCACGATTACAAAATACATTTCGATGGATCAGGAGGGACGACTGACTATCGTGCTTTTTCCCCTGGAAAATTTCACAATCACGGGCATACCTGCATCTGCTTCCTAAGTTCATATTATAATTGTTTGTAATAGATATTCATACTTTCAATTTCTCCCGAAATGTTGGTGTTCTTTAAAAGAGTACCGGCAAATTGATAATTCATTCTTAAAAAAGTAAGGTTCATTCCAACCGAACGAAGTCGGGCAATGGTATATAATGTCTTTATTCCTTCACTTTTCATATGGGTTTGCATCGCTTCCAACAGAAAGTAGGCATAGTTTTTTCCCCGGTGTTGCTGAAGTGTTGCAAAATCAGTCATTTCGGCACTTTGTGAATAGGCATCAACTTCAGCAGAGGCAAGAGCGAGTAGTTTATTATTGCTTTCAATCGCAAAATACTGAACACCTGATTTCATGGTCTTTAGAATGTATGCCGGATCAAAAATTGGAAAAGGGTAGGACTGAAAAACCTTTTTGTAAAGCCCTGCCATTGTTTCGCAGTCGTTTTCATTCAGTTTGCGCACACTTGCTTTTTCAGATTTCTCAGGCGGATCCCAGCTTTGTGTTTTGTTTCGATCCAATAGTTTGCTCAACTCTTCCAGTTCTTTTGTTTCAATGTGCAGCAAACGATCTGAGCTCAGAAATTTCGACATAAAGAACATACTATCCTCGCCACGAAAAAATCCCGGAATTTGTGCTTCAGGAATGAAGCCATTAGCTGTAAACAGCGGAGCTTTATTGCCGGGTACTTTACAAAATATTTTTGAGTATTTCTTTGACCGGGCCAGATTGTTCATTAAAGAAATCACCTCAACCGCCTCTTCCCGGTCCAGTTTCATAAGATAAATCCGTTGATTTAATTCGCCGTGCTGAATCCACGAGTTGCGACCTATTTTTTCAATCTTATCCGGCATCTTCCTCCCTCCTCGCAATTCTTTCGTTGTCTTCAGGTATCAACGATATTGTGTCATTGTTGTCCGACAATAATTTCTCAACCCCGATCGCTCTCGATTCATCCACTTCGTTTAGTTTCAAGTCGAGGTTACAATTTGTACAATCACGGTCGCAGAATTTTGGC
Source organism: Draconibacterium sp. (assembly GCA_011620585.1). GTDB lineage: Bacteria > Bacteroidota > Bacteroidia > Bacteroidales > Prolixibacteraceae > Draconibacterium. The sequence goes on from WOYV01000074.1 coordinate 4,795, forward strand.
TCGTATTTACTTGGTTCTTCATAGGTTGTAATTACTCCCTCATAATTCCGAAGTACCACTTTATTTGCAGACCAACTAAGAATGTAATTGGGCATAACGGGGATTTTGCCGCCACCACCAGGAGCATCGATCACATAAGTTGGACGGGCGAATCCACTGGTGTGTCCAACCAAACTTTCCATGATTTCGATCCCTTTGCCAATAGGCGTTCTGAAATGCGAAAGACCTTCAGACAAATCACATTGATACAAATAATAAGGGCGCACCCTGTTTTGAACCAGTTTGTGTAACAGGTTTTTCATGATTCGCGGACAATCGTTTACATCGGCCAGAAGTACCGACTGGTTACCAAGCGGGAACCCGCCATCAGCCAGTTTAGCCAGCGCCTCTTTTGCCGACGTGGTTATTTCGTTGGGATGATTAAAATGGGTGTTGATCCACAGAGGTTGATACTTTTTTAAAATAGAAACCAGTTCGTTGGTTATTCGATAAGGTAGAACTACCGGCATCCGGGTACCGATGCGAATGATCTCGACATGCGGGATTTTGCTAACCTCCGATAAGAGCCAGTCAATTTTTTCATCGGGAAGCATGAACGGATCGCCGCCCGACAACAGCACATCCCGGACCTGTGGGGTGTTTTTAATATACTCAATTCCTTTTCGCAACTGCTCGCGTGAAGGTACAAAATCGCTGTCGCCCACTTTCCGTTTACGGGTGCAATGTCTGCAATACATCGAACAAATGTTACTCACATGGAATAGCACCCTGTCGGGATACCTGTGCGTGATTCCTTCTACAGGGCTGTCGCTGTCTTCTGACAATGGGTCGGCGAGTTCCGATTTTAAAGTGGTTAATTCTTCTATCCCTCCAAACGATTGTTTAAAAACAGGGTCGTTCCTAAAATTATCCTGGTCAATTAGCGATAAATAATACGGTGTAATGGACAATGGAAATTTGTCGAAAGTGCGTCTCAAATCTTCTTTTTCGTTTGTGTCGAAAGAAATACCGGTAAGTTGTTCAAATTTTTCGAGTGTTCTGACGGAATGCCTGAGCTGCCATCTCCAGTCTTTCCATTTCGATATTTTTAGTTCCTCTTCAATCCTATCCCCAATTTCCTGTTGCCTGTTGTTAAAAATCATCCTGTTGTTTTTATATAATTACGTGAAATCCATTTTTTGGTGTTCTTGAATTAAAATTTCTACACGAACAAAAATATGTAAATTAAGGCGGGTAAAAAAATGTAGCATTCTTAAATTATCAGTAAATACTGGTAATATTGGATTTATTTAGATTCGATTTATATTAAGATTTGTATCTTTGTACGATCAAATGTTCTTATAGAAATTATTCAAATGACAAGATTAATAATAGCTTCCAACCGATTGCCGGTAGTAATCGACAAAGACGAAAATGGAATGAGGGTAAGTCCCAGTGCGGGGGGGCTCGCAACCGGTTTAAAATCGTATCACAAACAAAATGATAGTGTGTGGATAGGTTGGCCCGGCATTATCCCGGCATCAGAAAATGAAGAAACGGAAGTAACTTCGCTGCTCGAAAAAGAACAGTGTCTGCCGGTTTTTATGAATGAAGAACTGATATCGAATTATTACGATGGTTTTAGCAATGCTACACTCTGGCCTTTGTTTCACTATTTTACCGAGTTTGCCAAATTCAGCGAAACTTACTGGAATGCTTACAAAAAAGTGAACGAGCTTTTTGCCGAAACCATAATTCAGAATGCCAAGGAAAACGACTCGGTTTGGGTACACGATTATCAGTTGCTGTTGGTGCCCAATATATTACGCCAAAGACGCCCGGACCTGAAAATCGGATTCTTTTTGCATATTCCATTCCCTTCGTACGAAATAATTCGGATACTTCCGTGGCGCGAAGAAATTGTGGAAGGCATACTGGGAGCCGATCTGATAGGTTTTCATACCTACGATTATGCCCGACATTTTATCAGCTCGGTAAAACGACTAATCGGGTATGAAGTTGAATTCAACCAGATTAAGCTTGAAAACCGCCAGGTATATGTCGACGTTTTTCCAATGGGTATCGATTATAAGAAATTTGAAAAAATTGCACTCGAAGTTCAGAGTAAGCCCATCCAGGAACGATCGAAGGAACATCAGGATATCGACCGTTTTTTAATGAGTGCACCCGGACGAAAACTTATTTTGTCGATCGACAGGTTGGATTATACCAAAGGTATCCCACATCGGTTAAAGGCTTTCCGGTATTTTCTGAAAGCCCATCCCGAATACAAGGAAATAGTATCGCTAATTATGCTCACGGTTCCATCGCGTACCGATGTAGAACAATACCAGAATCTGAAAAACGAGGTGGATGTTCTGGTTGGGAATATAAATGGCGAATTTGGCACCTTAAACTGGAACCCGGTTATTTACTTTTATCGGTCGATGCCACTCGAAAATCTGGTTGAATTGTATTCATCGGCCGAAGTGGCGTTGCTAACACCCTTACGTGATGGAATGAACCTTGTTGCCAAAGAATATATAGCTTCAAAAGTGCAGCAAAAAGGGGTACTTATACTTAGCGAAATGGCGGGCGCTTCTAAAGAATTGGGCGAAGCGCTGACTGTAAACCCGAGTAATATTCACGACACGGCTGACGCAATTTTCCAGGCGCTTACCATGAGCGACGAAGAACGTACCAAAGCAATGCGTGCCATGCAAAAACGTATTAAAAGGTACGACGTACAAAAGTGGGCCGAAGATTTTATGGAAACACTGGCAGAAACTATCGAAAAACAATCGGCTTATCATGCGCGTAAAATTTCTCCAACCATAAAAAATACCATTTATAACGATTTTAAAAAGGCTAAATCAAAGATGTTGTTTTTGGATTACGATGGTACTTTACAACGGTTCTTCGATAATCCTCAGGCAGCTACGCCCGATAAAGCTTTGTATGATTTATTGGATAAGCTTTCGAAAAAGAAAAACAACCGGGTGGTATTGGTCAGCGGACGCGATCGCGAAACCTTCGACCGCTGGTTTGGGAGTAAATCGTATACGCTGATTGCTGAGCACGGCGCCTGGATAAAAGAACCCGGGCAGGGTTGGAAAGAACGAAAACCCGTTCACAGCGAATGGAAAGAAATTATTTTGCCGGTACTCGAATCGTATGTTGACCGAACGCCTGGGAGTTTAATCGAAGAAAAAACCTATTCGCTGGTTTGGCACTATCGAAAAGCGGATATCGAACTGGGCGCTTTACGCGCACTTGAACTGGTTCACGATGTTTCCACCCTAATCATTAACCAGGATTTGGAAATAATGGAAGGGAAAAAAGTGGTTGAAGTAAAAGTTTCGGGTATCAATAAGGGAAATGCTTCGTCAGAATTCCTGCACTCGCATCAAACCGAATTTATTTTAGCCATTGGCGACGACTGGACGGATGAATTTCTTTTCAGGGAGCTGCCCGAATCGGCACACACCATAAAAGTCGGCTCTGAGAATTCTGTGGCCAAATATTCGTTAAACAACTACCAGGAAGTTAGGTCGTTTTTAAACGAAATGTGCAATTAATCTCATTCCTATTAATACCTTAGACCAATTATCTGTAAAAGAAAATCTATGGATAACCTTAATTATGCTATAATTGGGAATTGTAAAAGTGCAGCCCTCATTTCGGAAAATGGTTCGATCGACTGGGCCTGTTTGCCCGACTTTAATTCATCTTCGGTTTTTGCAAAAATACTGGACGAGAAGATAGGGGGAAGTTTTGAAATTCTTGTGGATGAAAGTTATACGGTCCACCAATCGTACATCCGGACAACTAACATTGTTTCGACCCGTTTTAGCAGTGGAAACGATTGTTTTGAAGTAATTGATTTTATGCCGCGCTACCGCGAAAATGGGGGCTATTATAATCCTGCCGAGATTATTCGCTACTTTAAATACAAATCAGGTAATCCAAAATTCAGGTTAAAGTATGATCCTAAAGTGGAATATGCGCGTTTTCAGGTTAGGCTAACAAACGAAGAGGAATATATTAAATGTTATACGACCGACGGTGATTACGATTCACTTTACTTTTACACCGACTTCAATAAACAAGCGATCTTGGAACAGCAGGAAATTGAATTAACAAGCGACGCCTTTGTTTTGATTTCTTACAACCAGAAACTGCTGACCCAAACGCTCGATAGACAATATTTGAAACTTCAGAAAACAAAAGTTTACTGGCTCGACTGGGTGAATAAGCTAATTACTTATGAACTATACAACGAAGAGATTATTCGGAGTGCGCTGGTATTAAAGCTGCTGAGTTACGATAAAACCGGAGCTGTGCTGGCCGCTGTCACCACTTCGTTACCCGAAACCATTGGTGAAGAAAGAAACTGGGATTACCGTTTTTGCTGGATACGTGATGCCTCGATGGTCATTAAAGTAATGTCGTTGCTCGGGCACCTGAACACGGTTAAACGATTTATGCAGTTTATTATCGATATTATCCCCGACAAGGATGAGAAAATCCAGATCATGTACGGGATCAATCGCGAGAAGAAGCTGGAAGAAGAGACACTTGACCATCTGAGCGGTTATCTGTCATCGAGCCCTGTACGAATAGGAAATGCTGCCTATTTGCAAAAACAGAATGATATTTATGGAATCTTAATGGATGTGATTTATCAGCAATTTACCGAATTTAAAATATCGCTCGAAGAGAGCGAGTCGCTGTGGACCATTGTTCGAAGCATCGTTCGGATTGTTGAAGCCAACTGGGAAAAGCCGGATAAAGGAATTTGGGAGATCAGAACAGAAGAACGTCATTTTACCTTTTCAAAAGTGCTTTGCTGGGTCGCAATCGACAGGGCCGTTAAAATTGCCCGGTTTGTACACAAAAATCAATATGTGAAGGAGTGGAAACCACTTGCCGATGCCATTCATCAGGATATTCTGGAAAAAGCATGGAACGAAAAAGTGGGGGCTTTTACCCAATCGTACGGTTCGCCCGACCTTGATGCTTCGTCACTGCTGATGGAACCTTATGGTTTTATAGAAGCAAACGATCACCGGTATATTCAAACCGTTAAATCAACCGAGAGGGAATTATCGGTGGATGGATTAATGTACCGTTATAAAAACAAGGATGACTTTGGGTTACCGGAATCATCGTTTACCATTTGTACTTTTTGGCTGATCAACGCCTTACAAGCTATCGGCGACCGAAAAAAGGCACGCGAACTTTTTGATCGTTTATTGTCGTACAGCAATCATGTGGGTTTATTTAGCGAGGATATCGATTTCAAAACCAAACGTTTGTTAGGCAATTTTCCACAGGCATACTCGCATTTGGCGCTAATTGAAACCGCTATTAATTTAGGAAAAGGCAAAATATCGGAAGACGAACAGATTCTCGACGCCATTCATTAATTTGTTAACCGGCTAAATTTCAAGATCCGAATCGAGCGTAAGTACCGGAGAAGCTTCCACTTTGCCGATATCAAGCAAAGTAACCAGGGTATTTAATCCTTTCTCAACATCACTTAGTTCCTGTGGGTTCAGCAGTTGAAGTTTTTCTGACAATTGTACGTGTAACAGGGATGGTATTTTCTTAAGCAAACGATCGCCTGCCGAAGTCAGCGCAATGTTCATCACCCGCTTGTCGCCCGGTTTGGGTAAACGCGCCAGGTACCCTTTTTTCTCCAGCCGGTCAATAATTCCGCTTACCGTGCTCGGGTTTAGGTTCAGAAATTTTCTTATTTCGCTTTGCGTGGCCTGGTAATTTGGTGAATCGTACAAAAAACTCAGGCACAAAACCTGCGGAATACTTACCCCGTATTCTTTTTGAATTTTTTTCGATTCAATATCGATCGAACGCACAATCTTTCTAATCTTGATTAGGATATCGGTAGTTTCCATACGAACAAAAATACAAATGTTTTCATATTACGGCCCCTCCATTAAATGTCAATTGCAAAACATTTGACGATGAATGAATATTACAATGTAAAATTTATCTAAAATCATTCCAGATAAGCTTGCTGTTTTAAAAAATGAATCTATATTTGAGGCAAATAAAATCGACAGGAATGAATGTAGTACTTAAAAATAGCGGTTTTGAAACAACAGAGATAAGCTGTTGTGCTATGTTTATGTCGTCGGTTTCTATGTCTATGCGCTAGCCTTCTTTCGATGTACACCGTTGATTGAAGGCATTCTGTTAAAAGCGTTTTTTACCATTTATTTTTTTGATTCAAATCCATTTTTATGTCGGATAAAGTTATTCGATTGGGAGGTAGCCACATAGGCAAAAAAGACTCAATTCAACATTTAAAACAGTATATTTCTCAATACGAGGGGCGAAATTTTATTGTAGTGTCAGCAGTTCCTGAGTTGCTTGACCTGTTCACCAAAGAATTATCAACTGTTTTTGCGGCTAATGTTGAAGAAGACGGTTTTACACAACAACTGTTGGGTTTTTTTAACAGGTTCAACCAGGGAGAAGTTACCGGTTCATATAAATTACTTGCCATTCAGGCAGCCAGTTTGCTTAAAGGTATTACTTTGATTGGCGATTATTCGCGTGGGCTAAAAGACCAGGTGATCAGTTTTGCCGAAAGGTTGAGCGTAGAATTATTCAAAGTACATTGGACAGAAGCAGTTGTACTTACTCCTGAAGAAATTGAACTTCGTACCACACCCGATTATGGTAACGCAAGTTATATTTCTGTTAATGTCGAAAAATTAGCGAACCTTACGAAAGGAACTTACCTGATTCCCGGAACTTTTGGTTTGACCGCAGATAATAAAATTGCACGCACAGGGAGAACGGCTGCCGATTATACAGCCGCGTTCCTTACGCGCGAACTCGGTGTGGAAAAGCTTGAATTATGGGATCTCGACAAAAAGTTCTATCGGGCTGATCCGGCAATACTTGAAGAGAAATCCGGAATTCGGCGACTGACTTATTCCGAAGCCAGCGAACTGGCCTATTTCGATCATTTTTCGTTTCATCCAAGAACCGTGGAACCGCTGGAGAACCAACATATTCCAATCGTTGTGTTAAACTCAGCTTCGGCAGATGGGGTAGTGGAAACTACCATTAACACCGAAACGTTTGTTGAGGGCCAGATTGTTAAAAGTGTAGCATGTACCGATGATATTTCCTTATTGAAACTTGATGGCCCGGGGGTTGGGTTGAAACCCGGAATCCTGGCAAAAGTGACCAATCAGTTGAACGAATCAGGCTTGAACATCAAATCGGTGATTACTTCGCAAACTTCTATCAATTTTATTTTAAACCACGAAAACGGCGCAAAAGCGTTGGCGCTGATTCACAATCTTGGTTTTTCGTCGGTCACCGAAATTTCAGTAGTGGAGGATGTTTCGCTAATCGGCATCGTGGGCCACGGAATGCAACATGCCTACGGTGTTTCTGCCAAAATATTTACGGCAGTTGCCAACAACAAAATTAATGTGGTGTTAAGTGGATCGGGAGCATCCGATCTGGTTAGCTATCTCGTGGTTCATCAAAGCGACAAGGTAAAAAGCGTACGCGAAATTTATAAAGCATTTTTTCAAAAAGTAAAAGTTAAAGAAGAACATGATTCTTCGGATAAATTAGTTTTTAATTCCAAAAAATAAATAAAATCACTACTGAACGACTAAAAAAATAAAAGTTGGGGTTACTCCCCGAAGGT
>WOYV01000064.1 GCA_011620585.1 Draconibacterium sp.
CAGTTTGCCTCTATTTATTGCAAAAATCAAAGAGCAACGAAGCACACATGAAAGCCACCATGATTTTTACATCAAACGATATTATTATCAATACAGGTGTTATTGCGGCAGGCGTTTTGGTGTTGTTGACCCAATCGAAATACCCGGATTTAATAATCGGGGCAATTATCTTTCTAATTGTAACACGCGGTGCATTCAGGATATTAAAGCTTGGAAGATAATAATGAAATAAAGTAATCATGACTACTTTTTATAGACGTTTGTGTTTAGATTTGAATTCGCTAATCATTAATGATTTTACACATGTCAGAATTTAAACATAATTACGAAAATAAAACCATGTGGGTGGTTCTTTTAACTGCCGTTACCATGGTTGTAGAAATTATTTTTGGACTGACAACCAAATCAATGGCTTTATTAGCCGATGGCATTCACATGGGGTCACATGTACTTGCCATTGGGTTAAGTTGGGTGGCTTACATAATAGTACGAAAGGTTTCAAAAAGCGAAAAGTTTACAGGCAATTCAGACAAAATACTTTCCCTTTCGGGGTACAGCAGTGGTTTGATGCTGCTTATTTTTGCGGTCGTCATCATGGTTGAGGCTATCCAACGCTTTTACAATCCGGTGGACATTGTTTATAAAGAAGCCATACTTGTCGCCATTATTGGTTTACTGGTAAATATTGCCAGCGCCTTCATTTTGCACCACAAACACGAACATTCCGACCATAATATCCGGGCGGCCTATTTGCATGTTATTGCGGATGCATTAACCAGTGTATCTGCAATCCTGGGATTGACTGCTGCATTGATTTGGGACATTCCATTTATGGATACAATTGCAGCTTTACTCAGCTCCCTCGTAATTATTAAGTGGTCGGTCGGGCTATTGAAAGATTCGGGAAAAGTATTGCTGGACATAACCCAAAACAACAATGAACATGGGCGCCATCATCACTAAAAGTGTAATAACCTGCCCTGATTGCGGGTTTTCAAAAGAAGAAACCATGCCGGAGGATTCCTGCCAATTCTTCTATGAATGTGAAAATTGCCATACCGTTTTAAAACCAAAACAGGGCGATTGTTGTGTTTTCTGTTCGTACGGTTCAGTAAAATGCCCTTCGTTACAAAAAAATGAAAGTTGTTGCTGATTCTTTTTACAAAATTAAAATGCAACTGGGTTCTGACAAAACAAACTATTTTATATCGTATGAAATATTGTGTGGGAAAAATACTGATTTTGTAGAAATATGGAAAGAAATCAGCAGATGTTTATAAACACATGTTCATTTTATCAGCCGAATCCCATCCGACTCAAAATCAATGATTCGTTGTTTGTACAATGCGCCAACGGCTTTCTTAAAATTCTTTTTGCTAATACCAAACATGGCTTGTATCATATCGGGCGACGATTTGTCGGAAACCGCTATAAAACCACGGTTCCCTTTTAAAACATCCAGTATTTGCTGACTGATGGCATCCACTTTTTCGTAACCCGGTTTGTCGAGCAGCAAATCAATTTTCTCGTCATCGCGTACTTTTTGGATATACCCTTTGGTGCGTTCTCCTGATTCGAGGGTACGGAAAACCTGGTTTTTGTATAACATGCCGGTGTGTTCCTGGTTGATGATGGCCCGATAACCCAAATCGGTTTCTTCCCAAATGATCAGATCCACCTCATCGCCGGTTTTGTAGGCTGGCGGGGTGTTATCCAAAAACTTGTTCAGTTTGGCCGATGCTACCATTCGTTTGGTTAACAAATCGACATAAACATACACCCAATACTCGCGCCCCTCCTGCATTTTGGCATTTTGTTCACTAAAAGGCACCAGCAGGTCTTTGGGCAATCCCCAGTCGAGAAAGGCTCCAATGCGAGTGACCGCTTTTACTGTTAAGCAGGCAAACTCGCCGACTTTAACAAGCGGTTGCTCGGTGGTCGCCACCAAACGATCTTCAGAGTCGGTATATACAAACACCTCCGCTTTTCCACTGTTCTTGATTTCGTCGCTTACAAACTTGGCGGGCATCAGTATTTCTCCCAGTTCCTCTCCATCAAGATAGGCTCCGTTGGCGGTTTCGCGAACGATATTCAGGGTGTTGTATTTTCCTATTTCTGTCATATTTAAATTGCTATTTTGTGTTGTTTTTATAAAACGGGCTGCGAACTGTGAAACACGAGCCAGGACGATCGAGCTTTAAGAACCAGGAATATCACTGACAATCTGTTATTCTTTTTCTATTTAAGTATTGGGCCATTTCTGCATTCAAGCATTTATCTGCCCAGTCCTTCATTACCTGGGCCCTTCGCTAATTGGCCAGCAACTCGCGTGCGGCGCTGATTGTTGTTTCAGTAAGTTTATCGCCACCTACCATTTTGGCCAGTTCTTCCACTCTTTCTTCGGGCGAAAGCTGGCGGATTGAGGTGTAGGTTTTCCCGGCTTCTTCGTATTTGTACACCCTGAAATGCGCATTCCCCCGGGCCGCAATCTGTGGCAGGTGAGTAATGTTGATTATCTGCGTACTTACAGAAAAGCTCTGAATGATAGCTCCCATTTTCAGCGCAATCTCTCCCGAAATTCCTGCATCTATCTCGTCGAAGACAATGGTAGGCAGTGCTTTTGAATTCCGCAGCAGGTTTTTAATCGCCAACATCAGCCTTGACATTTCGCCACCGGAAGCAATTTTCGAAATATCGTCGGGAACAAGGTCGGCGTTTGCACTAAATAAAAAGCTCACCGCGTCTTTCCCGCGCGATGTAAATTCTTCGAGTTCCCGGTGTTCCACTTCGAAATTTACCTTGGGCATTCCCAGTTGTTTCAGATCTTCGATCACCGATTTTTGTATTTTCGCAAAAGCTTTAACGCGTTGCTGGCTTAAAGCAGTTGCTTGTTTTTCGAGTTGTTCGTTTAGGAACTTTACGGCTTTCTTCCTTTCAAAAATAACTTCATCGTAACCGGTTACGGTATTTATTTTATGGTCGAAATCATCGCGCAGCGTAATCAGTTCGGCCACACTTTGAACCTGGTGTTTCTGTTGCAATCCGTACAGGATGTTCAAACGCCCCGTAACCTCCTCAATTCGTGCAGGATTGTATTCCACTTTATCGCTCAACTCTCCGGCAGTGTCAACCAGATCTCGAAGCTCAAGCATCGAACTTTGCAGACGTTCGTACAATTCGCCTGCCTCGTGCATAAAACCGCGAATTTTATCCAAAGCTTTGGCGGCGTCTTTTATTTGTTGCACCACCGATATGTTTTCGTTGTCGAGCAATTCGGTTATGCTGGTGAATGCGGTTTTAATTTCTTCGGCATGATTGAGGCGCTCAAGTTCTTCCTCCAGCTCTTCCTGCTCATTTTCCAGTAAGGCAGCTTCCTCGAGCTGATTATACTGAAACTGGAAATAATCGAGATCGGCCTTTTCCTTTTCGGCCTGTTTTTCCAGTTCAGACAACTCTTTCTGCGCCTGTTTCCAGGCTCTGAATAACGTACGGTATTCTTCCAGTTTGAGGTCGGAACCTGCGACGGCATCGACCAGTTCGAGCTGAAAAACCTGGTTGCTGAGTTCCAGGTTCTGGTGCTGCGAGTGGATATCGATCAGTTTGAGGCCCAAATCGCGCAGCACTTTCAGCGTTACCGGCGTGTCGTTGATAAACGCCCTCGATTTACCCGCAGGCGTGATCTCGCGCCGCAAAATAGCGGTGGCATCATAATCAAGGTCGTTCTTTTCAAAAAAGGGCTGAAGCCGGTAATCTTTAACCTCGAAAATACCTTCCACCACGCACTTACGGTCTTTCTCCTTAAGCACCGAAAGATCGGCACGGTTACCCAGGATCAGGGCCAGCGCACCCAAAATAATCGACTTCCCCGCTCCGGTTTCGCCGGTAACAGTATTCAGGTTCCGGTGAAAATCGACCTGCAACTCGTTGATCAGCGCATAATTACTTATGGTAAGGCTCTTCAGCATTTTCAAATAGGATTACTGCAACGAAAATACCAAAAAAAGGGAGAAAGAGCCTGGGGATTTTAGTTTAAAATACTTTAACCCCAAAAGTGTATTTCACTACTAAGTACATGACGAAAATTTGTATATCCCGATATCATCCTGAAAGAAAGCGTTTAACAGCGCTATTGCAATATAGGTTAACCCGTGCAGGAACAGACTATTAGCTTTTGGCCGTGTTTCCTGGTTGGTATTTGTTTACTATATGGCCGTGGAATTTGAGGCCGGATGGTTACCTCTCCTGCCATTTGAACCTTTTCGCGTAAAGATATTTTATCCGGAAATGCAGCAAAATTACCAAGCAGAATTTGCTTGGAATAATAGCCCGGAACAGAAATAAGGAGCGTATCAGTTGCCGAAACCGACAGATGAAAAAAACTATTTTCAAATTGATAAAATATAGCTGTAACATCGAAACTTGATCGGATACTAATCTTTAAATAAAGAATACTTTCAGAAAAAGTATAAAACCGATGAACAGCTTGAGTAATTCTCGGTTTATATCTAAAATCAAAACTTTTACAATGAAAAGATCATACTTATTCCTTTTGTTACTGACTCTTAGTGTTGTTTCATGGGCACAGGAAACCCGGCTTTTAAGACAGCCAGGTATCAGCGATACACACATTGCTTTTACATACGGTGGCGATGTTTGGGTCTCGGATTTGAACGGACAAAATACCACGCGCATTACAAGTACCGGGGCAGTGGAAAGTGACCCACATTTTTCGCCCGATGGACAAACCATTGCATTTAGTTCGAACCGTTCGGGAACCACTGCTGTGTATACTGTGCCGATTGAAGGCGGTACGCCAACCCGATTAACCTGGTACCCCAGCAGCGCCATCGTTCGTGGCTGGACTCCGGATGGGAAACAAATACTTTATACTTCGCAGCGCGAAACAGCGCCTTCAGGTTATGGCAGATTATGGCTTGTTTCCAAAGATGGCGGACCTTCCGAGCTTCTTACCAAACAATGGGGTAACGATGGTTCTTATTCGCCCGATGGCAAGCAAATCGTTATCGACCGCATTTCGCGTTGGGATGTAGAATGGCGCGACTACCGGGGTGGGCAGAACACTCCGCTGGTTATCCTCAATTTAAACGATTTTTCAGAAGTATTACTTCCAAATAACAAGGAAACTGACCGTAATCCGGTGTGGCTGGGCAGTAAGATATACTTTCTTTCCGACCGTGATTTTGTAAGCAATATCTGGTCATACGATCCAGCAGGTAAACAGCTCGAGCAAGTGACTACTTTTACCGGGTCGGATGTTAAATGGCTCAGCGGGAAAGGAAATACGCTGGCTTTCGAAAGAGATGGTTTTCTTTCGTTGCTCGATATTAATACCAAGAATATTGCACAGTTGAAAATTGAAATCAAGGGAGATTTCCCCTGGGCCGAAACACAATGGGAAGATGTGAGCAAGTCAGTTTCAGCGGCTTCGCTTTCAGCAACCGGGAAACGCGCTATTTTTGAATCGCGCGGCGAAATTTTTACAGTACCCGTTGAACATGGCGACACACGCAACCTCACCCAATCGTCGGGAGTAGCTGACCGCGCTCCGCTTTGGTCGCCAAAAGGCGATCAGGTGGCCTGGTTTTCGGATGCAGGCGAAAATGGTTATTCGCTGATGATCGGAAATCAAGACGGAATTAGCAAACCTAAAAGTATTTCGATTGGTGAATCGAAACTGGGCTGGGAACCTACCTGGTCGCCCGATGGGAAATACATTGCTTTTGTTGACAATGCCGTTCGCGTTCGTGTGGTGAATGTGGAAGACGGAAGCATTAAAACCATTGATACAGCCGGAACAAATCTTGAGCGTGGCGATATGGGATTAACCTGGTCGCCCGATTCAAAATGGCTGGCTTACGCCAAATCGGCTTCCAATAACTTCCGCCAGGTTACACTTTGGTCGTTGGAAGACAATTCGATCCATAAACTGACCAACAACTTTGCCGACGCTTTTTCACCGTCGTGGGACAGCGATAAAAAACACCTGTATTTCCTGGCCAGCACCGATCTCGCGCTTGCCTCGGGATGGGCCAACACCAGCGCCATGACTGCCGATGCACAGTACAGTGTGTACATTGTCAACCTTCAGAAAGATGAAGATTCGCCGTTCAAACTTCAGAGCGACGAAGAAGAAGTAAAAAAAGACGAGAACGCAAAAGATGAAGATGCTGAAAAAGAAAAAGGAAAAAACGACAAAAAAGACAAGGAAAAAAGCGACAAAAAAGACGAAGAAAAAGCCGACACCCTGAAAGTTGATCTTGACAATATTTCGGCAAGAACCATGGCGCTGCCTTTGCCACAAAGAAAATACAGGATGACATTGACTGGTCCGGAAGGTACTGTTTTTGTGGCTGAATCTGTTCCCAACCAACCCGGGCTAACGCTCCAGAAATTCACTTTAAAAGATCGCGAAACCAAGGAATTTGTATCGGGGGCCAGCCGTCTCTCGGTTTCAGGCGATGGCAAAAAAATGCTGGGTCGCTTTGGCCAATCGTGGAAAGTAATGGACACTTCGGGTCCGTCAGGAAAAGAAGGTAAATCACTGAATGTAGATTTGAAAATGAAACTCGACCGTTCGCTGGAATGGAAACAGATTTTTGAAGAAGCCTGGCGCTATGAACGCGACTATTTCTACGCGCCAAACATGCACGGACGTGATTGGGACAAAGTATATGAACGTTATTCCCCACTGGTTCCTTTCATTAAACACCGTGCCGATCTTACCTACGTACTCGATCAGGTGAACGGCGAACTTTCGGTGGGTCACAGTTTTGTCGGTGGTGGCGATTATCCTTCGACCGACCGCAACACCGTTGGATTGCTGGGCGCCGATCTTTCTGCAGAAAAAGGACGTTGGAAAATCGAATGCATTTATACTACCGAAAGCTGGAACCCGGAATTATCGAGCCCACTCGAAGAACCCGGGTTAAAAGTGGCTGAAGGCAATTATATTGTTGGGGTGAATGGAACGGAGTTAAAGGATAGCGACAATCCATATATGTTTTTTGACGGCACTTCGGGAGTTCAGACGGTTTTACACATCAACGATAAACCCGAATTTGAAGGGGCCTGGAAAATCACCGTTAAACCCATTCCGGGTGAGAATGCGCTCCGTCAGCGTGCGTGGGTGGAAGATAACCGCCGTAAAGTTGACAAACTTTCGGGAGGAAAACTGGCTTACATTTGGGTACCAAATACCGGGACTCCGGGCCTGGTTTCCTTCAACAGATATTTCTTTGCACAGCAGGATAAACTGGGTGCGGTTATCGACGAACGTTTTAATGGAGGTGGTTTGCTCGACGATTATATGGTCGACCTGCTGACACGTAAACTGAGAGCAGCGGTTACCAACGAAGCGCCAAATGGCAAGCCCTTTATTTTGCCTGCCGGAATTTTAGGTCCAAAAGCCTTGCTTATTAATGAGAAAGCCGGTTCGGGTGGCGACTTTTTCCCGTGGGTATTCCGTCAACAGCAGGCCGGTCCGCTAATTGGAGCAACTACCTGGGGTGGATTGGTTTCGTCGGCTGTGCATTATGCCTTCGTCGACGGCGGTTATGCCACCTCTCCGGTAAATGCGGTTTTCGATCCAGTCAACAACAAATGGATAGCTGAAAACGAAGGGGTTGCACCCGATATCGAAGTTCGCCAGGACACTAAAGCACTCGAAGCCGGGCGCGACCCGCAATTGGAACGTGCTGTTCAGGAAGTACTTAAAATGGTGGAAAAAGAAAATCAAAAACCAATTGTTCATCCGCCTTATTCAACGCCTGCCGTTCAAAAGTAAACCATAAAAGTTTTACTTTCAAAAGGATGTCATCTTCTGTTAGCAGGATGACATCCTTTTTACTTCTTTACCAAGTTACTTACGCTCAGTGATGGAGGATATTTAACATGAACATGGCCCTTGCTCTCAACTCCCTTTAAGATTTGAACATTCTCACTGTTGCAAATCTGGATTATCAAATCACGGGTTTGTTGCTGGATATCGCCCTGCAAAACATGGTAACGATACTTCGTCACCCTTACCAGATGAACAGACATTCTACTTACACTATGGCTTGTCCTTCGATAATCCACCATATTGTAAATCTATGAAAGCTGCAATAAAATTGCAGGGTTTTAACCATCAACCAGGAAATAAAAATTTTGCGCTTGGTTCAAAAGTGTCAGGATCCATTTCCACAAAGAAATTTTGTACACCTCCAACCTTAGCTGCTTCAAATAATTCATTCCAGTCAACAACACCCTGTCCAACCGGAACCTGATCTTTCAGATCAGCAGAATAATCTGATAAATGCGCTGAAATAAACCTGCCCGGATAATGTCGAAAATAATCTGCTGCCTTGTATCCAATGTTGATTACGGCTACCTGGAACTGCATTTTAACTAATTCAGGATCCAGAACTTTTAACATTTCATCGTAAATCAGTTCGTCCCCTCTTTTTTCAAATTCCATATGGTGATTATGGTATCCCATTTGAATTCCGGCTGCTTTGGTCTTTTCACCAATTAAGTTTAATTCGTCACATGCTTTGCGATATTCATCAACTGATCCATCGGGCAACCAAAAACTGGAAAGTATCATTTGTTTCATCCCCAGTTGAGTGGCCCATTCAATCCTGTTCGCCAAACTATCACGTAATTCGCCAAAGTTATAGTGTGCGCTGCTGCAAATCAATCCCTGGTCTTCAATCATTTTTCTGAGTTCTGTACCCGTGTATTTATTGAGTGGCCCGAAACCGGCATCAATATATCCCAGCGGAGAGCACATTTCCAATTCCTTGTAACCCATTCCGCCCATTTTTTTTAAGGTACCTGCAAAATCTGCAACAAGTTGTTCCCGAATTGTCCAGGTTTGAAATCCAAAAGATTGTGGAGCAGTTGAACATGCTGTTAATCCTAAGGGTAACTGTCCAAGAAGCAAGGCCGAACCCAATGCGGTTCCTGATATTTTCAAAAAATCTCTGCGTTTAGCTATCATTTTTATTGATTTAGTAAGTTGTTTCAATTTTAGTCGGTAAATTCTGATTGCTATACTTCGTCCAGACTCCAGCCTTTTCGGTAATTGCGTTTCAGATATTCATTGGCGCTGCTCACATTCGTGATCTTTCTTTTTGCCGCATCATATTTCAGATTTTTGCCCGATCGCAAAGCGGCCGCGTATAAATTTACTGCTTCGGTAATTGGCCAGGCTTTCCGGAATGAACCATCGGTCTGTTTTCCAGCGCGAATTGCATCTGCAAAACGTTGTTCCCCCGAAGCTTTTTCAAATTTGTCATTTGAATCGTCGATCTGCAGCGCTAGTTTTTTATTTCCTGATAAAACATACGGTTTGCGCAAATAAAAATCAGACGACATGATAATCCCTTCTTCACCAACAAACATCATCCCTTCAACAGGCAGTTCCTTATCCTCAGCATAAAACGGTTCGGGTACCGGTGGGCGAAAACCGCCATCATACCAAATCAGGTCGACATTGCCACGCCAACCATTGGCCGGATATTTAAAGCGACACGAACTTGCATATGGAAACGAATAATCGTTTTTTAGCTGATAAGCCGTCCGTTGCTCCGTTAAACCACAAACATGACTTAGCTGAGGTTCTATATAAGTTGGATTTTTTAGTTCCAAAGCATTAAATACAGTCCATAAACTGTAATGTCCCATGTCGGCCATCGATCCACCGCCAAAGTCGTACCAGCCGCGAAAGACCATGTTGGTATAATGTGGATGATAGGGACGCTCGGCTTCAGGCCCCAGCCAGAGATCCCAGTCGAAACCATCAGGCAGTTTCGGCTTGTCTTTTGGAATTTCGGCGTATTGCGGCCACACCGGACGGTTCGACCAATTGTGTACTTCCTTTAGTTTTCCGATCACGCCACCTTTTATCCATGCCAGCACCTGTTCCATCGTACCGTTTGTTTCCCAGGGAATCAAGTGTGTGGTAACATCCGATTTCTTAGCCATTTCGATAACTTCGAAGCCTTCGTCCAAACGATTGGCGATGGGTTTGTGCATAGTAAGATGAATACCACGTTTAATAGCTGCGGCTGCCATCACGCCGTGCAAATGATCGGTTGCCATTATTTTTACCGCATCCAGATCGGGGTGTGTATCCATCAACTCACGAAAATCGGTATAGGCCGCACACTGGTAACTTTTCCCGGTTTGGTTGGCATAATATCCTTCAACAATTTCTTTTCCGGTATCCAGTCCTCCGGGAATAGTGCCGTCTCCACCAGGCTGCCAATTGGGATTGTTGATACACTTGCGAAGACTGTCACGCAATCCATTCGGACTCCAGTCGTAATACCCCCGTGCTTCTTTTTGAGGATCGCAAACTGCAACTACACGCACATCCTGAAGAGCAAGTAAATCGGGCAGTTCGCGCAATCCCTGGGTTCCGCAACCAATGTATGCAATGTTGATGATATCGCTTGGAGCCAAGTGTTTTCCACCCAAAACAGAAGATGGAACAATTGTAAAACCAACTGCTGCAGTAGAAACACCTCCAATAAAAGTTCTGCGATTAATTGTTGAGCTCATAATGTTAGGTTTAGATTTGATACCTTAAATTTAGTTTTTTCTGAACGAAAATCATGACTGATTTTGCCCTTAATTACCAAAAAAAAACAAGAAAAGCAGGACATTGTCCTGCTTTCTTCTATATAAAACCTCTTTTTTATGAATGTTTTTCCGACAAATAACGTTCGGCATCAATGGCGGCCATACACCCCGATCCGGCTGCTGTAACCGCCTGCCGGTAGATTGAATCCTGAACATCGCCGCAGGCAAATACTCCAGGTATTTTGGTTTTTGATGTACCGGGTATGGTTTTTATATAACCAATCTCATCGGTGTCGATGTACCCGGCAAAAATATCTGAATTAGGTTTATGTCCGATTCCAAGAAAGAATCCATCGATTTTAATTTTCACTTCTTCCTCGTCGGCTTCACCTTTATTTTTTATCAGTGTTGCGCCTTCTACTACGCCGTCACCAAATAATCCAACAGTTTGATGTTTCCAAAGGATTTCGATGTTTGGTGTTTTCATGGTACGTTCGGCCATTACTTTTGAAGCACGCAACTCATCGCGACGAACAATCAAATATACCTTTCGACACAATCCGGCAAGATACATTGCTTCTTCAGTTGCGGTGTCGCCACCGCCAACCACTGCTACATCTTTACCCCGATAGAAAAAACCATCGCAGGTTGCACAGGCTGAAACACCTCCACCGGCGTATTTTTTCTCGTCTTCGAGGCCAAGATATTTGGCTGTTGCACCGGTGGCAATAATTACCACTTCGCTTTCAATTATTTTTGAACCGTCGATCCACACTTTATGTATCTCTCCCGAGAAATCGACTTTCGTGGCCATTCCCCATCTTACATCAGTTCCAAAACGTTCGGCTTGCTTTTTAAGGTCTTCCATCATTACCGGACCGGTAACACCTTCGGGATAACCCGGGTAATTCTCGACTTCGGTGGTGGTTGTTAACTGACCGCCGGGTTGCAAACCTTCGTACATTACAGGTGAAAGATTGGCACGGGCAGCATAAATAGCAGCTGTATATCCGGCCGGTCCCGATCCAATGATCAAACATTTCACGCGTTCGACATCAGTTATTTCACCCATGTTCTTTTCTTTATTTTCGTTGATATCAAGTGGTTTAAACATGATTTTTAATTTTAGTGTTCAAAAATACAAAACAAACTGTTTTCGCCTAAATAAATTCCATCGATTCTAAACATATGCGATAAATGAATTCTATTGCGGTAAAAATTGGGGCGAATTTGAAAAAACACTTTGTAAAGAAAAATTCTAGCATTACATTTGCGGCACAATAAGCGGGTTGTAGCGCCCGCCTGAACGACTTCAGTCAGGCAGGCAGCCTGGGAACTCACCTATAACATAAAATCGGGATGTAGCGCAGCCTGGTAGCGCACTCGTCTGGGGGGCGAGGGGTCGCAAGTTCAAATCTTGTCATCCCGACTTACTTAAAGCT
>WOYV01000061.1 GCA_011620585.1 Draconibacterium sp.
CACTTCGTTCCTTTCCCCCTTTGAAGGGGGATTTGAGGGGGATGATTGTTAGTGTATCATCGCTATCTCCTGTTTTTCAGTGTCATGCATTAACATGTTCTTCTGCCCGGTACGAACTACGCACCAGCGGCGAACTTTCCACAAACTTAAATCCTTTTTCCAATCCTATTTTCCGGTATTCGGCAAACCTTTCGGGCTCGATATATTCCACTACCGGCATATGTTTGGCGGTAGGAGCGAGGTACTGCCCAATGGTCATTACTTTGGCACCGGCTTCGAGCAGGTCGTCCATGGTTTGCAGAATTTCCCCGTGTGTTTCTCCCAAACCGAGCATAATCCCCGATTTTGCAACGGTGTAATGTTCAGCCACATATTTAATTACTTCAAGGCTGCGGCGGTATTTCGATGCAAAACGGATAAAAGGAGTCAGTCGCTCGGTGGTTTCGAGGTTGTGCGAAATTACATCCGGCCCGGCATCGATCACCTGCTGAATGAGTTCGGTGTTGCCTCTGAAATCGGGGATAAGCACCTCGATACGTGTTTCGGGATTTACGCGTTTTACTTCACGGATGGTTTCTGCCCAGATACCGGCGCCCTGATCATCGAGGTCATCGCGATCTACCGAAGTAATCACACAATGTTTCACCCCCATAATTCGTACCGATTCGGCAAGTTTTTTAGGTTCTTCCAAATCGGGCTCAAGCGGACGGCCGTGTGGTACGGCACAAAACTTACATTTGCGGGTGCAAATATTGCCCAAAATCATAAAAGTAGCGGTTCCGCGGTTCCAGCATTCGCCAATGTTCGGACAGTTGCCGCTGGTACAAATGGTATGCAATCCGTGGCGTTCTACCAGGTTTTTAACTTTCGAATAGCTTTCGCCTTTTGGCATTTTCATCTTCATCCACTTTGGCAATCTTTCCCTGCCGTTCAACTCGTGTGCCATGCTTTTCTAAAATTTCTGCAAAGGTATAAGTTCTCTTTCAATTAAAGATGATAAACTCCCAAATAGGAAAATTGTTCTAAAAAAAACAGTTCGTAGTGGTTCTGTGTTATTTTTGTAGGCAATAAAAAAAACAATGAAGTACCTTCTCACCATATTGATCCTGATTTTAAGTTTGAATTTTGGCTTTGCCCAGAGGAAACAAAACGAACTTCAAACCAAGTCGGGCCTGGCCATCCGGTATTACAATGCAAGGGATTATGAAAAGGCGCTCCCCTTACTAAAAGAGGTGTACGAGATAACACACAGCAGCGCTTATTTTCGGTATTACCTAACCTGTTTAACCGAAATGCAACGCTTCCAGGAAGCTGAAAACGAACTTCAGCAAGAAATCAGAAAGCAAAAAAATACAGCGCCTGAATTCCTGGTACACTGGGGGTACATCTTAAAAGAACAGGGGAAAAAGGACGAAGCCAACGAAAAATTCCGCCTGGCGCTCGAAAATATTTCCCCTAACAAAGGTTCTTACATGAGCGTTGCCAACACTTTTCTGATGTATCAGGAATACACATGGTCGAGAGATACGTATTTGCAGGGGCAAAAAGCGCTCGAAGCAGAAGATTTTAGCTATGAACTGGCACGGGCGTACCTGTATTTGCGCGACTACGGGAATATGATGGAGGAATACCTGAATTTACTCAGGACCGACGAAAAACAACTGGCCCGTGTCGAAAGCAGTCTTTCTTCGGCGATGCGTCTCGATATCGACGATGGTTTGCGCGACCAGTTCCGCGAACAAATTCTTTTAAGAATACAGAGCGAACCCGATGTTATTGGTTACAACCGGTTACTCATTTGGTTTTTTCTTCAGGAAAAGAAATTTGCTAATGCTTTACGTCAGTCGATCGCCATCGACCGGCGAACCGGAAACGAAGCCGGACAGATTGCCCAGTTGGGCGATATGGCGCTACGGAACAAAGAGTATGCAGAGGCAAAAAAAGCATATAAATATCTGATGGACCAGGGAACAGAAAGTCCGTTTTTTGCACAGGCTTTTGCTCGAAACCTGAATGCCAGTTATTTTGAGTACACCAACTCGTTTCCCGACGACCGCGAAAAGGGACTCGCTCTTGCCAAAGAATTTAACGATGGAATGGAGTTCCTGCAATATAGCCCGGCAACGTTGAACCTGATTCGCCAATATGCACATTTACTTACTTTTTATTTAAACGATCCGCAGCAGGCGCTACAGGTTCTGGAAAAAGGCTTAAAAATTCCGGGATTAAAACCGGAGCAAAGTGGCGAATTGAAAACAGAAATGGCCGATGCCTATGTTTTTGCCGACGATCCGTGGGAAGCAATGCTGCTCTATTCGCAGGTGATCGACGAAAATAAAACCAATTCGTTGGGAGACGATGTGAAACTTAAGAAAGCCAGGCTCGGCTACTACATGGGAAATTTTAGTTGGGCGAAGGCTCAACTTGATGTCCTGAAAGCCAGTACCTCAAAACTCACCGCCAACGATGCCATGGAACTTTCGATGATGATCGGGAATAACCTCAACCTCGATACTACGGCTGTACCACTGCAAATGTTTGCCAAAGCCGATCTTCGGTTTTTTCAAAACAGAAATGCGGAAGCCATGGCAGTTCTCGATTCTTTGGAAACACAGTTTCCCTATCACACCCTGGTTGATGATATCTTATACCGAAAGGCAAAACTTGAAATAAGTAAACAAAATTATGAACTGGCGGCAGCTTATCTCGACACGATAGTTACCGATTATGGGTATGAACTGCTTGGCGATGACGCCTTGTATCTTTTGGCCGGGATTTGTAATTACGACCTGGATCAAAAGGAAAGGGCGCGCGATCTTTATAAACAAATGCTGACAGCCTATCCGGGAAGTGTGTACATCGAAGAATCGCGGGCAAAATACCGCGAGTTAAGAGTCATTTATCCCGATTCAGAAGGAACGATCGATAAAGAAACCGAGTTCATGGAAAACGGAAAAGAGCCCAATGAATCAGAGTAAACAAGCCCTTCTTTTTGCCGGGTTGGCCGTTTTTTTCTGGTCGACGGTGGCCACGGCATTTAAACTCGCACTCCGCGAATACGATTTTATCCAACTCATATTTTATGCCTCTGTTGTTACGGTGGTTTTGCTGTTTTTGGTATTGTTGTTTCAGAAGAAAACACATCTCATTTTTCGTCAAAACCGGCAGCAATGGACGTATTCTTTTCTGATGGGAGCTTTTAATCCGCTCCTGTACTACCTCGTGCTTTTTAAAGCTTATTCCTTGCTGCCAGCGCAGGTGGCGCAACCGCTAAACATGATCTGGCCAATCACGCTGGCGCTGCTTTCGGTGCCTTTGCTCGGGCAGAAAATCAGTTGGATCAGTTTTGTGGCCCTGTTGATCAGTTTTGCAGGGGTGTTTTTTATTTCGTTGCAGGGCGGAATTGACGGTTTTAGGGAAACAAATATTTTAGGCGTTTTTCTTGCTGTCGGAAGTTCATTGTTGTGGTCGCTGTACTGGATATTTAACGTGCGCGACCGCCGCGACGAGGGAGTAAAACTCTTTCTGAATTTCCTGATCGGGACTGTTTATCTTATTCCTGTGGTGGCGCTTTTTTCCTCATTTGAATTAAAACCCGGAATTGCTTTGGCCGCAGTAATTTATTCCGGAATTTTTGAAGTTGGGATTACTTATGTCCTTTGGCTCAAAGCCATGAACCTGACCACCAGCAACGCCAAAATCGGCAACCTTGTATTTTTTGCACCTTTCCTGTCGCTGGTTTTTATTCATTTTATTTTGAAAGAAACCATTTTCGCGACCACTTTTATCGGCCTGATCTTCATCATTTCAGGTGTGCTGGTTCAACAGTTGGACAGGAGAAAAAGTGATTGATGGAGGTTGATTGTAAGGTAATGTGACTAATTGCCGCCTGAACAACAAATCACAAACAATTACAATAAATCACGACAAATCACTAATTTCATCGGATGGAAAAACCGCTTCGCATTTTGGGTATCGACCCCGGAACTACGGTTACCGGTTACGGACTGGTGGAAATCAGGGATAAAAAGCCCGTGATTTTGCAGATGGGGAACATTACACCCGGGAAACTATCCGATCATTACCAACGCCTGAAAGTGTTACACGAACGGGCGCTGCATTTGGTTCGCGAATACCGGCCTGATGTGATGGCAATTGAAGCGCCGTTCTACGGAAAGAATGTGCAATCGATGCTTAAACTTGGTCGCGGGCAGGGAGTAATCATGGCGGCTGCGCTCATGTACGGCGTCCCGATTTACGAATATGCCCCCTTGTCGGTAAAACAGGCAATTACCGGAATGGGGCGGGCCTCAAAAGAACAGGTGGCCTATTTTCTGCATAAAGTGTATAACCTGAAGGAACTTGATAAAGCGCTCGACGAAACCGATGCGGTAGCCGTCGCCATTTGTCATTTTATTCATCTTGACAAACCGCAGAAATCAAAAGAATTTAAAAACTGGGCCGACTTTGTTAAGAAAAACCCGGATAAAGTAAAATGATCGGTCAGTATGAATAAATCGCTTAAAACTTTTTTGCTTGTGGCTGTAGTTATTCTTGGCTTTTTGGCGCTCCCTCCGCTGTTTAGCCGGATGAATGGAAATGAATTCGAGGTTTCGGCCATGGAAATTCGCTATGGCATTTTTCTGGCGCTTCTATCGCCACTGCTGATCTGGCTTTCTTCGAGAATGAAAAGCAGCTTTTGGTTTGTGATAGTGGCACTTGTAATTATTAGTTTGGGTGGCTTTCTGTTAAATATTATTTTTCCGAATTAAGAGAATAACCATAAAATCGATAAAATATGAAACGACGTTCTTTTTTCAAAACCGGTGCACTGGGTGGTTCGGTATTGGCTATTTCAGGGGTGGCAGCCTGCACAACAGGTACAAGTTCAGTTGAACACGAAGTCAATCTTTCTGATTTTGACCTGAATGAAATTACGGTGGCTGAATTGCAGCAAAAAATGGAAAGTAGCGAACTGACTGCCGAAGCCATTTGTAAACTGTACCTTGATCGGGTTGAAAAGGTGGATCCGTATTTAAAAGCGGTGATCGAAATAAATCCTGAGGCATTGGAAATTGCACGCACACTGGATGAGGAACGTAAGAATGGTAAAATTCGTGGTCCACTGCATGGAATTCCAATAATGATCAAAGACAACATTGATACCGGAGATAAGATGATGACCACTGCCGGCTCGCTGGCATTGGCTGGTAATGTGGTGGAGAAGGATGCTTTCATCGTGAAAAAACTAAGGGACGCGGGTGCGGTTTTACTCGCGAAAACCAACCTCAGCGAGTGGGCGAATTTTCGTTCCGATAATTCGTCGAGTGGCTGGAGTGGTCGCGGCGGACAGGTACGCAATCCTTTTTGTCTCGACCGTAGTCCTTGTGGATCGAGTTCGGGAACAGGAGCAGCGGTTTCCGGAAATCTTTGTACGATCGGAATTGGCACCGAAACCAACGGATCGATTGTTTGTCCTTCGGGAATAAACGGGCTGGTGGGAATAAAACCGACGCTCGGTTTGTGGAGCCGCCGTGGAATTATTCCAATCGCACACAGCCAGGACACCGCCGGCCCAATGTGCCGAACCGTGAGCGACGCTGCCATTTTACTCGGTGCACTTGCCGAAGCTGATCCAAACGATGCCGTAACCCACATCGAAAAAGGGACAATCCTGAACGACTATACACCATTCTTAAAATCCGACGGTTTGAAAGGAAAGCGGATTGGGATTGCCTCGCAAATGCTGCCTTCGGATAAAAAAGTGAAAGTTGTGTTCGGCCAGGCGGTCCAGGACCTTCGTGAAGCCGGCGCAGAAGTAATCGAAAACGTCGAATTTGAAAATAACAGGAAATGGGGTGCCCCTTCATACAAAGTGCTGCTCTACGAATTTAAAGCCGACCTGAACAAATATTTGGAAACACACCCCACCGCTCCGCTTAAAAGTCTGGAAGCGATCATCGAATTCAACAAGAACAACGCCGACAAGGAAATGCCCTGGTTTGATCAGGAGATTTTTGAAGAAGCACAAAAACTGGGCGGCCTGGGTTCGGAAGAATATGTGGAAGCGTTGAAAAATTCGAAGTTATTTGCCGGGAAGGAAGGCATCGATAAAGTAATGGAAGAACACCAGTTGGATGCGATTATCGCTCAAACAAATGGCCCGGCCTGGAGTATCGACTGGGTAAACGGAGATCATTTTAGCGGTGGCAGTTCGTCGCCCGCAGCCATTTCGGGTTACCCGAATATTACGGTACCAATGGGTTTTGTAGAAGGATTACCAATTGGAATTTCGTTTTTTGGCAAAGCCTGGACAGAGGGTAAACTTATTGAGATTGCCTTTGCTTACGAGCAGGCTACACAACACCGACAGGCGCCAAGTTTCCGAAAATCGCTGATGGAGTAACAAATTGTCCTTTCGAACTTGAGGAACGAACTGAGAAATCTGTTCAGTAAAAATAGATTTCCCAGTCATTCTTCCTTCGAAATGACAAAGTGAGTTTATCTTTGCCCCAAATTTGAAAGCGATGAAGGAAAGTTTGTTTGGAAAAACATTACCCGAATTACAGGAAATAGTGGTCGAACTGGGCCTGCCAAAGTTTACCGCAAAACAAATCGCCGATTGGCTGTACAAAAAGCAGATCACTTCGATCAACGAAATGAGCAACTTGTCGATAAAGACGCGTGAATTGCTTAGCGGACGCTTTGAGTTCGGACTGACATCGTACACCAAAGTGCAGACAAGTATCGACGGAACCCGAAAATACCTTTTCCCCACTATTCAGCATAAATTTATCGAAACTGCGATGATCCCGGAACGCGACCGGAAAACCGTTTGCGTAAGTTCGCAGGTGGGTTGTAAAATGGGATGTTTGTTCTGTTTTACCGCTAAACAAGGTTTCCAGGGGCAACTTTCGGCAGGCGAAATTGTTAACCAGGTCCGCAGTATCGATGAGGTGAACGAAGTGAGTAACATCGTTTATATGGGAATGGGCGAACCTTTTGATAATTTGGAAGAAGTGCTGAAAAGCCTCGAAATTCTGACTTCAGACTGGGGCTTTGGAATGAGCCCGCGCCGGATTACGGTTTCTACCATAGGAATTATTCCCGGCATGCTGACTTTCCTCGAAAAAAGCGCTGCACACCTTGCAGTGAGTTTACACACTCCCTTTCACGAAGAGCGCCAGAAACTGATGCCGGTGCAGGTGGCTTACCCGGTGGAAGATGTGGTAAAAGAAATCAAAAGCTGGGATTTTGGCCGCCAGCGCCGCGTATCGTTCGAGTACATTGTTTTTAAAGGATTAAACGACTCGGCTGAACATGTTAAAGAACTGGCGCGTTTGCTTTCGGGATTGAAATGCCGGATCAATCTAATCCGTTTTCACCCGGTTCCGGGGACACCGCTAAAAAGCCCTGATGATGCTACCATTCAGCGATTTAAAGATGCACTCAATAATAAAGGAATTCTGACTACCGTTCGTGCCTCGCGCGGACAGGATATTTATGCAGCCTGCGGTTTGCTTTCAACCAAAGAGTTGATAAAAAATTAGAACCCACGCAACCTCATTTATTATTTGTGCATCTGAAATTAAAACTTCAATGCAAATCGGACTCAAAATATTTTTAACCTTAATTCTACTTTCCTTATTCTTTACGGTAGCACATTCGGTATAATAATCGTGCTCAAAAAACAGGTTGTAATTCTTTTCGGCAGCTTCAACCAGAAAGGCCTGTTTTTCTTCCATTACTTTCACCGGATCAAGATCATATGAAGCAATCCACAGCAAAGAAATATTTGCGGCTGTTGGAACCAGGCCGGAAGTGTACACAAACGTTTTATCGGCAGTGCGAATAAACGGCAACATTTGTCCGGGAGTGTGTCCGTCGAAAAAGCGGACTTCAATGCCATGGAAAAGTTCGCCTTCTTTTTCAACCCTATTTAGTTTTCCGGATCCGAACATAAAATCGAGCGCTTCGCGATGATAGGCTGTCCGCTCTCGAATGTTCGACACTTTTGCATGCTCCCATTGAGTTTTACCGCACCAGATATTGGCATTCTGAAACGTTAATTGTAACCCATCATCAGTTGATTTTACCGCGCCGGTGCAGTGATCCCAGTGTAAATGCGTAAGAAAAACATCGGTGATTTCATCACTTGAAATGCCATTCTTTATTAGCGATTTTTCCAACTCGTATACCGAAGTTACCCCGTTGTTTTGAAGCTTTTTCTCTCGATAATGATTCCCGATCCCGGTTTCGATCAGAATTTTTCGATCACCACTCTCAACGAGTAAGCAGCGTAGCGCCAGTTTTGTAAAATTATTTTCGCCGGACGGATAGATTTTACCCCATAAAACATAAAACAGAATGTACAGGCTGGCCAGGATATTCAAAACGATTTTACCTGCCTGCAGATAACTTATCTTTTTAAAAATCAATAATAACAATAGAATTGGAATTGCAAGCATCAACGCGAGGTAGAAAAGATCGTCGATAGAAAAAGGAAAGATGGAATTAACGGGCGACAAAATTCGGGCTATCACGGGATAGATCCCATGTGAATAAATACGTTCAGTAGTTGCCGGATATTTTCAGGCTAATAATGTGCCGACAAAGCAAATAGCGGCCAGCAAAGGGATGAAAAGACTTCGGTATTTATTTTTGAATGTTCGCATTTTTATACTTTCTCTCTTGCGAAGGTGCATACAACGAATGGCGTGCAAATTAGTAAATGCCTTTTTTAATTGGGAAATGTGTTCTAACTTTTTCCGTTTTTCGAAATCATTCACAATTGCTTTTGTTATAATTGTAACTCATTCTTATTAATAAGCAAATTATGATTAAAGCTGTTTTTGTGTTGTTAACAATGGGGGGATTGTTGACACAGGTTGCTTCGTTTGGCGATGGCGTCGATAAAAAAGTAATGAATATTCACGAACATGCCTTAACCGTCGATACGCATTGTGATACGCCAATGGCGCTACTCGACGAGGATTTCGATGTGGCGCAACGAAATGAAGCTCCGCTGAGTCGTGTCGATTTTCCACGAATGATAGAAGGCGGGTTGGATGCTATCTTTTTTGCTGCATTTACCGGGCAACGCGAACGAACCCCTGAAAATACTGAAGCTGCCTATCAAACAGCCAATCAAATGATTGACGTTACCTATAAAGTTTGCGCCGATAACAGCGCCATGGCAGAAGTGGCAACCACTCCCGGCGATATCGTTCGACTGGAAAAGGAAGGTAAACGTGCCATTTATATCGGTATGGAAAACGGCTTCCCACTGGGAACAAAAATCAATCGTGTCGAAGAATTTTATAATCGTGGGGTACGGTATATTACGCTATGTCATTCGTCGAACAACGATATTTGCGACTCATCAACCGATAAAAAAGGGCCGGAACACAATGGGTTGAGTGAATTTGGAAAAGAAGTTGTTAAAGAAATGAACCGTTTGGGGATGATGGTTGATGTATCTCATATTTCGGACAAATCGTTTTACGATGTAATCGAACTGAGCAATGCCCCGGTTATCGCTTCCCATTCGAGTGTGCGGGCCATTGCCCGCCACAACCGGAATATGACGGATGACATGATTAAAGCCCTTGCTGCCCGCGGCGGGGTTATCCAGATTTGTTTGCTCGACGACTATGTGAAGGACCCCGATACCACAACGGTGCGTTACCAGGAGGAAAAAGAATTACGCGCTTTATATTACAGCCATTGGAATACACTAAGTGATGAAGAAAAAGCTAAAGCGCGAAAAGAATTTCGTTCTCTGGATGAAAAGTTTCCTAAAGAACTTCCAACCGTAGCAGATTATGTCAACCACATCGATCATGTTAAAAACCTGGTGGGTATCGATTACGTAGGAATTGGTTCCGATTTTGATGGCGGAGGGGGCTTAAAAGATTGTGCCGATGTAAGTGAATTCCCAAACATCACCGCTGAACTACTGAAACGGGGCTACACTGAAGAGGAGATTGATAAAGTATGGGGAGGAAATTTTCTAAGGGTTTTTAGCGCCGTGGTAAGCAAAGCTGAATAGGCTGTTTTAATCAAATTATTATCATAATACAATATTTTATGGTTCATCTTCGTAATAGTATGTTTATCAAATTTCTGTGAGATTGAACCGGGGCTTACGCATAGAATTAATTGTTTATTGTGTACAACAAAGTTATTAACAATTCCCATATTGGGAACAATCAACAATAAAACACGTACTATTCAGTGAGCACAAGGCTTTTGTGGATATCTTTTTCTCTCGGATTTGATTGTGATTGTTGATAATTATTTGTAGTTTGGACGTGTTGTAACGAGAGAAAAATAGGTATCGTCATTAAAAGAATTGTTGTATTAGGAGTTTTTGTCTTGCTAATATTCCACTATTGTGGTGCGCAACAAGAACCCATTTTAACTTCATACATGTACAATGGGCAGGTGATCAACCCGGCTTATGCAGGTATGTGGGAGAAAATCGGATTCACCGCCTTGGTAAGAAAACAGTGGGCCGGCATAAACCGCTCGCCGCTCACTGAATCAGTATCATTTCATTCACCCTTGAAAAACGACGCAGTAGGCGTTGGCCTTAATATTATGAACGACAAATTCGGGCTGGAAAACCGTTTGAGCGTTCTGGCAGACTATGCTTACGAAGTGTACCTTTCCCGTAAAATACGGCTGCGGATGGGGGTGAAGTTTGGTTTTGTGAACTATAAAAATCCACTTACGCAATACGAACTTTATCCTGATAATCAATACGATCGTGCTTTTGATGAAGATGTTGACCTAAAGTTTCTGCCCAATTTTGGGATTGGGTTCTTCCTGTACCAGGAAAATTTCTATGTCGGGGTTGCGGCGCCCAAGCTCATCGAAAACGACCTGAAAGAGAACTTTCATAACTATTCTACCAGCGCCGAAGTGCGGACCTTGTACCTGAATGGCGGTTATGTGATGCCTATCGACCCTTTCAACTACCTGGTTTTCAAACCAACAATTTTAGTACGTGCTACCTGGGGATCTCCCTTGCAGGCCGATGTAGCTGCCAATTTTATGATCAGGGAAAAGCTTTGGATGGGAGTGATGTGGAGAACAGGATCTGCAGTGTGTGTTACCGGTAACTGGATGTTCAGCAACAATTTACGCGTAGGCTTTGCCATGGACGTTACCATAAACGAAATAAATCCTTATCAGAACGGGACCTTCGAATTTACGCTCGGTTACGACATTGACTTTTTTGGACGCAGTTACTTAAGATCGAGGTACTTCTGATGAGATAAACGTGAATTAACAAACCTTTAAAAAGAGAGAGAAATGAAAAACAAACAAACCAAACGGTTGAAGGAAATCCCGGGAAGAATTTACTCGTTTTCCGAGGTGCAAAAATTCAACTCACTGACCCGGGAAACCTGGCGAAAGTCAAAACTTTTGAACTCCGAAACGAGCAAAGTGTGGGGAAACGCAGGTTTCTGACCACTAAACCAAAAGAGTAAACTTGGCTAAACAAACAAATAACCTAACCGGTAAATTAGCTATTTCCATGATAGTTCTTTTATCGTTACTTATAGGACCCGTTTCTGTAAAAGCAGGCCTTGTGTGTGCTTTTGGGCAAGAAGCCAGGGTTTCTGATAGCGGTTATTTGTCAGGAAACAGCGTAACAACTTACAACACAATCTCCGGGCACAATGCCGCCATCGACGATACCACGGGCATTGCCTGTCCGGAAAATATTTCAACCTATACCGACCTCAATTCCTGCGATGCGCTCATTACTTCCGGTCTGAATATACAGGATCCAAATCACCTGATTACCTCACTTACCTGGACCATGGAAGGGGCTACCAATGCACAGTCGCCTTCTGCAGGCGTAAATCAAATCGGTCCCTATGTCTTCAACGAAGGGACGACTTTTGTAAGATACCACCTCCGCGATATTTATGGTAGCTCAAATACCTGTATGTTCGAGGTGGTCGTTGCCGATAATCAGTCGCCG
>WOYV01000115.1 GCA_011620585.1 Draconibacterium sp.
ATATCTTCTCTCAAATCGGTATCGCGTAAAGCGACTAAACACTGAGCTGTTGCGTGCGAAGATGCGCTCAATCCAATCCCGTTCAACCAACTGCCGATTCCTTTATTTAAAGAAGTCGTTGTACTGGTATTCGTACATTTCATCACTCAACGGCCATCCGTGTATCAGCACAATTGGCCTGCCTTCGCCGCCATCAGTAATATGAAGTTTCACATGAGGTTCAACTTCAATGTATTCTGCCCGGGTGACACCTGTATTTGTTTTTTCCATTTTAATTATCTCTTAAACGTCCTATTATTTTTTCCAAAGTAGTTTTCAATTTGTTTATAGCACGCGAAATAGCTTGTTCGTGGGTATTTGCGTGGTCTCGGTCACTGCAATTGGTTTCATACCGGCAAGTCGGGCTTCCACCATGCAGCGTTTGTCGTTGAACCCGTCTTTATTTCCATCTTCATCCGAGAAATGTACTTCCACTCTTGTTATCTGTTGACTGAACCTGCTTAGTTCTTC
Source organism: Draconibacterium sp. (assembly GCA_011620585.1). Lineage (GTDB taxonomy): Bacteria > Bacteroidota > Bacteroidia > Bacteroidales > Prolixibacteraceae > Draconibacterium. The sequence continues at coordinate 511 of WOYV01000115.1, forward strand.
CGATATTAAAGAAGTTGACGAAGCAATTAGTTCTTCGTTGCCGGTTACATTTTTATCTGTATTAAATTGTATTTGCATTTCATTTAATTAATAGCGAAATATGGCTGCCAGCCCCGTTTCGGAAGGCATCTTTTCGGTTGGCATCACCATTACCTGTCCGCCCATTTTTAGCACCAACTCTCCCATATCATCCAACAGATCATCCACTCTCGGATTTTTCATGTCTTTTTTCTGCGTATTACCCGTCACCGGATTTGTAACCCTGACTGCAATAATCCGATCGGCTTCAACAAGAAGCGTATCAACCCGTCCTCCAACTGCCGCCACTGCTACTTCCTTGTAATCATCGCTGCCTTTACCGTTTGCCCTTGCCTGTTCAAACCTTTCAGCTAAGGTTTCAAGTTTCAGGTTATACTCCGGTTCCATTATTTCCCAGGCCATTTTTGCCAATTGATCCGGTGAAACTGATGAAGGATTTATTAAAATACCATTTGGAAGCAGAAGAGGGTTTTTGCTTACCTTTTGAAAAAGGTTGTGGTGTTCGGGCAATGCAGCAAGGATAAGCGGCCAGCCTGAAGGTTTTGAATAGAGTTTGTATATTGAACTCGCAACCACACGGAAATACCTTTCAGCATCTTTTTCAGTTTCTTCTTTTTTACCACCATGGCCGTGGTGCATTGCCGAACTTTCACCTCCTGTGCCGCCATAAGAATCAACAGTGGTATGTTTTTCGGTCAATTCATCACCAAGCGCTTCTATGATGGTTTTTGGAATTTCGGCGGTGAGTTCAATCTCAGAAAGTGAGTGACGGTTGCCTTCAAAAAGCCGGATATCATGAAGTGTTAAACCCAAAACGTGAAAATGCTCAAGCGACTGCAAATATTGCCTGAGTGGTTTGGTATGGAAACTGTCGGCTACTATTGCCAGTTCTTCAACCGATTTTTGTAATCCTACAGCCTTAAAAATTCCTTTTGCACTAAAAACGGCAAGTCCATCTTTTGTGTAATTCCAAATATCCTTATCGTCAGCGAGTACTTCCAAAGGTTCTATATATGCTTGTACCTCATTGGCTGAATATTTTTGCAACAATGATTCTTCCATTTTCCGAATAAGATTTTTAAAAAGGATAATATCCTGAAGGTTTTCAGGATGTTTTTGATGCGTAGGCATATATAGTGAAAGACAGGGCGCCTGATCGGCTGACAAGAGCTCCTGAATCAATTCTTTTGTAAGGTTTTCCATTGTATTTTATTTTTAATGATTATCGTATTTCTACCTAATCCACAAATTGAATTTCTGAACGTTGTGCAAGTTGTACGTACGACATACTATAATCATATTATTCTTTCAAAAATTTTATCAACTGTTCATTGAATTGGTCCTGATTTTCCAGATTGCTTAAATGGCCAGCATTTTTGATGACAGTCATCACTGAACCATTTATTTTTTCGTGCATGAACTGAGCTGCTTCGGGGGGTGTTATTTTATCCTCTTTACCAACCAGAATCAGGACGGGCATTTTTATTTTCCAAAGTTTGGTGCAGGTTTCCTTTCGTTTTGATAATGCATACAGTGTTTTGGTAACCGATTCTTCGGAAGTGTTGACCATCATTTCCCTGACTACAGCAATGACATCTTTTTTTGAAATAAAGGATTCCTGGGCAAAAAAATTCACGATACTATCATCCGCGAATTTTTCAACTCCGTTTTCCAGGATGCCTTTAATGGCTTTCATTCGTTTTTCCTTTGCTTCAGGCGAATCTGCTGAGCAACTTGTATCACATAATATAAGTGTCTCAAACCGGTGCGGATGGTTTTCTATCGCATTTAAAGCAATGTAACCACCCATGGATAAACCACACAGTGTGGTTTTTTTTATCTCAAGCGTATCCATCAGTGAAAGCAAATCTTTAACAAACAACTCTATGGAGAAATCATCTGTCCCCGAATCAGAGTCCCCATGTCCGCGGACATCGTAAGCTATCACACGAAAATTTTCATTGAGCGTTTCCATTTGTTTGCTCCACATTTCTTTA
>WOYV01000015.1 GCA_011620585.1 Draconibacterium sp.
GCGGCGTCTTTCATCATGGCGATGGGGATAAAAGCTGCAAGCGTTGTCAGGGTTGAACTGGTAATTGCCACTGCCACCTGCGAAGTTCCCTTTATTGCCGCCTCGCGAACGCTTAGTCCTTTATGCAGGTACCGTTCAACATTTTCAATAACCACGATGGAATTGTCAACCAGCAGGCCAAGTGCAATAACCAGCGCCGCTATGGAAATATTTTGTAATCCAAATCCGGCCAAATCAATAAAACCCAACCCAATAAGAATCGATGAAGGAATGGCCACCATAATCACAATGCTCGATTTAAAACCAATGGCCAGCAGAATAAAAATCCCTACCAAAACAATTCCCTGAATTAAATTGATAATAAAGCTGTTTACGCTGCTACGCACGCTTTCGGCCTGGTTGTGTGCGTAATACAATTCTATTCCTGCAGGCAGTTCCGCCTTAAAATCTTCAATTTTAACAATCGCCTCATCAATAATGCCGAGCACATTTTTATCTTCTTTTTGTTCGGCGGTTAAAAAAATGCTGCGTTCACCATTAAAGCGCGCCATGTAGCTGGGGTCTTCATAATCAAAATTAACATCCGCCACATCTTTCAAATAAACCAGTTTACCGTTGGAAGACCCCACGACCGTATTCCGGATTTCGTCCAGGGAATTGTAAGCGCCGCTGGTTTTTATATTAAAACTCTTTTGCCCTACTTTCAACTCCCCGCCGGGAATATTCTGGTTATTTGAATTTACTGCATTGCTGATGTTGTCGATGGTAATTCCCATGTTTACCATTTTCTCCGGGCGCATGGAAATCCGAACCTGTTTTTCGGGAACAGCCACTATTTCAACCCGTTTAATTCCGTCAACCTGTTCCAGCCGGCGTTTTAAATCTTCCGCCTTGTCTTCCAAAACTTCATATTCCGTGTTTTCCGAACCCAGGGCCAACTGCAAAATTTTTGTGTCGGTAGTTGTTTTTTTCCTGAAATTGATTTCGCGAATGTCTTCCGGCAGATCCAGCCTAATATTATTTACCTGCTGAACTACTTCCTCATATTTGTCATTTTCGTCATAATTTCCATAATCAAACGAAACATTTACGATAGCAAACCCGTCGCTGATGGTAGTTGAAATATTTTCAATATTCTCCAGTTCATTTATTTTTTCTTCCACCGGATCAACTACCAGTTCCTCCAAATCCTGTGGCGAGGCGCCCGGATAAATGATGGTTACCAGTGCACCCGGGGTTACAATGGGCGGGTCTTCTGTTCGCGGCATATTCAGGAACGAATTTATTCCCATAACCAGCGTAATTAAAAATAACACCAATACAAACTGGTAGTTATCAATCGAAAATTTTGGAAGATTCTTCATCTTTTTTACTCGTTACTTGTTCCTAAAATTCAACTTGTTCTGTTTCTTTTGAAAGATTCTGAAGGCCGCCAACGATTATTTTTTCTCCTGCGTTTATCCCTTTTGAAACCAACAGCTTTTCACCTGCAACCTGATAAATTTCTATTGTGCGTTTTTGGGCTACCCCGTTTTTTGTCACATAAACTTCTCCCGACCTGCCATCGGCAACAACCAACGCTTCAACCGGTAACTCAATGTATTTCACCTTGTTTGATGCCTGAATGGTTGCCGTTCCGATAAAACCTGATTTTAAGAGGTTTCCCGAATCAGCAATCTCAACCTTTATTTCGTATGTTCCGGTGGAAGGATCCGCAGTCCCCGAAATTTCATCCACAGTTCCCTGAAAAATGGTTTCGGGAAAGGGGTCAAATAAAACAAAAGCGGAATCACCTCTGGCAATTTTAACCACATCAGCATCGGAAAGCGCCGTTTTCAAAATTTTCGACGAACTTTGCGAGCCAAACAGTAAAACGGGGCTCCCGGCCTGAACCGCCTCATTTTCTTTCGCATTTACATATTGAATTACCCCGTTTTGAGGGGCCCTGATTTGCGAATAACGAAGATTAAACTGCGCTGTTTCCAAATCGAGTTTAGCATGTTTTAACTGCGATTCGGCATTCTGTAACTGTTCGAGTGTCGCCACACTGTCGGCATACAATGCCGTGGCACGCCCGAAATCACGTTCGGCTTTTGCAACGGCAATTTCTGCCTGCTCTGTTTTTGCTGTTATTTCATCTAATTTTAATGATGCCAGCAACTGTCCCTGCTCCACTTTCCCGCCTTCTTTTACCGCAATTGTTTCAATAATCCCGGCGGTTTTGAAACTCAGTTTATATTCATTTTCAAAAGCAACACGTCCGGTGGCATAAATTTTATCACGGTATAAAATTTCATTCGCTGTTTCAACAACAACTTTCGCTTTTCCGTTGGATGGTCCGCCGGGTTCCGCTGTTTTTGTGTTACAGGCCATCAAAAAAACGGCAAGGAGACAAAAAGTGAACATTTTTCTCAAAGTCTTCATTATCTGATTTTTATTTTGTTTCAAATTGGTATGCCGAGGTAATCCGTTCCAGCACAATCTGGCTGATGTAATAATCGTAGCGGGCCAAAATCAGCTTGTTTTCAGCATTTACCTCGTTATTCAATGCGTTTGCCAGTTCCAGGTGGTTGGCCATTCCGTTCTGGTATTTTTTATTTACCAGTTGGAAGGTTTTTTTGTAATTTTCGAGTTCTTCCTTTGCCAGCCCGATTCCTTCAAGCGAGGTTTGCAGGTTGTAATAGGTGTTCATCACTTCCAGTTGTACCTGCTTTTCGGTTTCCCGTTTTTTTTCAATGGCAATCTTCATATCGATTTTTGCCTGGCTGATTTTGGCTTTTCGCTGTCCCGATGAAAAAATATCCCAGGAAAGAAAAACTCCGGCCTGTGCAAAATCATCGTCGGCGGTAAAGGAATATTTTTCACCCTGGTAACCATAAGTTGCACCCAAACTAACTTCAGGAAGTGCAGCGCCTTTCTCCATTTTTATTTTCTGAAGATTGATTTCCATATTTTTATCCAACTGTTTTAGTTCTTCGCGGCTTTGAAGCGCCTGATTTTTTAATGATTCCAACTGATATGAACTGATTATAATTTCATCCGGCCGCTGAATCTCAATTTCTGCATTCAAATCCCGGTTCATCAAAAAATTGAGGTAAGCGCCCGCCATGGTTTGTTCATTTTGAGCATTTGAAAGTTCTTTTTCCATCTCTTTTACTTTTGCTTTCGCAGCATACACCTCATCGATGGTAACTTTATCGTTTTCAAATAAACTGCTGGTGTTTCTCAGGTTTTCTTTGGTAACCTCAAGTGAATTCGAATAAACCTCAACTACCTGTTGCGTTCTTAAATAATTGATATAGGCTGTTTTTACTTCCTTTACAAGCTCGCGTTTGTAAATATCCACATTGATTTTTTCCACGTCGGCCAATTCCTTTTTTATCTGGTGGTTATGGATAATTGCTGAATTAAAAACCGGCATTTGCAATTGCAAACGGGTTTCCTGTTCTTTCTCGCGGATAAAGTTGAGGGTGTAATCTTCAATATCAGGATAAGTTGGAATGTCGGGGTAACCCGGGTTTGTAGCTCCCATCGACTGGTTAATTATATCCAGGTTATCGTAAGCCGGGTTCATCATTTCGCCAAACGGGACCACCACTGTCCTTCCTCCCTGTGCACGGGTATATTTGGCCTCCAGCGATAAAGTGGGCAAAAACATCCGTTTGGCTTCTTTTAAGGCTTCCAGGCTTTTTTCATACGAAAATGTTTTTTGTTTTAATGTGATGTTGCTCTCCAGCGCCTCATCAATATATTGTTCAAGAATATTTTCTTGTGCAAGCCCGGAGAAGGCAATCGCACAAAGAACAACCGGGATTATAAATTTTTGAATTCTCATCATTGTCATCCATTTTTGGAACAATGATAATTTTGTTGTCCGGTAGGAGACGGATAAAAAATGCTGAACCCGAATTATTCAGGATGAGGTCGAAATATGTTGTTTACCTGGTCAACCCTTAAAAACGCAATAGGGTGTTGATAACCAATTAGTAAACTATTTTATTGTATGCCTAAATTGGCAGTATTTTAGCGGAGAGAAGGTTTTTCAAACTCAAGAGCCTTTTGACCCTACTTTTCAATTGAAATAAACATGCTTTCTTAATCATGGGTTCTTCATAAGTTAAACCCTCAAAAATTATAGCTTTTTAAGGTTTAACTAAGTAGAGTCAGTAATAGAACAAGGTTTTGTTTGTTATGTATTTAAATGTCAGGCGCTTAAACATGGTCAAAGCCTTGTTTTTTCTAATGGATCATGGAATTTCTTACGTTGAACTGACGTTAATTTTAGGAATCAAACATGTCCCTCATTTTGGCAAAGAAAGATTTCTCTGAACTGGAAGGCCCTTCCTGGAAGCCGGGTGATTCCAGAAGTTTCTCCAGCATTTTCCGATCTTCTGAACTCAGTTTTTTCGGAATCCAAACATGAACACGAACCAGCAAATCGCCACGTCCGTAACCGTTCACATCAGGAATTCCCTTGCCACGTAAACGCAGGATTTTCTCGGGTTGTGTTCCGGCATCGATTTTAACTTTTACTTTTCCTTCAACGGTTGGGATTTCTGCCGTAGTCCCAAGCGTTATTTCGGGGAACGAAAGAAACAGGTTGTGGACCAGGTTGTTTCCGTCGCGGATTAAATCAGGATGTTCTTCTTCAGTAATCACCACCAGCAAATCTCCGTTAATTCCACCTCGTCGCCCGGTGTTTCCTTTTCCCGAAACATTTAGCTGCATTCCTTCGCCAACACCCGCAGGTATTTTAATCGGAATAACTTCTTCTTCGCGGATCACGCCTTCGCCGGCACAGTGGTTACACTTATCGGTAATCATTTTTCCTTCGCCCTGGCAGGTAGGACAAGCCGATGTGGTTTGCATGCGGCCGAGCAGTGTATTCTGAATACGCGTTACCTGGCCACTTCCCCCGCAGGTTCCGCAAGTGGAATAAGCCGAGCCGTTTTTGGCGCCGCTCCCGTTACAATGATGACAGGCAACGTATTTGTTTACCTTGATTTTCTTTTCAACTCCGTTCACTATCTCACTGAGGTTCAGTTTTACCTTCACCCGCAAGTCGGAACCGCGACTTACACGACGGCCACTGCGGCTTCTTCCGCCACCGCCAAACCCGCCAAACCCGCCAAAGTGTCCGCCAAAAATGTCGCCAAATGCCGAAAAGATGTCTTCGATATCGGAGAAACCGGCTCCACCGTAACCACCGCCGGCGGAACTGCCCACGCCTGCATGACCAAACTGATCGTAGCGTTGTTTCTTCTCCGGATTGCTCAGCACTTCATATGCTTCGGCTGCTTCTTTGAATTTTTCCTCCGCTTCCTTGTCGTCCGGATTTTTGTCGGGATGAAACTGAATGGCTTTTTTACGGTAAGCTTTTTTTATATCTTCCGCACTTGCATTCTTGCTAACTTCGAGTACTTCGTAATAATCTCTTTTGGCCATTTTGGAATTTTCTCAGGTTACTCACCGATTACAACTTTTGCAAACCGGATCACTTTTTCGTTAAGGCAATATCCTTTCTGAACTACATCGACCACTTTCCCTTTCATCTCATCGCTGGGCGCCGGGATTTTTGTGATCGCTTCGTGCAGGTCTACGTCAAAGTCCTGGTTGATTGCCTCAATTTCCTTAATATTGTTTTGTTTCAGGAAATCTTTGAATTTGTTGTAGATCAGCAGGGTTCCCTGTTTGCCGGCATCTTCGTCGGCTACGCTTTTTAGCGAATCGAGCGCGCGTTCAAAATCGTCGATTACCGGAAGAATGCTTATCAAAACCGATTCTCCTCCTGATTTGATGAGATCGGCTTTTTCTTTTAATGTGCGGCGTCTGAAGTTGTCAAATTCGGCTTGCAACCGAAGATGCTTGTCCTGAAACTCGTGGAGTTGTCCTTCGAGTTCTTCAATCTGAACATCTTTTTTGTCTTTTTTCGATTTTTTCTTTTTATCCGATTTGTCTTCGGTATGATGGTTGGCGTTTTCTTCCTGTGTTTCCTGTGCCACTTGTTCCTGTACTTCTTCCGGAGTCGGTTCGGTTTCTTTTTTCACTTTTTCTGCCATATTTGCCAAATTAATTTGCTTTGCTTCTTATTCAAAAATTTTGCCATGCAAATATAAAAGACAAATTGACACTCAATTTGAATTTCGAGTGTCAATTTGAACGGTATTTTACAGATGCCAGAATAGCCAGCTGTCAGTTTATTTTGCGTATTTCTGAAGAGCAGCTTCAAGTGCCGGCCCGCGCAGGTTTTTTGCCAGAATAACCCCGTTTTCATCCAAAAGGAAATTCGAAGGGATGCTCCTGATTCCGTAGATTGCGGCATGTTTCGATTGCCACCATTTCAAATCGCTGATATGGTAGGGCCAATCCAGTTTATCTTGCTGAATAGCTGATTTCCACTGTTCGGCTGTACGATCGAGTGATACATTGAACACCACAAATCCATTGCCATTCTGGAATTTCTGATCTTTATACTTATTATAGGCATTCACCACGTTCGGGTTTTCGCGGCGGCAAGGACCACACCAACCTGCCCAAAAATCGAGTAAAACCACGTGTCCCCGGGTATCCGAAAGTTTTATCGTTTGACCGTTTGGGTCGTTCCCGATAAGATCAGGAGCTTTCTTTCCAATATCGATTCCGACTTCTTGTGCCTGTGTGCTGATGATGCCGGCAAAAAATATGGCGGCAATAAAAACAAGTTTCTTCATTCTTTTAACTTTTATGATCATCTGGTTCAAAAATAATTTTTTCTGCAATACTAACGCAGGATTGCATGTATTGTTTGAACGGAGTATTCAAAATCCCTGCCAGAACTATCGGCGAATGATTTTTGCCCCCAGCGCATTTAGTCGTCCGTCGATGTTTTCGTAACCTCTGTCAATTTGTTCGATATTATCGATGGTGCTGGTACCTTTTGCCGACATGGCCGCGATCAACAATGCAATACCGGCCCTGATATCGGGCGAAACCATTTTGGTGGCACGCAGCGAATGGGCCCTGTCTAATCCGATTACGGTAGCCCGGTGCGGATCACACAATATTATCTGGGCGCCCATGTCGATCAGTTTATCGACAAAGAAAAGTCGGCTTTCGAACATTTTCTGATGAATAAGCACACTTCCTTTTGCCTGTGTGGCCACCACCAGGAATACACTTAGTAAATCGGGGGTAAGTCCAGGCCAGGGCGCATCGGCTATGGTCATTATCGAGCCATCGAGGTACGATTCGATTTCGTAGTGTTGAGTCTCTTTTACGAGCAGGTCGTCGTCGGCCTGTTCCACTTTAATCCCAAGTCTTCTGAACGATTCAGGAATAATTCCAAGGTGTTCAATTCCAACATTTTTTATCCTGATTTCGGAGGCCGTCATAGCGGCAAGGCCAATAAAACTTCCCACTTCAATCATGTCGGGTAAAATTCGGTGTCGGCATCCTGAGAGTGATCCGACGCCTTCAATAAGCAGTAGGTTTGAACCAATCCCACTAATTTTAGCCCCCATCGAAACCAGCATTCTGCTTAGTTGTTGCAAATACGGTTCGCAAGCGGCATTGTAAATAGTAGTAGTTCCTTCTGCCAAAACGGCTGCCATTAAAATGTTGGCTGTTCCTGTTACTGATGCTTCATCGAGTAACATGTACGAACCCCTAAGTTTTTTAGCCGAAACATGAAACCAGTGGTTTTCGGCATCAAAATGGAAAGTTGCGCCAAGCTTTTGCAAACCAATAAAATGGGTGTCTACGCGGCGACGGCCAATTTTGTCGCCACCTGGTTGCGGAATAAATCCATGACCAAAACGTGCCAGCAGCGGCCCTATAATCATAATCGATCCACGTAACCCGGCTGCCTGTTGGGCATATTCCTGACTTTTCAGGTAATCAATATCGATTATCGAAGCATCGAAACGAAAATTCCCTTTTGAAAGATGCTCAACTTTAACACCCAGGCCTTTTAAAATCTCAATCAATTTCAATACATCCCTGATTTCCGGGATATTCTCAATGTGTGTTTCACCGGCGCTAAGCAAAGTGGCACAAATTACCTGGAGCGCTTCATTTTTTGCACCCTGTGGTTCGAGTACGCCTTGTAGTTGGTAGCCTCCTTCTATTTGAAATGTTGACATGGGTGTTCTGAATGCTGAGGTCTATTTTTTCCCTTTTTTATTCGTTGGTTTTTTCTTCTTGGCAACCAGTGTTTTGGTTTCTGCAAGTTGCATTTCTTCGTGGCGCGCCAATTTTCCCTTGGAAAGTTCATCAAGGTCTTCCCATATTTTATCGTCTTCCACCGAGTCCTTGTTCCAGGCGAGGTACGATTTCTTCATCTGATTGGCAATTTGCTCGATTATGATCTGTCGTTCTTCGCCTTCAAAACGTTCCGCTTCTTTAATTATCAGTTCCATTGTACGACCATAGTGCCGGTATTTAATCGGATGCTGGTTGTAAGGAATCTTATTGGGTTTCGATGTTAAAATATCGGGAGACGGCGGATCGTAAGGATAGTCGATGTCGAGTTGGAAATCGGCCATAATGGCGAGATGGTCCCACAATTTATGGTTGAATTCAGGCACATCGCGAAGGAAAGGGTAGAGGTTACCCATGACATCGATAACGGTTTGTGCCGATTTATTTCTTTTTTCGCGGTCTTCGATGGTTAACAAATAATCCACCATATTCTGAATATTTCTTCCATATTCAGGAAGAGCCAGTTTTTTTCTTTTCGAATTGTAATCCATGTAAAAAATCTTAAGTGATATTTATGCTTCGTGTAATTTTAGAATCGTAACCGAAGTGATGCTGCAAAACTAATGAATTCCTGTTAATTCACGAAGATTATTTATGTAATCGCTTGTCAGCCTTTAATTTTCAATTTGGCAAATTTCAGCAACAATTGCTTTTGCCCGGCATTTTGGAAAAATACGGTGGCTTTTAAATTAGGGGCCACCCCCTCAATGTTCAACACTTTACCTTCGCCAAAACGCTGGTGTTCTACTGTCATCCCGGCCTGTATCCTGCGCGGATCGTCGCCTTCGAATGAAGATTTTGCCTGCGAGCTTTCTTTGAGTGAAACGAGTTTTTTATTAAAAATGTTTTGCGATTCGCGGGTTTTAAATGCAGAAGGGGGTTGCCGGTGTGCAAATCCCTGCGTTGTTTGTCCATAACCTAAGCGGTTTTGTTGATCGTCATTTCCGGAATCCTGTTTGTTTAGGTTTAGCCCTTCGAGATAGTTTTCGTCTAATTCGTTGAGGAATCGACTCGGAGCGCAAAAATCGAGGTTACCCCAGCGGTAGCGCTGGTTAGCGTAGCTCAGCCAGGCATTTTCCCTGGCCCGTGTAATAGCCACGTAAAATAATCTCCGCTCTTCTTCGAGCGATTCAAGTGTTGCCTTCTCTCCCTGTCGTTGCGAAGGGAAAAGATCTTCTTCGAGACCAACCACAAATACATTTTTAAATTCCAACCCTTTGGCCGAATGCACTGTCATTAAGGTAACTTTGTTTCGGTCTTCGTCTTTTTCGTTGTCCTGATCGGTCAATAAGGCAACGTTTTCGAGGTAGTTTTCGAGTTTATCCGGTTCTCCCTGTTCTTTGGCGGTAATCGAAAATTCCTGGATTCCGTTTAATAATTCCTGGATATTCTCGTGGCGGCTCAGTCCTTCCGGAGATTTGTCGTTGTATAAATCCTTTAGGATTCCGGTATGTTCGGCAATTCTTTTGGCGGCTTCAAAAGCATCTGTTTCCTTTGTCAGTTGGCTGAAACGTTCTATCAATATAACAAAATTATATATTTTGGCAATGGTTCCTTTATTCAGTCCAGCGTAGTTATAATCGGGTAGTGCAGCGATAATATTCCAAATCGATGTTTCTTTTTCAACTGCTACCGTTTCAAGTTTTGTTAGCGTGGTTGCTCCAATTCCGCGGGCCGGGTAATTAATAATTCTTTTCAGCGCTTCGTTGTCATCGCGGTTAATTGTCATTCGAAAATAACTCAGCAAATCCTTTATTTCTTTTCGCTGGTAGAAACTTAAACCGCCATAAATTTTATACGGAATATTTCGTTTACGGAGCGATTCTTCAAAAATCCTCGACTGGGCGTTGGTACGGTACAAAATGGCATAATCAAGAAATTGATAATGATCGCGCATTTGTGTTTGCGAAATTTCCTGTGCCACCAGGAACCCTTCCTCGTTGTCGGTAAGCGCCGAAAGCACTTTTATTGGTTTTCCCTTGTCGTTTTCAGAAAATACGGTTTTCGGAATTTGCCGTTTGTTTTTTGCAATAATACTGTTGGCAGCATTTACAATGGTTTGTGTCGAACGGTAGTTTTGTTCCAATTTAAACACCCGGTGTTCGGGATAATCGTTTTTAAAATTCAGGATATTCTCGATACGTGCGCCACGGAACGAATAAATGCTTTGCGCATCGTCGCCAACCACGCAAATGTTGTTGTGTTTGGCTGCCAGTTTTTTAATGATCAGGTACTGTGCGTAGTTGGTGTCCTGGTATTCATCGACCAGAACATACCCAAAACGTTCCTGGTATTTCTCCAAAACTTCGGGATGATCGCGAAAAAGCAGGTTGGTGATGAATAAAAGATCGTCGAAATCCATGGCCCCCGAAAGCCGGCAACGTTTGTAATACTCTTTGTAAATTTCAGAAATAGCTGGCATTCGCATGCTTTTATCGGCCGATTTTAAATCGGCATTACTCGCATAGGCCATCGGTGTAATCAGGTTGTTTTTTGCCATCGAAATCCGGCTGGCTACCACGCCCGGTTTATAGGTTTTATCATCCAACTGAAACCCCTTTATTATTGTTTTTATAAGGCTTTTGCTATCGGCGCTATCATAAATTGTGAAATTGGAAGGATAACCGATAACCTCGTGTTCTACACGAAGCATACGCGCAAAGATGCTGTGAAAAGTTCCCATCCAGAGATAGCGGGCAACATTTTCTCCGGCCACACTTGCAATTCGTTCCTTCATTTCGCGGGCGGCTTTGTTGGTGAAAGTAAGCGCTAAAATTGTAGATGGCCGCGCTCCCTGTTTTAGCAGGTGGGCAATCCGGTAAGTCAATACACGCGTTTTTCCCGATCCCGCTCCGGCAATTACCAGTGATGGCCCTTCGGTTCGCACAACAGCCTCGTGCTGGGCCTCATTCAAATCTTTTAAATAATCGAGCACCGCTTTTCCTTTTCTATTTCCTTTCGACAAAAATAGAAGATGTGAAAGGTTTTATTGATCATACGGCATAGCTTTTATCAACAAATTGTTTTTGGGTGATTAATATCAGGCTAAAAAGCACAACATCACAGAATCTAAAACACTTGTTTTTTTACAGTCCGTACGCAATTAAATAAAATTTATACGTTAATATTGTATCTCAAAGAAGCACGATTTATGAAGAGAAGTCTGTATTTATTGCTCACTTTGCTCATGTTTTCGGTTTATACGCAAGCACAAATTACCGCACCGCAAGCCAGCGGCAGCGACATTGCCCAGTATCCGGTTTTTCCCGAAACCGACAATATTTACCTTTTTTGTACAAGCGATTCACTTGCCGCGCTTGGTAGTTTAACCGCCAGTACAGCGCTTTCCGGTTCGAAAGATTACTACTGGGAAAAATACAACGAACAGTTGGCTTCCTTCGAAATGTTTTCGCAGGAAATTACTGATGCTGCCAGTTCGCAGATCACTAATCTGGCCGATGGTTGCTACCGCGTTACCATTACCCAGGGAAGTAACACCGAAATTTACCGTGCCTGGGTTTTTAACGACTGGACATTTGCCGAGGGTAGCGTTGGAAATTCCGATTGCGAATCGTTTGAACTGAATGGCAGCTTCAGAACCGCAACTCTCGTTTATTACGACCTGAGTAACAATGCTCCCATAGAACTTTCAAAGATCATGAATGCCGGGTGGTATGAAGGTTCAGTAGAACTTACCAGCCAGCTTAATTTCGAGATATTTAATCCTCCAACGCAAAACACCGATTATACCTTAAAGGTTTTTGACCAGTATGGGTGCGAAGCAAACACAACTGTTCCCTACGAATCGTTGGTGACCAAGGCCAGTTTTACGGCTAACCCGATGAAAGGTGAGGCACCGTTGACTGTGACTTTTTCAAATACATCGGAGAATGGTACCAGTGGATATTACGAATGGTACTTTTATCGCGACATTGAAGAAATTAAACGCGAATCGGAAGGAGCCAGCGAACCGGTCGACAGTATTATGCTTGTAGCATACGACGATGCACCGGTTTACACTTATGAAAACTCAGGAAGCTACCAGGTAAAACTGGTTTCCAAACATCTTTCAGAAGGATTGACATGTGTAGATACATTTACTTTTGATGAATATATTGTTGCGGATACTTCGTGGATTGTAGCTGCCAATGTTTTTACTCCCAACGGTGATGAATTTAATAATGAGTTTGTGATTAAATTTATCTCGATGAAAAGCCTCGAAATCGACATTTACAATCGTTGGGGAAAACGTGTTCATCATTGGAAGAGTGGTGATATAAGGGGCTTTGATAATAGCTTCACTGAAAGCGTTTGGGATGGGAGAATAGGCGGGCGATACGCCAGTCCGGGAGTATATTACTGGACTGCTTATGGAGTTGGAAGAGATGGCAGAAAACAATCAAAACATGGTTTTGTGCATTTGTTTAGGGGAAAGTAACCCTATTCTTTTTTAGATAATTATGGCCGAAGTATCAATATTGAACACAAAAATGAGCAGGCCATAAAAAGTAAACAGCGGAAATTTCTGAAAGAAAAGCCGGATGACAAATTGGACTTACGGCAAAAGCTTTGTTCGATGTTTGTTGGCAGTTTGAACAACAAGCCTTATTTTTAATCGTTAAATGTGTATTTTAAATGTGACGCATGAAAAGACTATATGTATTAATTATTTTGTTGGCTGCCTTTTCTACCAGTATTTTTGCCAAAAAAGATCCCAATGCCTGGAAAAGCGAAAAGGATGTCAGAAAGCAATATTCGGTTTTTAAAGAAAATCTGAATTACTGGAGTGGTAATTATGTGGTAAAAAGTGCGCAGCTTGATGAGTTTTATGGTGCCATGAACGATTCCATCACACGGTTCGAAGATCAGTTGCACGAGAGAATGCTTGAAATTAGCCAACAAAAACAGGAACTGGCGCAGCGACAGGAATTGGTCAGCGAAACGCAGAAAAAACTTGAGGAAAGCCAGAGGTTACAAAATTCGATCAGTGTCCTGGGAATGAACCTGAATAAGAATGTTTATTCAACAAGCATGTATCTTTTTATTCTGGGAGTTTTGATTTTGGCCGGTTTTGTTTATATGATGTTCCAGAGAAGTATGAGAACCACGCGCCAGACACAAAAAGAATACGAAGAACTAAAACACGAATACGAAGAGCACAAGAAAACATCGCTCGATCGATATACCAAAATCAATATGGAGCTGCATAAAACCAGGCTGGAACTCCAGAAAAAATAAGAAATTCAACTTACTTATTCTTTTAAATCCAATCACAAAAAACAGAAAACCCCGATCTGTTAGCTAACAGACCAGGGTGTTTCATCTTGGTTTATAGTAAAATGGATTAGAAAATGGTCTATTCCTCTTCCTGCTCAGCTTCGTAAGCTTTCAGCAGTTCATCCTGTACATCGGCAGGAACTTTTTCGTAACCGTCGTATTTCAAGCTAAATACACCTCTGCCACCAGTAATCGAACTCAGCGAAGTGGTGTATTTGTGCATCTCCTTAAGTGGCACTTTGGCCGATATTTTCTCCATTCCGTGTTCCGAGCCCATCCCCATAATTATGGCACGGCGGCCTTGAAGGTCACTCATGGTGTCACCCATGCGATCAGAGGGAACAAGTACTTCGAGATTATAGATTGGTTCAAGGATTTTAGGACCCGCATTTTTGAACGCCTGACTAAAGGCATTACGTCCGGCAAGTTTAAACGAAATCTCGTTTGAGTCGACCGGGTGCATTTTCCCGTCGTAAATATATACCCTGATATCGCGGGCATACGAGCCTGTAAGTGGGCCTTCTTCTATTTTTTCCATTATTCCTTTCAGAATTGCCGGTAAAAATCTGGCATCGATAGATCCACCAACAATACAGTTGCAGAAAATAAGTTTACCACCCCATGGCAGTTCATGTTCTTCTGTTGCGCGAACCGAAAGTTTTTGCTCTTTGTCGCCAAACTTAAACATCGATCTTGCTTCTGATCCTTCTTCATAGGGTTCGATAATCATATGAACTTCCCCAAACTGGCCGGCACCTCCCGATTGTTTTTTGTGTCGGTAATCGGCTTGAGCAGGTTTGGTAATTGTTTCGCGGTAAGGAATTTTTGGAGCCAGGTAGTTTACTTCCAGTTTGTGTACATGGTCGAAGTACCACTTTAAAATGTTCATGTGGTATTCGCCCTGGCTGTGTACGAGCAATTGTTTCAGTTCTTTCGATTGCTCAACAACAAAAGTTGGGTCTTCGTATTTTATTTTATTGATTATTTCTCCAACTTTTTCATCGTCCGAATCGTTTACGGCTTTTACAGCAACGGTGTGTCGCGATATTGGAAATTCAATCGGAGCGTAAACAGTAGCCGCCTCTTTGGTCGTAAGCGTTTGGTTGAATTTGGTTTCTTTTAGTTTAACGGTACAACCCAGGTCGCCTGCCACGAGCTCATCCACTTTTTCACGGTTTTTACCCGAGGCAACAAATACCTGAGACAAGCGTTCTTTGTTCCCGGTTTTCGAGTTTACCAGATCAAGGCCTTCCTTTACCGTTCCCGACATCACTTTAAAATAGGTGATCTCGCCCACGTGTGATTCAACTGATGTTTTGAAAACAAACAGACTGGGAGCTTCTGAAGCTTCCATTTTAAGGACTTTACCTTTTACCACATCGCGCATTTTCTTTTCGTAAGGTGCCGGGGCAATGTTGGTGATGAACTCCATTAAACGACCAACTCCAATCCCTTTTTTCGCAGTTGTACAGAAAATAGGATACAAACTTCTTTCAAGCATCCCCAGTTTAATGCCTTTCCGCATTTCATCTTCAGTAAGTTCGCCCTTATCGAAATACAGTTCCATCAAAGCTTCTTCATTTTCAGCAGCTTTTTCAACAAGTTCGTTATGAAATTCTTCTGCACGTTCTTTTTCAGAAGCCGGAATATCTAAAATTTCAACATTTCCATCTTTCGAGTACTTGTACATCTTCATTTTCAATACATCGATAATCGACGAGAAGTTTGGGCCGGCATCAACCGGATATTGAATAATGGTGGCTTTGCCCCCAAAAGTAGTTTTACATTGTTCCAGTGTATTCTCGAAGTTCGAATTGTCGTGATCAAGTTGGTTAACAACCAGGATCAGTGGAGTGTGAGCTTTGCTGGCGTGACGAATTGCTGCGTCGGTACCTGCTTCAATTCCGCTGGTCGAATTGATGGCCAAAATTCCGAGAGCTGTTACCGCCAGGGCAGAAACGACACCTCCGTTCAACTCATCCATCCCCGGAGTATCCAGAATATTGATTTTTTTGCCATTGTATTCGGCATACATTAAAGTAGAAAAAACAGAATTACCGTAATCCTGTTCTATCTGGTTATAATCCGAAACCGTGTTCTTTGCGGTAACTTCACCTCTACGATTGATTACTCCACCCTCAAACAGCATGGCTTCTGCGAGGGTGGTTTTCCCACTGCCGGCATTACCAAGTAAAGCAATGTTCCGGATTTCTTCCGTTTTATAAACTTTCATGATTATATAAGTTTTATTGATTTATTAAACCCTTTAAAGCCCCTTCTTTTGGAACAAGGAATCCAAAAATAGTAATATTTTATTAACAATCAAGAGGCAGAAACCATGCTGGCTTAAGATACCTTTTCGGAGAAGTTTTACAGTTGGTTTAAAAATATGTAATTCAGGAAGGAAAAGCGGTTTTTCCATTACAATCTAATATAGAATGATTATAGATAAATTCAAGTATGCAGGGCTCTGGTGAGTAAAAATAATGCAATTCGATTAAGCCAATTCAAATTTCAGTTGTTATCATGTAATTATTGCTAAGAGGCGGGTATTTGAACCTTTAAAAAGAAGAAAAAGATTTATTCGTCTTTTAATTGAAATTTGAATATTTTTGTGCCGCAAAAAAATAAAAATACTGACGTCGAACGCTATGACACGAGAAAAGTATACTTTAAACGATCAACAGTTTAACAAGCTGAAAGATTTGCTTTCAGGGTTGAATGAGAGCCAAATCATTTGGATGAGTGGTTATCTCGACGGATTACTTGCTGATGGAAACTATTCTCCTTCTAAAGAAATTCAACAAATACAGCAAACAAGCGAGCCGCTGGCCAATCTTACAATTTTATATGGTACCGAAACCGGAAACAGTCAGGAACTGGCTGAAAAACTGGCTGGAAAAGCCAGCTTCAAAAACATTAATGCAAAGGCAGTAAGCATGTACGATTATAATGTTAATGATTTAGCCGGTGAAGACAATGTTGCGATTATCGTTAGCACTCACGGAGAAGGCGAGGTTCCTGAAATGGCCAAAGAGTTTTACGAATACATAACCGGCAACCAGGCAACCACGCTCGAGAATGTGAGTTACTCGGTATTGGCGCTGGGCGATAAAACATACAAACATTTCTGTAAAAGCGGCGAAGACATTTACCGGGGAATGAAAGATATGGGGGCATTCAGCGTGGTGCCGCTGCAGAAGTGTGATGTGGATTACGAAATCAGCGCCGAAATCTGGATGAATAATTTTCTGATGAACCTGACCCCAACTGCTGCCGGCGTTGTGGTTGGAGACGGGGACGAAGAAAAAGAATACTCGAAATCGAACCCGTTTTATGCTACTGTTAAAACAAAAATTCGTTTAACCGGAGAAACATCGGATAAAGATGTCTATCATTTCGAGCTATCACTTGAAGGTTCGGGACTTACATATGAACCAGGCGACGCGGTGGGTATTTTTACCCGAAACCCGGAAGAGTTGGTGGACAAGATTATCCGTAAAGGCGGTTTCGATCCTGAGCACCGTGTTTTTATAAAAGATGGGCAAACTACATTGCTTGATGCTTTAACACACCATGTTGAAATAACAGTGCTAAGTTACGATCTGTTGAATAAATACTGCGGGCGCACTAAAAATGTTGAACTGGCAAAGATACTCGACGACGAAACTTTACTTGACGAATATATAGAAGGCCGCGACCTACTCGATCTGCTTGAAGATTTTCCGTTTGAATGGAATGCGAATAAGTTGGTAGAGATTTTACGACCCATACCGCCTCGGCTTTATTCTATTTCATCGAGTCAGGAAGCCATTGGCGATGAAGTACATGCCACAATTGCACTGGTAAAATACGAAAAGGATAAACGTTTACGGGTAGGCGCCTGTACATCACATGTGATTTTCTCGGTTGAACCCGGCGATAAGTTACCGGTGTATATCGACAAAAACCCCTCGTTTAAATTACCTGAAGACAATGCAGCCATTATTATGGTGGGGGCCGGAACTGGTGTGGCACCTTACCGCGCTTTTATGCAGCAGCGCAGTAAACAGGGTTTCACCGGTTACTCCTGGCTGTTTTATGGCGACCGGCATTCGGAAAGCGATTTTCTTTACAGGAACGAATGGGAGAACCTGCTTAACGATGAATGCCTCGAACGAATGGATGTGGCTTTTTCGCGCGATCAGGAAGAAAAGGTTTATGTTCAACATAAATTGATCGAAAACCAGGAAGAGGTTTTTGAATGGATCGAAAACGGGGCGCACTTTTATGTTTGTGGCGATATGAAACATATGGCAAAGGATGTGAACAAAACTTTGCTTGAAATTATTCAAACACAAGGAGGAATTGACGAGGAGCAGGCAGAGAAATACTTGCGGATGCTTAAAAAAGAGAGACGCTATCAGACAGATGTGTATTGAATAATCGGCTAAACGCTCGGTATTTTTAAACTTACACACTTTGTGAAACAGTGTCTCTAAAACAAAAAAGCCTGCAAATCAGATGATTTACAGGCTAAGGGTGAATTTTGGTTTTTCACTTCGTCGGGATACCAGGATTCGAACCTGGGACCCCCTGCTCCCAAAGCAGGTGCGCTAACCGGACTGCGCTACATCCCGATGTTGTTTTGGTGCGGAGAGAGGGGGATTCGAACCCCCGGTACAGTTACCCGTACGTCAGTTTAGCAAACTGGTGGTTTCAGCCACTCACCCACCTCTCCTAATCGGTAAAAGTTGCTAAATTACATTCGCCTCTCAGCGATTCATTTAATACTTGTCACCATTTCAAAAGAACGTGTCTTTTTTCGTGCGTGCAAAAGTAGAAATTGTTTTTACATTGGCAAAGCTTTTCCATTTTTTGTTGAGAGAGTAAGATTAATTGTTCAAAAAATGTGGGTTATTATACCAATCGTCATCTTTTGCCTGCATTAAAATGTGTTACCTTTGGACTTTCAAAAATTTAAGTTTCAGGAAAATGAAAAGAGACACTTTAGTATTCGATATTATTAAAAAAGAATACAACCGTCAACTAAGTGGCATCGAATTGATCGCTTCGGAAAACTTTGTGAGCGAACAGGTCATGGAAGCCATGGGCTCAGTAATGACCAATAAATATGCCGAAGGTTACCCGGGGAAACGATATTACGGCGGATGTCAGTTTGTTGATGAAACCGAGCAGCTGGCCATCGATCGGATCAAGGAAATTTATGGTGCCGAATGGGCCAACGTTCAGCCACACTCAGGTGCACAAGCCAACGCAGCGGTTTTAAGTGTGATCCTGAAACCCGGCGATACTTTCCTGGGACTCGATCTTTCGCACGGAGGTCATCTTTCGCACGGTTCACACGTCAACTCATCGGGTATTTTATACAACCCGGTTGCATATAAAGTTAAAGAAGATACTGGCCGTGTGGATTACGACGAAATGGAAGCGCTGGCATTCGGGAACAAACCAAAACTTATTATTGGCGGAGCATCGGCATACAGCCGCGAGTGGGATTACAAACGTATGCGCGAAATTGCCGACAAAGTTGGCGCTTTGCTGATGATCGATATGGCACACCCTGCCGGTTTAATAGCCGCCGGGTTGCTCGACAATCCGTTGAAACATGCACATGTAGTAACTTCTACCACACATAAAACTCTGCGCGGGCCACGTGGCGGGATCATCCTTATCGGGAAAGATTTTGAAAATCCATGGGGGATCACCACTCCAAAAGGTGTGGTCCGTACTATGTCATCGCTGCTCGATTCAGCAGTTTTCCCGGGTCAGCAGGGTGGCCCGCTTGAACATGTAATCGCTGCTAAAGCTGTAGCTTTTGGCGAAGCGCTTACACCGGAATACAAGGAATACCAGGCACAGGTGAAAAAGAATGCTGCCGTAATGGCTCAGGCTTTTGTCGATCTCGGTTACAAAGTAATTTCTGGGGGTACCGACAATCATTCGATGCTGATCGACTTACGTACAAAATATCCTGAAATTACCGGGAAACTGGTTGAAAATACCATCGTAAATGCAGAAATCACTGTAAACAAAAATATGGTTCCTTTCGACAGCCGTTCCCCTTTCCAGACTTCGGGATTGCGTGTGGGAACACCGGCGATTACAACACGTGGTGTGAAAGAGGATCTGATGCCTGTTATCGTGCAGTTGATCGACGATGCGATTGCCAACATAGATAATGATAAGATGATCGCAGCCATCGGCGAGAAAGTTCATGGCATGATGAAAGATTATCCGTTGTTCGCTTATTGATTTGAGACTTAGTATTCGATAATATAAAACCCTGAGGGAGCTTTGCGGGCCTTAGGGTTTTTTCTTTACTTTAAATGTTGAACACTTATTATGGAATGGTATCTGATTTTAGCTTTAGTTGGGACCGGAATTGCTGCCGGATTTATTAATACTACTGCCGGTGGTGGCTCGATGCTGACCATTCCTTTACTTATGTTTATGGGTTTGCCTGCCAATATCGCCAACGGCACCAATCGGATCGCCATTCTGCTTCAGAATGTGATTGGTGTACAAACCTTCCGAAAAAATAAAGTACTTGATTTGAAAACCGATTACAAACTGGCGGTTCCTGCCATAATCGGCTCCATTATCGGCGCTTTGGTGGCGGTTGAAATGGATGTGGAATTGCTTAAAAAGATCATTGCCGGGTTGATGGTGTTGATGTTGTTGCTTGTGGTACTGAAACCCGAGGTGTGGGTAAAGGAGCGGGCGGGTTCTGTCATGGCAAAACCAACTGTACTACAGTATGTTATTTTCTTTTTTATTGGTTTGTACGGAGGCTTCATACAAATGGGAGTAGGTTTTTTCCTGCTGGCCGGCCTGGTGCTGGGATGTGGACAAAACCTGGTTCGTGCCAACGCAATCAAGGTTTTTATTGTACTGATTTACACGGCTTTCTCACTCGGGATTTTCGTATTTCATGGCCAGGTTGATATTGTTGCCGGGTTGATCCTTGCAGCCGGAAATATGCTGGGGGCCTGGCTGGGCGCAAATTTCACTGTAAAAGGCGGTGCAAAATATGTGCGGTATGTATTAATAGGGGCGATGCTTATCGTAATCCTGAATTTGTTTGGAGTGTTTAGTTAGCAATGAGCCGTAAGCTACGGGCAATGCGCAAACAACTGAAAATAAATATTGAAAAGAACTTCCAAAATACCAGTAACAGTAATAACCGGCTTCTTGGGAGCCGGGAAAACTACTTTGATCAACGACTTGCTTAAACGATACAACCATGTGGTTTTTGCGCTGGTGGAGAATGAGTTTGGAGAGGTTTCCATCGATACCAAACTGATTAAAGGCGTGGATGCCAGCCAGATGTTTGAGCTAAAACAGGGCTGTATCTGCTGCTCTATCAATGAAGAATACGAGCTGGTATTACAAGAACTGGCCGACCGTTTTCCCAACGTAGGGCACATGTTGATTGAAACCACTGGAATAGCCGATCCTGCCCCGGTTATCCAACCTTTTTTTAGCGACGGGAATTTAAAGAAACTGTACTCTTTTAACGGAACAATCTGTTTGCTGGACGCTCTTTTTTTTGATAAAATTCCTGAAAAGGATATTAGCTTAAAGCAGTTGGCCGTTGCCGATTTGGTTGTAGTCAATAAATCGGAAAAGTTAAGCAAGCCGGAAAGACAACTGCGGGTGAAGACGATTACCCAAATAAATCCGTTTGCAAGAATAATATTTACCGATTTTGGAAATTCTGAAGAGATCATTCTGGACAAGATCGTTCAGAGAAATCGCACCATCTTCGATTTTGTCAGCTTTTCAGCGTCACATTCGCACATAGAAACCAGGTTATTAACTTTGGAAAAGAATATGTCGAAAGATGAGTTTCTGCGTTGGTTTACCTACCTGGTGGATGTGAACAAACGATCGATCTACCGGGTAAAAGGAATCCTGTATTTTGAAGACGAACCTTTTGAATATATTTTGCAGGGCGTAGGCGGAAATTTCGAGCTCACCGAAGGTGAATTGATAATGGAGCCGGGGGTAAGTAAAGTGGTTTTTATAGGAAAGCTGGCACATCTGAAACTTTGATCATCCCAACACTGCAATCCACAACGGGATAATAAACACCGAAAGAAAAGTTCCTAAGACAACAACCCGGGCAGCGAGTTTCGTGTCAAGTTCATATTGAAGCGACAACGCGTAAGGAGTAAGTCCGAGCGGCATCGCAGCATCAATTACCGAGGCTTTTAGAAATTCAGGATTCATATAAGTCATTTTCAAACTCAAGTAATAAAAGAAGGGGAGTATCAACATGGTTGCCACAACGAAAGCAAACACACGGTACCATTCTTTTAGTTTTCCAATGTTTTGCATTCCAAGGAAAATCCCAAGAGAAAAGAGAACGACCGCAGTCACCGATTCGGCGAAGAAATCGATGGTTTTGGCAGCAAATTCGGGAAGCTCGATTCTGAAAACAACCAACGCCATCCCCACAAAATATATTGAATTAAAAAGGATGAGTTTTGCATACGA
Source organism: Draconibacterium sp. (assembly GCA_011620585.1). Taxonomy (GTDB): domain Bacteria; phylum Bacteroidota; class Bacteroidia; order Bacteroidales; family Prolixibacteraceae; genus Draconibacterium. Next base: position 22,018 of record WOYV01000015.1, read on the forward strand.
TTGTTCGCCGGGTTCGAGGTGCATCAGCGAAGCTACCACCAAAGCCGGAAAACCAATGTACAAGGCATATTTATTCAGAATATTGACCCATTCGCCAGAACTAACTTTTGTTCGCGAAAAAAGAATCCCGGTCAGGATGATCAGGAAAAGTGGCGCGACAGTTTTTAATGCCAGTAAAAAGTAGATCATCCCTGAACAGTTTTGGGGTGCATCCAGTCGCCGTAATTTATAAAAGGACGAACATCTGTTACGATCATTCCTGCACGTTTCCCGGCTTCAATCCCCAGGGCGCCATCTTCAAAAACCTGGCAAAATTCCGGGTCAGTGTTCATCAAACGTGCGCATTCAAGAAAAGTCTCCGGTTCGGGTTTATGTTTTGTTACATCGTTGGCCGAAACAATTAGCGGGATATATTTATCCAGGCCCAAGGCTTCGAGTTGCACCTCGGCGCTCCGCCGGCTGGCCCCTGTGCCTACCGCCATGGGCAGTTTTCCACGATACGACTTTACAATGTCGGTAACTTCTTTTACCGGTTCAAGCAAATGAGCCAGTTCCCAGAATGATTCCTGTTTCAGCTTTACCAAATGCTCCGGATCTACTTCAATTCCGTAACGTTCAATAATGTGCCATGCAAACTCGATTGTTGGCCTGCCGGTAAGATCGGTTACAATTTGCGGGTCGAATTCGAAACCGTATTTTTCGCCAATTTGTTGCCAGGTGTAAACATGCAACGGAAGTGAATTCGAAAGGGTCCCGTCGAGATCGAAAATAAGCGCTTTTGCTTTTGGATGAACCGTAATTGCCATACGAAATATTTGTTGTCAAAAGTAATACAACCTGCGAACTTGCAGAATGTTTCCCTCACATCCAACCAATATTTAAAAATGAATTAAAAGCGAAGGCGGATCAGTTTTCGGAAATTTCCCATGAAACAACGATGCTGGTCTGCATTTCAATTTCATCGGGCGAAAGCACTTCGGTTATTTTTGCACTGGCTTCCCGGGTAATTGGCATGATATCCGAAACCATTAATTCGTTTCTGTTGTTAAAGGCGCCAATCATTCTGGGCTCTCCATACTGAATGTTTTTTATTTTTCCCAATGCAGTTTCTGATGCTTTTGCTATCCATTCTGCTTTTTGCCGGGCGTCTTTTACCGCCAACGTAATCAGTTTCTCTTTAACCGCATCCATCTGTTCATCCGAAAGGTAAAAATTCAGGTTAAAGTTTGATTCGAGGTTGTCTTTAATCAGTTCGAAAATTTTATCGTTTTTTTTGTAATCGCGTTTGGTACGAATCGTTACCGGAATATTTGCTTCATAACCATCTGAAACCGATTGGCGTAACTCAGGATCGTATTTTTGAACTTCGCGGATGGAGTAACTATTGGCTTTAAGCAGATCTTCATCGATCCCGTTTTTCACAAAAAGTTGTTTTATATTCCCCATCTTTTCGACTGCCATTTCAGCGCATCTTGTGTAATTATTGTCCTTTACACTCAGGTTCACCACGAACGAAAGATCTTCGGGAATTACTTTTACTGATGATTTGCCTTCAACAGTAATCTGACTGCTCGCGGCGCTTTGTCCAAATACAAAACCCGATAAAAGGATGGCGACGAATAAAAATGCGGTTTTCTTCATGACTTTAATTTTTAACGATTTTCACTGTGTATTTCTTTGTTTGGTTCAACAGTGAAACAAAATAAATGCCAGAAGATAAATTTGAAAGATCGATCTGGGTTTTATAACGGTTTAAGATTTGTTGCTGAACGACTTGCCCACTGATGTTTTGAATTTGTAATCTTTCAAAACCATCGAGGTTGTGTACCTCCAAACGATCCTGTGCGGGATTGGGGAAAATGCGGCTGCTAAAATTTTGCAAATCATCTGCCGATGAAGGGTCCTGCAGAACGATCGATTCGAGTACAATCGATTCAAAATACACGTCTTCGGATGAGGTTCCAAGATCGAAAACCAAACGGGCAGTATTGTCAGTTGTTTTCATATCGAAAATAAAAGTGAACTCCTTCATTGTTGTGCCGGGTGTTATTCCATTGTAATCGCTGTAAGCTCCCCACGGGTCAACATTTTGTCCCACATAAGCGGTGATAGTGCGAACAGCTTCGGCACGGGCTTTAAAAGTTACCCGGTATTTTTTCCCGGCCTGTAACTGCAACCCGGTTTTTGCCAGTTGAATGTGCCAGCCTTGTGTTCCCGCAGTATTTATAACTACTGCCAGTTGGTTATTGGTGTTTTGTTTCGAGGCTACAGCTCCGCTGTTTACACTTAGGTTCCACTCCGAAGCAGTCTGTGCAAAGTCAGAAGTATAAACAGGTGTTCCGGCATAGTAAGCCGGGTCGGGCATCGGATCGTGAAGAAGTGCATTCACCAGTGTCTGATTATAGCTATGCGACGTGGGATTGTAAATTCCAAAGCCGGCGCTGAATTCCCAGTAAGCCCAACTCCAACCGAGTGATTCGAGATAGCGAGGAAGATAGGTTGTCCATTTTTTGCGCGAAGCTGCATCGGCTTTCGAGTACGCGCCAAATTCGCCAATATGGATCGGAATATGCTGTTGGCCTTCGAACGCTTTCAAAGGAGCAAATTCGTTCTGCATCACCTGTCTTTCGGTATCGGTATCGTTCCATTTTGTTCCCAGCCAGGCTGTCGACCCATCTACCCACTCAGCGCCCTGGTGTGTAAACTGAAACGGGTTATAGTAGTGCACTGTTAGAATGATGTTCTGGTCATCGGGGAGTTGCAACTTCGAAAGGCCACCCAAGCCTCCGTATTCAGCAGTTCCAATCAATACAATTCTTTCGGGGTTGTCTTCCCGAATGGTAGAAAGTGCATCCGCCAGGAAAGTATTCCATTTGTCAGGGGTAATATTGCCATGCGGCTCGTTTAATATTTCAAAAAGCAATTCATCCGGATAATCTTTAAAAAATTCAGAGATCTGTTTCCATTGCGCCAGAAAACGCGCCTTTTGTGTGTCGGGGTTTTCGAATAGTGCATCGTGATGATGCATATTGATGATGGCTGATAAACCGTTATTCAAACAAGAATCTACTACCTGTTTTATACGGTTTAAAAAAACTGCATTGATCGTGTAAGGTGCACTGACACTGCTTCGGGCATCGGGTTCCCAGCGAATGGGAATGCGCACGTGGTTAAATCCAAGTTCGGCAATCATACGTGGATAATCGGGCATCCATGGGTTTCCCCACTCGGTTTCGGAGGGGGCTTCAAACATATTTCCAAAGTTGATCCCGCGGCCCAGGTTTGCATTGACCTCGAAAGCCCGTTCGCGGTTTTGTGCTGAAAGCGAAAGGAATGCAAAAAATAATGCGATCGTAAAAATTAATTTCATTCAGGTTTGTTTTAGTTCTGCCTGTAAAAGTAACAAAAAGGCACAAGTTCTAAAAACTGTGGCCTAAAATAACCTTATAATTTTTTTATAGCAGTACTTTCCTATGCGAGTTTCTCTTTAAAAAAATCGACGGTGCGCTGCCAGGCCAGTTTGGCGGCAGGTTCGTCGTAACGAGGAGTGGTATCGTTATGAAAACCATGATTTACGCCTTCGTACATGTACATGGCGTATTCCTTATTATTCTTTTTTAACGCCTCTTCGTAGGCTGGCCAACCGGCGTTCACACCTTGGTCGAGCGCTGCATAATGAAGGAGCAAGGGAGCATTAATTTTTGGCACATCAGCCGCATCAGGCTGTCCGCCGTAAAACGGAACCGCAGCTTTTAATTCAGACACGCGCACTGCCATCATGTTCGAGATCCAGCCACCAAAACAGAACCCGACCACGCCGACATTTCCATCGCATTCAGGATGATTTTTGAGGGTTTCGAAGGCTGCAATAAAATCTTCGAGCATTGCGTTCCGGTCGAGTTTGCCCTGCATTTCGCGTCCGTCATCATCGTTGCCCGGGTAACCTCCCAGCGGAGTGAGTGCATCGGGCGAAATCGAAATAAATCCTTCCAATCCTGCCCGTCGGCCCACATCGGCAATGTGTGGATTCAAACCACGATTTTCGTGCACCACCACAATACCGGGCAGTTTTTTTGAATTTCCGGCAGGCCGCGATAATTGGGCTTTGATTTTTCCGCCTCCTTTGGGCGATGAATATTCGATAGTTTCGGTTTTCAGACGCGCATCGTTGGCTGCAACCTGTATTTTCAACTGGTAATCGGGCATAATAAAACTCATAAGAGAAGAAACCGTGAGTCCGCCAACCGCATATACCGAAAGTCGTTCCATAAACTGTCTTCGGTCGATCCGGTTATGCGCGTATTCGTCGTACAAATCAAAAACTTCCTGGCTCACATCTTCTTTTCTGATCTTATTCATGATAATACATTTTTACATAGAACTCTTTGAAACACAGTTTTGTTCAGTTTGCAGAGACATTGAGTCTGTGAGTAACAAAAATTGACTTATTTTCGGGAATACAATAAAATACAAGGAATGAAGGGGCGAACGTTTTTTGTCGTTTTGAATTGACCCGCGAGGTAGGCGATGTTGCCGGGCATTTTACGTTGATAATACAGAAAAAGAACGGTACCCGGAAAATCATCAGCGATCATTTGAGCGCCGGACAATAAGAACTTGCAATTACAGATAAACTGATAAACTCCCTTTTTTAATCCAGCGTGGAATATTATTTTCGAGCCACAATTTCAAAAAATCCAATACAGTGAAAAAATTGATCGTCATTTTTCTCCTGCTCAGCCAGGTAATTTTTGCACAGCAAAAACAAATGAGTCTCGAAGATGCCATTTTGGGCCGTTATACTTATTTGCGTCCAAAATCGATGAGTGGACTTTCATGGCGAAATGCGTCGGCTTATACCTACATTAAAGGCGATTCGTTGATGCAGGTGCTGGCAAAAAGCGGGAAGGAAGAATTGCTGCTAACCAAAACCAACCTCGAGACGATAAGTGGCGAAACGTTCCGCGCTTTCCCTTTTTTTTCGTGGCTGAATGGAAATGAAATGCTGATTGGCACGCCGAACGGTCGTATTAAAATCGACCTGGCTAATAAAAAGATACTTTCGAAAATTACTTATCCTGAGGATGCAGAAGAAGTTCAATTTTCGGAGAAAGGAAACCTGGCGGCATATGTTGAAGATGAAAATCTGTTCCTGGCTTTAGCCAATAATGAACTTAGGCAGGTAACCAGCGATGGTGGAAATGGAATAGTAAACGGAAAATCGGTCCATCGCAATGAGTTCGGAATCAATGGCGGTATTTTTCTTTCTCCAAAAGGTAATTGTGTTGCGTTTTACCGCAAGGACGAAACGATGGTAAAAGACTATCCGCTGGTGGATTTTATGGCGCGTGAAGCCGAATACACACCTGTAAAATATCCGATGGCAGGAATGGAAAGTCACCACGTAACTTTGGGGGTTTACCATATTGAAAGTGGGAAAACCACGTTTCTGAATACCGGCGGGCCGCTCGATCATTATCTGACCAATGTAACCTGGTCGCCCGACGAAAAATACATTTACATGGCCGAGCTTAACCGCGAACAAAACCACATGCAATTGAATTGCTACGGTGCAGCTACCGGCGAAAAAGTAAAAACCTTGTTCGAAGAAAAATCCGAAACTTATGTGGAGCCGCTTTTCCCGATTGAGTTTTCAAAAGTCAATCCCAACGAATTTTATTACCTGAGTCGCCAGGATGGCTGGTTTCATGTGTACAAATACAATACCGATGGTAAACTGCTTCAGCAACTTACCAAAGGCGAATGGGAAGTAACCCGCATCATTGGTTTCGATGAAAAAGAGACACAGCTTTTTGTGGAAGGAACCTTCGACGATCCGCTTCAGAACCACATCTGCAAAGTAGATATTAAAAGCGGCGAGGTGAGTAAGATTTCGCAGCAAGAAGGGATCCACAATGCAAGCCTAAGCCCGGATGCGGCTTACGTGATCGACAACTGGAACGGCCCGGAAGTGCCCGGAAACATCGATCTTTATACTGCAAATGGGAAACTGGTTCGAAATATTTTTAGTGCTGCCAACCCGGTAAAAGATTATCTGTTGGGAGAAAACAAGCTGGTAACTCTCAAAACCAAAGACGGAAAATATGATTTATACGGACGGTTGATCCTTCCAACAAACTTCGATCCCTCAAAAAAATATCCTGTAATCGTTTATGTGTATGGCGGGCCGCATTCGCAGCTTGTGAACAAAAGCTGGCAACACCAGGCACGCTGGTGGCAATACTACATGGCATCGGAAGGATACATTGCCTTTACCATGGATAACCGTGGAACAAACAATCGCGGACGGGAGTTTGAAACAGAAGTTCATCGTCAACTGGGCATCCTCGAAACCGAAGACCAGGTGCAGGGAATCGAATACCTGAAATCACTACCATATGTTGATCCTGAAAGAATTGGGGTGCACGGCTGGAGCTATGGTGGTTTTATGACTCTGAACCTGAAACTACGTCATCCCGAGGTTTTTAAAGTAGCGGTGGCTGGTGGGCCGGTGGTCGACTGGAGCATGTACGAAATTATGTACGGCGAACGCTATATGGACATGCCCCAGGAAAACCCGGGTGGTTACGAAAAAAGCGACATGACCAGGCTGGTCGGAAACCTGGATGGAAACCTGATGCTGATCCACGGGGCGCAGGATGAAACAGTGGTCATGCAGCACAGTATGAAGTTTCTGCGCGAATGTGTAAAACAAAACAAACAGGTCGATTTCTTTGCTTACCCGATTCATCCGCATAATGTGCGTGGAAAAGACCGGATTCATTTAATGAGAAAGGTGAGCGATTACTTTTTGGAGAATTTGTAGCTGGCCAACGTAGAAATTAAAGGATGTTATCTTTCAAAAAGATGACATCCTTTAATCGTCAATTATTGAGTTTCGCTTCCAAAATTTACAGTTTACTCAACTCCTGTTCATTCTGTTCCTTCCCCCAGTTGGGAGAAAGTGTTGTTTCGGGCCTGAATTTGTCAAACTTTTCTTTGGCCGTTTCAAAAATGGGTTTGGCAAGAGCTGCCCCTCCACCAAAAGCTTCGGGCATATTCAGTGTAGTAATGGCCCGCAGGTAATAGCTTCTCGGGTTTTCAGGGTTTAAACGGATGGCCTCATCCAGTGCTTGGTTCATTTTTCCCATGTATTCCACACCGCGTCCCATAGGATCAACCGTAATCCGGGCCGGATACAAAAAAGCTTGCAGCACAAATAATTCTAACTCTTTCGGCGCTACTTTAAAAGCCTGATCGATAAAATTCTGGGCTTTGTCAAGGATGGCATCGGTCTGTTCTTTATCAGGATTGACATAACAAACCACAATGTTTGCGTAAGCTGAATAATACAGCGGCAGCCATTCGTTTTTTTCATTCATGCTGATGCGTTCAAAAGTATTGGCAGCAGTGATGAAATCGTCGTTTGTAGTTGCCTGGTTCAGGCTTTCCAGCGCTTTACTCATGGCTTGTTCGTACTTCTCCGACTGCGCATTGGTCGTCAGAATAAAGAGGGTAAACAGTAGTGTTGTTAAAGTTTTCATGATAAAATTATTTATGGTTAAAATTGAAACGAAATCAGAAATACGGCCATACGTTTTGATGCCGGTGTTATGGCTTGCCGCGGGTAAATACCCGTTTCGTCGGGCGTATTGCTGTAAGTGTATCCAAACACATTGTCAAATCCAAATATATTGTTTACAATCAGGTGCATCACGGTTTGTGTGTTAAACAGGTACAGAATGTGTGTTAATCCAATGCTTACATCGTTGTATGGTTTGGTTCTGTCCGACAAAAAATCGGGATTGTTGGGATTGTAGTACGGACGCCCGCTGGCAAATGAATAAGTGCCTGAAACAAAAGACCGGATTGGCATGATAAATCGTTTGTAAACCACTGAAAGATTGTGTGCCGAAACAAAATACGGCGTTGCTTCTTCATTAAAATCGTGGTAGTTACGTTTCGAATCGATAAACGAATACGAAATCCAGTAATCGCTTTTGCCAAATTCCTTTTGGTTGCGCCAAAAAATATCGAAGCCCCTTGAGTAACCCGAACCCATGTTGTTGTAATTTCCCGGCCCGGCTGAGTATTCAGTTTTGTATTTTACCAAATCGGAATACTTTTTATTATAGACTTCAAGCCGGAACGATTTTGTGCCTTTTTTGTATTGCCAGGTTAAAATAGAATGGGTAGCTGTTTCGGGCTTTAGTTCATCAGAAAATTTTAGATAATCGTCTTCCGGGTTTTGGCTAAACTTTCCGAAGGCAGTGGAGAGCTGGCTGTTTTTTCCGGTTTTAATGGCTGCCGATAAGCGTGGCATCCAGTTCGATTTTTGGATTAAAGAACTGTATTCAGCTCTCAATCCGGCACGGATAGCGAGAATGTGATTGATTTTTATTTCCGATTCAACAAACGAAGAAAATTGCTGGTTGGAAAAACCAAGATCAAAATCTCCCTCCATTTGAATTTCCTGCAAATAATCGTAACCAATCCAGTCGGCGCCAAATGTTGTGGTAATTTTGTCGGTAGTGAAATTGGTAAATACCGTTTTTAGCTGACTGCTCTTTTTCAAAGTATTTATCGGGCTGTTTTCCAGTACCATCTTATCGTTGTTGGTATTTAATGAACCCCCGCTGTTTATCATCCATTTTTCGTTTAGCATTTCGTTGTAGGTGACATTCAGGTAAACATTGTGATTGGTCAGCGCCAAATCCTGAAATTTGGATTCCTGAAAATTGTCGTACAACAAATCGCTCGAATTGTAACTAAAGCTTCCAAAGGCTTTTATCATTCCGGTTTCGCTCGTTTTATGACGAAAAAGCAGCGTTGAACCGGCAATTACCGGATCCTTAATCCAATCGACATTTTGTGGGAACAATCGGTTGGCGAGCCCGGTATGAAGCAATTCGCCGGTAACTGCCAGCGATGTATTTTCCCATCGATGTGTATGCGAACCTTGTAATCCAACGGTTAAAACCGAAACATTCGACTTGGTTTCAGGTTCCAAAGCTGTGGTGTTTAAGGCTACAACCGACGAAAGCGCCTGTCCGTATTCGGCAGAATAACCACCGGTGCTAAAAACCGAACCGTTAAAAAGCAGCGGTGAGAATCTCCCTTGAGTAGGAAGATCGGGCATTTTGGAGTAATAAGGCGAATTCACAAGCATACCGTCCATAAAAGTTTTGGTTTCGTAGGCTTCGCCGCCCCGCACAAACAACCGACCTTCTTCACCAACTTTCTGAGTCCCTGGCAAGGTTCCAAAAGCTCCGTAAACATCACCGTTGGCGCCGGCAGTTAAAGCAATGTCCATGGGTTTTAACAGTACCGATTTCTTTTTGTCGCTGGCTTCAAAGGTTCCGGCGTTTATCACTACCTCATTTAGTTCGCTGACATCTTCCTCTAAAATAATTTTAAGATCGTGGATTGCCTCTGAAATGTTTAGCTCAAGCCCTTTGGTTTTATACCCGACAAAACTGATAATCAGCGTTTGTTCACCGTTTAAATCAGTAGTGAAAGTAAAATTGCCAAGACTATCGGAAGTAGTTCCGTCGTAGGAATTCTGAATAAAAATATTAGCCCCGGTAATGGGTTCATTATTTTTATCCAAAACAGTTCCTGCTATTTTAACCTGGGCTGCGAGTTGGAAAACCAGGAACTGAAGAAGTACGAATAGAATTTTTCTCATGATTTTTTGTTTTCTGGTTCAAAAGTCAGAAAGAAAAATGTCAGCCGGGAAAATGATTCGACCAGCAGTGTTATGCCAATGCCGAATCGTTGAATAGAAACTACGAACCGGAAGCGCCTTTTCAGAATTTTGATCTTAATCGAGGAAAAGAGAAAGTATGTCAAAAGAATTTTTGACAGGCCAATTAAATAATTGAGAATAATTTCAACAAATTAAGGATGTACACGCTCTGTTTAGCGAACCCTGTGCAGAACGCGAAAATGGGAGAATTTAAATATAAACAGGCAAAGTTATTTCAGACGAATCATTAGTTTATCCGTCATCATTTAAATCCCACCGAAGCATAACCCACCCAGTGGCGCGGTGTGGCAATGGCTGTTTGTCCCATTCGAAGATCGTCAACCGGCAGGTGGTTTTGGCTGATGCTGGTTTCATAGCCAAGTGGAATACCAAGAAGTGGTTCATCATTGTTTTGTTGTTGCAGTTGCCAGGCCACTTTTAAACCAAGCGGAACCGAGTAGCGCCCGCACCATATCCATTTATATTCGCGAAAATTGTTTTCCTGGACTGTGTATTGATAAAACTGATTTGCGTTTTCATCTTTTAATTCGCCGGTAAAACAGTTCTGGATGATTTGGTGTTCAAGAGCAACGGCTTGCATGTACCCGGCACTGTCGCAGCCAAAGGGTGCGTAGTTTTTGCCACCCCATTCTTCGTCGCCGTAATGCACGGCATCTGTTGTTATTAGTATTGAAAAATCTTTACCCCAAACCAGTTTATTTGTTTCTGTCACCGTTTTTATGGCGGCTGCTAAATGCTCAGCAATTGTATCCATTCGCGACGACGACATGTACGGAACAAGGATTGAAATGATCTCGGTTTCGGGGTTTTGTATTTGCAGAAAGGGAATCATCGACTCCACTGAATGTTCTATTGTTTGCATACTGTCGTGTACCAGAAATACATCTTTTGAAAGTTGCTGAATGATTTGTTCCCGAAGCGGCGAAACATTTACTTCGCCAAATGGCGCTTGCCATGCATCGAAACTGTCGAATACAATTTGGGTTTCGAGTTTAAAATTCCGGGCTTTGTGTGCCACCCCAAAAATAATTATAGTTTTGGCCTGAAGGTTTTTCAGAACGGCAGGGTAGAGCCAGCTTGCGTAGGTGTAGTCATCGTGCGGACAAATGGCAGCTCTCCAAACTGTACTTTCATTTTGTTCGACATTCGACAGTTGTTCCTTAAATTCAGTTGAAATCCTTTGTTTTACGCTGTCCATTTGCCAGTTTAGGTGTGCAAACCCGATGGTGTCGACCACCGGACGGATGCGTTTCTGAGCTTGTTCTGATTTATCAGGGTTGGAACAGGCAAGAAGAAAAAAAACGAGAGTTATAACAGTAAGAAAAGCAGCATTTTTCATTGTTCTTTATTCCTTATTGGTCACTTGTGTTTACAATATTTCTGATCATCCCGTTAAAAATAAAAAAGTGAAAGGGCGAGGTAAATATCCAGTACAAACGTCCCAACACACCTTTCGGGCGGAAAGTAGCTGTTTGATGGAACACATTTTTTTCGTCGATCTTAAACTCAAGCCAGGCTTCTCCCGGAAGTTTCATTTCGGCAAACAGGAGTAATCTTTTTTTCTCGCGGCTGGCGTATAGCACACGCCAGAAATCAAGTGCATCGCCGGGGTTTATTTCTTCCGGTAGTTTTCTTCCACGACCCAGACCGACTCCTCCAAAAAGCAGGTCGAACCAACCCCTGATTTTCCACAGCCAGTTGGCATAATAATAATCGGAAGTTTTTCTACAATATCGCGGATGATCTCAAACGAAGCACTTCCCGAGCCAACGATAATTCCGGCCCTTAAAACCGTTAAAGCATATCGATCGCTGTGCAAAATTTGTTCGACGGTTCGTCGTGAACGAAGGTGTTTTGATAAATCCGGCTGATTTGAAATTCCGCTCAGATAAATTACCTGTGTGGCATTTGTCGATTCGATATATTTCTTAAAATTCCGAGCTGCCCTTGATTCCAGTTCCTCAAACTTATCTTGCGAAGTGGTCATCGAATGGATTAGACAGTAGGCTGCATCAATGTCCGGCGGAATGGCGCCGGGGATGATATCGTGAAGAAAATCGATTTCAATAACGGTAACTTTTTCGAGTAGCTTTTCGTGCAGGGTCAACTGGCGTTTTTCGCGCACACAACAAACCACTTCATGACCTTTTTCGATCAAAACAGGAAGAAGCCGTTTCCCAACATACCCGGTTACACCGGTTAAAAGTATTTTCATTGCACACTAAAATCAATTCATTAAACTTACAAAAACATTAGCAGCTTTAAAAAGATGTTCGTTTATCGGTATTATAAAGTCATGGAATTTGTAAATTAAGCCATCACGTGTGTTTCTTTTACAATTGATTTCATATTTTTGCCGACCTGTGAGGCCATTTATTGAACGATTATCAAAACGACAGGAAGGATTGAAATCTAAACTCAAATATCTCTGTTTATTCTTGTTTTTACCTTTGTTGGTTAGCCCGCAAACCGATACTGTCTCGCAATCCACGCTTGATTTTTTTATTTCGGACCTCAACCAGGGTCAAGGGGGCCTGAAATATGACGGAAACGGAAGAATCCTGACCGACGTGGATCAAACCCAGGATTTGACTTTTTCTAAAAAGTTGGAAAACAAGTACTTGCATTTATTTCCGGAAGAGCTGCCGGAATCTTCATCATATTATCTTTTTTTAAATGGTTTAAACAAAGAGCAAAAGTCAAACCTGGTTAAGAATTTTTATACCAGTGAGGCATTTATCGATTCAAGCCTGGTTCGTGCCGAACTTCCGTCCGAAATCAAATTTCTTCCAGCTGCATTGTCGGCCATGAATCAAAGGGCAATTGGCGAAGATAAGCGGGCGGGGATTTGGCAGTTGACACACTTTCAGGCTTTTTTTAACGGATTGCAGCTTACTCGTTTGGTGGATGAACGATTTGATAATGGGCCTTCAACGCGGGCGGCAGTGGCCGAGTTGAAGAAGATGAAAGAAAATTTTGGCTCTGATGAATTGGCTGTACTGGCTTTTCTGTGCGGTCCTACCAGTGTTAGAAATGCTTCGCAAGCTGCGGATGAAACACCCGCTCCCGGCGAGATTCTCAGCCGGCTTCCTGCGAAGGTTTCTGAAAAGATGGCGCTGTGGCAGGCCATGGCCGTTTTTCTTCCAGAAAACAAATGGGAACGCGAGCTGACGATTCCCGCAACCGACACTGTGATCATCACAGACAAAGTACATTTTCAGCAAATTTCCACAAGCTTAAATATTCCTGTTAAACTCTTGCAAAACTACAATCCTCAATATCCCTATTTGATTGTTCCGGGCGACGAGAAACCACAAAATTTGTATCTTCCGAATGGGAAAAAAGAAGAGTTTAATCTGCTGAAAGATTCGGTTTCCCGGTTATTCAACCCCACTCTTTTTGATGTGGTGGCGCAAAAAATAGAATACGCCCCGGCTCCTAACAGGCAATATTTGGGTGAAAAGGTTAAAGACCTGGAAATTGAAGGAAAGACCAAGATAAAATACACGATTCAATCGGGCGATGTGCTGGGTTTTATTGCCGAAGACTACGATGTGCGTGTGGAAGACCTGAAATACTGGAACAATATATACAACGAACGCAAAATACAGGCCGGACAAAAACTGGATATTTTTGTGGATGATGCCGACGCGGATTATTACAGGAACTTGCATCCGGAGCCGCTAACCAAAACCGGAGCGAAAAATCCGGCTGCTGCAAAATCTTACCCAATACCGGAAAATGCGCGAAAAATTGAACATGAAGTAAAAAGTGGCGAATCGCCGTATGTGATCGCACAAAAATACAAAGGTGTTTCGCCCGATGCCATCCTTTACTGGAACGGCATTTCGGATGCACGCAAAATACAGATCGGACAAAAACTAACGATATACGTAACCGAATGAAGCCTATACAAACTTTGCTATTTACACTGGGTATTTTCTTGCTGCTGGCAGGCGTTATGTGGATCACTCCCGATGATGGCGTAAAGGCTGGTTCATTCACTTTTCATATGCCTACCCTGAAGGAGATGCTCGTAAAAAACGAGGTGGAGTATGCCGATCTGAGCAACCTTATCAACCGGCAATTCGAAATTGATTCGCTGGTGGATTTTGAACTCGAAACCATTGCCGGCGATACCGTGATGGAAGTAGTTCACAGGGCCGATTACGACTCGCTGGTGCAGTCGATCAATAAACTCGAAATGGAAGAGGCTGGACGCCAGAACCTGGAACGGTTCTTTTACCATCTTCAGCACGATTCGCTTACCCGGATTATGCATTACGGCGATAGCCAGATCGAAGGCGACCGGATTACTTCCTTTGTTCGGAATAAATTGCAGGTGCGTTTCGGGGGGACAGGGGTTGGTCTTCGCCCTGCTCTTCAGGCTTACGATTATGTATTTAGCGCCCGACAGGAAAACATTGGTGACTGGACCCGTTACCCGATTTACGGCAAGGTGGATTCTACCATCACGCACGACCGGTACGGTATAATGGGAGCTTTTTCGCGTTATGCTCCTCCGGTGCCAGATACCGTTCCATTTCGCGATTCTATTCTTTACACCGCAGAGATGAACGTATCGCAAACCGATATTTCTTTCCTTCGTGCGCGCGAATATGACCACCTCCGCCTTTTTTATGGAAATTCGAGAAGACCGGTGCAGACTGTTGTTATTGCTCGCGGCGATACTGTTTTAACCGACACTTTGAAAGCTAAACTCGATTACGGAACAATAGAATGTGCATTGCCCGATTCGACCAACAGTGTAACATTGCGTTTCTCGGGTTACGACAGCCCCGATATTTATGGTATTGAATTGGCATCACAAAAGGGCATTATTATGGACAACATCGCTTTGCGCGGAAGTTCGGGAACCATTTTTACCAAAGCCAGTTACGAACACAGTCTGAAAATGTACCGCGACCTAAAACCTTCGCTTTTCATTCTTCAGTTTGGCGGCAACGTGATGCCATATATTCAGGACAATGCGGCGATAAAACGTTATGGCCGCTGGTTTGGAAGCCAGATTCAGCGTATTCAGCAATTGTGCCCCGATGCCGCGATCGTGGTGGTCGGCCCCAGCGATATGTCGACAAAAGTGAAAGATAAATTTATGACCTACGATCATTTGCCCGATGTAGTGAAAACCCTGAAAAATATCTCGCTCGAAAATGGTTGTGTATACTGGGATATGTACAAAGCAATGGGAGGCTACAACAGCATGCCCTCGTGGGTGAATGCAAATCCCGAACTGGCCCGGCCCGATTATGTGCATTTTTCGGCGAAGGGAGCCCGATTGATTGCTAACATGTTTTACAATGCCCTGATCTACGAATACAACAATTTTTTGGAGGAGGAGAAATGAGAAAAGTAACCCGGTATTTAGTGATCAGCGGACAGGATCAAGCGCCAATAAATAGAATAGCCAACTTGTTTTCAGGGTTGGCACTTCTCATATTAATTTTTGTTCGTATTGGGGCACAAGCCCAGGAAGAAGCTTATTTGTACCAACTGAATCCCTACAATTTTATACGTTACGATCTGAATACCATGCATTATCCCGGTAACAGGGAAGCTTTCGACCGATTGGATGACAAACTCGAAAAACTCATGGCCACCGGCGAAGGCAGGATTAATATCGTGCACATTGGCGGGTCACACATACAAGCCGGAACGTACACCGGGCAGATGCGAACCCGCTTTCAGCAACTCAACGGAGGGATGAACGCAGGCTGGGGCTATATGTTCCCGTACAGAATCTCGCGTACCAATTCGCCTTTTGGCTATTATATTCGCTACAATGGTAGTTGGCATAGCTTCCGGAATGTGGAAAGCAGGAAAAGCGGCACACTCGGAGTGGGAGGGATTGCAGTTACTACTTCGTCGCCCCGGGCAGAACTAACTATACTCTTGGAAAAAGAGAGCACACTGGATTATTCCTTTAACAAATTCAGGATTTATTTCGAAAACAAACAAAAAAATTACGAGGTTGAAATTGATCCGAATCTTATAAAAAACATCAGTAAAACAGACGGTTACATCGATTTTAGCTTGAATAAGCAAGTTGACAGTTTACAAATTAATTTGGTGAAAAACCCGGGGAAGGAAGGGAGTTTTACCTTGTTTGGGATTACAACGGAGAGTGCGCCAAACGGTATCATGTACCACGCAATCGGGGTGAACGGGGCACACTTGCCTGCATTTTTAAGGTGCCAGCTTTTTACCGAACAGTTGGCTGAACTGAACCCCGGCCTCGTAATTCTGGGCATCGGTATCAACGATGCTTATGGCAGGCGTTTTTCGCAGGATCGTTTTGAAGATAACTACGACCAACTTGTTGCAGAAATCAGACAGGCAGCACCCGGCGCTGCAATTATTTTTACAACCAATAACGATAGCTACCTGTATCGGCGATATGTCAATAAAAACGCTGAAGAAGTACGCGAAAGCATGTTCCGAATGGCCGCGAAATACAATGCCGGGGTTTGGGATATGTTTGAAGTGATGGGAGGGTTGAATTCGATTACGCTGTGGCAGAAAAACGGATTGGCACAAAGCGACAAGATACATTTTTCCCGCGAAGGTTATTTAATGATTGCCGACCTTTTCTTCACAGCATTTATGAAGGATTTCGAAAAATATTACATTGATAAAACAAAGCTGATAGAGAATCTTTCGATCTCTGAAAACAATACTAACGGGGAGGAAGCGGCGCCTAAAACTAATTTTTCAGTGACGCATTTTTTGGAGGAGAGATAAACTAAAACAAACGAATTGGAACTGTTACAACAAATAGATTTATCGGAATGGTTACGGAATATTTTTCTGTACGATAAAAACGCGCCGCTAATTTTTACCCGTTTCTTTTTCTGGGCATTTTTTGCTGTGGCGCTGGCAGGATATTCGCTCGTTTATAAAAATAAGAACCGAAGTATTAGGGCCGGTTACCTGTTTGTGGCCAGCTTGTTCTTCTACTATAAATCGAGTGGGTTCTTCTTTTTTATTTTGTTGTTTAGTACGCTCACCGATTTCTTTATTGGGAAATACATTTACCGCTCGAAAAACGAGTTGACCAGAAAATTTTTGATCGCACTTAGTGTGGTGGTGAACCTCATGTTGCTGGCTTATTTCAAGTATGCCTACTTTTTTATCGACAGTATCAACCTAATGCTTGGTACCGATTGGCAGGTGGTCAATCATCTAGCTTTATGGGCGAATGAAGCTACGGGGACACATTTTAACGTGAACCAGATTTTGCTCCCTGTGGGTATTTCCTTCTTCACTTTTCAAACCATCAGCTATTCGGTTGATGTTTACCGGGGCGAAACGAAACCCGTGAATAACCTGGTCGATTTTGGATTTTATGTTTCGTTTTTTCCGCAGTTGGTGGCAGGCCCCATCGTTCGTGCTTCTGGTTTTGTAAAGCAGATTTACGAGGATTATCATCTTACGCGCGCCGAATTTGGCTGGGCCATTTTTATGATCCTCAAAGGCCTGATCAAGAAGATTTTTATCGGCGATTACATTGCGGTAAATTTTGTCGACCGGGTGTTTTCTGATCCGGTTACGCATTCGGGCTTCGAAAACCTGATGGCTTTGTTTGGTTATTCGCTTCAGGTTTATGTCGATTTCTCAGGGTATACCGACATTGCGATAGGTGTGGCGCTGCTGATGGGGTATCGTTTGCCCCAAAACTTTAATTCGCCTTACAAAGCCAAAAATGTGGGCGATTTCTGGAAACGCTGGCATATGTCGCTATCGTCGTGGTTAAAGGATTATCTGTACATTCCGATTGGTGGAAACCGCAATGGCTCGGTATTTTCTTATGTTAGTTTGGGCATTATTCTGGCCATCATTGTGTTGCTGGCCGGCAAGTTAATACTGGTCCCGGTACTGGCGGGCGCCGTGCTGATATTTGCAGCGCTCGCTTATTTTATCCCTTCGTTAAAACAAAAGATCGATACCAACCTCAACCTCATGTTGACCATGTTGCTGGGAGGACTTTGGCACGGTGCTTCGTGGCAGTTCATTATTTGGGGCGGCCTGAACGGTGTTGGGTTGGTAATCTATAAATTATGGCGAAAAATCAGTCCCTGGGAAAAATACGATAACTGGTTGGTGAACATTTGGAAGATCGCTTTAACGTTTACTTTTATAACGTTCACCCGTGTATTTTTCCGTTCCGAATCGATGACAGTTGTAAAAGGAATGCTGCATCAAATCACAAGCGATCTTAAGCTTTCAATTATCCCCGAAGTTTTGCTGGCTTACAAATGGGTTTTCGTGGTAATGTTTTTCGGGTTTTTTATTCATTGGCTGAGTTCGAAGTGGAAGGAACGCATCGAAAAATGGTTTGTGGAAGCTCCCTTTTGGGTACAGGCTGTTCTGGCTGCTGTTACTGTGATTGTTGTATATCAGTCGATTTCTTCAGACATGCAGCCATTTATTTATTTCCAGTTTTAATTATTTGAACTGAGCTGGTTGGGGTGCGGTAGGCTCTAACGAGGTGAAGTGGGTTTTGGACTGTTCGTCGAAAATAAATCCAACAAATCCCATATCTTTTGGGTGGAACGGATAAAAAGCAAGTCGAAGACGGAAGGTGTCAAAAACAAGGTTTTCGTTGTGTAAGCGAACACCCAAGCCAAGTCCGGCGTAATAATCTTTCTTGAAAATTACGTGCTCGCCAGATCCTACCACCCCCAGATCGGCAAAAGTGAATAATGCCATTTTAAAACCATAAAACTCTTGTGGAAAGAATACTACATGTTCCATATTTAAAGCCAAACGCTGCTGACCGTTTGCATTCTCGCTGTTAAACCCGCGAATGTGGTTGTCCGTCCCAAGTGTAAGATATTCAGATGGATACCTGCGAATTCCGATCGTGTAATCGAGTTTTATAAACGAGCGTACCACTTTGGTCCCAGTAGATTTGAGGCGGGTAAAAAAATTCATGTTGGCTCTTATGAGCCCTTCCTCAAAACGGCCTTCTTTTAAATAACTATTTGCACCCGCCGAAACAAAAAGATAGCCTTTTCTCGAAAGAATTATTCCGTTTGAACTAAACATCTGTATAAAGTGGCGGTCGCCAAATTCGTTGGCATCGTAGCCATACATTAACTCCTGTTTAAATCCAGCCGGAATATCTTCGATTATGCCGTAACTGTATATCAGTTTATCCTGAACATATTTTCGTTGCGAGAATGAGAGACCCGCCATGTAAAGCGTTCGGTTGGCAAAAAACTCTTCGTTTCCTTCAGAAACTTCGTTGACATCAAAAAAATTTAAGTTATACATCCCGAGAGTTGGTGTCAGCTGACAGGTAAATCCATTCCTGCTTTCAAGATCGAAATTGCGACCAATCCAAAGGATGTTGTACGATTCGCTGATCGGGGGATCTAATTCAATGGGATGATTTTCGGTTACCCTGGTAGTTCGAAAAAGACGCGCATTTGCAGCTCCGTAACCCCACTTTATTTCGTTAGATATAAATGGTTTTTCGAGATTGAAAACATAGCCCTTGCGAAGATAAGTATTCAGATATCCCAGGTCGATATTTATAAACCGGCCTCCAATATTGTTGATCCTGTAAAAAGTTTCGATGCCCATTTTAGGGTTTTCGTCTACCTTCCCGACAAAACGCACCGATATTTCGTGACCGATTCCCAACACGTTTTTATCATAAAATTCCAGTTCGCCTGTTTTGGTCCCGCCAATTCCCCCCGATACCCCGAATGAAAAACGATCTTTTGTTAGTACCAGCACGTTGACAAATGCAGGGTACAAACTGTCGGGTTTTATCAGAAAACGGACATCTTTCAGGTAAGGAACCTGACGGATAATCCTTTCGTTTTCTGCCATTAACTTGGGATCAAGAATATCGCCTGTTTTAAAAAGTAATTGCTTGCGAATGGTTTTCAGGCTCGATTTTGAATGAATGCTATTGGCCGCTTTTTCAATCCATTTGTCGGCTGTTCGTGATGTGTCCAACAGTGTCGGGCCAAAAACATCGAGTCGTTTATAATCTATCCTGGCAATTATCATTCCTTCAAACGAACGAAAGTAATCAAGGGCAATCTCTCTTTCGTCCAATTGCGGCGCAGGCGACGAAATAAGCAGGTCGTACAGCCAACCCGTAAATTTTCGTTTACCTGCCCGGAATTCCAAACTATCATAAAATTGTTGTTGTTTGTATTGTTTGTTCAGCGGTACGCTATCACGAATATCGGCTTGTGCGAATGAAGTGATGGCACCAAAAAGGCAGAGTGCAAAAATAATTGTAAACCGTATTTGAAATCTTTTATCCATGCTTTGGATTACAAAAATAAAGCTTCCGATCTGCTTTTCTGAAATTTACAAATTTTATTTAGCAACATACGAGTACTTTTCAGGGCTTTTATTTGACCACCGGATTCAATTTCTGATTCATGCCATGCAGCGGCCTCTTTTCAAATTGTCTTGAATTGTACTTATCAAAAATTTGAAGATGGATAATAGCATTACATGAATCAACTTTCATTTTATAAGTAAATAATTTTTGTCCTCTGCTTTTTGGACAGCCTCAATGGACAATCGGCTATGCCATTATAATTTTGCCCATGATTTTAAAAGATATCATGGGTAAATTTAGATAATTATTGCAGGAGCACTACAAATGTGAGTACCATGTTGTTTTTGTTCCAAAGTATCGATCCCGGATACTTACAGGAGCAATTAAAGTTTACGAGTAACAAGACTTTCTTTCAATTAGCCAATGGAAAGAAGTGGAAGTTTTGGGACAAAGTGTTTAATCCTACTGCATTCACATGGTTTGTTCAATTCGCGCAAAGATTTCAGTGTCTGATTTCATGGGGTTTTTGAAAGGTAAATGGGCAATACAAATCTTTCAACCTTATCCAAATTTGAAGCAAAAGCCCCCTATTGGGGCAATCACTTTTGGGCTAAAGGTTACTTTATTAGTACCGTAGGACTTGATGAAGATGTATGTCCGTCATCAGGAAAAAGAAGAACGTAAAAGGAATCAGCATTAATGTTTTCCCCCTTTTAGGGGAACCTGAAAATCAAAGCCACGTCCTCTGGGCTTAGTTGTTTACTTATTTTAACATCCTTTAGGTCAGGGTAATAGGCGGGGAGTACTCGTAGATTCCAATTAATTTTAAAATTATGCCCCTTTTCACGCAACCTATTTGCAAACACTTCCATCTATGGTTAAAACTAAGCGTTATGAAAAAATTGTGTCTCTTTCTTCTCACCCTGGTCCTGGTGCTGCCCGCCTTCTCTCAAACCGAAAAGGGGTATATCTATCTGAAAAACGGTACGATTGTTAAAGGCAGATATGTTTATTCCGCCGATCATCAAAAGATTAGCATTCAATCGGCTGGAAACCTGTGGATTTTTGATGCGGCAGAAATCGATAGTATCTCCGATCACAAAAGTCATACGATGGAGGATCTCAAGTTACAGGAAAATCCTTCGAAAGTGTTTTTTCGCATTGAAATGGGAGTCTTAAAAGGAAATTCGGATAACAGTCAGAAAGCTCCATTTAGCCTGTCTGGTTCGGTTAATTACCAGGTCGAACAGCATTTTTCGGCAGGCGCCGGGTTGGGGGTTGAGTTTCTTAAAGAATCATATATGCCTGTTTTTGTAAATCTTGAATACAAACTTCGAAACGCTGCTTCGTCGCCTTACGCTTTTGTAAGAACAGGGTACATGGTTCCACTCGAGCAATCTAACGAAATCTATTATGATGTTTATCCGCTTTGGATGAGTTATATGCCCTGGCCTTACGATTATGGTCAGAATGGCTTCGATTGCAAGGGAGGATTCATGATCAACCCCGGTGTGGGCTACCAGCAAATGTTCTCACGCAATTTCGGAATGAATTTCGCAGTGGGCTACCAATTTCACCGTCTGAACTATTCGGCCGATGAGGAAGATTACGAACTCGATATCGATTACAACCGGCTCACTATTAAACTTGGTATCATCTTCAATTAAACCGAACAAAAATGAAAACAATAAGAAATATACTTTTGCTGGCTTTTGTGGCATTAACAATTGTATCGTGTAAAGATGAGTACACCGAAGAGTTTACCGCCAACAAACCGGTTTACATGACTTATGAAGAGTTACGCGCCTCGGTGAAGTATACCGGAGCACGTGACCTGAAAAATACCGGGAAAATCTACTTTAAAGACGATCTGATTTTTGTAAATGAAGAAATGGAAGGGGTACACATTATCTCTCTGGCCAATCCTCAGAATCCATTGAACATCGGTTTTATCGAGATCCCGGGCAATGTTGATATCGCCATTAAAAACAATACTTTGTACGCCGACAGTTACATCGACCTGGTGGTAATCGATATCAGTGATATCACCAGTCCGCACGAAGTGAACCGTAAAAATGATGTCTTTCCATATACTCTGCCTCCCTACGACGAGAATTACCGCGTGGCCGATGTGGATGAAACCAAAGGTGTGGTTACCGATTGGGAAATTGCCCGCGTTCGCCAACCCATGGAATACTACTACTATCCGGTTTATTACTATGGCATGCGCGAAGATTACGCTTTTGCCGATATGGCAACCAATGCAGGTTCTACGGCAACTGGTTCAACTTTTGGTATTGGCGGATCGATGGCCCGATTTGGATTGTACGACGATTATCTTTACACGGTTGATCATTCAACTTTGTATATGTTCGATGTGAGCAGCGATGCTTCGCCAGCCGACATTGGCAAGCAAAATGTAAGCTGGGACGTGGAAACCATGTTTATTTACGACGATCACATGTTTTTCGGGACACAGTCGGGGATGCGGGTATTTTCGCTCGAAGTGCCCACCGTGCCCACTTATGTGAGCGATTTCTGGCATGTTACCAGTTGCGATCCCGTGGTGGTGTCCAACGGATTTGCCTATGTAACCCTGCGTGGCGGAAACATTTGTGGAAGTACCGTTAACCGACTCGATGTGCTCCAGTTAAGCGATGACTACACCAACACTACCTTGCTGGCTTCTTATCCTTTGCACGGTCCCTACGGTTTGGGTATCGACGATGAGATACTTTTTATATGCGACGGCGATGCCGGGCTGAAAGTGTACAACGTGAATGACAAAACCACTATCGACGATCACCAGATTTCGGTATTTCCCGGTATTAACGCCTTCGATGTGATTCCTGTAAACGGCTATCTCTTTATGATCGGTGACGATGGTTTTTACCTTTACGATTACTCCGATCTGCAAAATATACACCAGCTTGGTTTTATCCCGGTTGTAAGCGAAAATTGATCAATGTTCGGTACCAGGCCGCGCCCCTGCTCCGAAAGTGGGGGTGTGGCCTATGTTAACTCCTTCTGAATAGAAGTTTTTGGCTTTAATCTCGTTTGTTAATTCGTTGATAAATAAATTTTAAGGCCCGACAAACTGTCGGGCTTTTTCATTGTTTAGCAAGTGTAAAAACGTATTTTTGAAAACTTGTTTCCGAACAGTGTGTTTACCTTTTTTAATCAGGAATTAAATGCGAGTGGAGATGGAAAATAAGAAAGCCTGGAAATTTTTTGTGTCGCTGTTGCTAACGGCGAATGTGATTTTGATACTGATGCTGCTGGGCTCGGCCCGGCCCGATGATTCAAATAAATTGGAAAAGACCGAAGTGTGGTACGAATCGGTGTATATGCCCAAAAAGGTAAGCTTTGCAGGCGAACCTATGCCGCTACATTTGTATTACGTAAAGGAAGCGCTTGAACGCGAACTGCTTTCGAATGCTTATTTTCATTCGCAAACCATCCGTTTTATAAAAATGGCCCCCCGGTTTTTCCCGGTTATAGAACCCATTTTGAAAGAACACGGAATCCCCGACGATTTTAAGTACCTGGCACTTGCCGAAAGTAATTTCGACCCGCGGGCTGTTTCTCCTGCGCGGGCAGTAGGTTTGTGGCAATTAATGCAGGGCACCGCTAAAGATTATGGCCTTGAAATCAACGACGAGGTGGACGAACGCTACCACATCGAAAAAGCCACCGACGTAGCCTGCAAATATATCAGGGATGCACATGGGAAATTCGGGAACTGGACCATGGTAGCCGCTGCCTACAACCGTGGCATGGCCGGTGTGCAGCGCGAAATCGACCGCCAGCAGGAAGAAAATTACTACGATTTGCTGATCACCACCGAAACCGCACGTTATGTGTACCGGATTGTGGCTTTGAAACTGATTTTGGAGAACCCCGGGAAATACCATTTTTCCATTCCTGAAGATGAGAAGTATCCCGTGGTTCCAACAAAAGAAGTAGAGATTACCGGCTCGGTAGATAACTTTGCCAAATACGCCGAAGAACACGGCCTGAGCTACAAACTCTTCAAGGATTTTAATCCCTGGTTACGCGAAAATTCCCTGACTTATTCAGGAAAGAAAAGATATTGGGTGAAAATCCCGCAGATATAGATTTTACGGTCATTTCGATCCGTTGATAAACGGGAGAAATCTTTTCATGGAAGCTCCAGGCAACAGATTTCTCAGTCGTACCTCCTTCGAAATGACATCTTTTGAAATGTGATAGAAATGACGACAAAGATAAAAACAGATATCGACATTGAACTGGAACTCGAAACCGAAGACCGGATTATGGTGCACGGCGCCCGGGTGCACAATCTGAAAAATATTGATGTGGAGATTCCGCGAAACAAATTCACAGTAATTACGGGTTTAAGCGGCAGCGGTAAATCTTCGCTGGCTTTCGATACAATTTATGCCGAAGGTCAGCGGCGTTACATCGAAACATTTTCGGCGTATGCACGCTCTTTCCTCGGAAATATGGAACGCCCCGATGTGGACAAAATCACGGGTTTGAGCCCCGTGATTTCAATCGAGCAGAAGGTAACCACCCGCAACCCGCGTTCTACCGTGGGCACGGTTACCGAGATCTATGATTTTCTGCGTCTTTTATTTGCCCGCGCCGGCGAAGCCTATTCGTACAACACCGGCGAAAAAATGGTGAAATACACCGAAGAGAAGATTATTCAGTTGATAAAGAGCGATTTCGCTGGCAAACGTATTCATATCCTTGCACCTGTGGTAAAAGGCAGGAAAGGGCATTACCGCGAACTCTTCGAGCAGATTATGCGCAAAGGTTTTCTCACCGCCCGTATTGATGGCGAACTCACCGAGCTGCGTCACAATCACCGGGTGGATCGTTATAAAAACCACTTTATTGAGATTCTGATTGATAAACTGGTGGTGGACGAAGCCGGGACCAAACGCCTGAAAGAAAGCGTGCAAACTGCTATGAAACACGGTCACGGGGTGTTGATGATCCTCGATCACGATACCAGCGAAGCCAAATACTACAGTCGCCTGCTGATGTGTCCAACTACCGGGATTTCGTATGCCGAGCCAGCGCCCCATAATTTTTCGTTTAACTCGCCACAGGGAGCCTGTCACACTTGCAACGGTCTTGGGAGAATTACCGAGATCGATATGGACAAAGTGATCCCCGACAAGGAGAAAAGCATTTCGCAGGGAGCGATCGCACCGCTTGGGCCATACAAGAATTCACTCATTTTCTGGCAGATCGAAGCGCTCGGCGAGAAATACGACTTCGACCTGAAAACCCCGGTAAAAGACATTTCCGAAGAGGGGATCAATGCAGCATTGTATGGTTCGAATGAACGCATTCAGCTAAAAAATACCCCGCTTGGAAACAGCATGAATTACATGATGACCTACGAAGGGGTGATCAAATACATCGACAACCAGCGCGAGGAGAACAGATCAAAGACCGCACAGAAATGGGCGAACCAGTTTGTAAAAAAGATAGAATGTCCCGAATGCCACGGAATGCGTCTGAACAAGGAAGCCCTCCATTTTAAGATCGACGGGAAAAATATTTCAGAGCTTTCGCAACTCGACCTCGACGAACTCGGAAACTGGCTTGATGGGCTGGAAGAACGTGTTACCAAGCGTCAACGCCAGATCGGCGCCGAAGTGATCAAGGAAATCCGCGACCGGCTCGGTTTTATGCTGGGTGTGGGATTGAATTACCTCGCCCTCGACCGCACTGCTCAGAGTTTATCGGGCGGCGAATCGCAACGGATCCGGTTGGCCACACAAATTGGCTCACAACTGGTAAATGTGCTCTACATCCTCGACGAACCGAGCATCGGGCTGCATCACCGCGACAACCTGAAGCTGATCCACGCACTTGAACAACTCCGCGACTCGGGAAACTCGGTGATTGTGGTGGAACACGACAAAGACACGATGATGCACGCCGATCACCTTATCGATATGGGACCACATGCCGGACGCCATGGGGGAGAAGTGGTGGCCGCAGGAAAACCTGCCGACGTACTCAAAGCCAGGACACTGACATCGGACTACCTGAACAACCGCAAAAAAATAGAAGTCCCCGTCACACGCCGCAAAGGAAACGGGGAGGTGCTGAAAGTCAGTGGCTGCTCGGGAAACAACCTGCAAAAAGTTACACTTGAAATTCCGTTAGGTAAATTTATTTGTGTTACCGGCGTATCGGGTAGCGGCAAATCAACGCTGATCAACGAAACGTTGCAGCCCATTCTAAGTCAGTATTTTTACAAGAGTTTGAAAGATCCGCTGCCCTATAAAAAGGTGGAAGGACTGAAACTTATCGACAAAGTGATTCGCGTCGATCAGTCGCCGATCGGGCGGACACCACGCTCAAACCCGGTTACTTATACCAACGTATTTTCGGATATCCGCAATTTGTTTACGCAGTTGCCCGAAGCCAAGGTACGCGGGTACAAACCCGGACGTTTTTCGTTTAATGTAAAGGGCGGGCGCTGCGAAGAATGCGAAGGCGGCGGAATGAAACTCATTGAAATGAATTTTCTCCCCGATGTGTATGTTCACTGCGACAAGTGCAACGGCAAACGTTACAACCGCGAAACGCTGGAAGTGCGCTACAAGGGAAAATCGATCAGCGATGTGCTCGACATGACAATCGACCAGGGGGTGGAGTTTTTTGAAAGCATTCCGTCGATTGCAGTAAAACTAAAAACCCTGAAGGAAGTTGGATTGGGGTATATCACGCTCGGCCAGTCGTCGACTACTTTGTCGGGTGGCGAATCGCAGCGCGTAAAACTGGCTTCTGAGCTCGCCAAACGCGATACCGGACAAACACTCTACATTCTGGACGAACCCACCACCGGGCTGCATTTCGAAGATATCCGGGTACTGCTTGATGTGCTGAACAAACTGGTGGACAAGGGAAACACCGTAATTGTGATCGAACATAATCTTGACGTGATTAAGGTAGCCGACCACATTATCGACCTTGGTCCTGAAGGCGGGAAACACGGTGGCCGAATTCTCTGTACCGGAACACCCGAAGAAGTGGCGTTAAATAAAAAATCGTACACCGCGAAGTTTCTAAAAGAGGAGTTGGGGGTATAATTTCAAGCAAGGAGCTGCAGGCCACGAGTTGTTAGCTTAAATATTTAAAACAGATTCGAAATGACAGAAAAATCATGCATAGAAAATATACGAAACAAATCAGGGTTCATCTGCGATATGGATGGAGTAATTTATCATGGAAACAAAATTCTTGATGGCGTAAAAGAGTTTGTATCGTGGCTTAAAGATGAAAACAAAAAATTCGTTTTTCTAACCAATTCCAGTGAACGGACCATTAAAGAGTTACAGGGGAAATTATCGCGAATGGGATTGGATGTAGGCCCCGAGCATTTTTATACAAGTGCACTGGCGACCGCTGCTTTTCTTCAAAGCCAGAAACCCTACGGCAGCGCCTATATTATTGGGGAAGCCGGGCTTATCAATGCACTTTATAATGCCGGATACACAAGCAATAACATCGACCCGGATTACGTGGTAATGGGTGAAGCGCGATCGTACAGTTATGAAGTGATTGAAAAAGCTGTAAATCTGGTTATCAGGGGAGCCCGGCTTATAGGAACAAATCCGGATTTGAGCGGACCGATTGAAGATGGGATAGCCCCGGCAACCAAGGCTCTTATTTCGCCCATTGAACTAGCTACCGGCAAGCAAGCTTACTTTGTAGGCAAACCAAATCCCTTAATGATGCGAATTGCACTGAAAAGACTAGGTGTTCAGAGAGAAGACACCATCATTATCGGAGATAGAATGGATACAGACGTTGTAGCCGGTATTGAAGCCGAAATAGATACTTGCCTGGTTTTATCAGGTATCTCTACAAAACAAACTATCCAGGAATTTGCGTATCGTCCGCATTACGTTTTACAGGGCGTTAACGAGATTGTGAAGGATTTTCAATAAGGATAATGTCATGAGAGAATCAGGGTTTGAATTCTGTGCAACCCCTATGTCGTTCGAAGACAAACATCAGGTCATTAAAAGCAGATAAATTCATATAAATTAAAAATGAACGGTTGATTACAGGCAGGTTCTTGAAAGAAACGGCAGAGCACCAATTGCCCAAAAACTATAAAATTTAGGTGAAACTCCCCTTTACCTACTCGATTTCTTGTCGGTCGGATTAGTTTTTCCATACAGGAATTTTAATGTAACTGTCATTATGCCATTTTATTTGTAATGGTTCTCCTGCGTCTTGTATTGTTTCTTCTGATACAGGTTTTCCCGAACCGTAATTGATTATTTCAAAAGGATGCTTGTTGATGTTGAGTAATATAACCAGTCGGCTACCTTTATTAATTTTCTTGCTCACAAAACGCGTGTTGTCAAAAGGAATACTTTCCTTTTTGTTTGGTTGCAGTAGTTGCCGTTTAGAATTGTCTTTTGCAAAACTTGCCCTGCCAACATATCTTATGAGAAAAAAATAGCTTCCGTCTGGCATTAATTCATATAAGGCTAACGAAACATCCATATCTTTTTTATTGATAGTCGCCCAAAGATTGCCTGTAAATGAACCATTAATAGTGAACTCCTTTTGAAATGGTTCTGTGGTAAAAACCAACCCATTGCTTGCGTCTAATGTGTCAAAAATAATTTCCGGCGTGTAATAATTATTTTGGGTTTCTCTATCCTTAAAATCTACGATTTGTTTTTCAAATCTTTTCTTTTTTGGCTTTTTAGCAATCAGCAATTTAGTATCCAAATAGAAGGTCAATGTATCATTGTTGATTATTTGCAAATTAGGTGCGTGTCGCCATTCATTCGTCCCCATAACTTGATAATTAACTTTATCCTTAAGCAATTCAGGTTTTGGGTTGCCTTTTAAAATAAAGTCGAGCCAATCATAAGCTAATTTCTCCATACTGATATTGGCAACACTATCAATTTCATAACCCATCAGGTTTTTTGCAGGTCTGCGTTGTCCGCCAAAATGGTCGTAAGGACCAATTACAAAATAATGATTTGCATTTTTGTTGTATTTGTTATGCAATTTAAAATATTGAATAGCCCCGATTTGCGAACCATCATAATAACCTGTTGTGGTCAAAACAGGAATATTGATTTTTGCGAATTCGGAAGGTGTCGGCACCATTGATTGCCAATAACTGTCATAAGCTGGATGAGATAACCAATTTTGAAAGATTGGATTTGGAATACCTGCTAAACTATCAAGTTTGTTGTATGCCGTTCCTTTATTGAAAAAATCAAAGGGCAAACTTCTTGGTAAAAGTTTATTTTTATAAATATTGTCGTTGCTCCAACTTAAAATGTGTGATAACGGGACGTTATTTTCCATTGGGAAATCGTAACCTGGCATTACAGCCACTTGTGGTACAATAGTTTTTAATGCAGGATGAATATTTTTTACCGTTGCCCATTGTGAATATCCTGTATAACTGCCACTATACATTCCTACACTTCCGTTACACCATTTCTGTTTACTTATCCACTTAATAATGTCGTAAATATCTGTTCCTTCGTTTTCAAAAGGTTTGTAGTTTTTTAAGTCGGTTTTAATGCCACGAGCATAGGCTACAATGCCTACATAATCTCTGTCAGCCGATTTCTTTGCAAATATTGCATCGCTTGCATCCTGATAATAGGTAGTGTAAAATAGAATTGCAGGCAGTGGACTTGTATTTGTTTTTTTTCGGACTATTATAGCCGAAATGTCAACACCACTTTTTGTTGGGATTAGCACACTATCCTGAATGATATAAATGCTATCATTTTGAGATTGCTGTTGAGCAAATGTTGTTGAGTAAATTGTCAGAATAAAAACTGTCAGTAAAAATCTCATAATTTATTGTAGTTTGTTATTTGTTGTGTCGTCTGTTAGTCCGTTACGTTTGCCGCTAACGGCAGTCTGTCTAAAAAGTAAAATTAAGCCATTGAGATTTCAATATTTTATTCTTCGTAAAGTCAGCCGCCCAAATCATTCTTTTACACTATTAGGTTTTTCGACAGTCTGACGGTCACTTGTAAGTTATGGTTGTGGATTTCCAACAGAAATCCTGTCAGACCACTACAAAGTTTATTAAGTGTAACATGCTTAAAACATGCACTTTCCGCCCAATGATTTATACACTTTGATGTACACCGTGTTTTTTCTTTCAAATTTAATCTTTTTTTGCTTAGTTTTGTTGTGTAAGCATGTGTAAGGTTGTTTAAGGATATGGAAAATTATTTGTCTGTTAGTCAAGCTGCTGAGATTTTAAAAATAAGTCCAGAAACCCTGAGAAGATGGGATAATAATGGAAAATTTAAAAGTTTTAGGCATCCTATTAACAATTACCGGGTTTACTCCGAAGAACAAGTTGTAAATCTTATACAAGATATGCAATTAGAAATTCAATATCGGACAAAAAATCAAGTTGTCGAAACCATTAATCCATACTTTAAAACCGAATTTGGAAAATTATTTAACTACGATGCGATTAAGTATTTAAAGCAGCTTGAATCTAATTCTATTGATTTAATTTTTGCTGACCCTCCCTATAATATTAAAAAAGCAGAATGGGATACGTTTTCGAGTCAGAAAGAGTACGTTGATTGGAGCATGGAATGGATTGCAGAGGCTCATAGAGTTTTGACCAAGAAAGGCTCATTATATGTATGTGGTTTTTCTGAAATTTTAGCTGATATTAAGTGGGCAGCGGCACATTTGTTTAAAGGCTGCAAATGGCTTGTTTGGTTTTATCGTAATAAAGCAAATCTCGGTAGTGATTGGGGACGTTCTCATGAGAGTATTTTGCACTTTAGAAAGTCTAAAGACTATATTTTTAATATTGACGAAGTTAGAATTCCCTATAATGAACATACCTTAAAATATCCTAAGAGAACACAGGCTGAAACTTCACAATATTCGAATGGAAATAAGTACGAATATGTTTGGGAACCAAACCCTCTTGGTGCAAAACCCAAAGATGTTTTTGAAATACCAACTATTTCAAATGGAGCATGGGAGAAATTTCCACATTTGACACAAAAACCAGTTGAATTATTAAGAAAAATTATTTTATCATCATCGAATCAGGATAGTATTATCTTAGACCCTTTTGGTGGTTCTGGCACAACCTATGCCGTTGCTGAAGCCTACAAGCGGAAGTGGCTTGGAACCGAATTAAGCTTTGAATATTGTGATATTATCAAAAATCGATTATCAGACGAAGAGCATATTTTGAGAATTGCGTCTGCAAAAGATGAACATGATTCCACTAAAAGGCGAAAAAAACTAAGAGGTTAATAATTTGCTTAAATCAGTGGTAATTAACTCTGAGAATCGTTTCATGTAATCAGAATATGGTTTTTTGATAGCATTTGGAGGCGGGTCTAAATAGTAAACTCCTTCTAATTCTGTTAAGAATTTCGAATAGACCATAAATAAACCGGAAACAAGAGTGAAACTGATATTATCTGATTCTTTTCTTTGTACATCGTTTAAGAATATTCCAATTACTTTTTGGGGGTGTTCTACAAATCTTTCAAGTAGGATTTTGTCAATGAACATTTTTCCCATTCTATCTTTTGAAGTTGTTTTTACAGAAACGACTACTTCATTTTCATCAAGTGAAGTCGATGATGATTTAACCGTTTTATAAGGTGAAATAATTAAATCGTTTTCACATTTGTAGGTTTTAGTTCTCTCGTCTGTTTCAAACGGGATTTGTAAAACAATTTTCTTATTTGCAATTCCAATTTCTGTGAAAATAACTTTTACTAATTCTTCAAATCTGTTTCCAACATGTTTTCTTGCACTATTGGGATTAACCAATAAATCTAAGCCTGCTCCAATAGATTGCTGTATTGTATAAATGGTTTTATCTATGATATCTTTGTTTGAATCAGCAATTTCCGACTTTGTTCTGATTTTGGTAAAAATACTTTGGAGTTCATTAAAATGTGAGATAAAACTGTCAGGATTAGCTATAAATAACTCTTTGTTTATTGGTCTAATATATTTTGTTGTACCGGCAATCTGACTGGAATAAATTATATAACTGTTTTTCTCTTCTGAACTACTTATTACATTGGGGAGATAGTTAAGGACTCGTTGAGTTATCTCTCCAAATCCAGCAATATTTCTTTTAACTTTTTGTAAATCTTTATCTAATGGAATCATGTTTTCAAAGATAATCTTTTCTTATAAGTTTTAATTTTTGCCCCGTTTTTCTTTTTTCAACATGGTGTACAACGGTTTGTGCAAGTGGAGTGCGGGATTTCGAAGAGAAATCCTGTCAGACCCGCAGAAAAGTGGGCACAAGGTCTGACTTGTCAGACCGCTAAACCCCCGCCTGTCATATTTCAAATTATTGTGGTTGTAAAAAACCACGAATAAAACCAAAACTGCGAGAGGGGTCAGCTTAGTCCGAAATGAAATGCCGCCGCCGGTCGGGTTTGTTGTCCCGATAATAACAAAGGGGTCAACTTACTCCGAAATGTATCGCGGCGCGGCCCATTAAAAACTAAAAAACCGCTTAAAGGGGTCAGCATCAGCCGAAATGTCAGGTGATTTCTTAGCTATAAACAGCTAATTTTTACTCCGAATCTGGGGGGTCAGCTTAGACCGAAATATCCAATTGCCGCCGCAACCAAAAGAAACAGCCGCCGTTCAAAGTCCGCTACCAGAAGTT
>WOYV01000020.1 GCA_011620585.1 Draconibacterium sp.
TTTTTATATTTACGGCCTTAAACCATCAACGATTTTATAACATCCGAAAAGCATGAAGAATATTAAATTCATTTCTCCCCAGGAGGCTGTTAAAGTGGTGAAGTCGAACGACCGGGTGCACATGCACAGCGTAGCAGTTACCCCGCATCCATTAATTAAGGCACTTGTTGAGAGAGGAAGAAACAAAGAGTTCAGAAACGTACGTATCCAACACATTCATACAGAAGGACCGGCGCCTTACGCCGACCAGGAACTGGAAGGGATCTTTCAGCTCGAATCCTTTTTTGTGGGTCATAATGTTCGGAAGCAAACCCAGTCGGGATACGCCGACTACATACCCGTGTTCCTGCAGGAAACCCAACGCTTGATCCGTGAAGGTTATCTGAAGGTTAATGTTGCCATGATCCAGGTTTCGCCACCCGACAAACATGGTTTTGTATCGCTGGGAACATCAGTAGATGCTACTTTGGCAGCGGTTGAACATGCTGATAAAAC
Source organism: Draconibacterium sp. (assembly GCA_011620585.1). Lineage (GTDB taxonomy): Bacteria > Bacteroidota > Bacteroidia > Bacteroidales > Prolixibacteraceae > Draconibacterium. Next base: position 496 of record WOYV01000020.1, read on the forward strand.
GATTGCTATTGTTAATCAGAACGTACCGCGAGCTTTTGGCGATGCCATGATCCATATTAACGATATCGACATTTTTGTTGAAGACGACAGTCCGCTTATCGCTGCCGATCCTGGCCCCATTTCGGATACCGACCGTAAAATCGGACGTTATGTGGCAGAACTGGTAGAAGACGGCGCTACCCTTCAAATGGGCATTGGTGCGATTCCGAACGCCGTATTGAGCATGCTCGGAAACCACAAAGACCTTGGCGTTCATTCCGAAATGTTCGCCGACGGGATTCTTCCCCTGGTTGATAAAGGCGTTGTGAACGGAAGAAATAAAAGAATTGACAAAGGCAAAATGGTGGCCACCTTCCTAATGGGATCCAAAAATCTGTACGATTTTATTCACGACAACCCGGGAGTAGCCATGCAGGATGTAAAATATACCAACCGTGTTTCGGTAATCGCCAAAAACCCAAAAGTAACCGCTATTAACTCGGCTCTTCAGGTTGATATTACCGGGCAGGTTTGTGCCGATTCGATTGGAACAACTCATTATTCGGGTGTTGGCGGACAAATCGACTTCCTGAGAGGTGCATCTTTGAGTAGCGGGGGAAAACCAATTCTGGCCATGCCTTCAATCACCAATAAAGGAATCAGTAAAATTGTCCCGATACTTACTCCGGGAGCAGGCGTGGTTAGTACCCGTGCCAACGTACACTGGGTGGTTACCGAATTTGGTGCGGTTAACCTGTACGGACGTACCCTGCAGGACAGGGCCAAACTGCTGATTTCGATCGCACATCCCGATCATCAGGAAAATCTGGATAAAAATGCCTTCGAACGTTTTGGGCCACATTTCCATTTTATCTGGGACGAACAATAAAGACAAATAGAAAAGCAGGCATTAGTTTGCTTTTTTTTATGAATTAAATCATTGAATTCAGCACCCCGGGTTTGGGAATATTAAGGATATCTGAAGTTCATATTCGGATTGCCAAGTTTTTCAAAAGCAAAGGTCCGGAACGCAGGGAAACCATACCTTTATAACATTAAAAATTTGATTACTACCATTTTATAATAATTCTAAATAAGATGAACATTTCACATATTGAACACATTGGAATTGCTGTAAACAGTTTAGACGAAGCCATTCCATATTACGAAAACATGCTGGGCTTAAAGTGCTACGCCGTTGAAGAAGTAGCCGACCAAAAAGTAAAAACCGCCTTCTTTATGGTGGGTCAAACCAAAATCGAGTTACTCGAATCCACTGATCCGGAAGGCCCGATCGGCAAATTTATCGGGAAAAAAGGGCCGGGTGTACATCACCTTGCTTTTGCGGTGGATAAGGTAAACGAAGCCCTCAACGATTTAAGCGGAAAAGGGGTTCAACTGATCGACAAAACCGGACGTAAAGGGGCAGAAGGACTCACCATTGGATTTCTCCATCCCAAATCAACAATGGGTGTACTGACCGAAATCTGCGGAAAAGAATAATCAACAACTACAAAATACAACCGATTTTATGAGCAACCAGGATAAGATCAAAAAATTGATCGATTTGCGTGCTGAAGCCAAATTGGGCGGAGGCATCAAACGTATTGAAGCCCAGCACAAAAAGGGCAAGTTTACAGCCCGCGAACGCATCGAACTCCTTCTTGATGAAGGTAGTTTCGAAGAATTCGACATGTTTGTAACCCACCGCTGCACCAACTTTGGCCTCGAAAAAACCAAATTTTTAGGCGACGGGGTAGTCACCGGTCACGGAACCATCGATGGCCGTGTGGTTTACGTTTTCTCGCAGGATTTTACCGTATTCGGCGGATCGCTTTCCGAAACCTTTGCACAAAAAATTTGCAAGGTAATGGACATGGCCATGAAAGTGGGCGCACCGGTTATCGGCATCAACGATTCGGGAGGCGCCCGCATACAGGAAGGCGTGAATTCGCTGGCAGGTTATGCTGAGATTTTTGAACGCAACATTCTTGCCTCGGGTGTGATACCGCAAATTTCGGCCATTTTTGGCCCCTGCGCCGGTGGAGCGGTCTACTCTCCTGCCCTCACCGACTTTATTATGATGACCGAACAGAACTCGTACATGTTTGTTACCGGTCCTAAAGTAGTGAAAACCGTTACCGGAGAAGATATTTCGGTTGAAGATTTGGGTGGTGGTAAAATACACGCTTCCAAATCGGGGGTGGCGCATTTCCTGGTCGAAAATGAAAAAGAAGGACTGATGATCATTCGAAAACTGATCAGCTACCTGCCGCAAAATAATCTTGAAGATCCGGTTGTAACTGAAAACACCGACCCAATCGACCGGCTGGACGATCTCCTAAACGAAATCATTCCTGAAAATCCAAACCAGCCTTACGATGTAAAAGATGTAATCCATACTATTGTTGATTATGGGGAATTTCTCGAGATCCATCGTAATTATGCCAAAAACATCGTGGTGGGCTTTGCCAAATTAGACGGACAACCTGTGGGGATTGTAGCTAACCAGCCCAACTATCTTGCCGGGGTTCTCGATATCAATGCATCGATAAAAGCAGCACGTTTTGTGCGTTATTGCGACAGTTTTAACATTCCGATTATTACTTTGGTAGATGTGCCCGGCTTCCTTCCCGGAAGTAAACAGGAGTACGGCGGGATCATCACCCACGGAGCCAAACTAATGTTTGCTTACGGCGAAGCTACTGTTCCAAAAATCACGATCACGCTTCGCAAGTCATACGGTGGCGCCCACGACGTGATGTCGAGCAAACAATTGCGCGGCGACCTGAACTACGCCTGGCCAAGTGCACAAATTGCAGTGATGGGAGCTGCGGGCGCAGTGGAAGTTTTGCACGGCCGCACCTTGCGTGATATCGAAGATCCGGAAGAACGCGCCAAATTTATTGCCAACCACGAAGAAGAGTACAACGAGAAATTTGCCAATCCATATATGGCTGCTTCTTTTGGTTATATCGACGATGTGATTGAGCCGCGTAACACCCGTTTCCGTATTATCAGGGGTTTGCAAAGCCTGGCAACCAAAAAGCTTGTGAATCCGCCGAAAAAACATTCAAATATTCCATTATAAACCAGGAGCTATGGGAGCAACAATAATACTGTTATCAAACACAGTGGAATTTGGAATCACCGTTTCGGTGGTCGGCTTCTTCATTGTTTTTTTCTCGCTGGCCGCATTGGTAATTGTTTTTACCCGTTTGCCCAAGTTGATCAACATGAAATTCAACAAAACAAAACTGAGAAGAAACAAAAATGAAGAAGTGGTTACCGGTGATGATTTTATCGTGGAAGGAAACGTAACCGCTGCCATCAGCCTGGCCCTGCACCTATATTTCAGCGAGTTACACGACGACGAAAGCAACGTGGTAACAATCAAAAAAGTACGAAAAGCGTATTCTCCATGGAGTTCAAAAATTTACAGTGTAAACCAGAATTGGCCTAAGGGAAGATAGCACACATCCAGAACCATTCAATAATACTAAAAATGAAAAAATATAAATTCACAATCAGGGGTAACGATTACGATGTTCATTTAAAAGACATTGAAGGGAATGTTGCCGAACTCGACGTAAACGGGACCCTTTATGAAGTGGTGATCCACAGCGAAATTAAAACTTCGAAAACACCTAAACTGATCCGTAAACCGGTGGAGCAACTACCAGGTGAAGGGCAAATCAAGAAAACAGAACCGGGTGGCAAACACAAGGTAACTGCCCCGCTGCCAGGGACAATCCTCAAAATCCATGTAAACATTGGCGACATGGTAAGCGAAGGACAAAATGTATTGGTTATGGAAGCCATGAAAATGGAAAACCAGATACAAACCACCAAGTCGGGCGAGGTAAAAGCTATCAAGGTAAATGTCGGCGAGAGTGTTTTACAAGACGATGTGCTGATCGAAATTGGTTAACCCTTACTATTTACAAGCATGAGAAAATTTCTTCAACTACTGATATTGCTGATTTTTACGGCAGAACTGGCCTTTGCGTCCGGAGAAAATCAAAAGGCCGGACAAAACTTAAGCAGCGGCAAATGGGTGAACTATTCAGACGGTTATATTCCGATTGCCACTTACAAAGCCGATGAATCGTCGAAGGAAAATATACGAACCGTTAAACGGTTTAAAACCTTTACTTTCGAAAAAGAGGGTACTTTCATTCTCGATTCGGCCAAGCAACGCTACACGGGACATTATAAAGTGTACGGCAACGATATCGTACTCTCGTTCAACACGGTACAAATACAACACCTGAGAACCAACACCGATCCGAACAGCTCGAACGGATACAACATTTCGAACGATAGGGTCCAGCTGCCGCAAAGGACGCTGCAATTGAATGCAGAAGGACAATTGAGCGGCGATGGCTTTGTTTACAAAAACTACAACGGGGCGGTTTCAGGCCTGTTTAATTTTTACGAATTCTCGGGTTTTGCGAACGTATCTTGGGGAAACATTATGATGATGATCATTGGTTTTGTTTTCCTGTTCCTGGCCATCAAATACGACTTTGAACCGATGTTATTGGTCCCGATCGGCTTTGGTATTCTGATCGGAAATATTCCAATGTTCCAGGTTACCGACTTTAACCTGAAACTGGGTGTTTACGAACCCGGTTCGGTGTTGAATATTTTGTACCAGGGCGTTGTTCAGGGATGGTATCCACCACTCATCTTCCTCGGAATTGGAGCTATGACCGACTTTTCGTCGCTGATCTCGAATCCAAAATTGATGTTACTGGGTGCCGCGGCACAAATTGGGATCTTTCTTACATTTTTAGGCGCTATCTTTTTGGGATTTGCACCGCCTGAAGCCGGCGCAATTGGAATTATCGGAGGTGCCGACGGACCAACCGCTATTTTTATTTCGTCGAAACTCGCGAACGGGATGAATTTACTACCTGATGGAACAACAGTGAAAAACCTGATCGGGCCGATTGCGATTGCAGCCTATTCGTATATGGCGCTCGTACCGGTTATCCAACCGCCGGTAATTCGCTTGATGACGACCAAAAGAGAGCGACGGATCAGGATGAAACCTCCACGCGCGGTATCAAAAACCGAAAAAATACTCTTCCCAATTGTCGGTTTGATACTAACCGCATACATCGCGCCTTCGGCTTTACCACTGATCGGGATGTTGTTCCTTGGAAACCTGTTAAAAGAATCGGGTGTAACCAAACGTTTGGCAAATACCGCAGCCAACCCACTAATCGACATTATTACAATCCTGTTGGGGATTACAGTTGGCGCTTCAACGCAGGCTGATGTATTCCTGACCCCATCTTCGATTAAAATTTTCGGATTAGGTGCAGCATCGTTTGTGATTGCCACAGCCGGTGGTGTTGCCGGAGCCAAAATCATGAATCTTTTCCTTAAAAAGGAAAATAAAATCAATCCGATGATCGGTGCTTGCGGTGTTTCGGCAGTGCCCGACAGCGCCCGCGTCGTTCAAACAATGGGGCTGAAGGAAGATCCAACCAACCACCTGCTGATGCACGCCATGGCGCCAAACGTTGCCGGGGTGATCGGCTCGGCTGTAGCGGCTGGTATCCTACTTAGCTTTTTGATGTAAATTTGCGTCAGTTAATAATAGAAAAAGGGCTTTCGAAATATTTTGAAAGCCCTTTTTACTTTTCCAAAACCAGGATTTTTTGGAAAGGTTATTTATTGCTTAAGACTTAATTCTTTGCAGGCATAAACCCGAGCACTGGTAAATCGCCACCTGCTTTAACGGTTGAGGTTCCATAAACCGTGATCGTTGATTTGATAAAGTCCTCTTCACCGGCCTTGTAAATATTATCCACGTATTTCTGCGGATTGCGATCGATATAAGGAAACCAGGTGCTGTGGATCTGGATCATCACGCGATGTCCCTGTTTAAAAGTATGCAAAATATCCTGTAACGGAACAGTAACATTGGTGCGTACGCCGGGTTCGAAAGGTTCTGGCTCGGCGTAACTATTGCGAAAACGGCCCCGGAACACCTCGTGGCGCACCAACTGCTGGTATCCCCCCATCACAATGTTTTTCGGGGTGCGATCATAATTCCCGTGGTTATCGGGGTAAACATCAATCAGTTTCACAATAAAATCAGCATCGGTACCGGTCATCGAAACCACCAGTTGTGCCAGTATCTCCCCAGCAATCGTCAAATCCTCGGCAAGCGCTTCGGTTTCAAAAGTTAGTACATCGGGACGACGGGAGGCATAACGTTGATCGTCGGTGATAAAATTCCGTGGGGTAAAAGTCAAACCTTCAATGGTAGAGGTGTAAGGCACCGGTTTAGCCGGGTCGCTTATGTATTCAAATTTTTGCGACGGGTCAACCGGCTCATTGATTAATAACTCGCCATTTTCATGGAAAGTAAAGGTAACCGGCTCCACATTTTTAGGCGGCCACTCGTTGTATTGTTTCCATTCTTTTATACCCGTGTCAAAAACATAGGCATCCGGCAGTTTATTCACTCCTTTACCTTTCAGGTAGAAATCGAAGAAGGGTTTTTCCATATTTTTCTGAAAGAAGGTTGAAATACTGTCGCCGAAGTAGATGTGATTTACATATTGCTGACCAGGCTCACGAACCCAGGCCCCGTGTGTCCAGGGCCCCATCACAATTGTATTTTTAGCCGAAGGATTGTTGTTCTCAATCGCTTTATAAGTGCTGAGTGCACCGTACAAATCTTCAGCGTCGAACCATCCTCCGACAGTCATTACTGCCGGTTTGATGTCGTTGAGGTGAGGCAGCAGGTTTCGTTTTTGCCAGAATTCGTCGTAATTCGGATGATCTATAATCTGTTGCCAAAAAAAGTTATCGTAATGGTATTTCCTGGTGGCATTTTTCAGAGGCCCCATTTTCAGATTGAATTCGTACCCGTCGACCGAACGCTGGCTAAAAAAACGCATCATTTTATCGGTGTACCAGGCTGTTTTTGTCAGCGTATCTTTTTGATATCCAAAAACGGCAAATGCAGCCAGATAGCTTTGAAGGAAAGCGCCCTGATGATGAAAATCGTCAAAGAAAAAATCAGCGATCGGGGCTTGTGGCGACACCGCCTTCAGCGCCGGATGTGCATCGGGCAACGAAGCCGAGCTGTAAAATCCAGGGTACGAAATACCATAGATTCCCACCCTGCCATTGTTTCCTTTGATGTTTCGGATCAGCCAGTCGATGGTATCGTAAGTATCTGAGCTTTCGTCAATATCTTTTTTGTTCTTCACATCGTTTCCCGGAATATTTGGCCGCATGTTGTCAAACGTTCCCCCCGACATATAACGTCCGCGTACATCCTGATAAACCAAAATGTATTTGCTTTCAATCAAATAAGGGTTCGGGGCCCGCAGCTTGAAATTGCTGTACGATTGTACATTGTAACACGTACGGTTCATCAGTACCGGATAAGTTTGTGTTCGATCTTTTGGGGTGTAAACGATCGTGTACAGTTTTACACCATCGCGCATTTCAATAAAATACTCCGCCTTGTCGTAATTACTCGCTACAAACAACGAGTCGGCAATTTCTGCATTAGCCGTATAAAGGAATAATACAAATAGCGCTGCTACCAGCCATTTCAGGTTTCTCATCGTAATAAAATATTTTAATTTGATACGTAATCCAACTGTTTCCGGGTTTGGATTAGTTTATCAGGTTTAGTTTAACAACTGGGAAAGATAATCAAACATTCGAAAATAAAAAGACGTTCGAAATACAAATTCTGCCACAAAATTCTAAGTAAAACAAGGTATAAAAGCACTTTTATTGAACTTTTTTCCGGGTTAATCCTTTTATTGCAAAAACGGTACGATGAAAATCCTGGTAGTTGGCGGAGCAAGCGGTAGCATTGGCAAAACAGTGGCAAACCATTTAAAAGAAAAACATGAAGTGATCACAGCCGGAAGAAACAGCGGTGATCTTCAGGTAAATATCGAAGACATTGATTCGATAAGGGAAATGTATGGCAAGGCAGGAGAACTCGACGCCGTGGTGTCTTGTGCCGGAGCAGCCAAATGGGCGCCTTTCGACGAAATGAGCGAGGAGGATTTTTATATCGGCATCCGGAGTAAATTGATGGGGCAGGTAAACCTGGTACGAGTTGGGCAGGAATTTCTAAGGGCAGGCGGATCGTTTACACTTACTACCGGCATTTTAGCCGACGATCCGGTGTTTGGAACCACGAGCGCGGCAATGGTTAACAATGCCATTCATGGTTTTGTAATCGCGGTTTCGCAGGAGTTGAAAAATGGGCAACGAATTAATGCGGTGGCTCCCGGTTTGGTAGAAAATTCTGCTGCGCGGCTTGGCGGACATTTCCCGGGACACATCCCGGTACCCATGTACAAAGTAGCTGCCGGCTACGTACGAAGTGTGGAAGGAAGACGCAGTGGCGAAATTATCCGTATTTATTAGCTGCAAGCTTCAAGCCACAGGTACAAGTTTAAAGAACATCTTTTCTGAACTGAAACTACGCACCGCGACTGAATACTTCGGTTAGGCAAGCACTTCACCGTACAAATCGTAGTCTTCGGCGCCGTTAATACGAACCGTAACAAAATCGCCTTTTCGAAGTTCCTTTGCTGAAGTAATCAGCACTTCGCCATCCACTTCCGGCGAATCGAACTCGGTGCGGCCAATATAATAATCGGCTTCCTTGTTGTCGATTATCACCCTGAATTCCTTTCCTATTTTCTGACGGTTGAGTTCGGCCGAGATCGCTTGTTGAATTTCCATGATCTCGTCGGCCCTGCCCTGTTTGGTTTCTTCGTCAAGCTTGTCGCTAAAATTGTCGGCAGCGTAGGTTCCGTCTTCCTGCGAATACGGGAAAACACCCAGTCGCTCAAATTTTTGTTCCTGGATAAATTCAGTCAGTTCGTTAAATTCTTCTTCTGTTTCGCCCGGGAAACCTACCAACAAAGTGGTTCTTAAGACAACTCCCGGAACTTCAGTTTTAATTTTAGCAATCAAAGCCTCTGTTTCTTCCCGGGTAACATGGCGCAACATATTTTTCAAAACCCGGTTCGAGATATGTTGCAAGGGCATGTCAAGGTATTTACAAACTTTAGGGTTTTCGCGCATAACCGGTAAAATATCCATCGGGAATTTGGTGGGATACAAATAATGCAGACGAATCCATTCGATTCCCTCCACCCCGGAAACACGCTCGATCAATTCTGCCAGGCGGTTTTTACCATAGATATCTATTCCGTAATACGAAAGATCCTGCGCAATCAAAAGCAACTCTTTTACGCCTTTTTTGGCCAGGTACCTGGCTTCCAGAACCAGGCTTTCAATGGTGCGTGACTTATGCCGGCCTGTCATTTTTGGAATGGCGCAAAACGAACACGAGCGGTTACATCCTTCCGAAATTTTCAGATAGGCAAAATGCGAAGGGGTAGTAATTTTCCGTTCGTAAATATATTCGGGGTGGTAAGTAACTTTTAATTCCTCCACCATAGCTTTCATATCGAATTTTCCAAAGTAACGGTCCACTTCCGGCAGTTCTGCTTCCAGATCGTGCTGGTAACGCTCCGAGAGACAACCCATCACATATAATTTGCTGATCTCTCCACGTTTTTTGGCTTCGGCATAATCCAGAATCATGTCGATGGATTCCTGCTTGGCATCCTGAATAAAACCACAGGTATTGATAAAAACAGCATCGAAATTTGTATCATTTGAGTCGTGCATTACCTCAAACTTTCCCTTCTCCAACTGGCTCAGTAAAACCTCAGAATCTACCAGGTTTTTTGAGCATCCCATGGTAATTACATTTACTCGCTTTTTAGTCATATCAGAAATTTTGTGCAAAGTAAACGATTTTTTTGTCTGGATTAAAGAAGTACAGGTAGAACGTCGCGTCGATTCGTTTGAAAACCTATTTCTTAAAAATAAAATATACGGCCAGTACAAGAAATACAAACCCTACAACGTGGTTCCAGCGAAAGGTTTCGTTTTTAAATATCAGCAAAGTAAATATCGAGAAAACGATCAGTGTAATCACTTCCTGCAACACTTTCAATTCGATGAGTGAAAAGGGTCCGCCATGTTCCTTATAACCAATCCGGTTCGCAGGCACCTGGAAAAAATATTCAAAAAGTGCGATTCCCCAACTGATCAGAACGATTGAAATCAACCCCAGCTTGCTAAACCACTTCATTTCAGCAAATTTCAGGTGGCCATACCAGGCTATTGTCATAAATGTGTTCGACAGAACCAATAATCCAACGGTGAAAATACCTTTCATTATTTTTCGAATAAAACTTCGCAAACCCAGGTAAAAGAACCTTCCGTGATACTGCCCAAAATGAAATTCTCAGCTCAATACAATTCCATGAGTGCAAAATGTTTTTAGATAATTATTTATTGTTTTTTAGTTATTATTTATTGTTTTTCGATAATTATTATTTTATTTGCAATTGAAATAATATACTTAATTATGGAAATAAAAGTAAATACACGTACAGAACAAATTCTTACGGTACTAAAAATTCTCGCATGGATTGCTTTTTTTGGATTTGTTGTTAAAGCCGGAACTTATCTCTTTTCCACCGTTTCAAGTTGCTGGAATCCCGAAAGCGCAAAAAATATTTACCAGGGGCTTGATTTATTCACCCTTCGGCATGATAGTACAAGCCTGTTTTTGATACTTATATTTTTTCTGTTGCTTATCACCGTTTTAAAAGCAATCGTTTGGTGGATGGTAGCAAAGCTCATCGGCAAGATCAAAATCGAGAATCCGTTTTCAATGGAGGTGGCACATCAGCTGGAGTACATTAGTTGCTCGCTTTTTACGATTTGGGTGTTATCAGTATCCGGTGGGGGGTTTGTGGCATGGCTGGGCGAAAAAGCCGGGCACCTGAATGACTCGTGGAATACCGGGCCATTTCTTTTTATGGCCGGACTTGTATTTGTAATCTCACAAATCTTTAGACGCGGGGTTGAAATTCAGTCAGAAAACGATTTAACCGTGTAACCATGGCAATAATTGTAAATCTTGATGTTATGATGGCCCGGCGAAAAATGTCGCTGAATGAACTTTCAGAGAAAGTAAACATCACATTGGCCAATCTATCTATTCTGAAAACCGGAAAAGCAAAAGCAATCCGTTTTAGCACGCTCGAAGCCATTTGCGAAGCGCTCGACTGCCAGCCAGGCGATATACTGGAATTTACGAAAGACAAGAAAATTGATAATTGAACCACATTAAAAACTGACAATTAAAATGGAAATTAAAATCACCACGAATCAAATTCTGAAAGTACTGCAAATTCTTTCCTGGATAATTTT
>WOYV01000123.1 GCA_011620585.1 Draconibacterium sp.
TTGGTTAGAATATCGGCCTGTCACGCCGAGGGTCGCGGGTTCGAGTCCCGTCCGCACCGCATTTTTAATCGAGTTTTTAATCTTCATAATCCCGGTGTGGTAGTTCAGTTGATTAGAGCATCGGCCTGTCATCTCGCCTAAGGCGAGACGGGTTCGGGTCGAGGCAAGGCAGCTCATAAGGCGGCTTTTTTGTTAAATCTATTTTGATTTATATTTTCCAGGCTCAGTAATACGACTACTTTTCCTCCGGGTTGAGCATGCGTTTCCTGATCATAAAAGCATCGGCCGGGTTTCCGTAGAAGAGCTGAAAAAGATCAAACTGCGCAAGACCTTCTTTCTCCAGCGCAGGGACGAGATAGGTGTCCAGGTCGGTAAATCCTCTGAATTCTCCACCTTCCGGTTTTTCAGGATCGTACCACCCTGCATCATGCGATAAAAGCACTTTATGCAAAATGCCATGTTTTTTCATAAAAAGAATAAAGTCGAGATATCTGGTTGTATCGGCAGCTTTAAAATTATCGAAAGAGATATAGGCTCCCATTTTAGCAGCTTCCAAATGTTTGTTAAAGTCGTTTTCATTTTGTGCATGTGTCCAGATAAAAGCTGATGGGTGAATGCCGTTCTGCTTCAGAATTTCGATTTCCTGAAATGCCGGTAAGGCAGGGCCGGTGTGCGACATAATTGTTAAGCCGGTTTCGCGGTGAGTAATGCACGCTGCTTTTACTATTTTCCGGTTCAATTCTGTTAAGGGACCAGGTTCAACAGAAATTTTTATAAACCCGGGAAAAACATCTGTGCCCTCAATTCCATTTTGTGCTTCATCAATCCACCGGGCGGCCAGTTGTTCGGCAGATTCAGTAAACGCAAATCCAGGTACATATTTCTCGTTCAACGAGTAATACCCCGTATTTGTAAGTATTTGAATACCCGATTTTTCAGATAACATTTTTAGCAGTTGCGGATCGCGGCCTAAATAGGCAGGTGTTGCATCAACAAAAGTTTTGTAGCCAAGGTCACGGATTTGTTTCAGATAGGGCAGCGCCTTTTCTGCAACCGCATCTCTGTCCCAACGGTCGTAGCTAATGCTGTCGGCGCCAATAAAGTCAACCAGCAAATGCTCATGCGAAAGTGTTTTGGCCAACTTTTTTGCTGAAATGCCACCGGTAACCGTTGTAATATTTATCGGATCCGGAGTGCATGAAAAAAATAACAGCAACGTAACTACCACTAAAAAGTATTTCAATCTGATCATCTCTGAAAGTTTTCTCCAAAGTAAACAAAATAATGTACGAAGGGTTTAACGCAATTTACTTCAATTCGAATTTTGATGGAATGAACCGGACCAACTCGAATAAATTTTCAGGACTTTTTGTTTGACAGTCTGTTTTTCCTGATTCCAATCACCAAAATTGCACCTGAAAAAACGAGTGTCGCCCCCAAAATTGTAGAAAGAGAAAAGCGCTCATGCTGGATCCAGGAAACATTCAACTCGGTTAAAATTCCCATGGTAATAAAGGTGATCATCGGATTTAGTATGATAATGATGCTTACTTTGCTGGCTTCGAGGTATTTTAGTGCGTTTGCCAGACTGGTGTAGGCAATAAATGTGTTTGCACCCAGAAAAACCAGCAGCAACCACCAGCTCCAGTGGAGTTCGGGTAGTGGACTAAGCTTAACAAATGGCAGATAAATAATGGCTGGTAAAAGAAACAGAATAAGATTCAGACTATCTACTGAATAATTGATTACTAATTTCTTTTGCAGGATGGCGTAAACTGACCAGGCTAGCGCTCCTGAAATGGTGAGCAAAATGCCCAAATTGTAAGTTCCCCGGGTTTCGAAAAAGGCGTGCAACTGGTCGCGGTAAAAAAACGAAAACCCGGCAATTGCCAATAAAAAACCAATAATTTGCTGACGCGAAACACTTTCCTTAAATAGAACAAAACCGGCAGTAGCCAGCAACATCGGGCCACTTTGAATAAATAGCTGTGCATTGCTGGGCGTCGTGTACTGAATCCCCAGCATGTACCCAAGATAATTCCACGACAGGGCAAGTGCTGCCAAAATCACTAAAATTGGCGGTTTTACGATAATTTGAAACGATGACGGGTTTTTGTAGGCTGTCCATGCCGATAGAATCAGAAAAGCCACGACAAAGCGAAACCAAACAATAGTAACCGGATCGACTTTATTTACGGCTACTTTTAAGGCAATGGCCAGAAATCCCCAGAAAAATGCAGTTATGGCTGCATAAATAATTCCCTTCGTGTGGTTTTGCATTTAATAAATGCTTTAGATATTAAGCTTAATTTGTTGAGCTCGTAATGAAACAACCCGGGATAACAATTGTTTGCCTTGAAAAAGAAAATTTCTATCTCAATTCAGCTCCCAGTTCTTTACCAAACATGAAAATCAAGCGTTGCATGGTTTTGTCAATTTGATTTTCATTCAGCGTTTTGTAATCGTCGCGAAGGATGAAACTTACGGCATACGATTTTTTTCCGGACGGAACACCTTTCCCTTCGTACACATCGAATAAATCGACTTCGCGCAACAACTGGCGTTCGGTTTTCAGGGCAAGTTGTTTTATTTGGTCGAACTTCACGTTTTTATCGATCAGTAAGGCCAGGTCGCGACGAACTGACGGGAACCTGGGCAATTCGTTAAACAGGACTTTATGTTTTTTATGAAATTGGAAAACGTTGTCCCAGTTAAAGTCAGCATAATAAACCGGTCTGTCGATTTCAAATTTCTTTCGTAAGCCTGAGCTTATAATCCCCAATTCGAGGACCACTTTATTGTTGTATAAATAGGTCAACCCATCCGAAAATAATTCGTTCCCGGGACCATCAACAACCAGGTTTTGATTTTTCAACCCAAGACGCTGCAAAATATTTTCGGCATAGCTTTTTAACCCGTAAAACGACGAACTCTCTTCTTTGGTAGTCCAGTTCTCTGTTTCCTTGTTCCCGCTGACAAAAAGCGCCAGGTGACTTTCTTCCCAGTAATTATTGGCTGGCTGATCTTTTAGCTGTGTGCCTTTGTAAAAATAGCAATTCCCGAATTCGTAAAATTTCAGGTTCTTATTTTGGCGGTTCGCGTTATATGCAATCGTTTCCAGGCCTCCGAATAAAAGTGTTTGTCTCAGCGCATTCAAATCGTTACTCAGCGGATTCAGGATTTTAACAGTTTGTTTTGAATTAAACTGTGTCAACAAATCGTAATGAGTTGCTTTGGTTAACGAATTCGACCAGATTTCGTTGAATCCCTGAGACGTAAGCATTTCAGCTACCAGGTTCTTTATGTGATCGGGGCTGGGCTTTTCAGCAGTTTGCAACGAAGCATTAACCTGCGTTGGAATTTCAACATTGTTGTACCCGTAAATACGCAGGATTTCTTCAATTACGTCAGCTTCGCGTTTTACATCGACGCGATAAGCCGGGACAAGCAGTGATAATCCTTTTTCATCCCCGTTTTCGATTTTGATTTCGAGCGAGTTTAAAATATTCTTGATCGTTTCTGCCCCAAGATCTTTCCCAATCAGGCGTTTCACATTTGCGTAAGAAATATCAACTTTAAAGTCATCAATTGCTTGCGGATAAATATCAACAATTTCAGAAGAAATGGTACCGCCAGCGACTTCCTTGATCAGCATTGCAGCACGTTTGAGTGCAAAAATTGTATTATTCGGGTCCACACCACGTTCAAAACGGAACGAAGCATCGGTGTTCAGTCCGTGGCGGCGAGCCGTTTTCCGGATATAAACCGGGTCGAAATATGCGCTTTCAAGAAATATGTTTTTGGTAGATTTTTTAACTCCTGAACGCCTGCCGCCAAATACACCTCCGATACACATTCCTTCTTTGGTATTGCAGATCATCAGATCGTCCTCGTGCAGTTCACGTTCAGTCTCGTCGAGCGTTATAAATTTGGTGCCTGTATTCATCGTACGGACCACCACTTTGTTGCCCGTAATTTCATCTGCATCAAACGCATGAAGTGGTTGGCCACATTCAAAAAGAACATAGTTTGTAACATCCACTACATTGTTGATGGGCGAAAGCCCGATCATTTTCAGCCGGTTCTGCAGCCACTCGGGCGATTCTTTTATTTCAAGCCCCGAAATGGTAACTCCCGAATACCGGGGGCAGGCTTCAGGGTTAACTATTTCTACCGGAATTTCGAGCTTGTGGTTGTCCACCCTGAACGCATCGACCGATGGTTTTTGATACCTGGTTTTCTCTGTTTTACTCAAAAAAGCGGCCAGGTCGCGGGCTACTCCAATGTGAGAACCTGCGTCGATTCGGTTGGGTGTTAAATCCACCTCAATTACCCAATCAGATTCAACTTTAAAAAAATCTTTGGCTGCTGTGCCCACTTTTGCATTGGCATCCAAAACCATGATTCCTTCGTGGTCGGTCCCAAGGCCGATCTCATCTTCGGCGCAAATCATCCCCATCGAAACTTCACCACGGATCTTCGATTTCTTGATCGTAAATTCCTGGTCGCCATCATATAAAACTGTCCCAACGGTTGCCACAACCACTTTTTGCCCGGCAGCCACATTCGGAGCCCCGCATACAATTGGCAGTGCTTCACTGCTACCAACATTTACAGTAGTCACACTCAGGTGGTCCGAGTTTGGGTGCTTTTCGCATGTGAGCACTTCGCCGATGACGAGTCCCTGCAAACCACCTTTTACGGTTTCCACTTCTTCTATGCTCCCTACTTCCAACCCGATCTGTGTCAGTATATCAGCAACTTCATGCGGTGTTTTATCCAGCTTTACATAGTCTTTTAACCACGAATACGAAATCTTCATTTTTGAATGCTTTTCAGTCGTTTTTTGAATGCGACAAAAGTAAGGATTTTTATCTGATCGGGCGAACAGTTACACTTTCATTCTGAGAAGCATTACAAAAGCTTGTTTTTGCAGGTTTTATAGCTAAGCGCCATTAAAAAGGTTGAATTCTGTCATGTCACGAAAGGTGTTTATTATGTATCTTTCGCAACAAAATCAAAATCACTAATTATATATAGAAATGAAGAAACTGCTGTTTATTGTATTTGTTGCCGGTTTGGCGCTATCTTCGTGCCAGTCTGGAAAAAATGAAAGTAAAACTGATATGGAAAATCCGTTTTTTACCGAGTGGAACACTCCCTTTGGAGTTCCTCCCTTTAATGAAATTAAGGTAGAGCATTATTTGCCCGCCATTCAGCAAGGTATCGATGAACACAACACCGAGATTGATGCCATTGTTGCCAGCGCCGATGAACCAACTTTTGAGAATACCATTCTCGCTTTCGACAAATCGGGCGAGCTGCTGAATAAGGTTACCGGTGTGTTTTTCCCGCTTACCGATGCCAACACCAGCGACGAAATGCAGGTGGCAGCCCGCGAAATTTCACCTTTGGTAACCATGCACCGCGATGAGATTGCCATGAACGCCGGCTTGTTTGCGAAAATCAAAGCGATTTATGAAAAACGAAACGAACTTGGTCTCGATGATCAGCAAGTACGTGTAACCGAAAAATATTTCCAGGATTTTGAGCGCAACGGCGCCAACCTTTCCGTCGAAGACCAGGAAATTTTGAAAGGCATAAATGGTGAGTTATCTACCCTGTATCTTCAGTTTGATGAAAACCTGTTAGCCGAAACCAACAAGAATTTTATTTTGGTTATCGATAATAAAGAAGACCTTGCCGGGCTTCCTGATGATGTAATCGCACAAGCCTCTGATGCTGCTAAAAAAGCCGGTGAAGAAGGGAAGTGGGTTTTTACACTTGCCAAACCAAGCTGGATCCCTTTCCTGCAATTCTCGGAAAAACGCGACCTACGCGAGAAAATTTACCGCGCCTATTTTATGCGTGGCGACAACAACAACGAAAACGATAACAAAGCCATCATCCAGAAAATTGTAAAACTACGCGACCAAAAAGCCAAAATGCTGGGTTTCGATAATTTTGCAGCTTACAAAGCCGATGTGAATATGGCCAAAACACCAAAAGCCATCACCGATTTCCTGATGGAGCTTTGGGTTCCGTCGCTTAAAATGGCCAAAGAAGATGTAAAATCCATGCAAGCCATCGCCGACCGCGAAGGGGCAAACATCAAAATAGAATCGTGGGACTGGTGGTACTATGCCGAGAAATTACGTAAAGAAAAATACGATTTGGATGAGGCAGAACTAAAACCATATTTCAGCCTCGATAATGTTAAAAATGGAATTTTTTATGTTGCAAAAGAACTTTACGGGCTTCAGTTTGTAAAACACGACAATATTCCAGCTTACAACGACGAAGTTGAGGCTTATGAAGTACTCGAAGCCGATGGTTCGCACCTGGCAATTTTGTACATGGATTTTCACCCGCGCGACGGTAAGAGAGTAGGCGCCTGGTCGACCGGGTTCAGAGATGTGACATACCGTGACGGAAAACGTCAGCCATATATTGGTGAAATTGTAATGAATTTTACCCGTCCATCGGGCGATGCCCCGGCTTTATTGAGTTTTGATGAGGTGTCGACCCTGTTTCATGAATTTGGACATGCACTGCATTTTATATTCGTTGATGGGAAATACGACCGCACAATTGGTAGCGTACCACGCGATTTTGTTGAACTGCCTTCGCAAATTATGGAAAATTGGGCTGCTGAACCCGAAGTGATAAAAGTTTATGCAAAACACTACAAAACCGGCGAAGCCATTCCTGATGAATTATTGAATAAGCTGATCAAAAGCGGAACCTTTAACCAGGGATTTATTACCGGAGAATATGTGGCCGCGTCGCTACTCGACATGGATTATCATACCACTAAAAATCCGGAAATTGCTGATGTGGATAAATTCGAGAAAGATGCAATGGATGCCATCGGTTTGATTCCTGAATTTCTGCCACGGTACCGCAGCACTTATTTTTCGCACATATTCTCGGGCGACGGATATTCGGCAGGCTACTACGTATATATCTGGGCCGCGGTGCTCGATGCTGATGCGTTTGATGCCTTTAAACAAAGCGGCGATATTTTTAATCCGGAATATGCTGCCAAATTCAGGAAACTTCTTGAAGAAAGCGGCGCCTACGAAGGAATGGATGTTTATCGCCAGTTCCGTGGACAAGATCCAGCAAAAGAACCTCTCCTGAAAAAAAGGGGGCTTTTATAACCGGCCAAAATCAAAATCAAATAAACAAAAACGTCGTGCCTTTTTAGGCACGACGTTTTTTTATCGATAAACCTCCACGCGTTCACTGAATGCTTTTTATTCAGGCGGGGCTTAAGCAAACCTCCATGCCTCCCATTTTCTCTCGGACGAGCAATTATCAAACGTTCACACCTTCACTTTTTGTTCCGGCAAGGTTTAAACAAACCTCCAAAGCCTTCTTTTTGGTTTGGTCGGGTAATCATCAAATGTTTACGCTTCATTTTATCTTTTGGTGAAGCCTTCATCAAACATTTACGGCAATTTTTCCCGGCGGAAAGGAAATGAATGGGAACAAGTTCTGAAACAATCACGCAAAGAGATCAGCCTTTTGCCTCTGTTTCATCCTTCTTTACAATAGGAAATGGTTTTGTAACCTCGCCGGTGTAAAGCGTAACATGCGGGAACGGGATTTCTATACCTTCACTATCGAAAGCAGCTTTTATTTCCTGGAATATTGAATTCTTTACTTTCAGAAAGTTGGCTTTTTCGAACCAAACTCCAAGTAAAATATTGATTCCACTGTCGCCAAAGCTTTTATAGGTAATCAACGGCTCGGGTTCGTCGAGACACAATGGATTTTGACGCACTACCCGCCCGATCACTTCTCTTACTTTTTCAAGGTCTTCTTTGTAAGCCACACTCAGGTCAATGTCGAGACGACGGATCGGGAAGCGGGTAACGTTGATCACTTCGCTTGATATTACTGTTTGATTTGGAATACGCAGTAGCAGGTTATCGAAGGTCCTGATTTTTATCGAAAGCAGGTCGATGCTGTAAACCGTGCCGGTTTTATCGCCTATTTTAATTACATCGCCCAACTCAAACGATTTTTCGGAAACCAGGAAAAAGCCACTCACAATGTTCCCAATACTCGTTTGCGACGCCACTCCAATTACTATCCCAATAATCCCTGCGGCGCCAAAAATAGCAGTGAGGTTAATGTTAAGTTCAGAAACAATTGTAAAAAATAAAATCACAACACCTGAATATGATACAAAGCGATTAATAATCATTTTACGCTGTTGCGTAAGATTTTTGGGTAGCAGCTTTCGTACCAGGTAGGAGACCGTATACACGATTACCAGCCCTACCACCAAAATGATTGCCAGCCGCAATAATTTCCCGAATAAATCGGGGCTAAAATGTTTTGACCAATCGAAGTTCATTATTCAGTTCTGTAAATGTTTTTTATAAAATGGAAATTCAATTTCAAAACGTTCTTGCCGGCGCTGTTGCGCGGTTTGGCAAGTATTTCCTGTTTTTCGCCATGAAATAGTTTTGAATACTGGTAGTCAACCAAACTAATCATGTCTTTCCCCTTGTATTCGATTTGAACATGGCTGGTTACCATCTGGTTATTGTTTTTGTACAAGGTAAGGTTCTCGTCGCGGATGATTACGCGTTGTACATTCAGATTATCGTTTGCAGAATTTTTTACACTTACCGGGCAAATCGCCTCAAAGTCGTTGATCCCTATTTCGTTGAAATCCAGAAAATACTCGCTGCCCAGCGTATAAGCCGGCTCACCTGAGTCGGGCTCTCCAAACCAGGTGTTCGACATTCTCTTGTACGTAATTTCACGTAGTAGATTTTCGGGCAGAACTTTTGAGAAGTAGATCTGAAAAGTAAGCGGTATTTTCACAAAAATTGTAATTTTTTGCCCGGGCAGTACATTTAATCCACTGCCCTTAAAAACCATGGGTTTTACAGGTAGGGCAGGAGCGATAACCAGCGAGTTTGATTTACCGGTTTGAAAATAATCTTTTAATGCCGATGCCTCGTCCAATGCGATATCGTCGTTGGGACAATTATCGATTGTTTCCAGGTGCCATCCTTCTTTTAAACGGGAAGCCTCCAGCCGAACACAACCTATGTTGATTACCTTGGTAGTTCCGGGTTGAACCTGATGCTTTTGTAAAATTGAATCTAAATCCATCAATTGTGAGTTACTTTGGCTGAAAATTACGAAAGATTTGTAAATGAACAGATATAGAACAAAAAAAATCCGGTACAAGCCCGGATTCTTTCATATCTGCAAATGATTTATCACTTTTATTCAAAGTCGCCTACATCGATATTTACAGCCTTGGTAATCTTTCCAATGTTCGCCGGATCGATGATTCCCTGGATGCTGATGAGTGCGTTGTCGTTGCCACCAACCACCAGCAGTAGATCTGATATTTTACCATTGTCGGCATCTTTGGCCAGGAAACGTACCACTTCATCATCTTCTGTTACCTCCATCAACACCTCGTAGTCGTTGTTTTTGAAGAAACCGTCAGCTTCGAGTTCGGCATAAAAATCGATGTTCTTATTTAGTTCATCGTCTTCAACCGAGAGAACACGAATGCCACTCAATCCATTCAATAATTCCTTGGTTGATTCGTCTCCGGTGTCAAGACTACTGGCAAAACCCAGGAGTTTACCTGAAATGTTCACGGTAGTAAATCCCTTTTTGTTGGCATATTTTTCGAAGAGCTTGTCAACCGGGCTTTTTTGTGCAAGCACTGCCATGGGCAGCAACACTGCTAATAACAAGATTATCTTTTTCATGACGTTTTATTTTTTTGTTGTTTGTACTTTTTTTGGTTCCGGCTTTCAACTGCCAGCTTGCCTATTTGCCTTTATTTTGATTAATTAATTATTACTTTCTTCCAGTTTATCAATTCCATCATAGAATTCGACCACTGGTTCCGTCGCTTTTTTTACCGGATCGTTCGCCTTTCTCAACAGCTCGAAGTTCGATAACTGTGCCAGTCCCTTATTGTATTTTACCGACATAAATTGCAGCGTTTCGGTGGCGTAAGCATAGGCTTCGTCCGGATCGTTGAAGGTGTCTTCAAAAGGCTTTTGTTGTTCCTGGTAGAACAGAAAGCCACCCAGTACAATAATTACCGAAGCTGCGATTCCGGTTACAACTTTCCACATCGAACGGTAGCGGTTTTTTTCGCGCTGCTCGTTTTCGAGGATGTAATCCATGATATCTTCTTCAATATGTGGACCGTCGCTGACTCCGGCCAGTTCGGAAATACCTCCAAAGAACCCGGCAAATTCTGCTACTTCGGCATTCACTTCTCCCGATTGAAAGTAGGCTTCGAGCCTGCGTTCCTCGGCATCGGTACTCTCTCCCTCAAAGTAACGTTGCAGTAAAATTTTTACTTCTTCGGTTTTCATTTTCATTCATTTTTAAAAATTCATCACGCACTTTTTTCCGTGCTCTCGATAAGTTCACCCTAATCGCGTTGACCTGCAAGCCGGTAATTTCAGCAATCTCGTCGTACGACATTTGTTCTATGTCGCGCAATTGCATCACATTTCGTTGCAGGTCGGGCAAGCGGCCGATCAGTTTCCCGATCTGCTGCGCCGTTTCGCTTAATTCAACTTTTGAATGAACGTCTACCGTTTTGGCGTTTAAACGCCTTCCGGTTTCTTCGTCAATCGGAACCTCTTTGTTACTTCGTATTACATCGAGGCAGCGGTTCCTGGTCATCTGCATGGCAAAGGCCTCTATGTTTTCTACTTCATTCAGTATCTCTCTTTTTTGCCAGAGTTTCAGGAAGACATCCTGAACAACGTCGCGTGCCAGTTCTTCGTCTTTCAAAAAGTGCGTTGCAAAACGAAGCAGCTTTTTGCTAACCGGTAATATGCTTGTTTTAAAATCTCGGGCAACCATGCTTTTGTTTTTGCTTTTCTGCTTTTTTGTTCGTTGTTTTCAAAGGTAAGACGTGTGCTTATGAAAAGCATTACATGCAAAGGAAGAATTTTTCACAAGTGCTGTTCTTTCCCTTATCATGGAAGTTTGAAATAACAGACCATAAAAAAATCCGGACAAAGCCCGGATTTTGTGATGAAATCTATTTTGTTGCACCTTCTATTTCATGGTTAGTACGAGTATAGTATCTGTTTTGTCCATTTTTTCTTTTGGAACATTCAGTAAAACTCCATATTCGGTTTCTTCGAATTTTACTTTCTCGCCGCCATCAAAATACTTCAACGATTTTATTTTCCCGGGTAGCGAAGGAATCAACAAATTCTCGTCTTTCATTTCCAAAAGATGTATGTAAACGGTGCCGTTTTTGGCTGATGTAGTGGCCCCCCAGTCTTGCGGGCGGATTGGGCCACGACGTGTTTTGTAAATAGTTTCGCCGTATTTGTCGAGCCATTCACCCATTTCCAGCAAGGTCTCAACATTTTCAGGTTGAATTTTTCCATTTGGCATCGGACCGGTGTTCAGCAAAAAGTTGGCTCCGTAACCGGCCGATTTCACCATGGTTTGGATTAATTGTTTGGTTGATTTATAGTCTTGGTCCTTAATGTTAAATCCCCATGATCCGTTCATGGTTTCGCACATTTCAAGCGGAAGTTCGGAAATAGTTCCGGTTTGGTTAAAGCCCATCGAATTCTCGCCGGGCAGGTCACGTTCGAACATTTGGAAATCTTCGCCAGGGAAGGGCGCTTTGTGGTGGTTGCTGCCAATTAATGCCCCGGGTTGCAGTTTGTGGATTAGTGAATAGGTTTCGTCAAGGCGCCAGTTGGCATCCCACTGGTCCCACATTCCGTCGAACCATATTCCACCCACTTCGCCGTAATTGGTCAGTAACTCTGTTAATTGCGTATTCATATAGTCGATGTACTTGTTCCAGTCGCCGCTTTCGGGGCGCCCGGTGTATCCTTGTCCGGTTCTTCCTCTCGGGTAGTAATCGGGGTGGTGCCAGTCGAGTTGCGAATGGTAAAAGAATAGTTTAACGCCTTGTTTATCACATTCATCTTTTAGCATTTTCAACACGTCTTTTCCATAAGGCGTACGGTCTACAATGTTGTAATCGCTTATTTGTGAGTCGAACATGGCAAAACCGTCGTGGTGTTTGCTGGTGATGGTAATGTATTTCATGCCGGCTTTTTTTACCGTTGAAACCCACTCGGCAGGATCAAACTGTGTGGGATTAAAAAAGGCAGGCAGTTTTTCGTATTGTAAAATCGGAATTTGTTTTTGGTTCATGATCCACTCGGCAATTCCCTTATCGCCACCGCCAGCCATGGTTGAATACACGCCCCAATGAATGAATAGTCCAAATTTGGCATCCTGGAACCACTCGCGGTTTTCAAGATTCTTTTCTGTTGGCTGGTAATTTTTTTGAGCCATTAATGTACTTCCCGAAATAAGAAGTAGCAGGAGTAAGCTGGTTAAGTTTTTCATTTTATTCTATGTTAATTCGGTATGATAATCGGGCTTAAATTACAAATTAAACCAACGTTATAAAACATGTTTCAGGGCAAGGACAGGTTCAGCACAGATTATTTTGATCCAAAGCTAATGATAAGAATTCCGATAAGAATCCCAAGCAGGTAAATCCCTTTTCGTTTGATATTTTTTTCTTTGAATAAAACGGCCCCAAGAGTAAATGCAACCAGCACCCCACCACGGCGAAGGACCGAGATAATCGAAATCATCGAGTCAGGAATGCTAAGTGCATAAAAGTACATGTAGTCGGCAAAAAGCAGGAAGACCGCAATTAGCGGGATACTCCACCGCCATTGAAACACAGGCGGCGGTACAAATATTTCGGGATGCTGAAAATATTCGGGCGCCGTAGAGCCAATAACAAATGGGAAAACCACTGCCGCGGCTGTAAGTGTCGATAAAAAAAAGTACGGGTAAAACGGCATTTTCGTTTAACGATAATTTCTTGACGACGTCGTATAAACCGAGTAAAACCGCTGATACCAAGGCAAGGATAACCCACATTGAGTGTTGTTTTGTGCAAAGCTATTTTCTTTATTTTGAAAGAGGGACAGGAGATGAGCCGGTATTCGAAAGCTTAATCAATTCTTAAAAACATTGACCCAGCTATTCTGATTTACGCATAAAAACTGTAACGGTATTAAATTCTACAATAATTGCTTTTGTGCCCTTACTTGTAAGTGAGCATTTACGTTTTCATGAATAATCAGTGAATAGTTCCGAACAAAACGTTTTGTGCCAATTCCCATTATCCATTCAATTCCGCGGGCTTCGCTTGCCAGAAAAATCTCATCGGCAGCCAACAATTTTTTTTCATCAATTTCATTCGATTCGATAAGCGGGATTTTAAGCGCTGCTGCCTGCTCAATCACAATTCTTCGAATCAGGTCCCCGTAACATCCGGTATCGAGCGATGGCGTAAGCAAAACCCCATTTTTTGCCAGGAAAATGTTGGCTCCGCGGGCATCACAAACCTGGCCTTTTTCGTTTGTAAAAATGCTTCGGGATAACGAACCTGCCTCGTTTTTTGTTTCGGCAGCTAACCAAAACAAACGATTATGACAAAGTAGCCTGCCGAATGGTGCACCGCTAAATTTTTGAAATGGGGATATTTGTGTCAGTAAGCCCTGTTCCCGGTTTGGAAATTCGAAACCCTTGTAATTTGTTGCTTCAAGCAGCCAGTTACTTTCCTGATCCGAAACAAGAATTTTCAAATGCAGGTAGCCCGATCGATAGTATTTGTTTTTATTTAACAGGCGTTTAAACAGCCTGAATATTTCGCGACGGTTATTAAAAAGTGGAGGAAGTTCGTAAGACAGGGATTGTAACTGTGACTGAATGTTATCGAGATTCTCATTCAGCAGTGGTATACCACCAAAACCAAACAAAATGTCCTGTGAAATGACCACGGAACTGTTCCATAAAAAGCGACCGGGGTTGGCATCTTTTTTCGAACTTGGCACTCCGTTTACCAGCACAAAATCCATGACTATATAAATGAAAACAGGTTATCTATAAATTGTTCGAATAAACCGGGTCTGAGTAAAACCGGGAAAACAAAACCAAAAACCGCTCCCAGAAAGTGCGCGTCGTGAGCTACGTTGTCGTGCTGTTTCTTGCTCATTTGGTACGAGTAAATAAGGTAAGCTACTCCAAATAAAATCCCCGGAACAGGTATAATGGCAAAAAGGTACAACAATCCCCACGGATCGAAAAAAATGGTGGCAAACAAAACGGCAGAAACAGCTCCCGAAGCTCCCACCGCATTGTAATAATAGTTGTTCTGGTTTTTGATAAGGCTCCAGATGTTGGAAGCCAGGATTCCACCAAAATACAAAAGCAGATAATAGAAGGTGCCCCGGGTTCCAAAATAATGACCGAGGTAGGCTTCTACATTACGGCCAAAAAAGTAAAGCACCATCATGTTGATAAGCAGGTGAGTCCAGTTGGCGTGGATAAATGCGTGCGAAACCAGCCGGTAGTATTCTTTTCGGTGAACGACGTGTGCCGCATTAAACTGGAGCTTCGAAGCCAGGTCAGGATTTTGAAAAGCCAAATAAGAAATCAGTACCGTAGTACCTATAATAAACCAGGTTATCATCAATGTAAAATTTTATAAATCATTTCCTTCTGCAAATCAGCTTCACTCACCATTGCCGGTGCATTATAACCTTTGCTTTTCATATCGTACTCGCGCAAAATTCCTATAATTTCGTAAAGTTTGGTGGGCGAGTACCGTTTGGCGGCGGCCACATACTCGCGAACAAAAAACGGGTGTACACGCAACTCTGCGGCAACACTGCGCTCCGATTTGTCTTTCAGAAAATGATAGGTAAATAGTTTGGAGAAATAAAAGTATAAACCTGCTACGGTTTTCTGGATCGGGTTCAACGATGGATTGGCGCCGAAATAGTTAATTATCTTGTTGGCTTTCAGAACGTCTTTTTGTCCAAGCGCATTTTGTAATTCCAGTACATTGTAATCTTTGCTTACCCCAATGTTTTTTTCGATGTGCCCGGGCGTAATCCGGTTGCTATCCTTTACCGCAATTACCAGTTTGTTGAGTTCGTTGGCAATTTTGCTGAGGTCGGTGCCCAAAAATGCCGTTAGCAATTGGGCGGCCTGCGGAGTAATGCTGTAATCCTGGTCTTTTAAATATGTATCGATCCAGGCTGGAATTTTGTTCTCGTATAGTTTTTCGGAAGTAAATACCACCCCGTTTTTTTTGATTGCTTTTACCAGTTTACTCCGGGCATCCACGGTTTTGTATTTGTAAGCAAGCACCAGGATAGTCGATCCGAGTGGCTTCTCGGCATATGGTGCAAGGGTTTCGATTTTGCTCAGACTTTGCGCTTCTTTAACAATAATAACTTGTTTTTGCGCCATCATCGGGAAACGCATCGAACCTTCCGCAATTTTTACCGGATCTGAATCTTTGCCATAAAAAACGGTTTGGTTGAACGCTTTTTCGGCTTCGGTCAACACATTTTTTTCGATGTAATCCGAAATCACATCAATATAGTAGGGTTCTTCTCCCTGCAAGAGGTAGATGGGATAGTAAATTCCTTTCTTCAGGTCGTGTAGAATGTCGCCGAACTCCATCTTAGAATCTGAGGTGTTTTACGGAAAGTCCGTTGTTTTTGATTTCCATCAGTGCATCGAAGCCTGCCTGGATGTGTCGTTCCATATATTCGGAAGAAACCTTTTTGTCGCTGGCTTCGGTTTTTACCCCAGTCGAAATCATAGGTTGATCGGAAACCAGCAAAAGCGCCCCGGTTGGAATTGAATTGGCAAAACCAACTGTGAATAAAGTGGCGGTTTCCATGTCGATGGCCATCGCACGTGTCTTTTTCAGGTATTTCTTGAATTGTGTGTCGAATTCCCATACCCGGCGGTTCATCGTAGTAACCACGCCGGTCCAGTAATCCTGTTCCGAATTTCGAAGGATATGCGAGACTGCGCGTTGCAAACTGAATGCCGGAAGCGCAGGAATTTCGGGTGGCAGATAATCATTCGAAGTACCTTCCGCACGGATTGCTGCAATGGGTAGGATAAAATCGCCGAGTTGGTTTTTCTTTTTTAGCCCACCGCACTTTCCGAGGAAAAGCACGCTTTTGGGTTTTATCGCACTCAAAAGGTCCATCACCGTGGCCGCGTTCGGACTCCCCATTCCAAAGTTGATCATGGTTATTCCTTCGGCGGTTGCGCTAGGCATGTTTTTATCGGCTCCATCGATCGGTACCTCAAATTTGTGCGCAAATTTTTCAATGTAATCCTGAAAATTGGTCAGGATAATATATTGCCCGAACTCTTCCAACTGCTTGCCGGTATAACGTGGCAGCCAGTTTTCTACAATCTCTTTTTTTGTTTTCATAAAACTGAAATATCTTACCTTTGAACAATCAGAATGCACTTAGGTTGAAAGGTTGGCACAAATGTACATTTTTAGTTGTCGCCTGCCAAAACGAGTTGATAAGTTTGCACACAAATGGATAAACTGAATTTACCGGAATATGATTTTCGAATTCGCAGCGATGATGGGAAACAAATGATCTTTGATTCCATCCGGAAAAAATTTGTGGCATTGACCCCCGAAGAGTGGGTTCGACAGAATTTTATTGAGTTTCTGAAAAAAGAAAAAAAGTACCCCGAGACTTTGATGTCGGTGGAAAAACAAATCATTGTAAACGGCAACCAGCGTCGTTTTGATTTGCTGATTTACCGGCGTGGCGGTCAGGCACATTTGATTGCTGAATTTAAGGCCCCATCAGTTAAAATTACGCAGGATACTTTCGACCAGGTGGTGCGTTATAATATGGCGCTCAGGGTGGAAAAGGTAATTGTTTCGAACGGATTGCAGCACTTTGCCTGCCAAATAGATTATACTAATAATTCGTACGCTTTCTTACGTGAAATACCGGAGTTTAGGCAAGGTTTATGAATTGACAAGTACACATTCAGCCGATCAGCATAACATCTTTTGAAAAAACAATTCGTCTTTCCAACCGTGCAATGTTTTCAGCCACTGCTTTTTTACGCCACTTTGTATAAATCCCATTTTCCCGAATAAGCGAATGCTCTCTTCGTTATCAGCTGCGATGTTTGCATAAAGTTGTTTAATTCCGAGAACCTCGAGCGAGTATCGCGACAGCGCTTCAATGGCATCGGCTGCATATCCGTGTTTCCGGTTTTTGGGGTTGTGGACCAGAATTCCAACCCCGGCCCGCAAATGATACGGTTCGAAATTGAAAAGATCGACTGCCCCAACGGCTTCCTGTTCTTCATTCTCAATGATTAACCGAAGTTGTTTGGTGCTGTAAATGTCTTTTGCCGACTCTACAAGGTACTGAGCTAAAATATGCTTTGAATAAGGTGTTTTTGTATTGCTAACCTCCCATATTTCCATCTTGTTTTCCCAGTCGTACAAGAGCTCAATGTCCCCGGGTTCGAGAGGGCGCAAGCTAATTTTTCCAAATTTCAGGAGTTGGTTCATCATCTGTCGATATTTTTCCACGCCTTGAATAAAATCTCGGCATCGGTCAATATACGATAATCTTTGGCATAAAGCATATTCAAACGTGCCGATTTTTCGGGGTCGAGCATTAGCTCCGGAAACAGGTCGGCGGGGTGGAGGATGCCTTTTTTCAGCGTTGGCAGATTTTCGAAACTGCCTTTCTCCGGAATATATGATATCCAGCTTTTACTTCCGGTTAACACCTTCCACACATTGGCGAAAAACTGTTTCTTGTTTAGGTAGTTCCACATCAATACCGGGCTGAGCAACAGAAAAACAAAAGCCGTTTCGATATCGAACAATCGTTTTTTTCTCCGGTTCACTGCTTTCGAAATAGCGTTAACATTCACCACATACAAGTCGCCGGCAGTATGAATCGAATTGCTGCCAATGATACTGATGCTTTCGGGTGGGGCAATTTTATAATCCACATCCATTTGTGTGAGTTCGAGCATGGCACGGATAATATCGGCCGAACGCAGGTTGTCGGCACAAAATATAAGTTCGTTAATCCGGTTGATTTTAATAATCTCTTGCAAACGATCGATATTTCCAATGTACTCTTCTCCCTTGTCGTTGGTATCGAGCGCAATAAAACCGGTAACCTGTGTGTGCATCCTGGTTTCTTCCAGAATTTGTTTTACGCGTGCAGCTTCATTCGGATGCCCCACGATGGCAATTCGTTTAACTTGTTTCAGATCGAGCCTGAACCCCGGAACCCGCAACCAGTGTCCAAACATCCGAAGGAAGATCAGCGCTACTCCCGACCATGCGGTTCCCAGTAAAATTAATGCGCGTGAAAAACGATAACGCTCGTCGGCCAGTGAATAAACCAGCAAAATAGAAATGAGCCCCCAGAAAAGCCCCCGGATCATCTTGTAAATGCTCAACGGTTTCCGGTAACCACCCGATGACAGGATTCCTGTTAAAAAGAAAAGAATATACACCGGGACCACAAAAGTTATAAATTCGTCGGGGTAGTACTCGCTGGCGTGAAAACGCAGGTTTTCCCAAAACGGTGTGATAATGATAAAGCCGGTAAATATGAGCGCTGCATCCAAAATCGGAAGCAATATTTTAGTAAGCACCCGTTTACTTATCGAAAGAAAGGCCCTGAAATAAATGGCCAGGTGGATGAGTAAAGCAAAAACCCCGGCTTTGCCCGAAGGAAAATGTTTCCGCGCGAAAATCACCATCGCGTTGTAGAAAACTTTTACATAATTGAGCGAACCTTTTTTTGTACTTTCTCCTTTGTAATGAATAATAGTGGTTTCGGGGAAATAGTAGTTTTTATATCCTCCCAACTGGATGCGATACGAGAGGTCGATGTCTTCGCCGTACATAAAAAAGGTTTCGTCGAGCAAACCCACCTTTTCGAGCGTACTTTTCCGCATCAACATAAATGCACCGGCCAGTACGTCAACTTCATGAATTTCGTTTTCGCTGAGATAAGAAAGATGATACTTCCCAAATTTTCTTGAACGCGGGAAAAGCTTCGATAATCCGAACATTTTATAAAAAGCTACCCAGGGGGTAGGCAATCCCCGTTTCGATTCGGGAAGAAAAGCGCCTTTCCCATCGATCATTTTTACACCCAGTCCGCCTGCCTCAGGATGTGCTTTCATAAAATTTATAACCTTCTCAAAAGTATCTTCTTCCACTACAGTGTCGGGATTTAGCAGAAGTACAAATTCGCCTTTTGAAAGCTGAATGGCCTGGTTATTGGCTTTTGAAAACCCTAGGTTGGTTTTATTCCCGATCAAATAAACTCCGGGGAATTTTTCGCGGATGAGTTGTACCGAACCGTCCACCGAATTATTGTCGACGACAAAAACCTCTACTTCCAGGTTACGTGAAGCTTTCAGTACCGAGTGAAGGCACTGTTCCAAAAAGTGTTTTACGTTGTAATTGACAATAATTACCGATAATTCCATAGTCTGGTACTGGCAAATATGTTCAAATGTAGATAATACTTTTGGATAACGGAAAAATTCTGATTTTCTGATGTAAAGGCCTATCTTCCTACCGAACTTTCGTAAGGAACACGGTGAAGGAGCGAACGTCCGAGTGTTATTTCGTCGGTGTATTCCAGTTCGTCGCCAATCGAAACACCGCGGGCCAGCGTGGTCAGTTTCACCTCGAAATCCTTGAGTTTTCGGAATATATAAAAGTTGGTGGTGTCGCCTTCCATGGTGGTCGATAAAGCCAGGATCACTTCAACGATTTCGCCTTTTTCAACACGCTTAACCAACGATTCAATTTCAAGATCTGAAGGCCCGATTCCATCCATTGGCGAAATAATTCCACCCAAAACATGGTACAATCCGTTGTACTGCTGGGTGTTCTCGATCGACATTACATCGCGGATGTTTTCGACCACGCAAACAACGCTGTTGTTTTTTGCCGGATTGGAACATATTTGGCAAATGTCGGAATCTGAAATATTGTGACAGACCTTGCAATGTTTGATCTCTTTTCTCAGTTGAATGAGGCTGTGTCCAAAAGCTTCTACTTGCTCCGGATTTTGCCGCAGCAAATGAAGTACCAGGCGCAAGGCGCTTTTCCTGCCGATGCCTGGCAATTTGGAAAACTCATTTACCGCATTTTCCAACAACCGCGACGGATATTTATCGATGTTCATGCTTCAAAAATAGATCGAAAAAACAAATTTACACTGATTAACTTCAAAAATGTGGTAGTAGAAATATTGATAAAAAACCTTCAAGGTTTTGGTACCCTTGAAGGTTCGGATAAAAGAAAGGTCTTTGCGTTTTGATCAAATTACCTTTTGTGTTTATTCTTCGTCGGATACGCGTTGCGCATCGATTACTGCAATGGCCACCATATTAATGATTTCGCGCACGGTGCTGTCGCGTTGCAGAATGTGAATTGGCTTGTTCATTCCCATCAGGATCGGGCCAACGGCTTCGGCAGTCCCCACTGATTGTAATACCTTGTAGGTAATGTTACCTGAACTTAGGTTAGGGAAAATAAGAACGTTGGCATCTTCGTCGCCCAGTTTGTTAAACGGATAGCGGGTATAACGCAATTTCCCGTCGAGTGCGTAATTCGCCTGCATTTCGCCGTCTACTTTCAGATCGGGGTATTTTTCGTGCAAAATAGTTACGGCATCTTTCACTTTAACCGGACTTCCTTCACCTTTAAAAGCCCCAAAATTTGAGTATGACAAAAGCGCAATTTTAGGTTCGATATTAAAATTCTTAACCATGTTAGCGGTCAGGATGGTGGTGTCGGCTAAAATTTGAGGTGTCGGGTTCATGTTAACCGTTGTATCCGAAAGGAAAATCGGACCTTTCCTGGTCAGCATCAGGTACATGCCTGCAATATGATTGAATTCTTTTTTCACCCCAATTACTTGCAAAGCAGGTCGAATGGTTGAGGAGTATTTTCTGGAGAATCCTGAAATGAAGGCATCGGCTTCCCCGGTTTCCACCATCATCGATCCGTAGTAATCCGGGTTATACATTTTTTCGACAGCCTCGTTAAATGTCATCCCTTTGCGCTTGCGTTTTTCGTGCAGGAGTTTGGCAAAGTGCAAACGCTTGTCGTCGCTTACCGATTCGATCATATCAATGATGGGCACATTTTCGATATCGAGTTGATTTTCCCTGATCAATGCATGTATTTTTTCCTTGTTCCCAATCAGGATTGGTTTTGCAATTCCTTCGCGCAATACAAACTGAACTGCTTTTAGTATGCGGAAATTATTGGCTTCGGCAAATACTATGCGTTTTGGATCCTGACGGGCTTTGTTGCGAATAGCCATAATCAGCTTGTTATCTATTCCAAGGCGGCTGTTCAATTCCTGCTCGTAGGCCGTCCAACTGGTGATTGGTTTTCGTGCTACGCCGCTATCCATGGCAGCCTTGGCAACTGCTGTTGAAACCGTAGTTATCAAGCGGGGGTCAAGCGGTTTAGGTATAATATAGTCCTTCCCAAATGTAAGATTACGGAGGTTGTAGGCCCGGGCAACCATTTCGGGAACATATTCTTTTGCCAGTTTTGCCAGCGCCCGTGCAGCGGCAATTTTCATTTCTTCGTTAATGGTAGTAGCCCGTACATCGAGTGCTCCGCGGAAAATAAATGGAAAGCCCAAAACATTGTTGATTTGATTTGGATAATCGCTTCGTCCGGTAGCCATAATAATGTCGTCGCGCGTTTCGGTAGCATCTTCATAGGAGATTTCGGGATCGGGATTGGCCATTGCAAAAACAATCGGGTTTTTGGCCATCGATTTTACCATATCTTTTGATACCACACCGGCTACCGACAGTCCCAAAAACATATCGGCGTCCTTCATTGCTTCGGCCAGTGTACTTATTTTGCGTTTGGTAACAAATTGTTTTTTGACCGGATTCAGATCGGTGCGCTCAGCATTCAGCACTCCGCGACTATCCACCATCACCACATTTTCGGGTTTTACGCCCATGCTGATGTACAATTTAATACACGATACCGCTGCCGCTCCGGCTCCATTTACTACTACCCTGATTTCTGATATATTCTTTTTGCTGATTTCCAGTGCGTTAATTAGACCTGCTGCAGAAATAATTGCCGTTCCATGTTGGTCATCGTGGAAAACCGGAATGTTTAGCTCTTTTTTTAGTGTTTCTTCAATCTCGAAACACTCGGGCGCTTTAATGTCTTCCAGGTTAATACCCCCAAAAGTTGGCGCGATTGCTTTTACTATTTCGATCAGTTTTTTTGGGTCTTTCTGATCCACTTCGATGTCGAATACATCCACATCGGCAAATATTTTAAACAGCAAGCCTTTTCCTTCCATAACCGGTTTGCCGGCCAGAGGCCCGATGTCGCCCAAACCAAGTACTGCCGTACCGTTGGATACTACAGCCACAAGGTTTCCTTTGGCAGTATATCTGTATGCATTATCCGGATCTTTCTCAATTTCCAGACAGGGTTGTGCCACCCCCGGAGTATAAGCAAGAGAAAGATCGTATTGCGTGTTGTGCGGTTTTGTCGGGACTACTTCTATTTTCCCCGGCCTGTCCTTTTCGTGATAATTAAGGGCGTCTTCTTTGCTGATTTTCGACATAGCCAATTGATTTTTAGATTTTGATTCAAAATTACAGCTTATCTGAACTTATTGTGCACGATAAATGTCAGCTAAAAAGTATTTTAAAAACACATTATTCGGTGCTGTTGCGCACATGATACATCCTTTAACGTTTTTGTCGAATTTTATTTCAAAAATAAGCCAAGGTGTGAAATTGAAATCTTTTAGACTGAAAGCCGAACGAACAATCTCAATTTTAGTACATTAGTGCAATTAAAATTAATTTGAATATGAACTCAACAAGTACTAAAACAAATCAAAGCAATTACTGGTGGTTGCCTTTTATTTCGGGGCTCATTCTTTTGCTTTTCGGGATATGGTTCCTTGCGGCACCACTCGATAGTTTTAAAACACTCACTATCGTTTTCGGAATCATTGTATTAATTTCCGGAATTCTCGAGATTTATGTGCTACTTAAAAATAGTGACGGATGGAGTAAGGTACTCGTTTATCTTTGGGGTGGCTTGCTTAACGTAATTCTGGGTATTTTGCTCATTGCCAATCCGCAAACTATTTTGGTGATCATTAGTTTTGTGATCGGGTTTTGGTTGATATTCAAGGGCGGCGAACAAATAAAACGGGCGTTACATCTGCGAAAAATTAATTCAGCAGTTTGGAAACGTGTTCTTACCCTGGGAATAATAATGATTGTGCTGGCAGCGGTTTTGTTGTGGCATCCCGAAATCATCGGCTTTACGATTGTCGTGTGGACTTCGCTGGCATTTATAATAATCGGAATAATCAGAATGTACCTGGCTTATCGTTTAAAAGATATAAAGTAGGAAAGGAAAGATGCCTGAAGCGGCAGCTACAGCTTTCAATATCAAAATTGATTCTCGTTAAACGGGAAATCATTAAAATTTCCCGAAAAAAACGTGGAAGTCCATTCGGGATGGTCCTTCACCACTTGTTGCCAAATTACCTGGAGCCCCATTTCTTTAAAACGTTCAATTTTTTATTCCTGAAAAGTGATTCCCGCAAAAATATAGTTGGTTTCCTTTAGCTTTTTAAAATAAAATAAAAACTTGTTGATGAGGCAGTAAGTATTATCGGGCGAGTTAGAGCAGATGGGATAGAAATAGAAAACTTTTGGATCGTCGTCCAGATACTGCAACAGGTGCTGAATCGTGATCCCTTTCTCCCTCATTTTATTATCGCGGATGGCTGGCTTCGTACACTTCATATTTTAGTGGAAGAACGGAAATATGTCTTCTTTCCCGGTTTTAATCAAGCTTTCATTCTTCTCCCGGCGGATGATCGTACGAACGTCCACATTGAGCAAAGCCGCAAAATCAATTTGAATAAGGCTTCGGTGTTTTCTGAAATCAACCAGAAATTCTCCTAATGTTTGATACTTTGTCATTCGATTTCGCTTGTATGTTTGCCCAGGCTATTTGCTGAATTGTACGGTGAATGATAACTCTTCTTTAGATATTTCGTCTACATTTAAAGGGAATGAAAACAGAGAGTTTAGCAGGCAAATATTCCTTGTCACTTTCGCAATCCTTAGTGTGCTGTGTTATTGTCGCCTAAATTTGAAGCATAAGGCACGAAGACAGATTTATTGTGACTTTACCTTTCATTAAGAAAATTTCGATAAAGGAGCATTTGGTGTATTTGAATGAGAAACAATAACTTTGGAGATGCAACTGAATGGATACCAGCCAATAGGGATGTTTTTCCATGATGAATTTCGAAAAAACACACACAATCAGTTTTTTTATTGTTTATAAAAGCTCAATTCTCTTAATTTTGTTTGCCGAATACGAGAAACCTGGTTAATTGAACCAATACAATGAAAAAAATTATCCTTTCTGCATTTGTTCTGCTCCCTTTTCTTATGAATGCGCAAGAATCTCTGATCCAAAATGTGTATGCACGAGATTATGTAACTCTAAATGGAAGTTGGAACTATATCATCGACCCTTTTGATATGGGTTATTACGATTACCGGTTGCAGGAAAATCCCAATGGCTTTTTCAAAAACCGGAAGGCGCAAAGCAAAACCGATTTGGTAGAGTATAATTTCGATACCTCGCCGCTGATGGTGATTCCTTCGGACTGGAATACCAAAAACAAGCAGTTGTTTTTTTACGAAGGTAGCGTGTGGTTCAAAAAAGATTTTGATTATACCAAAAAGCCCGGGAAAAAAACGTTTGTGTATTTCGGGGCAGCCAATTACGATACCAAGGTTTATCTGAATGGTGAAAAGGTTGGCGAGCACATTGGAGGTTTCACCCCATTTAATTTCGATATTTCTGAGAAAGTTAAAAATGGGTCTAATTTCATAGTGGTGCGGGTAAACAACGAACGTCATCCCGAAGGAGTTCCGACGATAAACGCCGACTGGTGGAATTATGGCGGCATAACGCGCGAAGTGATGATTGTGGATGTGCCCGATGTTTTTATCAGCGATTATCTGGTTCAACTTGAAAAAGGGAAGTACGACCATATTGTCGGGAACATTCAACTTAACCAGGCCAAAGCAGGCGAAGTAATTGAAATAATGATTCCGGAACTTAAGGTGAGAGAGATATTTGTTACCGATGAAAAAGGCTTTGCTCAAATTTCTATTCATGCCAAGCCTGAGTTGTGGGGCCCCGAAAATCCAAAATTGTATGAGGTTGTTCTTTCGCGGGAAGCTGAAGAGATAAAAGATCAAATCGGATTTCGGCAAATCGAAACCCGCGGTAAAGAAATCCTATTGAACGGAGAAAAAACTTTTTTCAGAGGTATTTGCATTCACGAGGAAGCGCCTTTCCGGCAGGGAAGAGCCTGGTCGCCCGACGATGCAAAAGTGCTGCTGGGTTGGGCAAAAGAACTGGGTTGTAATTTTGTACGTTTGGCACATTACCCGCACAACGAGCACATGATTCGCGAAGCCGAAAAGTTGGGGATCATGGTGTGGAGCGAGATACCTGTTTACTGGACCATTCACTGGGATAATCCGAATACCTATGCCAATGCCCAACAGCAACTCGACGAAATGATTAGTCGCGACAAAAACCGTTGCGCCATCACGGTTTGGTCGATTGCCAACGAAACGCCGCACAGCGATTCCCGCGATGTTTTTTTAGGGAAACTGGCCAAATATGCGCGCGATAAAGACAACACCCGACTGATTAGTATGGCCATGGAAGTAAGTGGCGAAGCAAAGGATGTGAGTAAGGTGCAAGATAATATGAATACTTTTGTCGACATTATAAGTTTCAATAGCTATTTAGGTTGGTATGGCGGAAAAATTGAAGATATGAAAACCCGGAAATGGAACATTCCTTACGATAAACCATTTTTTGTGAGCGAATTTGGCGCCGGCGCTTTGCAGGGGAAACACAGCAGCGAAACAGAGATTTGGACAGAAGAATACCAGGCCCAACTTTACAAAGAAACGCTTGCCATGTTCGATAAAGTGGAAGGATTTGCAGGGACCAGTCCCTGGATTCTGGTTGATTTTTATTCTCCACGCCGCCAGTTAAACGGTATCCAGGATTTCTTTAACCGTAAAGGACTTATCTCGAACAACGGAGTTAAAAAACAGGCATTTTTTGAATTGCAGGATTTTTATAAAAACAAAGCCGACGAATACAAGTAAACAATAGCATAATTCCATAAATCATCAACCTGGAGAACCATAATATTTACGAATCATGAAATACCTGTCCATTCTTTTGCTCCTTTTCGTTTTGAATTGGAATTCAACTGCCCAAGCCAAATTGGAAGTTGACCTTGAAAATGTGGGAGCAGCAATTCATCCTGCTTCTTCCAGTATTTTTGCCGAAGAAAGTGGCTTTGCAAGTAAAATCGAAGGCAACGCTTTTATGTTTGCCGGGTTTCGCTTCAGTAATTAGTTGGGTATTCTTAAAAGAAAAATAAAAACACAAAAGTAACTTCGATGAAAGTAAAATTATTTATCGTCTTGAGTTTGCTCGCCACACAGTTAGTGATGGCACAGAATGAAACCTGGAAGGACCCGCGGGTTAATCAAATTAACCGTGCACCAATGCACAGTACGTATTTTGCATTTGAATCGGCAGATGCTGCTGAATCGGGATGCATGGAACAGTCGGCCAATTTTTTAAGCTTGAACGGAACCTGGAATTTTAACTGGGTGGAACATGCATGGCAACGGCCAACCGATTTCTACCTGGCAGATTATAACGATAAAGGCTGGAATAAGATGCCGGTTCCGGGAATGTGGGAGTTAAACGGATTTGGCGATCCGGTTTATGTAAATATTGGCTATGCGTGGCGCAATCAGTACAAAAACAATCCACCGCTGGTCCCTGAAGAAAACAATCACGTTGGAACCTACCGGAAAGAAATCACAATTCCTGAAAACTGGAAGGGTAAATCGGTTTTTGCCCACTTTGGTTCAGTAACTTCGAATATTTCGTTGTATGTGAACGGTGAATTTGCGGGTTACAGCGAAGATAGCAAACTGGAAGCAGAGTTTGACCTGACAAGTTTTCTAAAGCCTGGTAAAAACCTGCTGGCTTTTCAGGTATTCCGCTGGAGCGATGGTACCTATCTCGAAGATCAGGATTTCTGGCGTTTCTCGGGAATTGGTCGCGATTGTTACCTGTACGCCCGAAACAAAACCTATATTCAGGATATAAAAGTGACTCCCGATTTGGTTGACGATTATATCAATGGCGTTTTGAATGTAGCTATTAACCTGGAAGGAACAGGAAACGTTGCATTACATTTAACAGATTCGCATGGAAATGTAGTCGCTGAAAAATTGCTTGAAGGATCTGGAAAATTACATACGGAGATTGCCGTAACTAATCCGTCAAAATGGACCGCTGAAACACCTGCACTGTATAATTTAAGGGCTACTTTAAAAAGCGGTAATGAGGTTTTGGAAGTGATTCCTTTAAACGTTGGTTTTCGGAAAGTGGAAATGAAAAACGGTCAGCTTTGTGTGAATGGACAGCCGATTTTGATTAAAGGAGTAAACCGCCACGAACTCGACCCGGATGGCGGTTATGTAGTTTCGCGCGAACGCATGGTACAGGATATCGAGATGATGAAGAAGTTCAATGTGAATGCGGTACGTACCTGTCATTATCCCGACAATAGCGCCTGGTATGACTTGTGCGACCAATATGGAATTTATGTGGTGGCCGAAGCTAATGTTGAATCGCACGGAATGGGGTACGGGCCCGAAACACTGGCAAAAGATGAGGATTATGCCCTGGCTCATCTCGAACGAAACCAACGTAATGTGCTTCGCAATTACAATCATCCGGCAGTAATAGTTTGGTCATTGGGCAACGAGGCTGGTTTTGGGCCAAATTTTGAGGCTTGCTACCGCTGGATTAAAGACTTTGATCTTTCGCGACCAGTTCAGTATGAACAGGCACATGGAAACGAATTCAGCGACATTTATTGCCCCATGTATCTGCCAAACGATCGTTGCGAAGAGTACGGAAAGTCGAATGCCCAAAAGCCGCTGATACAGTGTGAATACGCTCACGCCATGGGAAATTCGGAAGGTGGTTTCAAAGAATACTGGGATTTGATTCGAAAATATCCGAACTATCAGGGTGGTTTTATCTGGGATTTTGTGGACCAGAGTATTCACTGGAAAAACAAAGACGGACAAGACATTTATGCCTATGGGGGCGATTTTAATCCTTACGACGCTTCGGATAATAATTTTCTTGATAATGGTTTGATCAGTCCGGACCGTAACCCAAACCCGCATTACTTTGAAGTTGGTTATTATTACCAATCGGTTTGGACTACACCGATAGATTTGAATAAAGGGACGGTGGAAGTTTACAACGAATATTTCTTTCGCGATCTTTCCAACTTTTTGCTCGAATGGGAATTGGCGGCAGATGGAAAAGTAGTTGAAACCGGTGTCGTTCCCGTACTTAATGTTGCACCACATCAGAAACAAACGATCAACCTGGGGTTAACAATTCCTGAAAACTGTTCAGCTAAAGAAGTATTTGTGAACGTGGCATATAAACTCAAAAAGGCGGAAGGTCCGGTTCCGGCTGGTTATATTTTGGCAAAACAGCAGTTACCCGTGAAAGATTGGACTTTTGATGAGTTGAAGCTGGCCAACAAAGTGGCAACTAACAAGGAGGTGGTTAAACCCCTTGTTGTTGATAACGATGCTGATTATCTTACAGTTAAAGGCGAAAGCTTCCGAATTGATTTTAAACGTGGAAACGGTTTTCTGTGCCGTTATGCGGTAGATGGAAAAGAAATGCTTGAAGATGGAAGCCAGTTGGTCCCAAATTTCTGGCGTGCACCCA
Source organism: Draconibacterium sp. (assembly GCA_011620585.1). GTDB lineage: Bacteria > Bacteroidota > Bacteroidia > Bacteroidales > Prolixibacteraceae > Draconibacterium. The sequence goes on from WOYV01000123.1 coordinate 28,826, forward strand.
CCGATAACGATTTTGGTGCCCGTTTGGAATATCGCTACCAGGTTTGGAAGAACCCGGAGATGAAACTTGCCGCTTTGGGGGCGAATGAAAAAGATCAGTTGGTGGAAGTTAATGCGATATATGAAATACCTGCCGTATCAGGAAAACTGGAACTCCGGTATGTGATCAACAACGTCGGCGAGATAAAAGTTACCCAGAAATTGATAGCCGATAAAAGCGCCGGTATTTCGGATATGTTCCGCTTTGGAATGAAACTGGAAATGCCCAAGGATTATTCAAAAATTACTTATTACGGAAGAGGCCCGGTTGAAAATTACAGCGATCGGAAAACGTCGCAATTTATTGGCGTTTACAAGCAAAATGTTTGTGAGCAATTCTACTCCTACATTCGGCCACAGGAAACCGGCACCAAATCTGATATCCGCTGGTGGAAACAAACAACAGTAAGCGACAGAGGCCTTCTTTTTGTTTCCAACAATGCATTCTCGGCTTCGGCTTTGAAATATACCGTAGATGCCCTCGACGACGGCCAGGAGAAAGACCAGCGTCATTCACCCGAAGTTCTGCAAAGCGATTTTGTTACGCTTTGTATCGACAAAGTTCAAATGGGACTGGGTTGTATCAACAGTTGGGGCGCACTTCCATTGGAAGAGTATCGCGTACCTTACCAGGATTATGAATTTAGTTTTCTGATCTCTCCGGTCCATAAGAAATAAACCGCCTGGGTTTTCAATAAAAAAAGAGCGCTTCATGGAATTCCGCGAAGTGCTCTTTTAATTAGTTGGCCTGATTGTCACACTTATGAGCGAATTATGCTGCCATGAAAATCGTATTCAATTCGTCGGGGGATTTTTACAGTGGCGATGAAGCCCGCATTTTCCAACAAATGGAGGGTAAAACGACCATCGGAAACAACGCCCTTGGTAGTTGAGATTTTCTACTTTTGTAAAAAGGAACAGTGTTTTTTAAGTATGTTCTCCTTTTAGTATTAAAATTTTGAAAAATGACAACATTAAAATTTGCGTTGCTACTGTCGATGCTTTTTCAAATTGTTGCAACGATTCTTGCAATTAGCCTAATACGCCGGACAAGATTTAACATCTCATGGATATTAATTTCCTGTGCCTTCATTTTAATGGCTTTGCGGAGATTATTTGAATTTTCGGGTTTTTTCTGGGAATCAAAATTATTTCCAAAAGACGAAATAAATGGTTGGATTGGAGTTTTGATTTCAGTGTTTGTTTTTGTGGGGGTAATTTTTATAAAAAAGATTTTTAATCTGCAGGATGAGATTGAGAAGTTAAGAGAAGAGAACGAGAAAAAAATCTTGTCTGCCGTTATTAACACAGAGGAAAAATCAAGGCAAAGATTTGCCCGGGAATTGCACGATGGAATGGGGCCGGTGTTATCATCTATAAAAATGACGCTGAGCGCTGTGAATAAAGAGAACCTGACCCCAATGAACCTTAAAATTATTGAAACCGCACACAGCGCTGCAAGTCATTCAATTGTAACCTTAAAAGAGATTGCCAATAATATGAGCCCGCACCTGTTAACAAACTATGGCCTAAAACAAGCCCTTAACACATTGGCGACTCAGCTTTTTTCTCAAAAGAACATTGGGTATGAATTTGATTTCCAGATCGATGAAAAAAGGCTGTCAGATGAAATGAACATCAATTTCTATCGGATTATTTCGGAATTAATGAACAACAGTTTTATTCATGCCAACCCGCAAAAAGTATATTTGGAAATAAAAGAAAAAGATACATATATTAATGTCCGCTATCTGGATGACGGGAAAGGTTTTGAATATGAACCGGGAAACGAAAAGTACAGCGACAGGGGAATGGGGATGAATAATATTTTTTCGCGGGTCAAATCACTAAACGGGCATTATTCGATTGTAACAGCGCCGGAGAATGGTTTTTTAATCGAGTTCTTTTTCCCGTTAAACAAAACAAACAATGAAAAAAATTGATATTTACCTTGTTGATGACCATCCCCTTTTCAGGCAAGGATTGAAATTATTGCTTAGTGGTCTCGATTTTATTGGGAAAATATTTGAAGCGAACAATGGAGAGGAGTTTATAACAGGTTTGAAAAACAACCCGGTTGATGTGGCTTTAATTGACATTGAAATGCCGGTTATGAACGGAATTGACGCAGCCAAACGGGCCAGGGAAATTCAACCCTCCATCAAAATACTCGCGTTATCGATGTATTCCGACAAAAATTATTACCTGAGCATGATTGATGCTGGCGCCTGTGGTTTTCTGCTCAAAAATTCCAATTTTGATGAAGTGGAAAAAGCCATTACAGACGTTTGTAACGACAAAAGCTACATCTCCATCGAAATTCTGAACGAAATCCTGAAATACCCCGATAAAGCCAGTTTTAACGTTTTTGACAGTGAATTAACTGAACGGGAATTAGAAGTTTTGTTGTTAATCTGCAAAGGACTAACAAACAACGAGATTGCAGATAAGTTGGTACTCAGCAAACGTACGGTAGATAAACATAGGGAAAATCTTTTGCTGAAAACACAATCGAAAAATACGGCCAACCTGGTTATTTATGCCATAAAGAACGGTTTCCTTCAAATTTGAACAAAAAGCCTCTACGTCTAAAAACGTAGCCTGAAATTTACGTTTTTACACTGTTCCCCGGCTGGTTCAACCGATATACTTTTGTAAAGAAAGTTTTTATTGCAAAAGTTATGTTTGGAACCGATAGGCGTTTTAAAATAATTTCATGTCAGGGTAAGTTAAAATCAACCATCAGTACAAAATTTTTTTTTACTTTTTTAGTAGTTTGCTGCGTATCTAAACACGGAATGGCCCAGTTTTCAGTTGATGCCCAATACCGGAACCGTTTTGAATTACGCGATGGCTATAAAAAACTTGCGGCAGAGGGTACAACCCCGGCAGCATTTATCTCGCAGCGTACCCGGCTTTCATTCAGTTACGAAAATGAACGCTTAAAACTTAAGTTTACCCCGCAGGACGTCAGGGTTTGGGGCGATGAACAACTAAGCAGCTCAACAGGTGTTTTTGGCGATTATGCATCGCTTGATTTATTTGAAGCCTTTGTGCAGATTAAAACAAGCGAAAAAAGCTGGTTGTCGGTAGGCCGGCAACAACTGGTTTACGATAATCAGCGCATTTTAGCCGCCCGCAACTGGAACCAGAACGGAATAGCGTACGATGCTGTAGTTTACAAGTGGAATGCTGAGAATTGGGAAGTCCATGCAGGTAGCAGTTGGAACTCGACCGGCGAAAATGCCACAGATAATCTTTACGACCCCAATCGCATTAAATCGTTGAATTTTGTATGGGCAAAACATCGTATTTCGGAAGCCTGGGAATTTTCGCTTTCACACGTGGCTTCCGGTGTCACAAAGTCGGAAACCGAAAATAAACTTTATTTCAGGCAAACAAGTGGTGTTTATTTAAACTATAAAAAAAGTGGCTTAACCATTTTGGGTAACTTCTACTACCAGTTCGGAAAAAACAACACCGGGAAAAATGTGGGCGCCTGGCTGGGCGATGCCGATATTTCGTATAAAACCGGGAAGCTTACTCCCGGGATTGGCGTAAGCTACTTGTCGGGAAATAGCCCTGTAAATGGTCAAACCGACCACCTGTTCGACGTATTGTATGGTGGCCGCCATCGTTTTTTCGGAGGAATTGATTACTTCAGTAGTTTTAGTTCTCACACAAAACAGGGGGGCCTGGCAGACTACTATTTTTATGTGGATTTGAAATTAACCGCCAAAACCAGCCTGAAAAATACCGGACACTATTTTTGCCTGGCACAAACCAATGAAAACACACCCGCTGACAAAAAGCTGGGCTACGAAAACGATATTGTAGTGAAAAACAAATTTTCAAACTGGGGGGCTTTAGAATGTGGGTATTCGTTTTTTCTGCCAGCAAATTCGCTCAAAGCAATTCAAAATGTTCCGGATACAAAGTTTTCTCAGTTTCTGTACCTGCAACTCACGGTAACGCCGGTGTTATTTAAAAATTAAAACGAAAGTAAAATTCATAAAAATGAAATCAACAAAGAGTATCCTGATTTTTGCCGTCATCATTCTGCTGGCTGCTTGTACGTCAACAAAAAAGAAAGAACAAACCATCAGCCTTTCGGGAGCTTTCGCACTGTATCCCTTGGTTGTTAAATGGAGTGAAGAGTACCAAAAGGAAAATCCGGAGGTCAGGTTTAACATTTCAGCCGGTGGCGCGGGAAAAGGTATGGCCGACGCGCTTTCGGGCACGGTTGACCTGGGCATGTTTTCACGCGAAATTGCACAAGCCGAAATCGACAAAGGCGTTTGGTGGGTTGCTGTTACAAAGGATGCCGTTATTCCAACGGTAAACGCTGCGGGCCCGGTTGTTGAGGTTTTGAAAACCAGGGGAGTAACACGGGCAGAATTCCAGGGGCTGTATATTGAGGGAAAGTATTCGAACTGGAACCAGCTTCCGGGAATAACAACAGACCAAACGATTAATGTTTTTACCCGTTCTGATGCCTGTGGCGCAGCCGGAACATGGGCAGCTTACCTTGGAGGGGCACAGGAAGATTTGAACGGGGTTGGCGTGTTTGGCGACCCCGGATTAGCAGATGCTGTGGTAAAAGATGTGAAAGGAATCGGGTTTAATAATACCATTTACCTGTACGATTTAAAAACCGGAAGAAAGAACCAGGGGATTGAGGTTATCCCGATTGACGTAAACGAAAACGGTAAACTGGATGCGGAAGAAAATTTTTACGACACGTTTGGCCAGGCGCTGGCTGCCATCGCCGAAGGAAAATACCCTTCGCCACCGGCACGCGAACTTTATTTGGTTGCCAAAGGAAAACCCACAAAACAAGCTACGCTCAATTTCCTGAAATGGGTAGTAACAAATGGACAAAAGTTTGTCTCTGAAGCTGGATACGTCCCTTTAACACAAGCAAAACTGGACGAACAAGTTGCCAAACTGGAGAATTAATTTGGATAGATTAAATTATAAACCAAAATAAACATGAACAGAAAAAGGAGGTTGACCGATTCATTGGTTAACATCTGGATGAGGGGAGGCCTGTATATTATACTGGCTATTCCTGTTTTTATTGGTATCGGATTGTATTGGAAAGCTGCCCCGCTTTTAAATGAACATTCGCTAACAGACCTGATTTTTTCTTCGAAATGGTTCCCCATGAAAGGTGAATTTGGTTTTTTGCCTTTTATTTTCAGTTCGGTATATGTAACCCTGCTTGCTTTTATTTTATCGGCCCCCTTGTGTTTGTTTGCCGCCATATATCTTACCCAGTTTAGCAAGAGGCGATTGCTGAATTTTATGCTTCCGGTTATCGATATCCTCGCCGGAATCCCATCGGTAGTGTATGGTGTTTGGGGTATTCTTGTAATCGTTCCGTTGGTTTCCGGGAGCATTGCTCCGTTTTTCGGGGCAACCAGCTCGGGGTACAGTTTGTTAGCCGGTGGGATTGTTTTAGCCGTGATGTGTATTCCTTATATGCTGAACATGCTTATCGAAGTTTTCCATACCATTCCGGTTGGGATGAAAGAGGCTTCGCTGTCGCTGGGCGCCACACATTGGGAGATGGTAAAACATGTCATTATCCGAAAAGGTTTCCCCGGAATTATTTCAGCCTTTGGGTTGGGAATTGCCAAAGCTTTTGGCGAAACTATTGCCGTTTTAATGGTGGTTGGCAATACGCTCAATATAACGCTTTCGCCTTTTAAGGCTGGTTATCCGCTACCTGCTTTGATTGCCAATAATTACGGCGAAATGATGTCGATTCCCGATTACGACTCGGCGCTTATGTTTGCTGCGTTGCTCTTATTTGTTGTGATTTTGATTATCAACCTGTTCTTCAGGTATTTTATTCATAAAACCGAAAAGATATGAACCGTTGGAAAATAATTGAGGAGTGGTTTTTTAAAATTATCTCTTTTATAGCCGCCTACTCTGTTGTGCTGATATTATTATACTTACTGATTGTTGTTTTCAATAAAGGAATTGGCGCCTTATCCTGGGAAATTGTTTTTTCAATGCCTAAGGGTGGTTACTATTTCGGGGGCGGCGGCGGAATTTTAAATGCCATTGTAGGTTCTTTTTACCTTTCATTAGGGGCTACCGTTCTTGCCGTAATTATTGGCCTGCCCGCGGCATTGTTTATTAATGTTCAGCTAATCAGGTTAAAACGGACCCAAAATACAATTCGTTTTTTCCTGGATGCGCTATGGGGGATTCCTTCGATTGTTTACGGGGCATTTGGTTTTGCCGTAATGCTGTTTTTAGGATTAAATGCCTCCCTTTTAGCCGGAATAATAACCGTGGCATTATTGATAACGCCTATTTTGGTACGTGCCTTCGATGAAGTATTGAAAACAATTCCGGTAGAACTCCAGGAAGCTTCATACTCGCTGGGGTCAACACGTACAGAGACTGCATTGAAGGTGTTGTTCAAACAGGGTTTTGCAGGATTTATTACTGCCCTTTTGCTGGCATTCGGAAGAGGCATTGGCGATGCTGCTTCGGTGCTTTTTACGGCAGGGTTTACCGATAATATCCCGGTTACTTTAGACGAACCTGTTGCCACCTTGCCGTTGTCCATATTTTTTCAACTCAGTTCCCCCATTGAAGAAGTGCGGCAACGTGCTTATGCGGCCGCAGTTATTCTCACGGTCATTATATTAATCATCAGTGTTTCGGCACGCTTGCTTTCAAAACGGTATTCAAAAAACATCATTAAATGAAACAAATGGCTTTTACATATCAATCGGGACTTTCATCAGAAAGCGTTACCCTGCAAAACAAAATAGAAATGGCAGAAGAAATTAAAGATACCTCCGTCATCAGCATAAAAAATTTAAACGTTAAAACTAAGGATGGGGATATCCTGAAGAACATCAATCTACAAATCCCGAAAAATAAAATTATTGTTTTGCTGGGCCCCTCGGGTTGTGGAAAAACCACGTTGCTGAAAAGCTTAAACCGGCTGACAGACCTGCACAAAGAACTGAAAGTTTCGGGGCAGATTATCATCGACGGGCAGGATATTATGAAGGCCGGTCAAAACCTGTCAGCAATGCGGCAAAGAATGGGATTGCTTTCGCAAAGGCCGTTTCCGTTACCTGCTTCCATTTATAAAAATGTGGCGTACGGGTTAAAGCTAAAAGGCATCCGTTCGAAGAAATTAATTGCACACAGTGTGGAAACCAACCTGAAAAGGGTAGGGTTATGGAATGAGGTAAAAGACCGCCTGAAAAGCCCCGCTACCAGCCTTTCCATTGGGCAGCAGCAACGGCTTTGCTTAGCGCGCGGACTGGCGGTGAAACCGACCATAATCTTGGCCGATGAACCAACTTCGGCTCTCGACCCGATTTCAACAAAAATCATTGAAAACCTTTTTAAGGATTTAAAACAGCATTATACAATTATCCTGGTAACACATGTATTGCGACAAGCGCTCCGCCTGGCCGACCATGTTGTTTTTATGTATTATGGAGAAATTATTGAACAGGGCCATCCCGACGATATATTAAAGAACCCTAAAACCGCTATTCTTAAAAAATATCTGGTGGATGGAAATTAGTAATCTGCCTTTACTGGATCTAATTCTTGGCAAAGTATCCGGAATAAGCCCGGAAAAACATTCTCTTTAAACTGTTTTCAGCCCTTTGCCATTTATTCAGAATAATAAATTGCAGGAAAAACAGTGCCTTAAAACGGCTGATTTCTCCGCTCCCCTGCAATTGCATCGCTTGGTAAAAGAAAAGAACTGGGTACAATCATGCGGCGACAAAGAGCGTGGAATTTCGAAGCCCGCAAACCCAAAGAAGTACTTTAAAAAAACAAATTTGGACCAAAAAGAATCAAAGAGGTACTTCGGAGGTGGGGGAGGGTACTTCGGAGGTACCCCCTTAAAGCTGCCTCTGTGTTATAACTCTGTGCCCCCTTTGTGTTCTCTGTGGTAAAGGAAAAGCCGGAGATACGAAATTTTGTTTTTCTTTTCCCTTTCCAAAAGATAATTGGCCCCTAATATGGTACTTTCTCTTTTATTATATGATAGCTGGCAACTCATATTTTGCCCGGTAGTAAGTCCCCTTGAACATAAAAGCCGATAAAAACGGCAAAATCAAATGTAAATAAGTTCCAGGATTTTTTCGAGCCAGCGCGCATCCACTTCCGAAAATGAAGCTTTGTCTTTACTGTCGATATCAAGTACCCCGATGATCTCGCCAATCTTGTTTTTTAACGGAACAACGATTTCGGAATTCGAACGTGAATCGCAGGCAATGTGGCCAGGAAATTCATGAACATCTTCCACCACAATCGTTCTTTGCTGATTGTAAGCCGCCCAACAAACCCCTTTATCTTTTTCGAGAATCTGGCAAGCAACCGGCCCCTGGTACATGCTTACAGTCATCTTTCCATTGTCGGCCAGGTAAAAACCAGTCCAGAAAAAAAAATCCATTTTATGATGTAACACAGCAATAATGGTAGCCATCCGCGCCTGGGTGTTATTACTCTTCAACACCAGTCCACTCAATTGTATGTAGATTCTTTGGTAACGTCCGTCTTTCTTTTTGTCTTCCATTGCCTTTTAATTTCTGTTGCGAAATAACAAAAAAAGAGAATATAAATGTAATTCACAAGGAGGGAACCTTTCCCACCTTATTCCTATTCTTTGAAATTATGGTTTGCTTATCTGAAAGTTTTCAAACGTTCCATCTTCGTTTGAGATTCCCGGTAAATTCATTCCGGGAATATAATTTTCCGTATTTAATTTGAATTTGTATTCGCCTGTATTTGGGGCCTAGCCTAATTTTTTTTCAATAATTGCCCTTTTTGTCCCCAGATTTCAAAAAAGACTTTTCCTGGGTTGGTTACTGTATTCTGTATCTTGAGGCAATGACTCATCATTCCCCTTACATCTTTTGCAGAAACTTTTGCATTATAATAGAAATATAATGTTTTCGAAAAAAGGTTTATTCTTGTGTTAGTTCCACATACAATTGTGCCGATTCAACACGGGTAACTCTTACTTCTTTTCCCTTTTCAATAAACCCGTTTTCGGCCACAGCATCATAAACTTCGTGTTCGATCGACACCTTTCCACCGGGACGCAAAACAGTTTGGGCAACGCCAGTTTTTCCTTTTAATGCAAACAACGATGTTTCAACGCTTACATAACCTTCGTCGACATGCTGAACCGTATTTAAGGCGAAATTTTTAAATACGCCGCTTTGTGCAGTAAACACCTTTTGCCCAAGGTAAAGCGAAATCAGAAAACCTCCGAAAACGCCCACAACTACCGTTGTAATTGCCACTCCCACACCACGAAGTTCAACATGCTCAAAATCGAAATTTACGTTATCGATTAAACTGAGCACCAGCCCCAGGAAAACCAGGACTACACCGATGATCCCAGCCACTCCAAAGCCGGGTATCACAAATATTTCCAGCGCCAGTAAAACCAGTCCGATAATAAAAATAGTGATCTCCCAATTGGCCGCAAGTCCTTCGAGGTATAGAGGAGCAAAGTAGAGGATGGCTGCCAGCGCTGCAATTCCGAGCGGGAACCCAATTCCCGGCGATTGCATTTCGAAATAAATCCCTCCAATAATTGCCATAATCAGCAGCCCCGAAATCATTGGGCTCACCAACAATGAAATAATCTTTTCGATCCAGGTCAACTCGTATTCAACAAGTTCATAGTCTTTTACTCCAATCTGGTCCAACACTTCTTCGACATTTTCGGCTGTTCCTTCGCAATAACCATTCCCGATGGCTTCCATGGGCGTAAAAGTGAGTACTTTCCCGGAGTCGGAAACACCAGCAATATAGATACTTTCGTCGACCATGGCCTCTGCAATTTTGGGGTCGCGGAACCAGGAGATAATCGTATCGTTTTCGGCAGTAATTACAGTATCTTTTCCATGGGCTTCGGCCGTCGAACGCATGGTAGAGCGCATATAACTCTGGTATTTGTCGGGCATGGCAGAGCCGGTTTGATTAACCACAGTTGCCGCACCAATACTACCGCCAGGCCGCATGTAAATCCCGTCGCAGGCGATAGAAATCAATGCTCCGGCCGAGGCTGCATTGTTGTCGATAAATACATAAACCGGAATTTTACTTTGCAAAATCATGGTTCGGATAGAATCGGCATCCACCACGGTCCCGCCATATGTATTCATGTGGATCAGAAAAATATCAGCTTTTAAACTGTCTGCCGCTTCAAAAGCCTGCCGGACCTGTCGGCGTGTTGCAGGCGTAATATCCTGTTTAATGTCGAGTTTATAAACCAGTGTGTGTTGTGTTTCCTGTGCAAAAACAAGGAGACTTGATAGCAGAAACAGAATAAGCCAATACTTTTTCATCATGCTTAAATTATTTTGTGGATGAAAATATTTCCTGCGCTTAAGTTAATGCAACCGGCTCGAGTTTTTGTGCTAATTCCAGAAATTTTTTCATTCCTTTTTGCTTTTCTACATCCAAATTGAAACTGATGTTGTCGCGAAAGTAAGCTTCAATATCCACTCCCGGATAATTTTCCTGTTCAAATTTTACGATCTCAGCAATACTGTTTACTCCCAATTCGAGCGCAGTATTAAAACCTGCCTCCACTTTTTTAGAGATTTTTTTATTCGAAGCCCAAACCGCAAAAACAAAGGGAAGGCCAGTAAATTTCTGCCACTCTTCGCTTAGGTCATAACAATAGGCATAACGTCCTTCCACATCAAAAACACGGTCGCCGATCAACACGCCGGCGGTGGTCCCTTTAATCGATTTATTGTGAAAGTCGGCACAGGTATTTTCCCAGTTCACTTCTTTTTTCCAATAGAATTTAGCCAATACTTTAGCCAGCAAAACCGAACTTCTGGATTGATAATCCATCAAAATTTCTTTCACTTCTTCGAGCGGGGCTTCAGATACCAGCACCACTGTTTTTACTTTGCCAACTGCCCCGATACAATAGTTGCTCACAATATGGTATTCATCGAGGCCGCGTAAACCGGCAACCGGGATCAGCCCAATATCGGCCAGGTTATAAGTGAGTTTGGCCACTACCCTGGAAGGAATATCCGGGCTCAGTTCAAGTTCAGAAAGTATATCGGAATGTTGTATTCCGTAAAGAAAAGGTTTGCTGTTTAAGTACGAAACGATCGAAATCCGTGTCTTCTCCATTGTTTTCATATCTATCTAAAAACGCCGATCGGCTAAAACTGTTTGCACGAAGGTAAAAATATTTTCACCGCGATTCTTTAAGATATATCATGTATTGCGCAAAAATGCGTTAAACAACCCGCCCAAATATTTGAGGCGCTTGTTAAGAAACGCAAAATCGTGGCGCGGGGGCAAAGTACTTGCTTTAAATTGTTAAATTTGCGGCTTAATTAAAAGAACAAGATGGAATTGAATGCATTAACGGCCATTTCGCCGGTCGACGGCAGGTACAGCAACAAAGTAGAAGAATTGGGAAACTATTTTAGTGAATTTGCGCTTATTAAGTACCGCCTGCTTACCGAAATTGAATATTTCGTTGCACTTTGCGAACTTCCTCTGCCACAGTTGAAAGACATAACAACCGGACAACTGGACGCGCTTAGAATGCTATATGCCAATTTCGCGCTTGATGATGCACAACGGATCAAGGAAATTGAAAGTGTGACCAACCACGACGTAAAGGCCGTTGAGTATTTCATAAAAGAAGCATTTGATAAAATTGGGTTAAGCAAATACAGGGAATTTATCCATTTTGCGCTCACTTCGCAGGATGCCAACAACACTGCAATTCCTAAATCGATACAGGACGCACTGGAGAATGTATATTATCCTTTACTTCAGCAACTTATTGAAAAATTATTGACCTTGGCCAATGAATGGAGAGATATTCCGATGCTGGCAAAAACACATGGTCAGCCGGCTTCGCCAACAAAAGTTGGAAAGGAGTTGAAGGTATTTATCGAACGAATTATGGTACAACTGGTTCATCTGAAATCAATTGCGATTGATGCAAAATTTGGTGGCGCCACAGGTAATTTCAACGCTCATTATGTGGCGTATCCCAACATCGACTGGGAAACATTCGCCAACGATTTCCTAAAAGAAAAACTGGGATTACACCGTTCGCAATACACCACTCAGATTTCGCATTACGATAATCACAGCGCTGTTTTCGATGCCCTGAAACGAATCAACAATATACTTCTTGATCTCGACCGCGACATATGGACCTACATTTCGATGGGCTACTTTAAACAAAAAATCAAAAAAGGAGAAGTAGGCTCTTCAACTATGCCACACAAAGTAAATCCGATTGATTTTGAGAACTCGGAAGGAAACATCGGGATTGCGAATGCAGGTTTCGAACAACTGGCTCAAAAGCTTCCTGTTTCCAGGCTTCAGCGCGACCTGACCGACTCAACAGTAACCCGTTTTATTGGCGTTCCGTTTGGGCACACCATTATTGCGATGAAATCGACTTTGAAAGGCTTAAACAAATTGCTGATCAATACTGCTGCCATCGAAAAAGATTTGGAAGACAACTGGGCAGTGGTTGCCGAAGCCATTCAGACCATTTTGCGGCGCGAGTTTTTCCCTAATCCTTACGAGGCTTTAAAAGACCTGACCCGGAAAAACGATATAGTTGACAAGAAGGCAATCCACAAATTTGTTGATTCGCTTGATATCAGTGAAGCGGTTAAAGCAGAATTAAAAGCCATCACACCGCAGAATTATACCGGCATTTTTTAATTTAGCCCGAAATATTCTGAATACCCAGGTTTGGTATTCTTAAAAACAGAGCATGAGAGAATTCATTAAAATACTGAGGCGGTACATTCCCCCCTATAAAACCAATTTGGTATTCAACTTTCTGTTTAACCTGCTTTCGGCGGTTTTTGCTGTATTTTCGATGGCAATGATGATCCCGATTCTAGAAATTGTGTTCAACCTTTCGGAAGATGTTACCACGCTTAGCGAATGGTCGTGGAGTATCGACAGCATAAAAAACAACTTGTATTATTACGTTACCACGGTAAAAACTGATTATGGCCCAGGCGCCACACTTTTATTTGTAGGAATGTTTGTGATTGTTGCTACCCTTTTAAAAGTTGGATTTGCATACCTTGCTGCATACCAGGCTGTTTATATTCGTAACGGAGTGGTTCGTGATATCCGTCACCAGATTTTTCAGAAGATTTTGTGCCTATCGCTATCCTTTTTTTCAGAAGAACGAAAAGGCGATATTATGGCCCGTGTTACCGGCGATGTAACGGAGGTGGAAAACTCGGTAATGTCGTCGCTCGATATGTTTCTCAAAAATCCGGTCCTAATCGTGGTTTTCCTGATTTCCTTGCTGGTAATGAGCCCTTCGATGACACTCTTTATTTTCCTGGTTTTGCCTGTTGCCGGTTTTATTATTGGAAGAGTTGGCAAATCGCTGAAAAAGGTTTCGCGTGAAGGCCAGGATAAAATGGGAATGTTGCTCTCGATAATTGAAGAAACACTGGGAGGTTTGCGTATCATTAAGGCATTTAATGCCGAGAAAAAGATGAACGGGCACTTTGATGCAGAATTGGACGGCTACCGCTCAATCATGAACCGCTTGATGCGCCGCCGCGAACTGGCCCATCCAATGAGCGAACTTTTGGGAACCATTGTGATGGTAATTGTAGTTTGGTTTGGTGGAACATTAATTCTGGGAAACAACAGCGAATTAAGTGGGCCTGAATTTATTGCTTACCTCGGTATCTTTTACCAGATTATTAACCCCGCAAAAGCATTTACACAAGCATTGTACAGTATTCAAAAAGGATTGGCTGCCATGGACCGGATCGACATGATCCTGATGGCCGAAAATAAGATTACTGAACGAAGCGGAGCAAAAGCTATCGCCAATTTATCGGACGAAGTGGAATATCGTAACATCAGTTTTGCGTACGAAGAAAAAAAGGTGTTGAAAAATGTCTCGTTAAAGGTTGAAAAAGGTAAAACGGTGGCATTAGTTGGACAATCGGGAAGTGGAAAAACCACTTTTGTCGACCTGCTTCCGCGATTTTACGATGTTCAGGAAGGCGGAATTTTTATTGATGGAACCGATATACGTGATTTGAAGATATTCGACCTGCGCAACCTTATGGGAAACGTGAACCAGGAAGCCATTCTGTTTAACGACAGCATTTACAACAACATCGCTTTTGGTGTTGACCATACCAGCAAAGAAGCGATAATAGAAGCCGCTAAAGTTGCCAACGCACACGATTTTATTATGGCAACCGAAAAAGGCTACGACACCATTATCGGAGACCGCGGAAGTAAACTCTCGGGCGGTCAGCGGCAGCGACTTAGCATCGCCCGCGCCATTCTTAAAAACCCACCAATTCTGATTCTGGATGAAGCTACCTCAGCTCTTGATACCGAATCGGAACGTCTGGTGCAGGATGCGCTCGAAAAACTCATGAAAAACCGTACATCGCTGGTTATTGCACACCGTCTTTCTACCGTGCGAAATGCCGACCAAATCTGTGTTTTCCACGAAGGTGAAATAGTTGAGCAGGGCACCCACGACGAGCTAATCAAATTAGACGGCAGATACAAACGCTTGCACGAGATGCAAATGTTTTAACAACGGGCGAGAGCTGTGAGCTGTAATTTGGATTCAACTTATTTCCACCCACTAACCAGAAGATCGGCCAAATGAATAGTTTTGATCGGTAGTTTTTGTTTTCTGATGTACGATTCAAGGTTCATCAAACATGAAGCTTCGGTAGATACAATATACTCGGCCCCTGTTTTCATTGCATTTTCCACTTTCTGCTCGGACATGGCGGTTGAAATATGATGGAACTTGGCCATAAACGTACCGCCAAAACCACAGCAGGTATCACGCTTTTCCATTTCAATCAATTCGAGCCCCTTTACATTGGCCAGCAATTTTCGGGGCTCCTCTCCTATACCATATTCGCGCAAACCGGCACAGCTATCGTGAAAAGTAACCCGATGCGGGAAAGTAGCTCCAAAATCAACTACTTTTAAATGGTTCACCACAAAATCAGAAAATTCGTAAACACGTTTCCGGAGTTGGTTGGCAGAATCAAGCAAATCTTCGCCTTCAAATAGTTTCTGGTAATAATTGCGTATAAAACCGGTGCACGAAGCTGATGGCCCCACTACGGGTCTCCCTTCGCTAAAATCATGGATAAATTTAGTGGCTACAGTCCGAGCTTCATTCCAGTAACCACTGTTGAAAGCCGGTTGCCCGCAACAGGTTTGCCCGGGATTGTAGAATGTTTCACACCCTGCCTTTTCCAGTATCCTGATAAAACTCGCAGCAGTTTCGGGATAAAACTGATCGATAAAACACGGTATAAAAACGTCGACTTGCATGCCACCTGATTTGTGCGCTGAAAGTAATGAAAAGAAAAGAAAATACCTGAATTTTCGAGCGAATTGAAGCAACAAAAAAACGAGGTCTTCTACAAAGAACCTCGTTTAAAGTGCACGGGAGGAGAGACTCGAACTCCCGACACCTGGTTTTGGAGACCAGTGCTCTACCAACTGAGCTACACCCGTGTATTTTGAGAAGAACAATGCTTTTTATTTAGCGACTGCAAATATAACAAATCAAACTAAATTACCTAAATGCACTTAAAAAATAAAAAGATATTTTCTGATGCCGTTTTTGTGGGTTAAAGTTGGTTTGAAGCCCCTGATAACGCGCTGTTCAAAAAAAATTATCAACAATATGCCAAATAAAAAAATCCACCGGAATTTCCAGTGGATCTTTTGGCGGAGAGAGAGGGATTCGAACCCCCGGTACCTCTCGGTACAACGGTTTTCAAGACCGCCGCAATCGACCACTCTGCCATCTCTCCAGGCGCGGTGCAAAAATATACGATTTTTTCAAACCTCAAAACTGTTTTTTGCAATTTTTTCTGAAAGTGCTGAAAAAAAAGGGTTTCAGTGTTTGGTTTTTTAAAACTTATTTCTGAATTTAGCTAAGCCTTAGGCAAAGTTCTCTGAAAGTATTGATTTTACTGAATGTTCAGAATCATTTCATTCAATTTTTCGGAGATAAACGATGGAATAAAAAATACAAGTTATATTAACTAATTAGTTTAATTTCAATCACTTAATTAATTATTTTAAATTTTGCCTTATGAATAAAGCACAATTAATCGACGCTATGGCCGAAAAAGCTGGCCTGAGCAAAGCTGACGCCAAAAAAGCTTTGGACGCATTTGTGGAATCAACAACCGACGCTTTAAAAGGCGGTGACAGAGTAGCCCTGATTGGATTTGGTTCTTTCGCTATTTCTGAACGTGGTGCCAGAACAGGTAGAAACCCGCAAACCGGTAAAGAAATTAGTATTCCTGCCAAAAAAGTTGTTAAATTCAAAGCAGGAGCTGAGTTAGCTGACGCAGTATCATAACGATACACTGAAATGAAATTAAAAAGGGGAGCCAAACGCTTCCCTTTTTATTTGTTATAAACACCGATCGATGGAAAGAATTGATAAAAAACTCCTGGAACATTTATCGCAATACCTCACTCCTAACCGAATCCAGTTATTCGACGATGTATTAAATATGCGGACCAGGTACCTGACCGTTGTTTTAGAGGATCTTTTTCAGGCCCAAAATGCCAGCGCTGTATTACGCACCTGCGACTGTTTTGGTATTCAGGATGTGCACATTATCGAGAACCAAAACGATTTTAAAGTTCATCGCGATATAGCGATGGGCTCGTCAAAATGGTTGTCGTTACACAAATACAATGAAGCCGGGAACAACAGCCTGGAAGCCATTCGCAATTTAAAGGCTCAGAATTACAGAATTGTAGCCACAAGTCCGCACATCAACAACCAGGAATTAGGGGACTTTGACCTGACAAAAGGAAAAACTGCGTTGGTTTTTGGATCGGAACTACCGGGAATTTCGGAGACGATTCTAAAAGAAGCCGATGAATTTGTTAAAATCCCGATGTACGGTTTTACCGAAAGTTTTAATATTTCAGTCTCAGCAGCCATTATTCTGCATCATCTCACACTTAGTATGAAAAACGATAAACGTATCGATTGGAAATTAAGCGAAGTGGAGAAAGATCAGATCAAACTCGACTGGTTCAGGAAATCGATCAAACGTTGCGATCTGATCGAGAAGCGTTTTCAGAAAAAGCTAAGTCAGTAAGATCAGGCACGTTTCGACTTTTCCCAGGTTACCGCCTGTTTCCCCTTTATGTACCGAAAGATTCCCCGAATCGACGCCAGGTTGAACATTACAAAATAATAGGGTGCAAAAAAGAATTTCAGCCTGATCTTTTTATTTTCGAAATACCATCCGAACAAGGCAATAAAGTAACACAGCGTTTGAAGGCATAAAAACACGGTATAAAAATCGGTGGGCTGGAAATTACCTTTTTTCAATACGATCCCCAGATTAACAAAATAAAGTAGAAAAAGAGCCAGTGGAGTAACCGTCCACCGTAAAACCTTGTGCGAAAAATACTGCCAGCTCAACCAGCCGTTCCTGAAAATATTAAGCAAGCTGCCCAAACGGACAATGGTCTGTACTCCGCCCGCAGCGATTCTCACTTTTCGCTTTAACTCTTCTTTCACATTTAACGATGCATTTTCCTGCGCATAAGCTTCGGGCGCGTAGGCAATTTTATAGCCTTTTTGGGCTATTCGCAGCGAGATGATAAAATCGTCGAGCAGAGTATCAGTTTCTACATCTTCAAAAAGTTCAGCACGGATGGCAAATAACTCCCCCACTGCCCCCACTGCCGAATTCAGCTCCGAATCGAGTTGCTTGATCCACGACTCGAACCTCCAGTACAAACCTTCGCCAGCACCGGCAGCACTTTCCGTTTCGCTTTCGATAATCCGCTTTTCTCCTGCAACACAGCCTACTTTGGCATTACTGAAACGCTTTACTATTTCGCGTACTGCATTTTTATTCAGCAAAGTATTTGTATCCGAAAAGATTATGATTGGCGCTTTCACGAATTTCATTCCACGGTTCATGGCATGCATCTTTCCACGGCGCTCGGGTTGATGATAAACTTCGAGTTGATCATACTTTTTCAGAAGTTCAGGTGTGCCGTCATTTGAGCCGTCAGTTATCCAAACATATTGGATTTTTTCTTTCGGATAATCTAAGTTAAAAGAATTCTGAACTTTTTGTTGAATATAATCTTTCTCGTTAAAAGCAGTTACAAACAAACATACTTCAGGTTCAAAAGTCTCGTCGAACTTCAATTTTTTAAAGGGAAATAAAATCGATTTTATTTTTACCAGGAGCCACAAAATCATCGCATATCCTACAAAGGTATATACGACAATAAAAAGTAAGATCCAAAACAGAACAATCAGAATCATCGGATATATTGTTGGTAAAAATCGATAAGCTTGCCTGCTGTTGCTAAGTTATCAAAATTTTCATGGATGAACCCGATGGCATTTCGTCCTATTTCGAGAAATAAATCCTGATCATCTAAAAGATCCGAAACTGCCTGTACAAAATCCGTCTCATTTTCGGCAATCAACAAATGTCTTCGATGTTGCACATCAATCCCTTCGGCGCCTATTGGAGTGGTTACAATGCTTTTCCCGAGCGCCATTCCTTCGATGATCTTCACACGCATACCACTTCCCGAAAAAAGCGGAACGATCATCACCGATTTTGAATTCATAAAATCGTAGGCATCGGCTACCTCGCCCACAAATACAACATTGGGCAATTCCATCCGTTTTTGAAGCCAGCCCGGGGCATTTCTTCCGGCTACATAAAATTTTATTTCAGGATATTTTTCATGAATTGCAGGCCAGCATTTTTCAACAAACCAGATCAAACCTTCCTGATTGGGGGCCCACTCCATCGACCCCAGGTGAAATAATGTGGGATGCTCAAGTTTTTTTGAGTTGGGAATCATCACCGATGCATCGATACCAGTTTGTGAAACATGCGTGGGTTTTTTATTTCCCATATTATTCAGTATGGATTCGTCGCGTGCAGTGATGGGTACCAACAAATCATAACTATTCAGCATCGATAGCTCAAATTTTTGTATCCTCCGTGAAAGATTTTTTAAATAGAACCGTCGAAAGCCTTGCGAAACTTTCATACTTCGCTGCCATATTTCGTGCTCGATATTATGTGCACGATATACAACCAGGGCTTTTGAATTTTTTCTGATAACCGGAATATATGGAAGCAGGTAAAGTCCTTCCAGTTGGATGATATCAAATGATTCATTCAGCAACAACTTTTCGAGTTCTTTTGAGAAATTATCGCTGATAAAACGAACGGCATTGTAGGGTTTTTTCGAGAAAATCAGGTTTAACAAAGCCTGCAATGCACTGATTCGCGCCGGGACATCAACCAGCCTGAATGCGGCAATATTTTTCACGGTTTCGGGAATATCCTTGTAATTGGTGTAATGTTTCACCGTGTTCATCGATAAAACCGTTACCTGGTGGCCTAACTGAGAAAAACCAACACACAGGTTCATACAGGCTATTGCACCGCCGTCTTTGGCAGGATAGGGAACTTTATTGGTAACCTGCAGTATCCTCATAGAATAGTCTATTTCTTCGGTTTTTGTTTGAAAAACCTTCCAAGTCCCAACCTACTAAAAAACTTGGTGTAGGTTTCGGCCGACATGATGGCAGAATCGGTAGCTGCTTTATAGGTTAACCACACGCCAACCGGCAGGAAAATATAAGTTGAGAACCACATCCCGTTCATCATGTTCCACACATCTTCACGTGCCGATTTTTCGCCGCTGATTGATAATATATAGTAAAATATAAACAATAATATGGAAACAATTACCGGCATTCCTAAACCTCCTTTTCGAATAATGGCTCCCAAAGGCGCGCCAACAAAGAAAAAGACAAGAACGGCCACGGAAAGCGTAAACTTCCGGTGCGCCTCCATATTGTAACGATTTAGGTTGGTTTTATGCACATACAGCTGACTCTGGAACATGTTAACATTTTGATTGACATTGCGTGCGCTTTCCAGGGCCTGACCAACAATATCGGCTTGCACCCATTTTTCGACGCCCGCAAAACAACTGTCAAAATCAACAATTGTATCCGGCCCAGGTACTGCTGGCCTTTTTAGAGAGTCTTCTTTCACCATTAAGTTGTATAGCGCTATGGTAACTGTAGGGTTCAGATTAATTTGCGTCATATACTTCCTCAGCCTGTTGTAATAATCAACCGAAAGGCTGTCTTCCATGTCACGCAGTTCTTTCAGGTTTAGCATTCGGGATTGGTTTCGGAAAATACTCTCGTCGCGCCGGTTAAAATCGAAACCCTTTGTTTTTACACGAATCGTTTGTTCCTGAAAGATGCTTCGACGGTATCCATGATTGTCTCTGTCGCGGTTATTTTCAGGCTTTGTTTCTTCGTAATTGATGCCATGGAACAGAGTAAGGACCATAAACTTTTTATCGTCAGTGATTCGAAGTATTCCGGAGTCAGCGACAGTTACGCTTTCGTTAGCTTTCCCTCCACTGTGATCGTAAATAAGCAAGTCGTACAACATTTTTGTTTTGTTGTCTTTGTGGCTCACCTTTATACTATATCCATCAATTTCGTTGGTGAAAACTCCGCTTTGTAAAACAAGTTCCGGTTTTTGTTGCTTCACACTGTATAATAATGTTGAAAAACGAAGATTGGTTTTCGGAACAATATTGTTTGAAAAGTAAAATGCGGTGGATGTTATTAAAATTGCAATCAAAATCAAAGGTCGCATTATCCTGAATAAAGATATTCCCGAGGATTTCATGGCCACCAACTCGTAGTTCTCGCCCATCGAGCCAAACGTCATAATCGATGCCAGTAGCATGGCCAGCGGGAATGCCAGGGGTAGCAAGGCAAACGAAGCATAGAACATCATTTCAGCCAATACGCCAAAATCGAGTCCCTTGCCAACCAGATCGTCCACGTACTTCCATAAAAACTGCATAAGCAGGATAAAAAGTACAATAAAAAAGGTCATCACAAATGGCCCGATGAACGACTTAATGATGTATAAATGCAAACGTTTCATGCAATCGGTTTACCTTCTAAAAACGAGTACAAAACTAAGTTATTTTGGTGATTGGGAAAGTAAAAAAAGTTAAGAATACTGAAACGTGTTTGTCTTTTTTGAAGCGATCAGGCAATCGAACCTAAAATATGTTTGAGATCGGCAACCTGAGTATCCCATAAACCCTTTGCCTCATCCTCTTCTCCCTCTTCCACAAAATCGGCAATAATAAGCGACACATCTCCTGTTAGTTCGTCGCGTGTAATTCTAAATTCGAAATACGATTCCTCCTCATCTTCGGTATCAAGCCAATTAAACCTGACGAGCTTGTTTTCTTTCTGTAAAGTCATCTCGGCAACCTGCTCCGATTTATCCCAAATAAATGTGTATTTTTTACCCCTTACACGAACATCATCGGCAAACCATTCAGTCAGCCCGGAGGCCGTACTGAGCCTGTTATACAAAACTTTAGGGGAGCAATTAATTACGTATTCAAATTGTATCCTGTTCTTTGCCATAAGTTCGATTTTTGGCAATATAGTTATTAGAAATGTAACTAACAAACAACAAAATCAAGGCTTCTATGGTTGATTTCAATTTTTTCAAAAAAAACGGAGCCAAATAAAAATAAATACTATATTTGCACCGCAATTTTAAAGCCTTTTGGGCGCTTTTTACAACGGTAAAAAGCTTTGCAAATACAAAGATTAAATTGCTTTTAAATTAAATTTGGCGAGGTAGCTCAGCTGGTTAGAGCGCATGATTCATAATCATGAGGTCGGCGGTTCAAGCCCGCCTCTCGCTACTGGAAATGAAGCAGTTACAAAACAAAGTAACTGCTTTCTCTTTTTCATACATCGTGATACATACAAATTGCCGTAAAAAGGACAGTTAAGAGAATAAAAAAAACGCCTGACTATCAGACGGTTTACCCTCCTGATAAATTTATTAATCCGGCATGGCAATTTCGAACGAGCCAATGTATTTACTATTCGAAACCGAACCATCCAACGTGCGAAATGCAATATAACATTCGACAAAATCGCCTTCATAATTTGATGGAAATGATAGGACCTGGTCTTGTGCCGTTCTTTCAATCCCTTCGGTAACATACACAGCTTCCTTCATTGTGAATAATCGATGCCATATTCATGGCTTTAGCCCGTTCAAGTCCTATGAAATTAACTCAAATGTCAGACTACCAGGGTCTTTTTGTTTGTAATGCATCTGTTTGTGTATTAAATTGAAGAAATCGGAGCAAATATGTCAGAGATAATTGTTTAGGAAGCCTTAATTGAACGCTTAGGCACCCAAAAACAAAGTGAATGAAACAGACAAAAGGAAACGGAATAAATGGAATAGCGGGCGGGAAATGTGCGTTTGTGCCGTAGTCTTTTGGATGGCTTCAGGAACGGAGATTAAACCACCTCCTTTTGGGTGGTGGTTAATTTTTTTATTCTATTTCTACCAATTCATAACTTGTACTTCGTCCACCTCCTTCAGTCTTTCTCAAAATATTTTTATTTATCAAGTCCTGGATATCTCTTAAAGCAGTGTCTGTTGAGCATTTGGCAATTTTCGCCCATTTTGATGAAGTCAAATTCCCATCAAATCCATCTAATAATTTGTTTAGCAGTAATTTTTGCCTGTCATTCTGGAGTTTTGTTGCATTCAAATTCCAGAATTTGTGTTTATAAATCACTTTTCCTAAAACCTGATTTGAAGAATTTAGTGCATCAAATAAGCACTTTAAAAACCATTCCAGCCAATTTGTAATTTCTACTGTTCCTTTTTGTGTTTTTTCAAGAACGTCGTAGTATTGCTTCCTTTCTTTGCTTATTTGTGCAGACATGCTATAAAATCGATGTGATATTCCATCCGACTTTGCCAACTGCATATCAGTTATTGCTCTTGCTATTCTGCCATTTCCGTCTTCAAACGGGTGAATCGTCACAAACCACAAATGCGCAATTCCTGCTTTAATAACAGGGTCTTGTGTTTCATTTTTGTTGAACCATTCTAAAAATTGGTTTATTTCATTCTCAATATTTGAAGCATCCGGGGCTTGATAGTGAACTTTTTCTTTTCCCAAAGCACCGGAGACAACTTGCATGGGACCTGTTGAGTCGTCTCTCCAGTTTCCAACAATTATTTTATACATTCCACTTCTTCCTGTTGGGAATAAGGCAGCATGCCAATCAAAAAGCCGTTCTTTTGTTAATGGCTTAGAATAATTTTGTGTGGCATCCAACATCATTTCTACAACTCCTTCAACATTTCTGTCGGATGGAATTAATCCTGAAATTTCCATTCCCAGACGACGAGCCAACGATGAGCGCACTTGTTCTGGATTTAAAATTTCTCCCTCAATTTCGTTTGATTTTAAAACATCAAGAGTCAACGTTTCCAGGGTTGCTTCATTTCGAAGGTCGAAACCCAGTGATTCCATTCTACCAACAAGCCTTCCTTGTAAGTTTCTTACTTTTCCTAACAACGAAAGCAGTTTTTCATTGTCCCATTTAAAGTTAGCCCAACCTTCTTTTTGATATATGTAAATCTTCATTCTCCGCAATATTTGCGATAAATATACGACTTATTCTCCGCATATTTATTCTATTCATCGCACATTATGCGACAAATAAAGGTATTAATCGCCGCACATTGTCTTTTTTAGCCTTTTTTAGAATCTTACTAATAATCCGCCACCCCACCCGTATTGGTTGTTA
>WOYV01000087.1:0-35280 GCA_011620585.1 Draconibacterium sp.
GTATGTATTTTTATTCGTTTTTATGAAATTTATTAATTTTTAAAAATCCACTTATCGGAGTGGGCTCAACTTTTCAAAGTCCTGAATTTTGGTTTTAAGTGTATTGTATTTCTGAATTGTACCACGTGCAACGCCGCGTTTACCGTTTGGAAACTCTTTAAAGGGCAAATTATCGATATAACCCTGAATGTAACTTGTTAACCGGTCTAAATCGGTTTTCTTTTGTTTGCCTTGTATTGTATCAATTTGTTCCTGTAACCAGTCCCCGGAAATTTCATTCCCGGCGGTTATTGCGTTATTGAGTTTTTTCTCAATTTCAGTACCCAACGTTTTTAAGTCGGTTTTGAGTTTCTTTAAATCCTCATCGTTTGGTTTAGGGAAGTTGGTGTCGGTGCTCCAATCTTTTGGATTAATAACATAACCGGATTTTCTTTTAAAAACATTGTTGCGGTCGATTGATAAACGCAGGTAAATGTTTGCCGGGTTACTTTTGCTTTGAAGTAAAAATTTAATCGTTGCCATAATATTAAGGTTTGAACATTTGAACTGATACAAATACACAAAACTTAGTCAACCGTTAGTCAACCGTTTTGCAATTTATTTAAATTATATTCCATTTCATTCCATTAGTCGTTATTGCTGTATTGTCAATAAACAAAGGGAGTTTAGGGTGTTTTTTATCATTTTGTCTATGGTTTCAGAATGTCACAAAATAGGCGGTTTCCGTTCCGATATTCTCCACTTCCAAAGGAACCAATTTGGTTCTTTTTTTATAATATCTTATTTATTTTTTTCTGGAGAAAGCACGCAATCAGTGCACCAATAATAGGAGCCACCCAGAAAAGCCAGAGTTGACCCAGTGCCCAATCGCCAACAAAAAGTGCCTGGCTGGTACTACGCGCCTGGTTTACCGAGGTGTTTGTAATTGGAATACTGATGAGGTGAATCAATGTGAGAGATAAGCCGATTGCAATTCCGGCAAATCCTTTGGGGCTTTTGAATGTGTTGCTCCCACTTTCTACTAATCAGCAATTTTCGGAATTTTTAGTATTGGATGGCGGAATGTTCAAAAAAAACGGGATGTAATCTACTTGATTTGAATAACCTGAGGACTGTTGGGCAGATCGTTTTCAGGGACCATTATTTCATCGCCTTCATTTACACCGGAAACTACTTCGCACCACTCGTTTCCAATGGTTCCGAGAATAAGATCGGTTTTAATTCCTTCTTTCCCTTTAATAAGATAAACTGTTTGGTGAGTGGTATTTTCAATTCCGGCTTGCTTTTTTATTCGAAGGACATTTTCCCGCCGGGCGCTAATAACTTCAACGGCAGCACTGGTGTTTGCCTCCAGGCCGGGTTGGTGTTTTTCTTTAAGATGCACATCGAAGCGTACCATTTGATCATCATACATCTGCGTAATTTCTCCCACCGTACCATGAAGCGTTTTATCGCCAATTTTTACAGTAGCAGGGTTGCCCGTAGCAATCAACCCGTTTTGTGAAATATTTGCCCAACCCGTTATTTTGAAGGTCGAAAAGTCGGACATTCGCAATAGAAATTGTTCGCTTTCCACCCGTTCGCCTTTTTGCACCGAAATTTCCTGGACCACACCGGGTACAGGCGCTGTAATTTTCAGATTTTGAAGAAGTCGTTTTTTAGCAGCCAGATCATCTTTCTGTGAGCTGATTTGCAGGAGCAAGCCTCTTTTGTCGGTATCCATTTGTTTTAAACGAATGGCATTTTTATCGATAAGGTTTTGAAGATCTGTTTCAGCCAAATCGATTTCATTGCGGGTCCGTTCAACGCGGGCTTTGTCGATTCCCCCATCTTTCAGCGCCTGTTCCTGCTGCATTAGCGAAGTTTTTAAAGTAGCCAGGCGGTTCTTTTTCACCTCTTCGCTTTGTGTGAGGCTGAGCCGGGTATTCTCTTCGTTGAGCAGGTATTTTTCAAGTGCGTTCTGTTTCAGTTCCAGTTGCGAGTTGATTCGGTCAATCTCGGAAAGAACCGCTTTTTCTTCCAATTCGACTAACAAATCACCTTTCATTACCGTACTTCCCGGGTCAACATAAACTTGTTTCACAATACTTCTTTCGGGGCTTCGCAAAAGAATATCGTTATCCGAATCAACCACCCCCGAAGTTTTTAAGCTAAGCAGAACTTCGCCTCGGCCCACTTTTTCGCGGATTAACGAAGGTGTTTCGATATCTTTTACTGTTTTCTGGTTCTTCGATAGATAGAATTGGATGCCAGCAAAAACTAAAACGATGGCAAGCCCAGTTGCAAGTACAATTAACCGTGTTCTGTATCCCATTGATTCCCGGAATTTGGATTACTTTATGCCGGCTTTTACCGACGCATAACAAAGGTACTAAAATTGGCAAATTATCCATGTCACACTTTTGGGGGCCATAAAAAAAGGGTGCAACTTTCGAAACACCCTTGGTATATGTTATTGTCACCGATTATTTCGGCATTTTAGCTTCAAACAATTTCTGGATTTCTTTTAAATACTCCACATCCATTTTATCCGAGCGGACACGAACTACTTCGTACAGTTTACCGTCTTTGTAAAATGAAGCCCTGGCTGCATCAAATTCGTGGCCTTCCCAATTGTATTTCACATCCATAAATACCTGGTTGAATTCTTCCGAATTAAGATATCTTGAAATAACGATGTATGCAAAAGTTGAATCGTCGGCATTCAGAAAAATATCATTTGTGAGTTCCTCAAGCATCAGGAACTTTACAATTTTGGCATGTGCTTCAATTCTGCCTTTTAATTTTTTATTCATTAGGAATGAAACTCCCTGGCCAAGATAGGCTTCCTGTATTTTTTCCACAAGGTCGGTTTCGGGAAGATGTCTAAGACGAATGGCATCGAGGGAGGTAGAACCAATGGTAAGATAAGCTTTCCCGGCATCAAAATTCCATTTATATTTTTTTTCAATATTCTGGGTGGCTCTCAGAATATATTCCAGGGGATACTGTTTGTCGAGGACCAGGTATAAATACATTGAACCTGCATCGGTAGGAAGCTCGTGATAATATCCGGGGAACGGATTCAGCGATTCAAAAACAAGGCTGCCCGCGAGAATCTTTTCCTCCAGGGCTACAACCGTATCATTTTTTGTGAGGTTTACGAACACCTCCATTTTTTTATTTGCCATGTTTGATATATTTGATCTTTAATTTTTATTTTATAGTAACACATGCCGCAACAAGTAGTTCAATTAAAACCCATCGGCAACGTCACTTTTTCGCAGAATCGTCGTTCTAAAAATATAAAATTAAGTGTTAAACCCGATAAATCGGTACTGGTTTCCTTTCCTTTTTATGTATCGGCGAAGGAAGCTCTGGCTTTTGTCAACAAAAATTTAGACTGGATTATTGGGCAGCAGTCAAAAATGGAACAACGAAAGACCCGAATAGAAACCCACGATGAAATGCTGACCTGGATGCACCGGATTACTTTTTACCAGGGTGAAACCAATCGGGTGATGAAGCGGGGAGAACAGGTACAGGTGGTCGTCCAGGACTTTGACGAGGAATCGTCGAAAGTTTTTATCGAAAATGTGATCACCGAAGTTTATCGGATCGAAGCCAAAATGCATCTCCCAAAACGACTGTCGGCCCTGGCTAAACAGTTTGGTTTTTCTTTTAATAAAGTGACTGTACGCAACAACCGGCGCAACTGGGGAAGTTGTTCGTCGGAAAACAATATCAGTTTGAATTTGCAGATGATGAAATTACCCGAAGAACTGATCGACTATATTTTGCTCCACGAATTGGTCCATACCGAAGTAAAAAATCATGGTGTCAAATTTTGGAAACGGCTCGACCAGGTAACAAAAAACCGTGCCCGCGAATTATCTCGCGAAGTCAGAAAATACTCCACTTACACGCTCTGAATTAATTTTATCTCAATATTGGGCAAATATTTTCTTACTTCCCGTCAGTTGATTGGCGGTTTTGGCTTTCCTTCGATCTGGCCATTTTCTCCCGAACTTTTGGCTCGATTAATTGTAATTCATCGTTCAGTTACGATTTTAAAACTTTCTTCTTCACTCAACTGAGAGAATTAGCGTATTTTCGTGAATCAGAACAATAAGATGGATTGGAACAAACTACTTTCGACAAAACGGCTGGGAATGGAAGATTACCAGTCGACCGCTTCACAGGAAGACCGGACACAATTTCAGCGCGATTACGACCGCATTATTTTCTCTTCTCCTTTTCGAAGGATGCAGAATAAAACTCAGGTGTTTCCGCTGCCCGAACATATTTTTGTACATAACCGTTTAACCCACAGTCTCGAAGTGGCGAGTGTGGGGCGTTCGCTGGGCAACCTGCTCGCCGAAAAACTGGCGCCACGTTTTCCTTCAAATCCATTTATTCCTGAAATTGGGACCATTGTTTCCACGGCTTGCCTGGCGCACGATTTGGGTAATCCGCCTTTCGGACATTCTGGCGAAGCCGCTATTTCAAACTATTTTTTAAAAGGGAAGGGACAGCAGTTTAAATCAGAACTTTTGGAAGGAGAATGGAAAGATTTTACACATTTCGACGGAAACGCAAATGCTTTTCGAACGTTGACTCATCAGTTTAACGGGAAACGGAGTGGCGGATTTGCACTTACCTATCCTACGCTGGCAAGCATTGTAAAATATCCTTTCGAATCGGTGCAAGCGGTAAAACCAAAGTTTGGCTTTTTTCAATCGGATAAAGAAAATTATTATCGCATTGCCGGGGTTCTCGATATTGCAAAAAAATCGGATCAGGTATTTTGCCGTCATCCGCTGGTTTATTTGGTGGAAGCCGCCGATGATATTTGTTATCAGATTATGGACCTGGAAGATGCCTTTAAACTCGGAATCCTTTCCTGCGACCGTATCAAAACAATGTTTCTTGCATTTTATAACCCGGAAGAGGAAAAAGATCAGCTTGAGCGAATTAAGACGACCTTCTCAAAAGTGACCGACCGGAACGAACAGGTCAGTTACCTGCGGGCGGGTGTAATCGGTAAACTGATTTACGAATGTATTCGGATTTTCGAAGAAAACGAAGCTGCTATTCTCTCAGGTACTTTCGAAGGAAGCCTGATTGACCGACTTCCGGACCCGCAGGCTGTTGCCATGAAATACGTTCAGAAAATATCGGTAGCCGAAGTGTACAACCACCGCTCGGTAGTAGAGATTGAAATTGCAGGTTACAAAATTATCGGAACCTTGCTCGAAGAATTTGTAGATGCAATTATGAACCCAGATGACAAATACAGCAAAAAAATATTGTCGCTGCTTCCCGAACAATACCGGCCAGAAAGCGACAGCGCATACCACAAAATTCAATCGATTGTTGATTTTGTAGCCGGAATGACCGATGTTTTTGCTCTTGATCTGTACCGAAAAATAAAAGGAATAAGTTTACCGGGAGTGGTGTAGTTGGCAGTCGCAGTGTTAAGCCTTGGTAAGTTTACTTAAAACTGCGACTGTCAACCGATTTATCCTTCCAAAAGCTGGCCAAACAAACCCGACCTACCTTCTTTTCGCGCATTGCCCCCAGCAGGTGATAGTTCTCTGATCAATTTACGGATCGGCATACTTTGTAACCATACTTTCCCGGTACCACGCAAAGTAGCAAGGAAAATACCTTCGCCTCCAAAAACCATCGAACGTAAACCGCCGGCCTGTTCAATGCTGTAGTCGATGCTGGTTTCGAAACCCACGATACATCCGGTGTCCACCCGAAGCGTCTCGTTGTTCAATTGCTTTTCGATGACTGTGCCACCAGCATGAATAAATGCATAACCATCGCCATCAAGCTGCTGAAGAATAAACCCTTCGCCACCGAAAAATCCGGCGCCCAGTTTACGGTTAAAAGTGATTGAAATTTTTGTTCCGAGAGCTGCACACAAAAAAGCATCTTTCTGGACAATCACCCTTCCTTTAAAATCAGGAAGATGAAGAGGAATTATTGTTCCGGGGTAGGGAGCCGAAAAAGCTACGCGTTTTTTTCCCCAGCCCTGGTTGGTGAAGTGAGTCAGAAACAACGATTCGCCGGTAATGAGGCGCGAACCTGCACCAATCAGTTTATCAAAAAAGCCAGCGCCTGGATTACTGCCGTCTCCCATTTTTGCCTCAAACTGAATCCCGTCTTCCATATAAAGCATGGCGCCTGCTTCGGCAATAACAGTTTCGGCCGGATCGAGCTCAATTTCTAACAATTGTACATCGTGACCAATAATTTGATAGTCAATTTCATGAGATTGCATAATCGTATATTTTTAAGAAGAGTCCCAAAGTTAATGGATTTGAGTTGAATAAAAGTTGAAATCCGATTTTTTGACGATCTTTGCAAAAATTATTGAAAGCAATGAATAAGGAGAGAAGTTCCGACAGAGGCGGCAAAGGCAGATCTGCCAGGACAGAGAGAAATACAAGTTCGAAAGCAAACCGTTCGGAAAGAGATTCAGCATCGAAACCTGCCAGGCCAGGGAGAAGTTCCGTTTCCGGAACCGGAGGATCGGAGCGCAGAAGTTCCGCATCGGCCAGTGGTAGGCCTACCGGCAAACCTGAGCGTGGAAGTTCATTCTCAAACCGAACCGAGAGAAGTTCAGTCTCAAAATCGGGCAGACCCGAAAGAAGTGGCGCCCCCGGGAAAGGACGGCCTGAAAGAGGAACCGCTGCTTCGGCATTAGGAAGACCGACCGGAAAAAGAACCGGAAAATCGAGAGTGGCGCCCAGCGAAGATCCCAAACGAGAGTTTGCTCCAAAGAAATTCGAAAAACGGACATACTCAAAAGGCAAGTTGGAGGCATCGCGCGGAAAGAAAATGCCCGGGAAAACACTCGAATCAGAGGGAATGCGTTTGAATCGGTTTATTGCCAACGCCGGAGTTTGCTCACGCCGCGAAGCTGACACTTTCATTACTGCCGGAGTGGTTACAATTAACGGAAAACAGATTACCGAATTGGGAACCCGTGTTATGCCGGGCGACGAAGTACGTTTCGACGGACGTTTGTTGAGCGCTGAGCGAAAAGTGTATTTGCTGTTGAATAAACCCAAGGACTTTGTAACAACCACCGACGATCCGCATGCCGACCGAACCGTGATGGACCTGGTAAAAAATGCCTGCGATGAACGAATCTATCCCGTTGGCAGGCTCGACAGAAATACCACCGGTTTATTGCTTTTTACCAACGATGGCGACTTGTCGAAACGGCTCACTCACCCCAGTCACAACATGAAAAAGATTTACCAGGTGAGCCTGGATAAAGCGCTCACAAAAGCCGACCTGGAAAAGATTGCCGAAGGTTTTGAACTGGAGGACGGGATGATTGCAGCAGACGCAATTTCGTATATCGATACGGAGGATAAAACCGAAATCGGAATCGAAATCCATTCGGGAAGAAACCGGGTTGTCCGTCGTATTTTCGAACATTTGGGTTACCGCGTAAAAAAACTTGATCGTGTATTTTTTGCCGGCCTCACAAAGAAAAACCTTCCACGTGGGAAATACCGTTTCCTGAGCGAAAAAGAAGTGAAGTTTCTGAAGATGATATAGAGGACGAAGTTTTAATTTTCAACTGGCAAATCCAAATCATACCTGAACACCAGTAATTCGTAATTCATACCGGTGAAATGATGGTTTGGCTTCTGTTTCATGAAATTTGTCGAATATTTGGCTTTTGTATTTTGAAAATTGTTGATCTTTGAAAATGATTACAAGCCATTTCTTTGGCTGTAATTTTTTTTGAATTCGTCTACTAATATTCTGATTTTGGAAAAGGAATTCTTGCAAATAATACAAAAGAACCAGGGAATCATCCACAAGGTTTGCAATATTTATTGCGATACGGACGACGACCGAAGTGACCTTTTCCAGGAGATCGTGACACAATTGTGGAAATCATTCCCTACTTTCAGGAAAGAATCGAAAGTGTCGACGTGGATGTACCGTGTGGCGCTGAATACAGCGATTACCACCTTTAAAAAAAGCAAGAGACGACCGGATCAAAACCACCTAACATACGATAATTTTCAGATCGTGGACGAAAGTTACGATCACGAAACTGAAGAAAAGATCAAAAGCCTGCACAAGGCCGTTAACAATCTGACCGGTGTCGAAAAATCGATCGTGTTGTTGTACCTCGAAGATAATAAATACGAGGAAATTGCGGAGATTACAGGTATTACCCAAAACTATGTCAGGGTGAAGATGAACCGGATTAAAAAGAAGCTCAAAAAACTGATGGATACAGAATCATAAATTATGGAGTTAAAGGATCTGAAAAAAACATGGGACCAAATCTCCGGCGGACGCGAACTGGATGAAAACCAGTTACATCAAATGCTGAGCCGCAGGACAACCAGTCTGATCGAGCGGATCGACCGCAACATAAAGATTGGGTTTATGATATTGTTTATTCTCATTATTCTTTTTGCTTTCGACGATTTTTTGCTTTCACCACGCCTCATGCATTCCATGACCGGGGACATTGAGGTCCCACAATGGCTGGTTTTTCTGGGTGTATTTTCCAATGCTCTCATAATTACCACCTTCATTTATTTTGTGATTAAATATTACCGCGTAAAACGAAGCTGCGACCCCGACTGCGAATTGCGAGAAACTTTACGGAA
Source organism: Draconibacterium sp. (assembly GCA_011620585.1). Taxonomy (GTDB): domain Bacteria; phylum Bacteroidota; class Bacteroidia; order Bacteroidales; family Prolixibacteraceae; genus Draconibacterium. The sequence continues at coordinate 8,640 of WOYV01000087.1, forward strand.
AATTATTGAAACCCTGACGCTCTATCAACGACTGTTTTATTTGGCATTAGCTACTTTTATGGTTGCCATCGGTTCGGCATTTCTTACAGGCTTGTACTCGGGAGAAAAAATGAAGCTTGAAACACAGGGAGCCCAGCTGGCAGACATCGATACTTCACAATTGGTACTGATTGTAATTGTAGGTTTGGTTGTACTCACTGTTTTAATGGGTAGTGTGTTCCTTTTCCTGCGTTGGGGATTTCGAAGACTGTACGGCAATTATATCCACAAACTTAAGGGCACGCTCCTCGAACTGGAAGAAATTGGGGAAGAAAACGATTGATTTTGCCTGTTTTTTAAAAATCATTAGCACGCAATTCCGGTAAATCAAACACCAGGAACTAATTATCCATCAAAAGAAGTTCTCCAATTTGTATATTTGGCAGGTAAAAAATCTCGAAATGACTTTAATCAAATCAATATCAGGTATCCGTGGAACCATCGGCGGATTGCCGGGCGAAGGGTTAAGCCCACTCGACGTAGTAAAATTCACTGCAGCCTATGCAACCTGGGCAAAAGAAAAAGCTCAGAAAAATAAGATTACGATTGTAGTGGGTCGCGATGCGCGAATTTCAGGGTCGATGGTGAGTTCGCTTGTGGTTTCTACCCTTAGCGGCATGGGCTGCGATGTGGTAAACATCGGGCTGGCCACCACACCAACCACCGAGCTGGCTGTTACAGCAGAACAAGCCGATGGCGGGATCATACTCACAGCGAGCCATAATCCGAAACAATGGAATGCGCTAAAGTTGCTGAACCCCGCAGGTGAATTTTTAAATGCCGAAGAAGGTGCGCGCATCCTCGGGATTGCCGAAGCCGGGAATTTTTCGTTTGCCGAAGTCGATGACCTGGGAAATGTTTCGGAGAAAGACTACACTGCTTTTCATGTTCAGCACGTACTCGGCCTCGACCTGGTGGATGTGGATGCGATCCGTTCTGCCAACTTCTCGGTAGCAGTCGATGCTGTAAATTCAGTAGGCGGCGTGGCTATGCCAGCGCTGTTTGAGGCACTTGGAATAAAAAAAATTATAAAAATAAACTGTGAGCCAACCGGACATTTTGCACACACTCCCGAACCGGTTCCTGAAAACCTGGTAGAAACAGCTGCGATCATTCGCGAAGCCGGGGTGGACCTTGGTTTTGTAGTTGACCCCGATGTCGACCGACTGGTGATAATCAATGAAGACGGATCGATGTTTAACGAAGAATATACCTTGGTGGCAGTTTCAGATTACATTTTGGGCCGGACCCCGGGGGCTACAGTTTCGAATTTGTCGTCGAGCAGGGCCTTGCGCGATGTGACTGAAAAACATGGACAACGATACGAAGCCGCAGCAGTTGGAGAAGTAAACGTGGTTGCAAAAATGCGCGAAATTGGCGCCATTATTGGCGGCGAGGGCAACGGTGGAATCATCTATCCAACCAGTCACAGCGGGCGCGATGCACTGGTAGGGGCTGCCTTGTTCCTTTCGCACCTGGCAAAAAGCGGGATGAAATGTTCGGAGCTACGAAAAACATACCCCGATTATTTTATTTCGAAAAACAAAATAGAACTGACCCCCGGCATTGATGTGGACGGCATTCTTGTTAAAATGAAAGAAAAATACAGCCATGAACAGGTGACCGATATCGACGGGGTAAAGATTGATTTTGCCGACGCGTGGATCCACCTTCGTAAGTCGAACACCGAACCCATCATCCGGATTTATGCTGAAGCTAAAACAAAAGAAGTTGCCGATGAACTGGCAGAAAATATTATTGGCGATATAAAATCGATTATCTGAAGATAATTTGGTTGATTATCAGTGGATTAATTTTTCGAGATTAAATAAATTTGAATAAACAGGTTTCTTCCCAGGATTAATGTACAAGTGTGCCTGATAAGGTTATACCTTTGTAGCGAAAACAATGAATACTATTTCCGGGATAAAGGAAATAGAGAAAGCCACAAAATACCGTCAAACTAATCTCCTTAACATAAAATTCTGATGTAGATTTTAACGATAAAAGATGAAAAAGAAGAAAAACATAGGGATTGTTGCGCACGACAATCGTAAAAAAGATATTATGGAGTGGGTGTCTTACAACTGGCAGGAGTTGGTTCAACACAATCTTATTTGTACCGGGACAACCGGCAAACTGGTTGAAGAAACCCTTTCTTTGAAATGCTCCGAGAACAGTGTTGTTCCTCCAACGGTAACACGGTTAAAGTCCGGGCCACTCGGAGGCGATCAACAGTTGGGCGCTTTAATTGTTAACGGTGAAGTAGATATCCTGATTTTTTTCTGGGACCCGATGCAACCGCAGCCACACGATGTGGACGTAAAAGCATTACTTCGAATAACCGTTCTTTACAACATTCCCACTGCCTCGAATCGCTCAACAGCCGATTTTATGGTAAGTTCATCTCTATTTCACGAAGAATATGAGCCTAAATTGAAAGATTACGGTAATTATATTTTTCGCGATGTAGATTTGGCCTAGAGTTGAAACTGATATAAACAATTTGCAAATTCCTTTTTTTAGGTACATTTGCAGCCCGAATTTATTGTTGAACCTTTCGCAGGTGGCATCACCCTGCGAGCTAAAAAATTAAAAAAATGCAGAACGAACTATTATGGCTTGCCATGTTGCTGGCCAACTTTTTACTCATCATTTTAGCCTATCGGCTTTTTGGCAAATGGGGCCTCATTATGTGGATCCCGATTTCGGTAATCGTTGCCAACATACAGGTGATCCAAACCGTGAAATTATTTGGTTTGGCTGCCACGCTTGGAAACATTGTTTACGCCACTTCATTTTTGGTAACCGATATTTTGTCGGAGAATTATGGAAAACAGGAAGCAAAGAAAGCTATCTGGATCGGTTTCTTCAGCCTGATTTCGATGACTTTGCTGATGAACCTTGCACTCGAATTCATTCCACTGGCGGGCGACGATTTTGCTTTGGTCTCCCACGACGCTACCAGTACAATTTTTAGCCTGATGCCCCGAATTGCGGTGGCCAGTTTAACGGCTTATCTTTTATCGCAGCGGCACGATGTGTGGGCTTTTCATGTTTGGAAAAACCGTTTTCCAGGCGACAGGCACCTGTGGTTACGCAATAATCTGAGTACTATGGTTTCGCAACTGATCGACAGTTTGGTGTTTGTACTTATCGCTTTCTGGGGTGTGTACGAATGGCCGGTCTTGCTCGAAATTTTCATCACAACATACTTCCTGAAGTGGATAGTTGCAGCCGCCGACACACCTTTTGTTTACTGGGCACGCGGCATTCATAAAAAGAACAAATTTGTAATGGAATAAAATAGTAAACAAAACCGGTGCACTTCCCGAACCGGTTTTTTGTGCCAGCAAAGCGAACTCCAGATTAACCTTTATTTCAATTTGGGTGAAAATAGACGTGGCATACCAAACATATTGTTTTTTTGAACAACTTTACATCCGGGTTCCTGTGGTTTATGGGAATCGATGAAAGTCAGAAACGGAAAACAATTGCATGCCAAGGCAAACACTTAGTATTGGATTAAAATCTGTCGTCACAGGAATTCTATTAATATTACTGAGCTCCGGTCAGGTCTTTGCTCAGAAAAAGATGTTGAACGGGACTGTGACTGATTTGCAGACGGGGGAACCCATTCCATTTGTAAATATTGTTATTAAGCACACGACCGCCGGGACCATATCCGATACTCTCGGTAATTTTAAAATGCCTTTTCCAAAACTGACCGACACCCTGTCGTTTACCGCCATTGGTTATCATTCGGTAACCAAGCTGTTGCCACGTGAAGACATGAGTACGCTGGTGGTAACCATGCGGCCCGAGGTGTTTGATATCGAAGAAGTGCAGGTAGCGCCCGACGAAGGTCCGATGCGGGCACTTTTCGACCATATTATGGATCGTAAAAAGGCAAACAACCCCGACCAGTACAATAAGTTTTCGTACAAAAAATACACGCAATGGCAGTACCAGATCAATAATATCAAAGATAAAATGCTCGACTCGAAGGTTCTGCGAGAAAATGCCAACCTGATTAAAAAAGCGGAAGACGGCACCCGTTTCCTCCCTTTATATTTTTCTGAACAACTGGTTTTTAACGAAGTACAACGCGACCCGGCCAAAGCCAAGTCGACGGTGCTGGCCGACAGGACCAGTGGTGTGGGGATTCTCGACGAACTCGAAATTTCGGGCTATACCAGCGCGCTTGATATGGAAGTAAATTTTTACGACAACCACATACAACTATTTACACAAAATTTTATCAGCCCACTGGCAAACAACGGCTGGTTTTATTATAAATATTTTCTGGCCGACAGTTCGCTGGTTGACGGTGTAATGCACTATCGCGTGCATTTTCAGCCACGGCGGAATGGCGAAAACACCTTTAAAGGATATTTTATTTCGGAAGAGAAGTATTATTCGATCGTTGAAATCGATGGAGATTTGTCGTCCACCAGCAACCTTAATTTTCTGAAAAAGTTACGCCTCCGCAGCAACTACTATTTCGTAAACGATTCAACTCCGTTTTATAAACGCAACCAGATCGACGCTTTATTCGACTATATTCCATTTGAAACGCAGAACAAAAATGGCACACGGCTCTCGCTTTTTTATACGCAGGCAGCGACTATCGATGAGGTAACAATCGATCCGCCAGGAGAGATAAAACTGATGACTCCCCGCGCCAAATACGAGACCATTAAACTACCTGGTTCGTATAACCGCGACTCGGCATACTGGAGCCTGAACCGCTTGGAAAATCTAACAAGGAAGCAACTTGAACTGGAACAAACTATCGATTCGATTAGCGAAATACGACAAATCAATATCCTGAACAACCTGGCGCGTATGGCCATGAACAGTTACTACGATCTTGGCAAATTTGAAATAGGGCCGTATACAAGTTTTTATAATACAAATGATGTTGAAGGGCAACGGTTTTTCTTTGGAGCCAGGACCAGCACCGAGATAAGTGAGCAGTTTATGGTTTGGGGAGGATTAGGTTACAGCACACGGATTCGACAGCTTTTGGGTATGTTGGGAGCCGGGTACAAGTTCAATACCATCCAGCGAAGATTAATCAGTCTGTCGTATGATGATAAGATGATCAGGCATGGCGAAAACGAAAAAATACTCTATCTGTACGAGAATGCATTTAGTCCAACCGAAAACAACCTCATTTCAGAATTTTTTAAGCGCAACCCACTGGATGAAATGTTTCGAGAGCAACGACTAAGTTTAAAATATGAGCACGAATGGTATCCGGGGTTGTCGAATAAGTTGAATGTTAGTTACGTCAGGCATTACTCGCCGGAATTCTATCCTTTTCTGCGGAATGGCGAACCTGTAAATTCTGTAGCAGCCACCGAGGTATCTTTGGATACCCGTTTCTCGCTCAAGGAAAAAGTGATTGACAATGGTTTTCTCCGAATGTATACAGGCACCGATTACCCGATTGTCCACTTCACAGTAGGAGTGGGGCAGGTGCAGGCCGAAAACGGGCCATCTTATTACGGAAGAGTCGCATCAACTGTAAAAGACGACATTTATCTTGGGATGACTCGGTTTGATTACGCGTTGGAAGCCGGGGCATGGATCGGAAAACTTCCTTATACTCTGTTAGATATTCCGCGTGGCAACGAAACTTTTGGGTTATACAGTTACGATTTCAACCTCATGAATTACCTCGAATTTGTGCATGATAAATATTTCCATGCCTATCTTGAATATCATCTCAACGGTTTTGTATTCAGGCGTGTCCCGGCGCTTCGGAAAGCCAACCTGCGCGAAGTATTCTCAGCAAAAATTTTAGTTGGTTCTGTTAGTCACAAACACGAGGAGCTTATAAGTTTTCCTGCCACCGTAAGCGATATGCAAAAGCCATATATTGAATTGGGTGCAGGGGTGGAGAATATTCTTGGTATTGCCCGGATTGAAGCGGTTTGGCGTTTACAGCCCAAGTCTACACTTGATGTCCCGATGTTTGGGATCCTGGCGCGTTTTGAGTTTGGACTTTAAGCTATTTTGAAATATAAAAAAGGACCGCCAATACTGGCAGTCCTCTCATATTTAAGCGAGTTTTATAACCAGGTTTATCCAAATCATTATTCCCGGATCAATTCAATTTTCTGAACGTTTTTTGCAATTTCAATCCGGTTCATAAACGACTCCATGATGTCTTCGTAAAGTTGATTTCCCGAAACCAGGTCTTCAATACCCGCATCAATATTAGGGTTATCATTTACTTCCACTACATACACTTTGCCATCGATCATTTTCAGGTCGACACCGTACAATCCGTCGCCAATAATCGAGGCGGCTTTCAGGGCAGTTTTGATCACCAGTTCGGGAACATCAGAAATGGCAAGCGTTTCGGCATCGCCGGCTGTTTCGTCGTCTTTTCCTTTCCAGTTATAAATTTGCCAGTGGTTTTGCGACATATAGTATTTACACGCGAATATTGGTTTGTTATCAAGAATCCCAATCCGCCAGTCGAACTCCGAGTACAAAAATTCCTGGCATACCACCATATCAGATTTTTTAAACAAACGGTCGAGCGCATTCATGGCTTCTCCGGCATTATTTACTTTAAAAACACCGAGAGAGAAAGCGCTGTCGGGTTGCTTCAACACCACGGGGTACACCACGTCGTCGAGTATTTTTTTATTGAACAGGTTTTTGGTGAACACCGTGGTTTGTGGCGTTGGTATCTTGTGTTTTCGGAAAATTTCGTTCTGGTAAATTTTATTCGAGCATTTCAATATCGACCACGGGTCGTCGATCACCACCAGTCCTTCGGCGTAAGCCATTCGCGAAAATTCGTAGGTATAATCGTTCACGTTAGTGGTTTCGCGGATAAACACGGCGTCGAACTCGTTGATTTTGTCAATGTCTTTCCGTGTGATAAACTCGACATACATTCCTTTTTTGTTGGCTGCCGCTTTAAATTTATGAAGCGCCTGCTGACACGAAGGTGGCGTTTCTTCTGCGGGGTCTACCAAAATGGCGAGGTCGTATTTAAAATTGGTCAGCTTAGGCTGGCGGAAGCGTTTCTTGCTAAAATATTTCTGCGCAAAATAGTACATGTGGCCGAGATCGTTTTCGCTTAATTTTGGTAGGGTGAGTACATGGATATCCTTGATCAGCCATTTGTCGTGCTTAATAAAATCGACCTTGAAAAGCGGAGCTTCAAAAAGCTGGTACAACTTCATCGCCAGCGATTTAAAACCTCGGGTACTTGTCTGTCCAAAGAATACTTTCAGCGAAAAACTATTTGTTTTTTCTTTGTTCAGCGAGCGGTTAATCTCTTCGTCGATATCAAAAGCTGCCGAATGAACCACGTTAATCAGCCTGAAATCGCGGATGGTGGCAATGCTCGGGATAACACGTTGTCCGCGTGCCGAAGCCAGTAGCGACACATAGTAACCGTAGCTTTGGTATTTGTACGAACTACAAAGATTGAATACCCTGAATTCGGTACTGTTTTGGTAAATCGGGTCGCTTATGTATTCCTTTACAGTAATAATCCGCGCGTCCACTTCGGTGAATGCCCATTTGTAAGGTTGGTTGATTACCACAATGTTCGAGGTCTTTCCCGACAGCAGATCGCTGCGTGTGATGTATTCCATCTTAATCGCATCTTCGCCGGGGGCATAATAATCGCTGATGGTTTTTATCTCCTCGAAACCGTATTTTTTGTACCACTTGATCAGCGCTGTGTTGGCTGCCCTGGCTTCGAGGCTGATTTTTTCGTAACCGTTGCGGTTGGCCAGTTCAAGCACATGTTTTAGCAATATCTCACCATAACCTTTGTTCTGAAATTCGGGTAAAATTGCCACGGAATAAATGCGCACGCTCCGCTGGTATTTAAACAGCACCATCGAACCGATCGTTTCTTTTTCGCGGCCATTGGTTTCGGCTATCAGCACATCCTGAAATTCGCTTAATATACTGTGTCTGATGTTTTTTCTCGACGTTTGTTGAAAAGGTAGAAAACAGGCATTTTCCAGTTTGACCAGGAAATCAAGGTCTTTTACGGTCGACTTTCTTATTTGGATGTTCATGATAAACGCTACTTCAACTAACAATAACTTACGGGGCCTGGCCCGTTCGCTTTCTTTTTGGTTCTACACTTGTATTGTCAATCTCATGCAAAAACAAGGGAGTATTCAAAATGTTGTTTGTCAGCATGTTGAATGCTTGATTATGCCCTTTTTTATATGGGGTGAATATACGATTAAATCAAATTAAAAGTTCGCAGTTTGGCAAAAGCTAAAGAAAAATTTGAAAGTCGGTTTGCCGTAAATGTTTTGTAAGCGGCACCCATGTTTTTAACGGATCTCTTTAATGCAGGTCGTCTTTTTTTACGTGCACCAACACGGCAATAACTACCAGCATCACGATGGCCATTACCGCGCCTGCAGTAAAGGTGGCGTTTAATCCTCCAAAGGCAAAAACTGCTCCCACCAAAAGTGGCCCTACGGTTTGTCCGCCACGTAACACCATCGAGTTGAGTGACATAAACGCAGCTCGCTCGTTAATAGCAGCATAGCCTACCATCATATTCTGGATTGAAGGAATGGTAATTCCGTGTCCCAGTCCAAAAACCAGTACTGCAGCGGCCAACATGTAATAACTACCTGCAAAATACATCAATATAGATGCGGTAAAATAACCCAAACTGCCAATGACCAACTGGCGTTTATGACCAAGTAAGCGGTTCAGCCGGCCTAGTTGCGAGCTCATGATCGCGGTCATTACCGACATTAGCGACATCATCAGCCCAATATGGTACGAATCGGCGCCAAGTCGTTTTTCCATCATTAATGGGAAATACGTAAGATAGGGCCCGTACAGGATCAGGAAAAGAATGAAATTCGTCAGCAGCAGTCCCCACACCGTACGCTGGTTAATGGTAAGCCACACTCTGCCAAAGTAACTTTTCAGATGCATTTTTCCACTCGGTTCGGGATTTTTCAACCCTTTCATCACCACAAAAGCCAGTGGAATAGCGAGCAGCGGCAGCGCAAAAATATACTGCCAGCCAAAAATAGCGATCACGCCACCAAGTGCAGGATATGATGCTGTTCCTATACTCAGCACGCTCGAATTGTAACCCATTACCGAAGTACGTTGCCGACCTTCGAAAAGATCGCCAACCAGCGTAATATTAAGACTTGAAAGCGAAGAGGCTCCCACTCCCTGGAAAAACCGCAACACCAGCAGCCAGAAAAAATCCTTTGTGAACATACAGGCAAAACCTGCGATTCCGAACAAAAACAAGGAGGGCACCAGTATAATTTTTCGTCCGTAACGGTCGGCGAGCATTCCGGTAAAAGGCGTTAAAACTATACCGGGCAAGGTAAAAGCTACAATGAGCCCGCCCACCTGTTGCGGACTGATGTTAAAATAGCGGATAATGTCGGGGAAAGCCGGCGTAAGACTGGCCACACCCATAATTGCAACAAGTGTGATACCAAATATTATGTAAAGGTTTTTGTTACGGAAGATGGAATTGCTGTTCATAATTCTTGTTTTGATGCATTTCAAATGTACCCAAAATACATTTTGTTTAACAAGTTGATAAGATTAATTCAAATGATATTAATGTTTTCTTCGATTTAAGTCACCGACTTAAAAATAATCATGCAGGGCGGTTTCATAATAATTTAAACCTATATGTTTTTTCTGATTTTTCAAAATCAATCAAAACCATTGCCTTTTCCTGAATAATATTACCCCAATGACCGACAGGAGTAACGAACCTAATAATATTAGGGGCATAGCCCAAAATGAATTTTCCATATAGTTGGGAACGTTCATCCCAAAAAGGCTTGCTATCAAAGTTGGGATCATTAATATGATCGAAATGAGCGTCAGTTGCTTCATCACATCGTTCAGGTTATTTGAGATGACCGAGGCAAAGGCATCCATCATTCCGCTTTGGATGTCGGAATAGATTTGTGCCATTTCAAGCGCCTGTTTGTTTTCAATAAACGCATCTTCCAGCAGGTCTTCGTTAATTTCGGTGGTGATTTTTTTCGAATTTCGAAGTTTTGCGAGTACAATTTCGTTGGCTTTAATGGATGTGATAAAATAAACCAGGCACTTTTCCATTTTCAGCAACTTGTTTAATTCCTTGTTTTTTATCGACTTTTCAAGGTCCTGTTCGATCATCGAAGTCATATTGTTTATTTGCTTCAAATATTTCATATACAGGTTTCCCGAACGCAGGAAAAGCCGTAGAATAAAATTAATACTGTCGGTAATCTGTTGGTACTGGTCGCGGAATGGCGAAGGTTGTCCCATGGGCAGCACTTCGTTGTTTTGCAGACACAGCGTTACGGTAAAATTGTCGGTAATAAATATTCCGAGAGGTATGGTATGAAACGGAACACCGTTATTCATGTTCTCTACCGGGATACGAAGGATGATCAGTGTCCAGTTATCCTCAAATTCAACACGCGGTCGTTCGTCCTGGTCTAAAATGTCGGTTATTAGGTCAGTTGGTAATGTAAAATTATCGGATAATTTCTTAATCTCGTCTGCCGAGGGATTGGTAACATTTATCCAACAACCTTTTTGAGGTTCTTTGACTTCAGTATAGCCACCGAATGTTTTGAAGATTTTAATCATGGTGCTGTCTCCTTACATTTTAGTTCTGTAAGAAAACATGAAGTCCCTTACAGAAGAGTTAATACTTGAATTTCCTATGACACGGGCCTTCGTCCATTGATCTTTTTTAATTTGAATTTCGGATGCAAATGTAGGTTCTTTCTTAATAGGTTGTCACCCTTTTAATGAATTTTATGCGTTTTTTTTATGCCGGGGGGGTATTTTATATCCTGGATGAAGCCAGCCGGGAATATGCCGTTGCTGGAGCGATTGTAAGCCAACTGTCATTCGATGCTGCTGAAATAGAAATCGAAGGTAAGCCTTTCATGGAATACAACGATATCATTTACAAGCAGGTAACTATTGAAAAACCGGGTTACGAAGTGGTGGGGAAACTTGATGAATGAGAAACATATCAGAAATATATCCAACTGTTGGCCCTTTTGAAGGGGTTAATCTGAATGAACATAAGTTATTGGAACATGGTTATTTGGTGGTTTTAGACAGTGACAAAAAGTTTTATGGCATCTTAACGCCAAATGATATAGTTGAACGCCCTCATAAAACATGCCCAATGAATAAAAAACAACCATTATATAATTGCAGGAGGGGTAGTTGCGGGCAAATCATGAGCCCCGGCCATTCAATGATGTCTGTTGAATTGCTGTCATTCTTATTGAATATTAAAATCAAACAACTCAGTGCAGAAGAACCCCCTGCACTGAGTTAAGTTGTTAAAGGCTGATGGAATAAAAACCTGATTTTTGAAGTTCAAAGCCGTATAAGATCCCGTTTTCAACCACACCAAATCCCTGGGGTAATTTTTGTTCATCTACTTTAAACTTTTTTAACGAGAAACCACAAGCAAACATTTTTACATTGGTTTGTTTTGCCAGTTCAAGAAAAGGCTTCATTTTTTCTTTATTTACCAGGTCAGTTACTGCTTTGCCACAAATAACAACGTGAAACGAACCATATTTTTCGGGGTTTTGAAGTGCAAGTTCTTTTGCTGCTAAAATTATTGGGCTTAATTGTTCTGTATTTCGTGTCAAAACAAAATAATTGTTCTTATCACTTGTCATTAAATCTTGTGCAAAAACACGGTTGCCTGTTACAATGCTAAAAAGCATTACTGTTAAAACCATTAACTTTTTCATTTTATTGAAGTTTTGAATTTGAAATTATTCAGACTAAAAAATAGTAACCCTCCTAATAACCCTATATTTTTAAATAATGGGCCTAATGTATTTATTTGTCCTACCTGAATGGTCAGTGTAATTGGGATTAATACTGCTATTAATGCTATAGCTGCATATTTGGTTTTAAATCCGATTAAAAGAAATATACCTGAAAAAAACATTACCATTCCTGAAACAATAACCGAAATTTCAGGCGTACCCAACAAATTGGCTAAAAAGCTGAATTTGGCTTGTTCAATACGTGCAACAGTCTTTTCAAGTTGAAAAAAGTGGTTAAGGCTTCCAACTATAAAAATCAAACTCAACATTATTCTAAATATAACGATTGATGTTCGACTTACTTCTAATCTATTTTGTGTTTTCATTTTGAATATTTATTTAGTGAAAATGATAGTTTGTTCCGGGTAATTGAGACAATACATTGTCTCCTAAATCCAGGGCTATGGCTCTTCCGTCTTTTTTGGGGGCTATGGTACCTTTTACTGATAAATACTCTTCAAGCACATCATGAATGGTGTAATCTTTAATTTCTGTATCTGTGGTGTTTGGCATTCTGCAAAGCATGTGGTCGGGTTCCCCTTCTCTCCGGCATGCTGAAATAGTGTAGAGTTTATCTTGCTGCATAGGTTCGCCGGCTACAAGGACAGAAACAATGCGTTCGCCTTTTGGCTTATCTGCATTAAACTTCAATTCCATTCCCGAAAATCTGATCAACCATCCGCCAAATCGCTCTGACGGGTTTTTAGCAAAAACATTATGTATTTCCTGCTCTAACCATTCTTCAATCTGGGCCCCGCTGGCCTTCCCTGTTTTTACGTATTCGTTTACAGGCAGCATATTCCATAAATATTCATAAGTTATCGGAGTTTTTCCGTTTTTACCCGGATTTAAAGGCGGACTAAACCGGAACCCGTTAGAGATGGAAATATCTGCCCCTGTTTTCCATCTGGCTGCATCTGTAATAAAATTATCCATTGGATTTTCTATAACAAAGTATCGATACAACGGCTCTGAAGTATAACCCAAAACCTTTTCAAATTTTTCTTTATATGGCTCACTTGCCTTTTTAATGGCATCAGCTACTTTGGGATTAGGTCGGTAAATTTCCGGGTCAACCTCCATCAATTCGTAATGCTCGCCGACTAATTTCCCATTTCTAATAATAAGTTCCAGTTTCCCAACAAAAGAAGCGAATGCTCCCGGCTCGGTTAGTTTTGCATATTTCCCCTGTAAAGGTTTTCTAATTCGCTCATGTGTATCGTTACCTAATATATAATCTACTTTTTCGAGTATTGGGTTATTGGCTAAATCGAATTGCTTGCTAATACCAAGATGGGTAACTAAAAAAAGCACATCAACCCCTTGTACATCTTTTAATTCTGTGATTAGCGCGCTCAAATTTTCTTGAATTTCATCAAACCTGAGGCCTTTGCTAAAAGAAGGGTTTTGACGAACGGGAATTTCAGGGTCGGTATATGAAATGAACCCTAATTTTAAGCCTTTCAACTTTTTAACGAAGTAAGGAGGGAATATGCTTTCCCCGGTTTTGTCATCATAAATGTTAGCAGCAATAACAGGTGTATTGTAATTTTTTAAAACATCAATCATTTTCTGTTTGCCATAAACCACTTCCCAGTTGCCGGGGATGAGAAAATCGTACCCCATTTCTTTTATAACAGGGACAAATGCTTTCCCTTCAGAAAGAGCAGCTACTGCACCTCCCTGAATTAAATCGCCACCATCAAGGATGAGGATCCCTTCGGGGTTTTTCTTTTTTTCTTCATCAAAAAGCGTTTTCATATTGGCTAAACCACCCAAGCGCTTAAAGACAATTTTACCATCTTCCCAAAATAATTCGTCATGCGGGTATAATTGCCCGTGAATATCCGCGGTTTGAAGTATCGTTATGGTATCTGTCTTTTGTGTTTGAGAAATAGTCCCCTTTTCTTCCGGAAAGGTTTTTTCTCCACATACAACTAACATACTGCTTAATAATATCATTGAAATGTTGCGTACCATTTTTTTTTATTTTTCTTAATTTCTTTAAAAAGATTTTTATCGTATTTCCTCGTTCTGTATCATAGATACAGATTTGACTTATCAGCTGAGATTGTTAAATTATTTTTATTTTACAAAGAAAGGGAGTCACAACAAACTCATCTGTAAATCTTTACAGAAATAGAAATATCCACCAACAGTTTTTGGAAAAACAAACTTTGGTTAAGTTCTATACATTGCCGACAAAAATTAGAAGATAATATTACAGGTGGTACTTTAAATTTTGATATAAAATATACAGGGGGATTTCAGAAAGTGATGAATCGTGTTTCCTATATGTATTTGATTGGGGTTTAAAACTTTGATTAATCGCTATAAAATTTGACGCAATAAGAGGCGAATTAAAATTAACTTCTTTTTTAGGGGTATTTTCTGATACAATTAATTCAACAATGCCTGTATTGCAAGCATTAGTGCTTACCCTTGCCGATTTACTTTTATTGATAACCGTAGTTCTTTCAAGGTTTAAAGCATCTTCAATGGAATTTCGGACGGAGCATGGGGACAATAATAACAAACTGCTGAAAAATGCAACTTGTAAAATGGTTATTATATTTATATATATTCTGCTAAAACCCATTGGGCGAACTTAGGAAAAAATACAAAGCAGGTTGTTATTTATTTGTTAAATAATCAAAACAAAGGGGCAATTACCCCGTCGCTCAGATTTTCGGCCTGCGTTTCCAGTACCGCAGTCCTGATTTCGTTTCCCGACAGGTTTGCCGTATCGCGGCCTACAATCGTGCTTAACTGTTTCCGGGCAGCTTCCAATCCCTCTCTTTTCAACTTCGGGATCACCTTCAGCGACTCTTTAAACAAACTGTGGTTGGCAATTCCGTAAAACACAAACGCGGAGCTCAGCGCGTAAAAAAGAACAGGATAGCCTGAAACAGATTTCAGCAAAAATCCAAAACCCGACCAAACAACAAATACCAGTGTCACCGTTAAAACCACCCCCTTTAACTTTCTGTATGTTCCCCTATTCAGTTGCAAATCTCCAAAGCGAATCAACCGACCGAATGCCCTGACAGGTTCACAGGCACGCAGCGAAAACAAGCTGAACTTTCATTTCAATGCTGCCCTTACTGCAATCAATATTGCCAAAGGCGAGGCGCCAATCCACTGGTCAGGGGCCTGCATGATCTGTTCGATCGTAAGCGGGCTCCGGTTGTTTTTTTCGATTTGTGCAAAAGCGCCAAACATACTGGCGACAAAGACGATAGCGAGCAGTTTTTTTATTTTATTATTAATGTCCTTTTAGTGGAGAAAATGATTCTGGTTTTTATTTTGGCGACAGACCCTGAATCAAGTTCAGGGTGACGATACAACGTTATTCCGTCATACTGAATTAAATTCAGCGTCTCTCTTAATAGCTAATATGATCGGGGTGCGAACCGATACGTTGGCTTTTGTCAAGTGCATCTATTTTGGCCATGTCTTCGGTACTGAGTTCAAAATCAAAAATATCGGCATTCGAAATAATCCGTTCAGCCTTTACCGATTTTGGGATGGTAACCACTCCTTTTTGAATGTCCCAGCGAAGTACGATCTGTACCGGAGTTTTCCCATATTTGGCGGCCAGTTCCTGCATCACCGGAATGTCGTTTACCCTGCCTTTCATAATCGGCGACCAGGCTTCGGGCTGAATACCTTTTTGCTGACAATATTTTAGCAACCAGGGTTGAATGAGTTCGGGATGGAACTCAACCTGGTTAACGGCAGGCTGAACTTTGCACGTTGGCAGAAAATCTTCGAGGTGGTGTACCAGGAAATTGCTCACGCCAATGGCACGGACACGGCCGGCAGCGTACAATTCTTCGAGCGCTTTCCAGCTTTCGACCGAACGTTCGCCTTTGGGCCAGTGGATAAGGTAGAGATCGAGGTAATCGGTTTGCAATTTTTCCAGGCTTTCTTCAAAAGCTTTCAGTGCTGTTTTCACAGCATTTTCCACTTCAGCACCTTCTTCCGAAAGAAAAACCCCCAACCCGAGCCAGGGCATTTCCACACCGTTATTTAATTTAGCACATGATGAAAGATTCATTTATTGATAGATTTAATTGGAACTCCTAAAATAATATATTCGAGTTTAAATTCCCTTAAATACATACTTTTAAAATCGCTTCAAAAATTTAGCTTTGTGCAAAGTTAACCGCCCCTGAAGGATGTTTGGGGCCTTGTTATTGATGACTATGAAAGTATACAAATTTGGAGGAGCCTCGGTGAAAGATGCCACGGCAGTAAAAAATGTGCATCAGATAGTAGCCCGCGAAAAAGGTCGGCTGGTTGTTGTGATTTCGGCCATGGGAAGCTGTACCAACCTGCTCGAAACACTGGTGAGAGCCTATCACGATCAGAACGATAAAAAGTGGGCCATTCTGAAGGATTTTAAAGATTACCACATGGCTATCATTGAAGGGCTGTTTGGTGAAAAAGGAATGCCCCAGGGCGTTTACGAATTATTTAATGAGCTGGAGCACAAAATAAAAACCCGTCCTTCATATGATTATAATTTTGAATACGACCAGATTATTGGTTACGGAGAGCTGGTGTCGACACGGATTGTGAGCGATTACCTGAATGCAGTGGGCCACGCCAATCTTTGGATCGACATTCGCGAAAGCCTGAAAACCAACGATACGTATCGCGATGCTAAAGTTGACTGGGAGTGGAGCGACGAGTTGATTAAAGAGAACTTTAATTTCAGCGATACGAACCTGTATATCACCCAGGGTTTTATGGGATCGACCACAACCAACCAAACTACCACGCTTGGTCGCGAAGGTTCGGATTTTACAGCGGCTATTATTGGTAGTATCCTTGAAGTGGAAAGTGTTTCGATCTGGAAAGATGTTCCGGGAATTATGAGCGCCGACCCGAAAAAAATGAAAGACACGGTGCAGATCAGCGAGCTTTCGTACAAGGAAGCGGTGGAAATGACACACTCGGGGGCAAAAGTAATCCACCCCAAAACCATGCAGCCACTGCACAATAAAGGAATTCCCCTGCTCGTAAAATCCTTTGTATCGCCCGACGATCCTGGAACCGTGATCCACAAAATAGATCATAAAATTGAATTGCCGCCTATTTTCATTTTGAAAGAAAACCAGGTGCTGATTACGCTTTCAGCCAAAGATTTCTCAATTATTTCCATCAACGATATCGACCGGGTGGTAAATTTTCTGATAAGCAAACTTATAAAAGTGACTTTGCTCCAACTTTCGGCTATCGACCTGAACATTGTTACCGACGCTACTGCACTCGATCTCGAAGAGGTATTCGGCGAACTGTCGGAACATTATCAGATTCGCTACAACACCGGATTAACGCTGGTTACCATTCGTCATTACACCGAAGATGTTCTCGACTGGATGGTGAAAGAGAAAGATATTTACCTCGAACAACACAGCCGTCTTACCGCCAGAATGCTCATCAAAGAATAGCGCGAATTGGAAAATTTCTATACTATTCAAATTTTCTTGTAATTTTAGGCAGTCATTTCTGACCTATCATAAAAAATCTTCTCATGAAGCAAAAGAAAATACTTCCATATGTTATTGGATTTGTTATAGTCGCTATCATTTTATTGGTTGTCGGGAAAAAACAAGGCTGGCTGGGTAACGATTTCACAATTAACGTGGCCACTCAAAAAGTGGAGAGCAAGACCATTACCGAGTTAATTACGGCCAATGGTAAGATTCAACCCGAAACCGAAGTCAAGATCAGTCCGGACGTTGCCGGAGAGATCGTGGAATTGTATGTTGAAGAAGGTGACGAGGTAGAAAAAGGCAAGTTGTTGTGTGTAATCAAACCCGAAATGTATGTAACAGCCGTTAACCGCGCCGAAGCTACGTTGAACTCTTCAAAAGCCCGGCTGGCACAGTCGCAGGCACAGTTGATCGAGCGAGAACTTTCGTACAAACGTTCAAAAGAATTGTTCGACAAAGGAACCATCCCGGTGGCTGAATTCGAAACTGCTGAAGCCGCCTACAAAGTGGCCCAGTCGGAAGTACAAGCCGCGCAATATTCGGTCAAAAGTGCCGAAGCATCGGTAGCCGAAGCACAGGAACAACTCACCAAAACAAAAATTTATGCCCCGATCTCGGGTACCATTTCTTCTTTACTGGTTGAAAAAGGAGAGCGCGTGGTAGGGACCAGCATGATGGTAGGTACCGAAATGATGACAGTTGCCGATCTTGAAAAAATGGAAGTCCAGGTTGAAGTGAACGAAAACGATATTGTAAAGGTAATGAAAGGCGATACAGCGCTGGTGGAAGTGGATGCTTACCTCAGCCGCAAATTTAAAGGTGTTGTTACCGAAATTGCCAACTCAGCCAGTACCTCTGGGGCTACCGCCGACCAGGTGACCAACTTCGATGTAAAAGTTCTTTTGCTAAAAGATTCGTACACCGACCTGATCGATCCCACTACCGGCAATCTTTATCCTTTCCGCCCCGGAATGTCGGCTACGGTGGATATTCTAACCGAAACTCGTGCCAACGTTATTTCAGTTCCGATCTCGGCAGTAACCACACGGATTAAGAAAGAAGGTGGAGGAACCGTGGAAGTGAAAGGCGAGGAGGAAACTACTACCGACAGTGCGGATGATAAAGTAGCTGATCGCGAAGAAAAACAGGAGGTTGTGTTTATCGTGAATGGCGACAGGGTTAAAAAAGTAGAGGTAGAAACCGGGATTCAGGATAACAATAGTATCGAAATCCTGAGTGGATTGAAAGTGGGCGACCAAGTGGTAACCGCGCCTTACAACATCGTTAATCGTACGTTAAAAGACAGTATGATGGTGAAAGTGGTGAGTGAAGAAGAACTCTTTAAGACCGAGAAATAGCTAACAATTTAGAAATATAAAAACGGAGGCACTGATTTCAATGTCTCCGTTTTTTTGTGTGCTCTGTTCTATCAAAATTAGAATAGCGAGTGTTTTATCATACAAACGTGTCAAAAGTTAATCGGCAGTATAGGAGAATATGTTTGTTTTATGTTTTATTCTCCGGGGAAATAATCGCGGCTGTCGAGTTCGACCAGGTTGTTGGCATGGGCACGGGTTAGTTTCATCGCAGTGTTTTCGGTGTAGTTCTGCCCTTTGTAAGCGTAGCTTTTATTCAGGTTGATTTGGTTGATCAGCAGGTCGCGGTAATCCACCGAAAATTCGTACGATACATTTTCCAGAACATCTGTATTTGTATCCGAAATTGCAAGCGATCGATCCTGCCGGTTATTTTTTGGCGACTTCACTTTTGCGGTAATGTTGTACACCGAGTAATCTTCTTTTCGCACAGTAATTGTTCCTTCAAAAGCAGTTGCGTAGTAATCGCCTGAACCTTCCAGAGTGGGTAGAATCTGTTTAAAACTAACAACCCAGTATTCTTTGCCTTCGATGGTGGGCTGTCCTTGCAATGCCAGTCTGTAATCGCGCAACAGCGCCGGATTCAAAGCACAGGAAGCCGAACGCACCCAGTCGAGATCAAGCATTTCATCTATTTTCAACAAATTGCTAGAGAATGAATAACCGCTTCCTTCTTTGGTAACCTGGTACTTACGCATCCGAAAAGCATCGAGTGGTGAAGGATGCGAATACCCGTTTTTGTCGTAAACCAAAACATCGGCGGTAGCCAGTAAATTGGTGGTATCATTGATGACGGTTTCTTTCGAATACGAAAAATGCAGGTTAAAAGGGCCATCGCCATAATTGTATCGAATATTCTCTGAAGCCATCCGAAGGATACGGATCAGCACAAGATTTTGAGCTTCCACCTCCACATCTCCAACATCGTAAGTTTGTGCCACCAGTTTGATTACATTAAATTCCTTGCCAAAAAGTTCCGAAACCGGGAACTGCCGGTTCTGGTAACCCACTGCCGAAAAGTAAATGTTTTTCGAAACCATTTCTTCCGGAACCTTGAGTTCGAAGTTACCCTCAGTATCGCTGGCAGTACCAAACAAAGTGCCTTCCAACCCGATATTGGTGTACGAAACCGCCTGGTTCCCCAACGCGTCGATCACTCTCCCCTTTATTACATGAGCCACCTTACTGCCGCTTTGTGCAAACCCTGCCATCGAAAACAGGAGGAATATCAGAAATGTACTTATTCGTAGCATATTCATATTTTTAAATAAAAATAATAAATTAATACCAACCACTCCTAATAGAACGTTGTTATACCGGATTATTATTCTATATCTTTGTTAAATATTAAAAAATAGCTTTATGAAAGGGAGAGTACCGGTTTTGTTTTTGATTATTATCGTTTTTGCATTTACATCGTGTGTGTCGAAAAAGAAATTCCTCGAAATGGAGTCGGGGCGTTTACAAGCCGAAGAACTCTCGCGGAAACTTGATGCTGAAAACAAGGATAAGGCAGCCCGTATTAAGGTTTTGATAGCCGATTTTGAGGCCATGAAAAATGAGCTGATGGAAAGTAACGCCATAAAAGAGCAACATATCGATTCGTTAAAAACCGAACTCAGTACTTTACTCACCGACCTGAACAAACAAACCCGTTCACTCGAAGAAACCAGTTTTACTCTCGATTTCGAAAAGCAACGTTTGAGTAACGCACTCGAAACAAAAAATCAGAATCTTGTAAAACTACAGGCTGAAGTGGAAAGCCTTGAAAA
Source organism: Draconibacterium sp. (assembly GCA_011620585.1). Lineage (GTDB taxonomy): Bacteria > Bacteroidota > Bacteroidia > Bacteroidales > Prolixibacteraceae > Draconibacterium. The sequence goes on from WOYV01000087.1 coordinate 29,183, forward strand.
ACAGATCGATGAAAAGGATCGTGAAATAGAGGAGAGAAATTTTGAAATCAGCAAACTGAACGATCAGGCAAAATTGCTCGAAGGCCAGATTAAAACAGGGGAGAGCAGTATGCAGAAATTGCAGGATGATCTTGGCAAGGCCAAAGCAGCTACCGGAAAACTCCAGGAAGATCTGAAAAACAAAGATGCGGAGATCAGTAAATTGCAGAACCAGGTTAATCTGTTGAAAAAGGAAATTGGGCAGTAAACCAAAATACAATTTTTAAATCCGGTAAGAAACTGCCGGATTTTTTGTTTCACAAGGTTTCGTGGAATAGACTTTTGATCTATTATTCAGGAAGTTATTCCAGCCCGTAATCCGCTTTGAAGAGTTTGGAATATTGAATGATTGACTCGCGGACCTGGTATTCGTTGGCAGTATAAGGCAATACATTCTGCGAATTAAACCAAACCATAAATGTATCGGCATAGGCTTCATTTAAGTTGGTAAGTTTCATCACCATTTCCTTGTTGTAATTTTCCGAGTGCATTTCCCAGTTTTTTTGGATGGCCATGGCTTCTCGCACTTCACGTTTTTCTTTTTCACGCTTACTCAGATGATATTGCCAGAATGATATCGGATTTAAAAAAGCAGCCAGGATTGGTGGTTTTTCATTAAATGCGTCGCCACGCAACTCCAATGGGATATCAGTTGGTTTACCGTGCTCGAAATATTCCAACGATTGGGCTTTTCCTTGCACAGTTACTTCTCCAACGTTGTACAGAATAGGCTCCATGTAAAAAGTAAGTACTTCGAAACCGGTGTAGTAAGAGGGGATTTTTAGAATAGTGCGTTTGTAACCCACCGAAGTTACATCGAGGCTATCAATATTGAGCAGTTCGAGCGAAAAGTAACCGTCGATGTTTGTGATGGTCCCACTGTGTGTACGATGCAATATAATATTGGCATACGGAATCGCACTACTGTCGGCTGAACTCAGAATCTTTGCTTTCAACTCAACAAGTATCGGATCCACTTCTTCCATATCGTCCTGCGCCCATGCGTCTGCCACGATAAATATGAAAATCAGTAAGGCCAGTATTTTTCGCATATCAGCTGTTTCGAAACTTCTGCAAAACTATGCAAAAGATTTATTTCGCCACCGAAATAACAAATTTTAACCGGCTTTTAACAGAAGTTAATCATACAACAGGCGAGGTTCAATTAGAACTAAGTAAAGAAAATGAGAAAGCTGTTTAAAGGATAAAACAGATCAACAGATCTCTCATCTTATTCGAACTGACATTTATTTCATCGAAGCAATGCGTTCTTCCAATACTTTAATTTTGGCTTCGGCATCGGCTTGTTTGGCTTTTTCTTTGTCGACCACAACTACAGGTGCATTGTCCACAAAGTTGGCGTTGCCCAGTTTTTTCATTACCGAATTCAGGAATCCTTTGGTATAAGCCAATTCTTCTTCCAGCTTATTCAGCTCTTCCTCTGCATCGATAAAACCTTCAAGTGCGATGTAAAAGTTGGTTGATTTTACCCTAAATGAAGCCGCTCCTTTTACTTCTTCGTTCACCAGATTAACGGCAGAAAGATTGCCCAGTTTTTTCAGAATGCTGTTGAACGCAGCGTCGAAACCTTTGTCGCCGGGCTGAATACTGAGATCAATGGTATCTTTAAATGGGATGTTCTTTTCCTTGCGGATTTTACGGATGCCTGAAATGGCTTCCTTCACGTCTTCGAAACGTGCAAGCAGGTCGGCATCGTAACTTACCAGTGCCGGCATTTGGCTAACCATGATACTTTCGCCTTCGTTGCGATCTTCCAGCATCTGCCAGATTTCTTCGGTAATAAATGGCATAAACGGATGCATCAAACGCAACATCTGGTCGAACAGTGCCACCACTTCATTATATGTTTTTGCATCGATTGGCTGCTGATAAGGAGGTTTTACCATTTCCAAAAGCCAACCTGAAAATTCATCGCGCACCGAAGTATAAACGGTCATCAGCGCTTCCGAAATACGGAAACTGTCGAATTGGTTATTTAGAGTTTGAACTACTTCGCCCAACTTATTTCTAAACCATTCAATAGCCAGTTTTGAGTGCGCCGGTTGTTTAATTTCCGAAGAAACCTCCCAGTTTTTAACCAAGCGGAATGCGTTCCAGATTTTGGTTGAAAATCCGGCGCCCTGTTGCGGCAGGCTCTCGTCGAAAAGTAAATCGCCGCCGGCTGGCGAGCAAAGCAACATTCCCACGCGAACTCCGTCTGCACCGTATTTGGCAATTAAATCAAGTGGGTCAGGCGAGTTCCCCAGCGACTTCGACATTTTCCGGCGTTGTGCATCGCGCACCATCCCGGTGAAATATACATTTCTGTAAGGCAGTTCGTTTCGGTATTCATAACCGGCAATAATCATACGCGCCACCCAGAAGAAAATAATATCGGGCGCCGTTACCAGGTCCGAAGTTGGGTAGTAATAGTTAATCTCTTCATTTTCGGGTTCGCGAATACCATCGAATACTGATATTGGCCACAACCAGCTCGAAAACCAGGTGTCGAGCGCGTCTTCATCCTGTTTCAGATCGGCCGATGTCAGGCTTGTATTACCAGATTTCTCTTTCGCAAGTTCCACTGCTTTCTCTATTGTTTCCGCGCAAACAAAAGTTCCATCGTTTAAATAATATACCGGTATTTGATGGCCCCACCATAACTGACGGCTGATGCACCAGTCTTTAATGTTGCCCATCCAATGCTTGTAAATGTTTTTGAATTTCGGCGGATGGAATTTTATGTTATCGTTTAGTACGTTCTCGAGCGCCGGTTTTACCAGTTCTTCCATTTTCAGGAACCATTGGGCCGAAAGCTTGGGTTCGATCACCACATCGGTTCTTTCCGAGAATCCAACTTTGTTGGTATAATCTTCAATCATGGCAAGGTTGCCGGCTTTTTCCAACTCCGGAACAATCTTGTTTCGAACATCAAAACGGTCTTCTCCAATGTACATACCGGCAGCTTCACTAAGCGTACCGTCGTCGTTAAAAATATCGATAGTCGGCAGGTTATGTTTCAGGCCAATTTCGTAGTCGTTGATATCGTGTGCCGGCGTAATTTTTAAACAGCCGGTACCAAATTCCATATCCACGTATTCGTCTTCAATGATCGGGATAGACCGGTTGATTAGTGGCACCAGAACCCGTTTACCGACAAGATGTTTAAAACGTTTATCGGCAGGGTTTACACAAACTGCGGTATCTCCTAAAATTGTTTCAGGACGTGTAGTGGCTATTGTTATATAAGCCTGTCCTCCCCCATCGGGGGAGCCAGAGGGGGTTAGTTTATATTTCAGGTAATACAGTTTTCCCTGCATTTCCTTATAAATCACTTCTTCATCAGAAAGGGCGGTTTTGGCTGCCGGGTCCCAGTTTACCATGCGAACGCCGCGATAAATCATTCCTTTGTTAAACAGGTCGACGAAAACCTTGATCACCGATGTGCTGCGGGCTTCATCCATGGTAAAGGCGGTGCGGTCCCAGTCGCAGGAAGCGCCCAGTTTTTTTAATTGTTCCAGTATGATCCCGCCATGTTTGTCGGTCCATTCCCAGGCATGTTTCAAAAATTCCTCGCGACTCAAATCGTATTTGTCAATTCCTTCGGCATTTAGTTTATTCACCACTTTGGCTTCGGTGGCGATCGATGCGTGATCGGTACCCGGCACCCAGCAGGCATTTTTCCCGGTCATACGCGCACGGCGCACCAGGATATCCTGGATTGTATTGTTAAGCATGTGCCCCATGTGCAACACTCCGGTTACGTTTGGCGGTGGAATTACAATAGTATAAGGCTCGCGCTCGTCGGGCGTTGAATGGAAAAACTTATTATCCATCCAGTATTTGTACCATTTATTTTCAACCTCGGCTGCGTTGTATTTGCTCGGAATTTCCATATCGATCTTATTCAACTAATTATCGTAAAAAAATGAGCCACAAAAGTATAAAAAAAAGCCTGCCTGCCGATAGGCAGGTCGAAAGTTTAAAGTGAAATTACATACTATGTTGCATATTATTTACAACCGTAAAAATATGAATAAACTGAACCAAAATTTAACCAAACACCTCGTTAACGCCCCATTTAACTGCCATCCAACAAAAGCAAAGCAATTTCGGAGATAAACAAAAATGATTGTTATATTTGTTTCTGCTGAAAATCAGGCCGTGCACTTATGCAGAAAATTCGTTTAAACATTTTAGGTCTTTCCGTAAGCCAAACTCAATCAGGGGCTTATGCGCTGGTGTTGGCTGAAGAAAACGGCGAAAGACGAATCCCGATTATTATAGGACCAGTGGAAGCCCAGGCCATTGCCATTCAGTTGGAAGGTCTGAAACCACCGCGGCCACTCACGCACGACCTCATTAAAAACATAGCTTTTGCATTCGACATCGCCTTGATTGAAGTTACCATTTACAAACTCGAAGAAGGAATTTTTTATTCGGAATTGCTTTGCGAGATGGGAGGGAGAGAAGTTCGGATTGATTCGCGAACTTCAGATGCCGTCGCTCTTGCACTCCGTTTTCGTTGTCCGATTTATACTTCTGAAGAAATTCTGAAAAAAGCGGGTATCGTACTAACCCGGGATGACGAAGAATCGCCGGTGAGAAGCTTGCTCGACGACGACGATGAAGAACCAGGCGTTTCGTCGTACGCGCAATATTCGTCCGACGAATTGGAGGAGCTGCTCAACGACGCCATTCAGAATGAAGACTACGAGAAGGCCTCCATCATTCGGGACGAAATGAAAAAAAGAGAAAAATAGCGCTACAATTTATGTCTATAAAATTACGACTAATTGTTATGAACTTCCTGCAGTTTGCTGTTTGGGGAGCTTATCTTACTTCAATGGGAAACTATTTAGGATCGATTGGATTAGGTTCCGAGATCGGGCTTTTTTATGCCATGCAGGGAGTTGTTTCCATTTTTATGCCCGCAATTATGGGAATTATAGCCGACCGTTGGATACCGGTTCAGCGACTTTTAGGAATCAGTCATGCTATTGCCGCTATATTTATTTTTGCGGCGGGTTACTACGGAATGACTGCGGGCAGCGATGCTCAATTCCCACTTCTTTTTACTTTTTATTCGATTAGTGTTGCATTCTATATGCCTACCATTGCCTTGTCTAATTCGGTAGCTTACAGCGTTTTGGTCAGGCACAATTTCGATACCATAAAAGCCTTTCCCCCCATTCGGACTTTTGGAACCATCGGCTTTATTTGTGCCATGTTGCTGGTCGATTTTACGGGGTTTCAGAATAATCACATGCAATTCTTTGTTTCGGCCATTTTAGGTGTCTTTTTGTTTTTGTACTCCTTTACTTTACCCGATTGCCCGGTAAGTAAAAGTAACGAAAAGCGAAGCCTCTCTGATGCTTTGGGTTTGAAAGCATTTGCTTTGTTCAAAGACAAAAAAATGGCGATCTTCTTCGTGTTCTCAATGTTACTGGGAGTTTCGTTGCAAATTACAAATGGATATGCCAATCCTTTTATCACCAGTTTTAAAGACATTCCCGGATACGGGGCCACGTGGGGGGCTAACCATGCCAATGCACTAATCTCTTTGTCGCAAGTTTCCGAAACCTTGTGTATTTTACTGATCCCGTTTTTCCTGAAAAAATTTGGGATTAAAAAGGTAATGCTTATGTCGATGATTGCCTGGTTTTTGCGATTCGGACTGTTTGGAGTCGGAAACCCCGGTCCTGGTGTTTGGATGTTTGTTTCGTCGATGATTGTTTACGGAATCGCTTTTGATTTCTTTAATGTTTCGGGATCACTATTCGTGGATAAGGAAACCGACAAAAGCATCCGATCGAGTGCACAAGGCGTTTTTATGATGATGACAAACGGATTTGGGGCTACCATTGGAATGTTGGCAGCAGGAAAGGTGGTTAATCATTTTGTATATTCAAAAACCGACGTGATCGCCCAATTAGAAGGCTGGAAAACTTCGTGGTATATTTTTTCAGGATATGCTTTGCTTGTTGCAATAATGTTTGCCATTATTTTTAAATACAAACACAATTCCACTGAAACAGTGAAACACTAATTTTTCAAAC
>WOYV01000087.1:35380-40430 GCA_011620585.1 Draconibacterium sp.
ATTTTTAAATACAAACACAATTCCACTGAAACAGTGAAACACTAATTTTTCAAACTCTATTTTTCGGAATCAATAAATTGAGGGAAGCAGGAAGTACTGAAACTTGCACCGGCAGTTCGCTTTCGATTGCGTCGCCATCGATGTGGAAATAGGGAACAGAAACATACTGAATTTCAACATTCTTTACCTTTAATGTTTCGACAAACGAAAATTTATGGATCCTCTTTCCAAAGAGAGCCACAACCACAAAAGGGGTAAGAATTTTTGGGAATGGGCGGATGAGCGTTACATCCAGTAATCCATCCTGAAGCTTTGCCCCGGGTGCAATAAAAGCATTGTTGCCGTATTGATTGGCATTGGCAAATGTTACGGTAAAAAACCGGCCATTTCTCTTTTCTCCATCCAAAACCACGGTGGCTTCTACACCTTTGTAAGAGAAGAAAGCTTTAACAATATAAAACACATAACTCTTTAATCCCCGGTTTTTACTGGCGCTAAAATGATGCGCGATAAGTGCATCGAAGCCAAAACCAGCCGTGCAAAAGAAATATTTATCATTCCATTTCCCGGTGTCGATACAGTGCAGAACTCCTTCCTTTAAATATGCAGGAAGGCCGCTAATCTTCGAAGGTATTTTTAGCATTCGTGCCAAACCATTACCCGAACCACGCGGAATGTGTGCCATTTGAAGCGGCGAATTCACCAGCGCCGAAGCCACCTCGTTAAACGTACCATCGCCACCCACCGAAACAATTACAGAATCATTTCCCTTATCAACACGTTTACTGGCCCAAGTGGTCGCGTGTCCTTGTCGTTTGGTAATTTTTGCCTTAAATTCCAGCTTTTCTTCCAACAACTTTTTATTCAGCGCACGCCAGTATTTCAGGTTATCTTTTGGCCCGGCAACAGGGTTTACGATGAATTTAAAAGTTCTGTCCATGCTTATTTTCTTGAACGCTCGTCGTGTAAATACTGAACGTAGGCTTTTGCAAAGTGCATCAACGAATCGGTTTTTTCAGGCTTGTTATTGTAGAAATAATCTACATTCCCGGTATTTACATCGTTAAACCAGCCTGCTTCGGGCGACATAAAACCCCAACCTTCCATTCTGAAATAAAAGGCGTAGCAGTCATTCGCCATAAAATCTTTCGAAAGCAGATCAGGCTTGTGTTCCCAGCCCATTTGTTTCACGATGGTCGGGCCCAAATCATTGTGATTCCCGATCCTGTCGCTGATGAAATGGTCTTTAACAACGCCACCGATTAAAATCAGTGGAATTCGGTACGAAGCCGGTTCTGTAATTGTAGTTGACCCGGGCTGCAACGAAGTGTGGTCGGCGGTAATAATCACAAGTGTACGTTCCCACAAATCGGTAGCCCGAAGCGAATCGACAAATACACCCAAACAACTATCGGCGTACGAAGCCACATTCAGGTATTTTTGTTCTACCGAACTGCCTTCAAATTTTTGATAATTTTCGATATCGTAAGGTTCGTGGCTACTGATGTTGTAAACCATGCTAAAAAACGGTTCCTTTTCTTTTTTCAAATCCTCGAACATCCGCGTGTACAAATATTCGTCAGGAACGCCCCATTTTTGTTTCAGCCCCAGTTCCAAAGGAAATTCCTCTTTCGATACTATTTTTTCAATTCCCGACTGGATCATCACGGTGCGTGTGTTGTAAAAATTCACATCTCCTCCGTAGTAAAACGACATATTGTAACCGTGGTCTGCGAAATATTTCGGAAAGTAATCCAAACGACTCATCTGTTCCGGGAAATTAAGGACAGTAGTACGGCTCATATCTGAAGGATAACCCCCGATTAGCGCTGATATCCCCTTATCTGAGCGGTTCCCGGTGGCATAAAACGAATTAAAAGCTATGCCGTCATTGCAGAATTCGTTCAATCTCGGGGCCACTCCCGGCATTCCACCCAGTGGTTCAATCACTTTATCTGAAAAACTTTCGAGCAAAACCAGGATTACGTTGGTGGGTTTATCGTCATTCGGATAGATAAGCTGTGGCGCTTCCAGCCTGTTTTTATCATGTTCTTTTAAAATGGTTTCGGCTTCTTCAAAAGTCATATAATTTACCTTCACTTTTCCTTTTTTATTATTCAGCACATCGTGCATTAAATTCCAGAAATAGTTATATGCAAACTGGTTAGCCTCAAGGTGTTCGCTGAAATACACATTGCTGTGGTTAAGCGGGGCGCGGTCTAATCCGCCCCTTATCGGGATGATTAAAGCAGCAGTGAAAAAAAGTAAAACCGGGATGCCGTACCATTTCATAAACATCCGTTCCAGTTTTAAGCGGGGTAGTAAACGCTGATAGCAATACATGCTTGCCCAAACAATAGCGATAAGTAAAACCGGGAAAAGAACGATTTGTACCCAATTGAGCGAAGCAAAAACACCGCTCGGCGTTTCAAGGTAAGTTAGTATTTGCGAATTCAAACGGTTTCCCCACGGGCCGTAAATCCCGACATCGGCCAACCCCAAAAAAGTTAGTAAAATGAGCGACAGCAGGGTATAAAATTTCAGAAGGTATGAACCGGGCTTGCTGGTGTATAAAAATCCTAAGGAGAAAATAAGGCCGGGGACAATGCTAAAATATCCTGCCACCGAAAGGTCCATGATAATTCCGTGAGTGAAGATTCCCCGGAAATCGGCACGGGGCAAATCGGCTACCGCACCGTAATTATAGATTACAAATAAAATTTTGAAAGCGGTAAGGAACAGTATCCAAAACAAGAAGTATTTCAGAAACGCGAGTAAAACTTTTTTCATCTGACGGTATGCTATAAAATATGACCTGCAAAAGTACAAAATTTAAGAACAGCTGGAATGTAAAAAGAAACGCGCCAGCGTCGAAAACGAATACAACATCAGAGATATGTAATTCTCTTAGTTTTGGTCCCTGAGGTTTTTAATCCCCCAAATGATAAACAGGATAAGAAGAATGGCAGCAAAAATCAGAACAACCCGAAGAAAATACATAAGCACGTTTTATAGATTGATTGGTTTAAAAATAGGAATAATCAGAATTCAATTTTAAATTCCACAATCTTATTTGTAAAAGTTATATTTGATGAACTTACACGGGAAACAAACTGTTTGTCGCCTATTTTAACCAACTACGATGCCTTTATTTATCGTTTTCACAGCCGTGGTACTGCTCCTGTTACTGATAACCATCGGAAAAATCAACGCATTTATTTCATTTACGCTGGATGCCTGGATGATGGTCCCCGGCTGGATCCGTGGAGAATCAACACCTCAATCAAAAAAATGTTACTCTGGAAATTATGGACAGCAATATCGACCACGTTTGCCAACTGGCAGGAGATTCGCGGCATGTTGGCGTGGGCAGCGATCTTGATGGCGCTTTCGGAACCGAACAGCGCCCGTACGATCTGGATACCATTGCCGATATTCAGAAACTGCCTGCTATACTTAAAAAACGCGGCCACCCCGAATATGATGTAACCAATATCATGCACGGAAATTTTATCCGGTTTCTGGGGAATTATTTCGATCATTAATTCGATTTAAGCCTAAAATCTCAATTCCATAAAACAAAACCATGGCGAAATAAATCTCTCAGAATTTGCCAATTATCTAAAAATAACTACTTTTGCAGTCCAAATTTTGAATCGATCAGGCTCGAATAAGTGAAATCCAGCGGGAGTTCCGCCTGACGGTGTAAACATTAAAAGTGAAATTATGTACGCGATTGTTGAAATTGCTGGACAGCAATTCAAAGTTGAAAAGGACAAAAAACTTTTCGTACACCGACTGGATGTAGAAGAAGGTACATCGGTTGATTTCGAAAAAGTTTTGTTGGTAGACGACGACGGCAAAGTAGCCGTTGGTACACCTACCGTAGCAGGCGCAAAAGTTACAGCCAAAGTGCTGGAACATGTAAAAGGAGAAAAAGTGATCGTATTTAAGAAGAAACGTCGTAAAACGTATCAGAAAATGAACGGTCACCGTCAGTATTTTACACAGATTCAGGTTGAAACCATTGTTGGATAATTAAAAAGTAAATTTACCATGGCTCATAAGAAAGGTGTAGGTAGTTCGAAAAACGGACGCGAATCGGAAAGTAAACGACTTGGTGTAAAAATTTACGGAGGTCAGTTTGCAAAAGCTGGTAATATTTTAGTTCGCCAGCGTGGTACAACACATCACCCGGGAGACAATGTCGGAATCGGTAAAGATCATACTCTTTTCGCATTGATTGACGGAACAGTGGTGTTCAGAAAGAAAAAAAATAATCGTTCCTATATATCTGTAGCTCCGATTGTGGAAGTAGAAGTTGCCGAAACTCCGGCAAAAAAAGCTGTCCCAAAAGCCGAAGCTCCAAAGGTGGAAATACAAAAAACCGAAGTTCCAAAAGCTGAAGCAGCAGGCGACGATTTAACCAAATTAACCGGTGTTGGACCAAAATTAGCCGAGATACTTGTAGAAGGCGGTTTTGCAACTTATGCTGCTGTAGCCGCAGCCTCTGTTGAAGATATTCAGAAAGTTTTGGAAGCCGCCGGAAGCCGTTACGCTTCAAAAGACCCGGCTCCGTGGATTGAACAGGCAAAAGAACTCGCTGAAAGTTAAAAAATTCAGAATCACTTTTATAAAAGATAAATTTGAAAATCTCCTGCTGGAAACAGCAGGAGATTTTTTCTTAGGAATTAACTGTTAAATGGCTGGCCTCTTTCGTAAACAGATAATTTTCGCAAGTTATTTGTCGCAAGGAGTTTGTAACGAAGGCACCAGGCGTGTATTCATCAACTGCAGTTTCCGGATAAAGCGTTGTTGTTCATTTTCAGGATACTTCCTGTCAATTAACCGATAATCCTCTAATAGCTGATTTATTAAGTTAATTAAAACTAATCAGATTCTTTAAATCAACAGGAACCTCAATTTGAAGATACATCTCAAGTTAAAATTGGTTAATGATCGGAAAACCTAATTCATCGTATTAAACAGTGTCTTACAAATTCACTATTAAATAGTTGTGCTTTTATCAAATATTGACATGGAAAAGTGA
>WOYV01000087.1:40530-51416 GCA_011620585.1 Draconibacterium sp.
ACAAATTCACTATTAAATAGTTGTGCTTTTATCAAATATTGACATGGAAAAGTGAAGATTCAATTCATCTGTTTAAAATTCATGTTTGTTTCAGCTCATCAAAATTGTTTACTTCATTTGTATTCGATGGAACTCTCGATGAATTTTATTTCAACTTCCCCTTAAAACTAATTTACAAATCAGATTATGATGCAGTGCCGCAACATTTATTAAATTTGCAACTTATTTAATGTAAAAAGAAATGCTCAACCTGAAATTCATTCAAGACAACCCGGACGTGGTTATCGAAAAATTAAAAAAGAAAAATTTCGATGCAACGGCCATTGTTGAAAGTATTACTGAACTCTACCGAAAAAAAAATAATTTACAAACACAGGCCGATCAGGCCAAAGCGGAAATGAACAAAATTTCGAAAGAAATCGGGATTTTGTTCCGCGGGGGAAAAAGAGCAGAAGCCGACGCCGCCAAAACACGCACATCGGAACTAAAAGAAAATATCAAACAGTACGATCAGCAGTTTTCGGAGATTGAAGGGAAAGTGAATGAGTTGCTGGTGTTGTTGCCCAACCTGCCCCACGAATCGGTACCCGCAGGCAAAGGCGCCGACGATAACGAAGTGGTAAAATCGGGTGGAGAAATGCCGCAAATGGAAGCCACCGCTTTGCCACACTGGGAGCTGGCTGCAAAATACAACCTGATTGATTTTGAACTGGGCGTAAAACTCACCGGCGCCGGGTTCCCGGTTTACCGTGGGAAAGGTGCCCGATTACAGCGTGCGCTCATCAATTTCTTCTTAGCCGAAGCAACAAAAGCGGGTTACGAAGAAGTTCAGCCGCCGCTGATGGTAAACGAAGCTTCGGGTTTTGGCACCGGCCAGTTGCCCGACAAGGAAGGACAGATGTACCACGTTGGAATCGATAATTTATACCTGATCCCCACTGCCGAAGTACCGGTAACCAACATTTACCGCGATGTAATCCTCGAAGCGAAAGACCTTCCGTATAAAAATACAGCTTACAGCGCCTGCTTCCGCCGCGAAGCCGGTTCGTACGGGAAAGATGTGCGCGGATTAAACCGTTTGCACCAGTTCGATAAAGTGGAGATTGTTCAGGTTGCACATCCCGACAAATCATATGAAATATTGGAGCAAATGGTGGCCCATGTCGAAGGATTGGTACAGAAACTTGAACTGCCTTACCGCATCCTGCGTTTGTGTGGCGGCGATATGAGTTTCACATCGGCGCTTACCTACGATTTTGAAGTATATTCGGCTGCCCAGGGAAAATGGCTCGAAGTAAGCTCGGTTTCCAATTTTGAAGCTTTCCAGGCCAACCGTTTGAAATTGCGTTTCCGCGAGGATGGGAGTAAAAAACCACAAATTGCACACACACTTAACGGAAGTGCGCTGGCGCTGCCACGAATTGTTGCTGCTTTATTGGAAAATAACCAGGCTTCTGAAGGGATCAGAATTCCTAAAGTCCTGGTTCCTTATACCGGTTTTGAAATGATTTAAAGGAAATATTTGGTATACTTTGATCATATTCAGGGTATGTCTTTTTACAATATTTTACCGGAAAGCTGTCGGGAAATGACAGCTTTTTTTGTACCTATACAACTCGTTTGGCATAGCAAACAGTATTTATGGATAAGGAACAAAAACACAGGCTAATTTCAGTTTTGGAAGAACAGATGTACAGGGTGGAAGATCTGTGCGGATCGTTGGAGCTTTCTACTGAAATTAAGGTGCACGAAATCAGGAAATCATTTAAACGTATTAATGCTTTGCTCCGTCTTTTTCCTGCCACACTTGATGAAGAGGTGAAAGCATTCCTGCAGCCCGTGAAAGCGCTGGCGAGGAAACTCACGGTAGCTCGTGAAACCACCGTCAACCTTCAGTTTTTAAGAACCATGTGTGCCGAAAACGAGTGTTTTATGTTACCTGGTGCCAGGGATTTGGAAGAACAGCTCGAACGCGAGAACCGGTCAAGTTTGCAAGCGCTTCTCGAAGGTGAACCGGTATTTAAGGTTATCGGTAATTTGATGAAAGAAGGGAGACATGGTTTTTTAGCTAATTTTGTTGAGGTTGATTTCCTGATCGATATCTCTGCTGAACTTGCACAGTCGTTTGAAAAGTCGCGCAATTTATTCCTTACATCGGCATCTGAATATCACCCGGTGGAGTACCATGAACTGCGAAAAAAGATGAAAGCGCTTTGGTACCAGTTCGAATTTATGCACCCAGGCCAGGCTGAGGTTCCCGGAACACTCTCGGAGAAACTCCACGGCATTACCGACCGCCTGGGAGACGATCACGACTGGTATGTTTTTCTGGAAGAAATAGAAGATGAGAAATACATTATATCACCGGCGTTTAAAATCCTGCTCGAAAAAAACATTCAGCGTTACCAGGACGCAAACCTCGAAATACTGAACCTCAGCCTCACCGATTTTTTTCGTGAAAACAACAACGAATTTTTGCGGGCGATCAGTAAAATGCAGGGAATATAAATACGCTCAGCTATTTGGAAGCACAACTTTTCGGATGATTGATTTGTCGCGGCAATTTTCCAGTAAAGTATCATGCGTCATTCGAAGCAACGGATGTTTAAAATCGGGAGCAATCTCCACCAGCGGGATCAATACAAATTTTCGCTCATGAATTTTGGGATGAGGTATGATCAATGCTTTGGTTTCAAAAAAATCTTCGTCGAAATACAAAATGTCGATATCCATTTCGCGGTTAGCATAACGCGCATTTTCATCGTCAGTTCGGCCAAACATCGCTTCAATCTCCTTTATTCTCCAAAGTAGTTCCTCGGCTTCCAGAATGGTTTCGATGATCATTGCCTGGTTCCAGAAAAGATACTCGGAATGAAAACCCCAGGGAGGCGTTTCATAAATCGACGATTCGTTCAAAATTTTTCCCAGGCGTTCGGTAATCAGCAAACGCACACGTGCAAAGTTTTTTTGTTTATCTCCGATATTTCCTCCTACCCCAATAAAGACCTTATGCATAGAATTATATCTTTGTAATGAATCGTTTAATTTTTTACTTATTGAGAAAGTATTTCTTTTCGGTTTGCAAAAGTATCAAACGAGAGCAACAAAAAATGGTTTCGGCCAAGAATATTAATATTGCCTGAACTAGTTTATATCAGGTTTGGCTTTCTAAAATTAACAACTAGACAATTCAATTAAAATGAAGGAATTTTTTAAGTACGTGCTGGCTACCATCGTTGGGATTATAGCGGTTTCATTGATCGGTATTTTTCTGATGTTCATGGTGTTGGGTGCCATTGTTGCATCCACCGAAAAACAAGTAACTGTTGAAAACAATTCGCTGCTGGTGATCGATCTGAACCGCCAACTGGTTGACCGGGCTACGATTGATCCTTTCGGGGATATCGAACTGCCGGGCATGTTCAGTTCAATTAAAACAATCGGACTGGACCAAATTACTGGATCGCTAAAGAAAGCTGTTGACGACGACCGCATCAAAGGAGTTTACCTCGATCTGTCGGTAATCAATGGTGGAATGGCTTCGGTAGAAGAGATCAGGAATGCGCTGGTCGCTTTTAAAGACAGTTGCGACAAACCCGTTTATGCCTGTTCCGATCAGAATATGCTCGGTCAAAAAGCATATTACCTGGCAACCGTGGCCGACAAAATTGTGGTCCATCCCGAAGTATCGGTTGATTTTAGGGGTTTGGGAGGCGAAATGATGTTCTACAAAAACGCTCTGAAAAAGATTGGGGTAGAGGTCGAAATCGTTCGTCACGGGAAATTCAAAGCTGCCGTGGAACCTTATTTGCTCGACAAAATGAGTGAAGAAAACCGCCTGCAAACCCTGAGTTATATGAACAGCCTGTGGAATCATATGCTTGGCGGAATATCGAAAGAACGCGGAATCCCTGTAGAAAAATTGAATCAGTTGGCTGATGAGGTACAAACTTTCAGAAAAGGAACTGTAGCTGTGGAAAGTGGTTTGGTGGACGCCGCTAAATATAAGGACGAAGTGCTGGACGACTTGCGCGAAATTACCGGTATCGAAGGAACAAAAGGGGTTCCGGTAATAGGTGTTAAAGATTATGTGAATGCAATGGTAAAAGGCAAAACCAGCAAATTCAGCCGAAATAAAATTGCGGTGATTTATGCCAGCGGAGAAATTGGCATGTCGCTTTCCGGAGGCGAAATGATTGAAGGGGATAAACTGGGAAGAGAAATTCGGAAAGTTCGTCAGGACAGCTCGTACAAAGCCATTGTTTTAAGGGTTAATTCTCCGGGTGGCTCGGTTTTCGATTCTGAGACTATCTGGCGGGAAGTGAAGCTGGCAGCCGAAGAAAAAACCATGGTGGTTTCGTTTGGAGATGTTGCTGCTTCGGGCGGTTATTACATTTCGTGCCCGGCAGATAAAATTGTTTGTAATCCAAATACGATTACCGGTTCGATAGGCATTTTCGGGATGGTTCCGAACGCCGGTGAACTGCTGCATGATAAACTCGACATTTCGACCGATGTGGTGAAAACCAATAAAAATTCGGACCTGCTTACGCTGACCCGCTCAATGACCGATTACGAAAAACAACTGATGCAGCAAAGCATCGAACAAGGATACGACGCTTTTATTACTCACGTAGCCGATGGACGGAACATGGACAAAGACGCCGTTGATGAAATTGGGCAGGGACGTGTTTGGAGTGGCGAAATGGCAAAAGACATTGGTTTGATCGATGAATTTGGAGGCTTGGAAGATGCAATTAAACTGGCTGCCGCGATGGAAGGACTCGAAAGTTACCGCACTGTATCGCTGCCTGCACAGGCAAGCCCCTGGGAAGAAATGTTCAAACTTACAGGCGACAATGTGCGTGCACGCATCCTGAAAGCCGAACTGGGTGATAAATACAAATACTACGAATATTTTAAAAAGGCAACAAACATGAATGGAATTTATGCCCGGATGCCTTATGATTTTTCGGTGAACTAGAATAGCTTTATTTTCTGGCTTACCTTGTTCAGGAAGATATTTTACAGAAGGAGGGTCTCATTAAAATGGAACCCTTTTTACATTTATATTTTTACCTCATTGAAAACAGCGGTTAAAATTCATGAATATAATTTCAGAATTGTATCTTTAAAAGTTTCTGAGAACGTGGTTATTAGAATTACTGATGCTGAAAACTGAAATATTTCTATTCAATCTGCATGAAAATGTGATTTAAACTGGGCCATTATGAATAAAGCAATCCGCTTCTGTTTCTTTCTGCTTATTATCAGTGTTTTACAGTTTTCGGCTAACGGGAATACACAGTTTCAATCAAAAACCGATAGCTTGCGCCAGGTTGTTAACAGCAAAACCGGCATCGAAAAAATTTCAGCACAACTCGACTTAGCGCTTCAGCTTTACGAAAGAGAGAATTCGGAAGCGATGAATTTAGCTCAACTGGCTTTAAAGGCGATTCCAAAAACAGGCCAGCAGGCCTTACAAATGCGTGCATATTTTGTTTTAGGAGAAATCAGCCAGCAAACTGATAACGCAATACTTTCACAGGCTTACTATGATTCGGCCTTATTCCTGTCCGATAAAATTGATGATACCCGTTTTAAAAGCGACATTCTTTTGCAAAAAGGAATTGGCCAGCATATTCTGGGCAAACATCTCGACGCGCTGCAAACATTTAACTCTGCCATCCAGATTGGACGTATGTCCGGCAATTTCAGGGTGGTTGGAGGGGCCTATTCCATGATGGGGACAATTTTCAGGGAACACGGGTTGTACGACCGGGCCATCGAATATATTATAAAGTCGAGGATGAATTACGAAAAGGCAAGTTTTACTGAAGGCTATGCATGGTCTGCCTATTTACTTGGACGAATTTATGCCGATTTGCAACTCTGGAGAAAAGCGCTTGATTATTATCAGCAAGCCCTGGATAATTATATTGAAATAGCTGCCATCGATCAAAATAAAAATGGTGTGGCCATTTGTTACGAGCAAATAACGCTGATTTATATTCAACTGGGAAAACTGGAAGAAGCTCGGGAGAGTAATAAAAAGACGCTGGAAATTTACCTTGAGAACAATTCCACATACGGGATTTCAAACACAGATGCAACGCAAGGCCGGATCGAATACGCAGCAGGGAATTATGCTGTGGCAGAAAAATATCTCGAGAGAGCACTCGAAAAGAAGATCGAAATGAATGATTTGCTTAATCAATCAAGAGTCAATGAATATCTTGGGCTGAGTAAAATCAAAAGCGGGAAAATTCAGGAAGGCTTGAATTCAATAGAAAAAGGTTTGGAAATTGCCATATCCACCAATCAGAAAAAGAATCAAATGGACATCTATTCTGAATTGGCCGATGTTTATCATGACCTGGACAGGCCGGAAAAAGTGATATACTACCAGGATAAAATAATAGAGATTCAGGACGAATTGTTATCGGGGGGCGCTACCATTAAAATGGAACAGTTACAAAGTATTTACGAACTCGATGCCAAAAATGCCCAGATTGCAGACCTCGAGAAAATCAACGAAATAAATGCCTTGCGAATTCGTCAACACCGAATCTCAAATATATTTTTTGGTACGGGTATTTTTATGGCAACTTTCGCTGCCTTAATGGCGTTTTGGTTCTATCGGAGAATTCGGCAAAAAAACCGACAACTTCATGAAGCAAATGCGGCCAAAGACAAGTTCTTCGCTATTATTGCGCACGATTTGCGCGGCCCCACCAGTACAATCGCTGCCTTTATCGATCATATTTATTCTGATTTCGACCAGTTAAGCAAAGCAAAGCTGAAGGAATTATTACATGTTTTGCAGAAGTCATCCAGGAATGCCAACTCACTTCTCGAGAACCTGCTGTTTTGGTCCAGGTCACAAAGCAATAAAATCAAATATGTACCTCAGAAATTAGTTTTAAATGAGATATTTTCCAGTTCATATTTAAGCCTGGAACAATCGGTAGAAGAAAAAGAAATAGATTTTTCTTTTGAGATGAATGGCGATCTAATTGTTTGGGCCGATCCAAATATGCTTCAAACCATAATTCGAAATCTTCTGAGCAATGCGATCAAATTTACAAGACGGGGAGGAAAGGTGCGTGTTGGAACTCATGCTAACCAGGGAAATGCAATTGTTACTATTGCCGATAACGGAATAGGAATCGAAAAAGATGCGCTGTCGACACTTTTTGATATCGACAATAAGTATCGAAAACCGGGAACCGAAAATGAAATGAGCACTGGCCTGGGTTTGATCCTCGTCAAAGATTTTATAGAAAAGAACGGAGGGACGATTCGAATAGAAAGTAAAATCGGAAAAGGAACAACAGTTACTTTTACATTGCCGTTAGCCAGCGGGGCCTGAACTTTTCACACACCCTCATTTTTATTATCTTCGCAATTCAAATAAAAAGCCGCATGTTCAAATTCCTCTTATATCCTTTTTCATGGCTTTATGGCCTGGGCGTTTCGCTCCGTAACCAGGCGTATGATCTGGATATATTAAAATCGCGCGAATTTGAAGCGCCGGTTATCTCGATCGGGAACATTACAGTAGGCGGAACCGGTAAAACCCCGCATGTGGAATACCTCGTCGATCTGTTAAGAGAAAAATACAAAGTGGCTACTCTGAGCCGTGGTTATAAACGTAAAACAAAAGGTTTCCGGCTTGTAAATGTTGATTCAACCGTTGCTGAATCGGGCGACGAACCTTTGCAAATCAAGAATAAGTTTCCGGAAGTAACTGTTTCGGTTTGCGAAGACCGCGGCGCTGGCATCGATCATTTACTGGCACAAGGTTCCGATCTGGTTCCCGATGTAATTTTGCTCGACGACGCTTTTCAGCACCGTAGCGTGACCCCGGGAATCAATATCCTGCTGATTGACTACAATCGGCCAATCAAGGACGATCATCTTTTACCTGTAGGGAGGCTTCGCGAAAGCGCTCGCCAGGTACGCCGGGCCAACATCATTATTTTTACTAAATGCCCCGATGAAATTACCCCGATCATGCGCCGGATTTTTCAGAACGATGTGGGTTTGCTCCCATACCAAAAATTATTTTTCACGAAACTCGAATACGGAAAGTTAAAACCAGTTTTCCATGGCAAACAGCTCGCCAACACATTTTACGAAGAAAAACAACATGCCATGCTTGTGGTAACCGGAATCGCTGATCCGGCTCTTTTAATCGCTCATTTAAAAAAGATGGCGGCCAAACAGGAAATTTTAAGTTTCCCCGATCATCACAACTTTACCGTGGAAGATATTCAGAATATTCAGCTTAAATTTGATGCCCTTAAAACAGGGAAGAAGATAATTGTAACTACCGAAAAAGATGCGATGCGCTTGAAAAATACGCCGGGACTGGGCGAAGAACTAAAAGCAGCATTATATTATATGCCGGTAAATATCCGGTTTTTAGATGAAGAAAAAAGATCGTTTAACAAGAACATTTTAAACTATGTTGGAGAAAATAAAAGCAACCGCGAACTTCATAAAAGAAAGAATTCAGGCAAGCCCTGAAATCGGTATTATTTTGGGCACCGGGTTAGGTGGACTGGTAAAGGAAATCGAGATAATTGATTCAATTCCGTACCATGAAATTCCTGATTTTCCGGTTTCGACCGTTGATGGACATGCCAGCCGTTTGATTTATGGAAAACTGGGCGACCGCGAAGTACTGGCCATGCAGGGGCGCTTTCATTATTACGAAGGGTACAACATGAAAGAAGTGACATTCCCTGTGCGGGTACTGAAATATATCGGGATCACCCATCTTTTTGTTTCGAATGCCAGCGGAGGCTTGAATCCCGGCTGGAAAGTCGGAGAAATCGTTATTATCAACGATCACATCAATTATTTTCCCGAACATCCCCTGCGAGGCAAAAATGAAAACGAACTGGGGCCTCGTTTTCCTGACATGAGTAAATGCTACAACAAACGCCTTCGCAACCGTGCCAAATTGATTGCGGCAGAACACAATATCGACATAAAAGAGGGTATTTATGTAGGGGTTTCGGGGCCAACTTTTGAAACGCCTGCCGAATACCGGATGTTCCGTATCTTGGGTGGCGACATGGTTGGCATGTCAACTGTTCCTGAAGTGATCGTGGCCGTGCACATGGGATTAAAAGTGTTTGGGATTTCGATTGTGACGGACAGCGGCGTTCCGGGCGAGATCGTGGAAATTTCGCACGAAGAAGTGCAGGAAGTGGCGATGAAAGCCGAACCCAAGATGACACTGATCATGAAAGAACTGATCAAAAGCATCTGAGTATTCATTCGTTAAAGTGTAATAACCAACATTTAATTTTACTGCGATGAGAAGAATAATATGGGCTTTTTCTATTTTGGGTTTTCTGACAAATTGTACTTCTCAGAAAAGTAGTGAAGTGGAGTTGGTCATCGATTCAAAATCGGAACTTGGTGAAGGTTCGCTTTGGGATTACCGAAACGGCCAATTGATTTGGGTTGATATTAAAGGTGAAATCCTGAATTTTTACAACCCGGTAAGTGGAATTAACAAGGAAATGTTTACCGGCCAAATGATTGGGACAGTCGTTCCAACAGAATCTGGGAAGGCGCTGGCGGCCTTGCAAAACGGAATATATTCTTTTGATCCTGAAACCGGGAGTAAAAAGCTGATCGTTGATCCCGAAGCCGACATACCCGATAACCGGTTTAACGACGGGAAATGCGACCCGGCCGGGAGGTTTTGGGCAGGGACCATGAGTTTGGTTGGCAAACAGGAAGCTGGAGCGCTTTACCGTCTCGATCGCGACAGTACCATCCACAAAATGATCGGGCATGTGGGCACTTCAAACGGCATTGTGTGGTCGGCCGATAAAACAAAAATGTATTACATCGATACGCCAACGCGAAAAGTAGTGGCGTATGATTATAACAACGAAACCGGCGACATCAGTAATCCGTCCGTAGCGGTTGAAATCCCCGATGGAATGGGTTATCCCGATGGAATGACCATCGACGAAAACGATAATTTGTGGGTAGCATTGTGGGGCGGCTCAGCCGTGGGCAACTTTAGTTCCAAAACCGGCGAACTGATCCGCAAAATAGAAGTACCTGCAAAAAATGTTACCTCGTGTGCCTTTGGCGACGACGACCTCGGGACCCTGTACATTACCACTGCCCGCGAATCGACAAGCGATGAAGACCTTAAACGTTTTCCAAATGCAGGAGGAGTATTTAAGGTTCGTCCGGGGGTAAAAGGAGTGAAGGCATTTTATTTTAACGATATTGAATAACACGTGCGCTGACTGCTGTGCCTGCCCATGCTATTTTCGGGATTACCATGGGGTTTTATTTTGGGCTTGCCCGCTTTTATCCGCGCCAGCAACATACCCTGAAATTAAAAGCGCTGTTTATCCCCATGCTTTTACATGGCATTTACGATTTTATTTTGTTTACAGGTATTGCCTGGCTCACCATCGTTTTTGTGGGCTTTGTGGTTTACCTCTACATTTCGGGGCTGAAACGGATTAAATATCTTTCAAGCCAATCGATATATAATACCGACTACAAATTATTAAACCAAAAATTTTCAAAACCTGAATAAATTTCTGTGAATTGGACGACTGTTAAAAGTCTGGACCGATACCTTTTTAAGGTAACCCATTTTACCTCGCTTTTTTCTTATGTTTTATAACACGGCACAAGGCAATAGTGGCTATATTGTGAATAATCAGTATTTTATGGCGATTTCTAAAGTGGGGGGGGGGGTGAAAAATATTTTTATTTTTGGAAATTATTTTTTAGCTTGAAGCCTGAAACTAAAATAAACTCCCTGTCTGCAACCCCAGGCAGGACGCTGAAAAACATAAAATGACATATTTAACCCAAATAGGAAAAAACAAGTT
>WOYV01000039.1:0-64040 GCA_011620585.1 Draconibacterium sp.
TGCTGGTGGCAGGTGCGTGTTTGGGATAAAAACGGGGAAGTTTCAGCGTGGAGCGGGCCCGCTTACTGGAGAATGGGCATTTTGGATGAAGCTGAATGGAAAGCAACCTGGATCGGGGCGCCTTGGCAGGGAGAAGAAACCTTGCCCAAACCTGGTAACCCAAATGCCATGCTGCCCGAGCAATTGCCACCGCCTGCACCGATGTTGCGAAAAGAGTTCAATGTTCAGAAAAAGGTGAAAAGTGCGGTAGCTTTTGTTACCGGGCTGGGTTATTTCGAATTGTACCTGAACGGACAAAAAGTGGGCAACGATGTGCTTGTACCCAACCAAACAAACTATGGGAAACGCCCCGATTTGGTGAATCAATACATTGCCTTACCCGATAATTTCAGAGAATATAAAGTGATGTACCTGGCTTACGATGTTTCCGGGCAACTTAAAGAAGGCGCAAATTGTGTCGGTAGTATCTTGGGAAATGGATTTTACAATCCTGCCAAACACTGGGCCTTAGGTTACGGAACACCACGTTTTTTAATGCAACTACATATTACCTACTCGGATGGAAGTGAGGAAACAGTGGTGAGCGGACGAACATGGAAAGCAGCCAAAAGTCCGGTTTTAATGGACATGGTGTATTATGGCGAACACTACGATGCACGCCTCGAACAGGAAGGCTGGTGCTCAGCCGGATTTGATGAAACGAGCTGGGAGCCTGTGGCTGAAAGAAAAGCCCCCGAAGGAAAGTTGGTAGCACACACTGCCCGTCCCGATAAAGTGGTGGAGCAACTAAAACCCGTTCGAATTGAAAAAATGTACAACGGAAATTACCTGGTTGATTTTGGCGTGGAAGTTTCGGGCTGGGTACGATTGAACGATGTGGAAGGCCCTGCCGGACAAAAAATTGAGATCAGGTATTTGAGTAACCTTTATTCGGGAGATAATTCGTACATATTCAGTGGAAAGGGTAAGGAAAACTATGCCGCCCGTTTTAACTGGTTTGTGTTTCGGCAAATTGAAATTGTAAACTGGCCGGGCGTTTTAAATCCCGGGCAAATTACAGCCGAAGTGGTGAATACCGAAATCCCGGAGTCGTCGGTATTCGAGACATCAAATACACTTTTCAACAAAATCAATAAAATATGGAAGCGGAGCCAAACCGATAACATGCACGGTGGAATAGCCAGCGATTGCCCGCACCGCGAACGTTCGCCTTACACCGGCGACGGGCAGGTAGCCTGTGTGACCGTAATGCACAATTTTGAGGCGCAGAATTTTTATTATAAATGGATCCACGATATTATTGGCGCTCAGGAAATAGAAAGCGGTTACGTGCCAAACGGAGCGCCGTGGCAACCGGGTTGCGGGGGAGGAGTAGCCTGGGGGGCAGCGATCAACATTATGCCCTGGGAATTTTACCTGCATTACGGGGATAAAGACATTCTGGAAGATGCCTACCCCGCCATGAAAGAATATATCCGTTACATGAAAACCTGGGTCGGTGATGATGGAATTATGTACTCGCAACGAACCGGAAACGATGGGAAAGTACTAAAGTGGTTCAACCTTGGCGACTGGGTAGCGCCGGGAGAGTTGCCTGCCGACGAAATGGTACACACTTTTTATTTTTGGCGCTGTGCCGATTTAACTGCCCGATCGGCATTGGCACTTGGTAAAGTGGAGGAAGCTGATTTTTATAAGCAACTGGCAGAAAGGACAAGGGAAGCATTCTGGAAAAAATTCTACAATGAAACAAACGGAAGTTATGGCCCGGCGGGCGGAAATATTTTTGCACTGAAAATGGGTGTGCCATCAGTTCAATACGAAAAGGTGGTGGCAGCGCTAAAAAAAGATATCAAAAAAAACGATGGACATTTGGATACCGGGATCTTTGGAACGCAGTTCTTTTTTGAAGTACTTTCCGAAAACGGGATGCACGATCTGGCATACGCGGCGATGAATAAAAAAGATGAGCCCGGCTATGGCCGCTGGCTCGAACTTGGGGCAACTACTACCTGGGAAAACTGGAACACCGATGGTTCGCACAATCACCCAATGTTTGGCGGCGGGTTGGTTTGGTTTTACCGAAAACTGGCGGGCATGCAGGCCGACGAAGATGAACCCGGCTACCGGCACATCATTTTTAAACCACAACCCATAAATGAACTTGGCTATTGTAAATATTTTACGGAAACATCGCTGGGCAAAGCCGGTATTTTCTGGCAACAAAACGAAAGTGGCTTTTCCATGGAAATCATTGTTCCTGTTGGGTCGCATGCCACGGTTTATATTCCGGCACGTGCCGATCAAACAATTCGTGAAAGCGGAACCTTGCTTTTAGAAAACAGTGCGGTGAAAATTCTTGATCGCGACGAATTTATTCAGAAAATTGAACTTCAATCGGGGGATTACAATTTTAGTGTGAACTAAGAATATGTTGTACTAAAGATATTTCGGAATGGTGAAAATGAACGTGCTGCCTTTACCGGGCGAACTCTCTACCCAAATTGTACAGCCTTGTTTCTGAGTAAGTTCTTTACAAATTTTTCCGATTTATCATGAGATGGCAGTTTTTCCGCATTTGTCATCAAATCAGTGAAGCCGAGAATGTTATTAAACGATCCTTTTAAATCGTGCACCATGATGGTAAAATACATGTTCTTTAGTGCGATGTTTTTTTCCAGTTCATGCTTTTGTATTTCCAGTTTTTCGTATTCTGCCATGTACGCCAGTTTATAAAAACGAAGAATCCAAAAAACGATAAGCATCGAAACGCCGTAAGTAAAAATCATATCCTGATAATGTGCATGACCGTTTGGATAAGGTAGAATTATTTCTCCGATAACAAATTCTTCTAACACTAACATGGTGATTAAATGAAAAAAGAAGATTAGGAATACGAGATAATGATACTTTGGTTTTGCAATTCCAACCATTGCCAGTGAGCCAACAATATATAATACGGGTATGGTCCCTTGTGCTCCTCCGTTTACAATCCAGGATACACTTATGAAAATGAGTAAAGCGGCTTCCAGATAACCAACTGGGTAATAGTTTTTAACTCTGGCCAGATAATAATTCTTAACATTTAACCGCTCTAATAAACAGGTGTGTTTAGATCGTTTCCCATCTTTTAAGCAGATCTTTTCGGCAACTGGCTGCTATGAAGGGATCGTTTATTGCTTTTGTAACTTCGGGATCGTATTCAGAAGCATAAATCCATTCGAACACTTTTTGAATCGAAACCGAACCTTTGCTTTCAACCTGTTCCATTAAATCACCGGCTTTTACAAAACCATTCTGAAGCACTCGCACATAAACTCCTGAAAAACCAGAATCGACAAATTTTCGGATGATCATGGGATCGTTAAAACGCGATTCGAGTTTGAAACAGGGCTGCCGCGGTTGGGTAGCCTGCACTACTGTTTCGCCAATTCGGAAAATATCGCCAATGTTGATTTCGGCTTCGTGAAGACCTTCCACTGTAAGGTTTTCGCCAAACATGCCCCAGGTAAAATCGAGTTCGGGATATATCGTTTTCCAATATTCGTAATGATCAGATGAATACAGGTAGCAGGCTTTATCGGCACCGCCATGGTGTTTGCGGTCGATCACGTGGTCTTTTGCTACATCTTCCTTACCAAGAAAAATGGATTCATTTACAGGGAATTTAAATAAACCGGTTTTTACTTCTTTTCCGCGGTGCGAGATAATCCTGGGTTCCCCGATATTGGTCGAAACAATTCTCATAATTCCGATTTTATTTGAATTAATTTTGCTTGTGACAAGGCCTTTTTGGCGCTTTCGAAATTAGGAAATTCCCCTTTCTTTCTTGATGTTTTCGTAGGCCTGGCTTAAACGCTGGAATTTCTCTTTGGCGGCATTCTGGACATCGGTGCCCAACTGGCTTACTTTGTCGGGGTGGTATTTCATAGCCATCCGTCGGTAGGCTTTTTTTACCTCGTCATCAGAAGCTGATTTTTCAATTTCCAATATTTTATAATCACCATTGGTATTGGGTATAAACATGGCCTGAATCGAAACATAATCAGAATCCTGAATTCCCATTTGCTGACAGATCTGTTTGATCAGTGCTTCTTCGCGGTCATCAACCTGCCCGTCGGCCTGTGCAATACCAAACAGGAAATGTACGAGTTGCAAACGGGCCGAGTAATTCATGTTCGTTTGTATCTGACGGCAAACTTCGGTTACCGGAATATTTTGCTGAATCAGGTCGCGGAGCATTTTAATAGCTTCCTGCGCCGAATCTTCACCGAAATTGTGGACCATAAATTTTTTTACATAGTCCAGCTCCGATTTCAGGATTTTGCCATCGGCTTTCATTACCGCAGCTACCAAAACCAGCAAGCTCATTACATAACCGCCGATGGTTGTTCGCGACGAGTAACCCGAAGCCGCGCCGTGTTTCATGGCCTCCTGTCCGCCATCAAACATCGATCCTACCATAAATCCAACTAAAGCTCCTATGGGGCCTCCAAAAGCCCATCCCAGGCCACCGCCAATCCATTTACCAAATTTTGCCATATTCTTTTAACTGTTTATCTATTTTTATAATCTGCGGAATAATCAGATCGTGATCCGCATTCCTGATTTCGATCGAAGCGAGTTTGCGTTTTTCTTCGTCGCTCCATTGTTTTTGCATTCGTTCCTTTATTTCAGTCAGCCGACTTCTATCCCGCTTTGTTACGCGTTGAATCCGCTCTTCTTCCGGGGCGCTCACCAGGATGGTAAAGTCCATCATTTTATAAAATCCGCTCTCGAATAAAATGGCTGCTTCGTGCACTACGTACGGAACATTTTGTTCATCGGCCCACTTTAAAAATGCAGAACGTACAGCGGGATGAACCAGCTCGTTCACTTTTTGCAACTGAATTTCGTCATTGAAAATGAGAGCCGCAAGTTTTTTTCGGTCAACGCTTCCATTTGGGGTATAAACACCTTCACCAAAGCGTTCAACGAGTCCTTTCCTGATCTGGAGGTCATTTTCCATAAGTTGCCTGGCTACAAGGTCGGCTTCAAAAACGGGCGCTCCTAAAATGCTGAACACTTTGCAAACGGTTGATTTTCCACTTCCGATTCCTCCGGTTATCCCAATTTTTAGTGTCATTTTAGTTGGTTTCAATCAGGTATTCAACAGTCTCGGGTGTGGCTCGCACAACCTGTATCAGCGATGAACGTTGTTCTATGGTAACACTCAGGTTCTTGCTTTCGTTGCTCACCTTGTTATAGTCGACCACCGCACTGAAATCTTTGGCAGTTATATTTTCGAACTCGCTCAATCCAACCAGGCAGGTCACCTTTATTTCCGAAGGGAAAAGTTTGATATTGACACCGTCGGGTTTGTTTTTTACAAACACGGGTATTTTAAGGTCCTTTTCGGTATATTTTTCCACTTCAATGGTAAGAAGCACTTTCTCGGGTGAAATATCAGTTTTGTCAGGGTGCAACACTTTTACATTGCTTGCCATGTTTTGGTTGATATCTTTTAATGAAACCTTTTCCAGTTGAAGGCTTTCTATGGTGTCGATAATTGCCGAAGGACCGGTAACCCGGACCTCGCGCGGATTTAACTGAGCCGGTTTTTGCAGGTTGTACTGCGGATGAAAGGTTAGATTAAGATTAGGGACAACAGGAACTGATTTTGTTTTTAGGCTGTCGAGAACGATTCGTATAATTTCAGGCTGGATTTCCTGAATGCTGATCTCGTTACTCACCTGGCTGCTGATTCGTCGCAACAAATCCGAAGTTTCGATTTGGAAAGAACCGTTCTGCGGTTCAATGTTCTTGGTTATATTGCTCAGGTTTAACACTATTGGCGAAAACGATAAACTCAATTTATGACGGAGCAGTGTAAAACCGTGTGCTTCCACCTTCAGATCGAGTTTGTTGGGTGGCTGGTTGGCTAAAAACTGCCTGCTGGGTGGATTTACGTACTTAACCGGGTACGAAACAGTGGTGGAGTAATCTTTACTCAATGCATTCAGAAACCACAATACTGTGGCGATCAGCACACAAACAAGATAGACAACAATCCGCTTATCATTTCGGATTTTATCTATTTTAAAATAGCCCGGCAGCTTGTTCATGCTTTTGTTCATGTGTTACGTAAAACCACAAATTTAACCAAATCTGCCAATTTGTCGATTTGGCAAACTATTTAATCTTAACTACTTTTTGAAATGATTAAACTGGAGTAACTGTTTTGATCGGGATGTCCGATGTGTTTCTCATGGCTTTTGTTGAACCGGGTTTAAAATATTGTAGAAAGAAGGGTTGTATTTCGGACATTTAGCAGACCAGCAGTTTAAATTTTACCATCATCGAATAAAAATCAAATGATACGAACCATTTTTTCTCTTTTTATCGATTGGAAAAAGAAGATACGCATTTTTACTATGAGGGTATCTATTTTTCTTAGGATGTTTTCATCGGGTTATTTAATGGCACAGGATACCCAGTGTGGCGGGGGCCGAATCGTTACGGGATTTATCCCGACCGGGGCTTATTAAAAGAATGGCCTGCCAATGGCCCCAATATTTTATTTACTACCAAAGGAATTGGAAAAGGATTTTCGACGTTGCTACTTTTGAACGAATCTATGTAACAGGGATAGCGGATACGATCGAATATCTGTCATGTTGCTTTGGTGAAAGCCGGCCCAACAACTTTCGATGTTGTTCGTACTTTTCGGATGGCTGCCGGCGCCGGGCCACATTGGGCCCGACCCGCAATTTATAACGGAATGTTACTTGTTCGCCATGGCGGGGTTTTACACGCATACGATCTCCGTCAGAACTGAATTTGAGTTTCTTTTAAAGACTTTGATCAAGATATAATTACTAATTCATCGCAGGTAAAGTTGACGACAGAGGTTCGAAATTCTCGTCCCCAATAATCACTTTGTTCCCAACCGAAATGTCGCGGGCCGAAAAGATTCCCAGAACACGTTTTCCGTCGCTTGATGTTAAATTGCCGGGAACGTTGGCTGGCGGAACACTGTATGGGCCTCCGGTAAAGGCTTGATTGATCATCCCGGTATAGAAATCATATGCAGCTTTCGAAATCGATAATTGCTCAACAATAATTGTATCGCCTTTGAACAGAATCCTTTCATCGTCGTCGCGTGCAAAGTCGGTGAAAATCTCGAAGTTGTAAATATAATTTCCATCCACCAGGTCATCGTTTGCAATAACCATGTTTTGGCTCTCGTACAACATATTGCCGTTGATGTAAATATCCCACTTATAGTATTGCACCGGACTGGGATAGTTAGGCGCGTCGATAAATACAGCCAGAAATTCGTAATCTCCACGGGCCGACAAATTCACTTTAACCGAATCGAGCGGCTCAACTCTACGCAAAAAATCATTTCCGCTAATTTGTGTTCCGTCGGGCAGTGTGATGAGCAACGTGTAAGTTTTCCCGGTTTCGGCAGGGTATCTTGTAGCTTTTGGCAGAATATAGATACCGGTGCTTTTATATTCTTCCAACACAACAGAATTGGGTTCATCCTCGTCATCTGAAATTTGTACCAAAGCGTTATGAATTGCAGGGTTTTCCTGCGACTGATCAACCGGTAACGATCTTTCGAGTTTCACAAAAATATTGTTTTCGGCTTTTGTATTTAGGTAGGCATCTACGGTTACAAGATCCAGGTCACTATCATCAAGATTTACCTGAACCACATCTTGGCACGAACTGAACAGCAATGCAAAAATGCTTATTGCATCCAGTATTTTTATTTTGAATCCGTTGGTCATTGCCTTAAAATTTAAAATTGTAAGTGATTGATGGAATCTGCGATCCAATAATCGACAGCCGGACAAATTCGGTCTGGTTTGGATTGTCTTCGTTAGCTCGCGGTGTAATTGAATAAGCATTTCGGCGGCCGTAAACATTGTACACCGAAAAGTTGATCGATTGCTCGAATCGGCGGTGTTCGTTCTTTTTAAAATCGTAGGTTGCCGAAAGGTCAAGCCGGTGATAACTCGGAATGCGGTTGCTGTTTCGGGCCGAATATTCGTAAAGTTGATTTCCCTGCACTACATATTTAGCCACCGGGTACGAAGTTGGGTTTCCGGTGGCAAAAATAAAATTGGCAGCAAAGTTCCATCGTTTGTTTAGTTCATAATTCGAAACAACCGAAATATCGTGGGTGCGGTCGTACGACGACGGGTAGGGGTTTCCATTGTTGATACCTTCGATTTCGCGCATGGTTCTCGACCAGGTATAACCCACCCATCCGGTATATTTCCCCTGTGTTTTCCGGAGTAACAATTCAAGCCCTTTCGAATTTCCTTTGCCGTGTAACAGTTCAGTCTCGATAGCATCGTTCAGAAACAATTGGGCGCCTTCCCTGTAATCGAGAATATTCTTCATGTCCTTGTAGTAACCCTCCACCGAAGTTTCCCATTGATTGTTAAAGAAATTTCGGAAGTAGCCCATCGAAACCTGGTCAACAATCAGGGGTTTGATATAGGTACTGGTTGGTAACCAGATATCGAGCGGAGACGGTGATTGTGAATTTGTGATCAGGTGCAGGTTTTGTACCATGCGGTTATACGATACTTTTACCGAACTAGCTGGATTGAGTGTAAATTTCATTCCCAAACGGGGTTCGAGATGAACAACAGCATCCCCAATTCGCTCGCCATTTTTGTATTCAATGGTTTCAGTAATTTCATCTTTTTGCAGCTTCTCGGGATTCTGATACAGGTTGACTTTGCCCGGGCCGACCTGCTGGAAGTGGCTCAATCGCAATCCGTACTGCATCGAGAAACGTTCAGATATTTTATGTTCGTTGGTAAGGTAAACAGCCAATTCGATGGCGTGGTAGTTGGCCAGCTGCATGTCGATAAACATCGAATTATCGCCCTTGGTTTCCACCTTCCCCGGATAAAATTCGTGGTAGATAGAGTTCAACCCAAACTTGATGGTGTTTTGTGGATTAAAGAAAAGTGTGAAATCAATTTTGGCATTGTAATCGCGGATGCGCGACGACCAGTCGAAATTGTCGGCATTATCGCCCGGTACACCAAGGTTATAATCGTAGTTGGAATAAATGGCTGAAAGATTCATGAAAAGTTTATCGCCAAAAATATGGCTCCAGCGCGCGGTGGCAGTGGCATTTCCCCATTTCATGTAGAGCGATTCGCCAAGCGAAAACGCATCTTTTCCCATATAACCTGAAAAATAAATCCGGTTTTTATCGTTGATAATCAGGTTCGATTTTCCATTCATATCGTAGAAATACAGTGTATTGTCTTTCAACTCCTCAATTCCTGCGGCTTTTCCAACTACATCGTAGTATGTGCGGCGGCCGGCTACGATAAAACTCCACTTCTCTTTGATAATGGGACCTTCAAGAGTAAGTCGGCTGGATAGGTTTCCGATTCCACCATCGAAACCAAATTGTTTAGAGTTGCCGTCTTTTTGCCGGATGTCGACCACCGCTGAGGCTTTTCCGCCATACTCGGCCGGGATGCCACTTTTATATACCTGGATATCTTTGATCGCATTGGAGTTGAAAACCGAAAAAAAACCCATCAGGTGTGAAGCATTGTACACCGGGGCTTCATCCAGGATCATAAGATTTTCGTCGGGGCCTCCGCCTCGCACATACAATCCCGAACTGGCTTCGCCGCCACTCTGAATTCCGGGCAGAAGCTGGATAGATTTTATGATGTCGACTTCTCCCATAAATGCAGGGAGTTTCTGAATGGTTTTTATGGGCAGTTTTGCCATCCCCATTTCAATCCGTTCAACATTGGCATTGGATGCTTCGCCGGTTACAATTACTTCTTTAATCTGTTCCGAGTCGTCGTGCATCGAAAAGCTGAGTGTTTGATTGCCGGTAGGTTTAATTTGCTGTTGTATGGTGGTATAACCGATATACGACACCTGAATGCTGTAATTTCCGGAAGGAACGGTGAGCGAATAGAAACCGTACGCATTACTGGCTGTCCCCTTGTTCAGAACCGGTATGTAAACAGTTGCACCAATCAGGGCCTCTCCATTGGCAGCGTCTTTTATATAACCACTCAGGCTTACATCCTGAGCCCGGAGCAAAGTTACTGACAACAGAAAGAAAATAAGGATTTTGAGTCTTAACATTTCTGCGTTTTGTTCTTTGTTTTCATTGAATCGCTAAATTATAACATCCTTCCGAATGATCGTTCATAAACCGACCAAAGTACCACATTTATCGGTCAACAAATGAGCTTTTTTGTACAACACAAAAAGAATATGCCCAATGGCCGGTATCAAAGCCGGCATTTTATAATCTTGCAATTAATATAAGCTAAGTTCAAAAAGACACATATTCACGTGAGATAATTTCTTTTGCATTGGGCAAGAAAACGATATTATGGGCAGCTCATCGAAAAATAGAGTAACGATAGAGCCAACTTATTATGTATAATGTGAATGGATTACAGAAGGTATTTCAGCGCCTTTTCGGCATAAGGCGAAGTTTTACCCCCATCATCCAATTTGGCGTACCGTTCGCAAATGGTAGCAGTGTCAAAAATATCAACTTCGCGGCTTAACGCGTAGGCATCGAAAACCGCATTAATTTGATGAATTTTGTGCCCGTTATTGGTCATGGCACCTTCGGGAGTGAGCGCGCCCACGTATTTTCCAAAAAGTTCTTTCTCGATTATTCCGGTTGAAACGACCTCGTTGAGTACCCGGTAGCTGTTGAGCCCCCCGGATTTTGAATACTTTTCAGAAACCCGATCTTTTCGTTTTCCAAATCCTGCATCTTTTCTTTTAAAACCAACATCCTGTCATTCAATTCATCCGTATTTAAATCCGGTTGTGACAGCAACTTCTGAAGTTCTGTGAAATGATTCATAGCTTCATGGCGAAAAACATTGTATTTGTTATCGTCTTGCGTTATGGGTGTTCCCGAAAATTCACTGTCGAACTCGTCGTTTACGTTCACCTTTAAATGATCGCCGTTCGCGATAATAATCTCAACGCCGCCTTTTTCATCCTTGTCAAAATCAATTACAAAAGCAGCAAGTTGGTCGTCGGTATTGCTGTGTTCGATCGTAAATTTTCCGTTCTCCTCCTGCGTCGAATCGATCAACGATTTTTCCATCAAGGTGTTCAGTTGGTATAAATAAACCATCTGAACCGGATCAGAGGTTACTGCTATTAGTACCCAGTTATCTTTTTTTGTCTGGCAGTTCTGGAACAAAATAATTACTGCAATGGGTAGGGCCAGCCGGTAGATTTTAAAGTATCGCATCGGAACAAATTTTATGAACAGCAACTCAAATAATTCAGGCTAAGTGTTTTGAAGCCTCTTCTGTAAAGCAAGTTAGAAACTAATTTCGCGTACATGGCACTTGGCTGTATTTTTTGAAATCGCGTTAAGAATTCTCTAAACTGAAAGGGATTTTATCGAAAAGTTCAACAATTTTTAAAGCGTTCAGAGAAGGAAAAATTAGTTTTCGAGAAGTTTTGTTTCGGGTGTCTTATCAATCGCGAGCGGCTCGGACTGAAGTTCCCAACCCACCGATTCGATCAGTTCGTGAATGACTCCAACGGTGTCGCTGGCCTGTTTTCGGGCAATCGAAAACAACTCGCTTTCGGCTACCTTTTCGCGAATAAAATCTTTCGATTTCTTGTTCACATTGTTCAGGTCGTTCTTCGAAAATTTGTTGATTATTCCGCGTTGGATGTCGTAATATTCAAGGTCGCTGTCGATACTTAAGATTTCGGGTGCGGGAAAACTGCTTAGCAGTACCCGTTTTTTGTGAGTATTGATTTCGATGTTGATTTTCGAGAGATCAAAACCGATCATTACTTTTGCCTTTACAATAAGGAGGGCTTTTTTTTCGAATTGAAAAAGTTTGAAGAACCAGTCCTTCTCATCGCGGTGGGTAAAAATCTCAGTAAATTCGCCTTCCACCGTGATCAGTTTGCATACCTGTTTGATTTTCTCCATCAATACCACCGACTGGGCCTGGAGTTGTTTTTGTTTCAGGTTCCTGTAATACAGGCTGGTAAGTGCCACGCCGCTCGCTAACCCAATTATCAAACCTAAAAATATCAGGGTTTCCATAACAATGTCTTTCACACTAAAGTAAGGCTTTTTACAAAACTCCCGGCAACCAGCTTGTTTAAAATGTGCCTGATCAAAATGGACTTTCCTATTATTTCAATTTCGAGCGGTGTTGTTGTTCTCCTTCGGGTGCCCCCAAAAATGCATTGGCTACCAGGAAAACGGGCGTATCGTTTATCGCTGTTGAAAGGTTACAGGCCCAGGCAACCACCACTTTTGATTCGGGTAATATTATTACGGAGGCTGACCCTCCCACCACACTTCCCTCTAAACCGTATACAGTTCTTCCGTAGGGATCCTTAAATACAAACCATCCATTCACCATTCGCGAGGTGTTGTTATTAAACAGTATCAAAGGCTCGAATAAGTTTTTCCTGGTTTCTTCCGAGAAAAAATCTCCCGACAAGCAGGCATTTCCCAATTTAACAAGGTCTTCGGCATTCGACAACAGACCCTTCGAAGGAGCAGTGGCACGCAGATCGTAAAAAGTGGTATTCACAACCTGGGCCAGAATATTGGGTTCGTAAAAATTACTGCGGCCTTTGATCATGGCAAAAGGATTATCAATTACCGTGTTATCCATATGAAGCGTGTCGGTAACGTATTCTTTCAAAAGTTGGGAATATTTTTTACCGGTGGCTTTTTCCATCGCGACACCCAGTAAGTTATAGTTGTAACAACTTTGGGCCTGAAACATTCCGGGAGGCATTTCCAGCGCCTCATCTTTAAAGAGTTGAATCCCGTCTTCAATTGATTTATTTACCAATCGCATTTCGCCGCCATCCAACGGCGGCTGGATTCCGGAAATTTCGTTGGCGAGCATTTTAAGGCTGATTTTCCCTTCAACTTTTACGGGGAATGTAGGTATGTAATGTTGAATTGATGAGTCGGGGTAGATTTTCCCTTCTTCAACCAGTTTCTGATAAAGGGCATTTGTGTAAAGCGTAGAAACTTCGCCAATACGAAATTTTGTGTTTCGCCTGGCAGGAGCATCCAAATCTCTCGAAGCAAGCCCAATACCTTCGGAATAAACCAATTCGCCGTTGATGGAAACTGCAATGTTGGCCCCGGGAATGAAATTCTGAATCATATGGAACTTGACTTTTTTCCTGGCGTCCTTAATTTCTTTGACATACTTTTTATTGTAAACAATGTCGGTCTTTGGCTTTTTGCAGCCATTCATCATAAGCAATACCGAAAATACCAGTGTTAATACAAAAAGGTTTTGTTTCATCATAATCAGCTTTTTTCTAAAAAAACAGCCGTAAAAATAAGGATTTACATCACATGAAAAGGAGTAAACTTAAAAAACACCGGTTCGGAGAATGTTAAAAATTGTGATTTAGAGTATGTTTTTCTGATTGAGAAGGTTATAGAATGCAACTTTGTAGGTACTACTCACCGGAATGAGTTTGTCGCGTATTTTAATGGCGTTGTTTTCGATGTATTCGATTTTGTCGACCGCGATGATATACGATTTGTGAACTCTTGCAAATTTGGAGGGATCGAGCAGTTCCTGCATTTTTTTAAAGTTCAGCAGGGTCATAATTTTGCTGTCCTCGGTGTGGATTTGCAGGTAGTCGCGTTGTCCTTCGATATAAAGAATCTTATTGAAATAAACTTTAATCGTTTTATTCCCTGATTTAATAAATGTGTAATCGGCCGGTTCAGTGGAAGTGCTTTGCGGACTCGCTACCTGTGCCACTTGTTTGTGATTTTGATCTTTCAGAAAACGGGCATACACTTTTTCAACAGCTTTTACAAAACGTTCGAAGGGGATAGGTTTTAATAAATAATCGACCACATCCAGTTCGTAGGCTTTTAGTGCGTATTCGTTGTAGGCAGTGGTCAGGATTACATATGGCGGATCTTTGATGGTTTCAAGAAGCTGTATTCCCGTAAACTCATCCATCTGGATGTCAAGAAATATGAGGTCAACCTTATGTTCGCGGAGAAATGAAAAAGTAGAAAGAGCATTGTCGAAGGTGCCCAAAAGATTCAGGTAATCGATTTTTTCAGCAAAACGCTGGATCTTTTTCAGGGCCAGCACCTCATCATCAACGGCAATACAATTCATTTTCATTTGGCAGTGCTTTTGAACGGAACTTTCAGGTGAATATCAAATTTATCCATATTCTTGTTGATATCAAAAGTGTAATCCACGTTATGTAACAGTTTCAATCGTTTCTCCACGTTTATTAGTCCGGTACCCGATCCGCTGTCCGGTAGTTTAAAATCGTTCCGCTTCTGGTAGTTCGATGTGCGAAGTTCGATACAATCGTCGGTAATGTCGAAATCAATTTCGATTCCGGGTGTTTGCGATTGTTTATTGCAATGTTTAACCGCATTTTCGATGATGGGGATAAAAAGCAGCGGAGGAACTTCCTTGCCTGTGGTAGATCCTCTAACTTCGAAGCGTAAAAATCCGGGCGAACTAAAACTTAGTTTGGCCAGTTCTAGATAGTCTTTGATATATTCAATTTCCTTGTCGAGGTTTACTTTTTCGTGGGTCGATTCCTGGAGCATGTAACGCATGATTTTCGAAAGCAGAAAGATGGCATTCGATGCTTTTTCCTTGTCCTCAAAAATTAGCGAATCGATGTTATTGAGTACATTAAACAGGAAATGCGGATTAACCTGTGAACGGAGGATCCCCAATTCAGACTGTACTGTTTTTCGCTCAAGTTCCGACTGTTTTAGCTGGATTTTATGAAAATGGCTGAAAAGTTTTAGTGCGGTGGCTGCCCCAATGATCATCAGGTTATTTAGCAGCCAGTTAAAAAGCTCGTAAATCAGTGGGCGTTTCATCACCCAAATTCCGAGTTTAGGCTGGATTTCATACATAATGTATTGCGAAACCAGGATGTTCAGAGTTATGGTAATCAATGAACCTAATGCAAATAAAAGCAAATTCCGGCTCCGTAAAATATACCGTGGAACCAGGAATTCGATAAAAACGTAGACTGCAATAATATCGAAAGGTATGTACAGGACATTTACAAAGGCATCAAACGTAAAACCATAGGAAATGATTCTTGGCGCCGTAAAAAAGCTAAAGATAACAATCCAAAAAAGGATGTGGTTGAGTACCCTGTACTTAAAAATATTTATAGCAGTCATAAAAATCGTTTAGTCAATCACACATTTCAGATAGGGCTCTGAATTTATTTATTTTTATCATTAACCCGCAATGCAATAGTAAGCCTTTTTCTTGAATAAGATGCTGATATTCTGCCAATAAGCATTAGATATCGTCCAATTGCCCCTGGTCGTTTAAACGTGTGTTTTTGTAGATCAGAAAGATGGTTTTGCAGATTAAAACTGTGCTTTTGTATAAGCTATATTCGTTTCTTCTTTTTCCGACCGGGCCACTGTAACGGCACCGCAGCTGTCGCTCCAAACATTAATTGTGGTGCGCATCATATCCAGTGGAAGATCGACTGCCAGAATCAACCCGATTCCTTCAAGTGGTAACCCTGAAGCGGTAAGAATAACGGTAAGCATCACCAATCCGGCCATTGGAATTCCGGCTGCACCGATCGATGCCAGTAAGGCGGTTATCACAATCAGCATTTGCTGTAAAAAAGATAATTCGATTCCGTAAACCTGTGCAATAAACATGGCAGCCACACATTCGTAAAGTGCTGTTCCATCCATGTTTACGGTGGCTCCCAGCGGCAAAGTAAAGCTGGTGATTTTGTTCGAAACGCCACTTTTGTGTTCTACTGCTTCCATGGTTAGCGGAAGCGTAGCGCTTGATGATGCAGTTGAAAATGCGGTTAAAAGTGGTGTAACCATGTTGTTCATGTGTTTAAATGGCTGAACTTTGGCTACAAAACGTAAGATCATTGGTAAGGTAAAAAAGGCATGGATACCAAGCGCAAGAACAACTGTTAGCATATAAATGGCCATCCCACCAGCAATCTCGGCAAGGTTGGCTGCATTGCGGCTCACTTCCCGCGAAACAATTCCAAAGACTCCCAGCGGAGTGAATTTTACAATGAACATGGTCATTTTCATCATTACCTCGAAAACGGCCTCAAAAAAGGTAGTCAAACTTACACGGTACTTATCACCAACCTGGCCAATAAATACTCCAAATATGATCGCAAAAAAGATTATCGGAAGAATATCGCCATTTACCATCGATTCAAAAATATTGGATGGCACAATGCGCATTAAAATATCGTTCACCGAACCTGCTTTTTCATTCAATCCTTCCACGCTTTGTGTAAAACCCATTTCGATGCCCACTCCGGGCCGGATTAAATTCACAAGGATAAGTCCAGTAAAAATGGCAAATGTGCTGGTAGAAATGTAATACAAGAGTGTTTTTCCACCCAGCCGTCCAAGATTTTTTCCGCTCCCCATACTGGTTACTCCCGAAATTATGGAGCTCATAATCAAGGGAACAATTACCATTTTCAATGCAGTCAGGAAAATTTGACCCATCCAGGCGGTGTAACGAATACCTTGAGGGAAGTAGTACCCAAAAAGAACAGCAAGAAAAAGTGCAATCAGAATTTGCCAGTGCAGCTTAAGTTTTAGGATTTTCATAAGAATGACAACAGTTTTAAGAGGCTCTAA
The DNA here is from genome assembly GCA_011620585.1 of Draconibacterium sp. GTDB lineage: Bacteria > Bacteroidota > Bacteroidia > Bacteroidales > Prolixibacteraceae > Draconibacterium. The sequence continues at coordinate 16,679 of WOYV01000039.1, forward strand.
AATATCTTTTTTTGAGGGATTTCCCAACCTGCCGACAGAAAGATTCTTTCTGAATAAAAAAAGGGCGGATATTGTCAGAATATCCGCCCTATTTTAATTATGAAAAATGGCTTTGCCAAATCAATCCACGTTACAAAGGTATATTCCCGTGTTTTCTTGGCAGATTCGATTTGCGTTTGTTTTGTGTCATGTCAAGTGCGCCGATAATCCTCATACGCGTATATTTTGGTTGAATTATCTCGTCGATATAACCCAGTGACGCAGCTTTGTATGGATTCGCAAATTTTTCGCGGTAATCCTGCACCGCCTGCACTCTTTCTGTATCGTTCAACTTATTCCGGTGGATGATGTTTATTGCGCCTTCAGGCCCCATTACTGCAATTTCGGCTGTAGGATAAGCCAGGTTAACATCGGCTCCAATGTGCTTGCTCGACATCACGTCGTAGGCGCCACCATAGGCTTTTCGGGTGATGATGGTAATCTTTGGGACAGTTGCTTCAGAGAATGCATATAACAATTTTGCCCCGTGCTTAATGATTCCACCGAATTCCTGGTTGGTCCCGGGTAAGAACCCGGGTACATCGACAAAGGTCACTAACGGAAGGTTGAATGCATCGCAAAAACGAACAAAACGGGCCGCTTTTACCGATGAGTTGATGTCGAGTACGCCAGCCAGGTGGCTGGGTTGATTGGCAACAATACCAACCGGTTTACCGGCAAAACGGGCAAATCCTACAATAATATTTTGTGCATAGTGTGGCTGAACTTCAAGAAAGTGTTGATTATCGATTACCGTTTGAATGATTTCGTGCATGTCGTAAGGACGGTTCGGATCGGCCGGAACAACGTTTTGTAGCTTTTCGTCCACACGATCGCTTGGGTCGATTGTTGGTTTTATCGGTGCATCTTCGAGGTTGTTAGACGGAAGGAAACTCAAGAGTTCACGAACCATCATCAACGTTTGATCTTCGTCGTTACCCGTAAAATGAGCCACCCCGCTCTTGCTGCTGTGTGTGTGTGCTCCACCCAATTCTTCCTTGGTTACATCTTCGTGTGTTACGGTCTTGATCACCTCGGGACCGGTCACAAACATGTGACTTCTTTCGTTCACCATAAAAATGAAATCCGTAAGGGCAGGGGAGTAAACGGCCCCACCGGCACAGGGTCCCAAAATCGCGGAGATCTGCGGAATTACACCTGACGACATTACATTGTTATAAAAAATATCGGCATAACCGGCCAAGCTTTCCACGCCTTCCTGTATGCGTGCGCCACCCGAGTCGTTCAACCCAACAACCGGCGCTCCCATCTTAAGGGCAAGCTGTTGTATTTTCACAATTTTATCGGCATTGGCACGGCTTAACGAACCTCCAAAAACAGTAAAGTCCTGGGCAAAAACATACACAAGTCTTCCGTTCACTTTCCCATATCCCGAGATCAGACCATCACCCAATACTTTGTTGGTTTCCATGCCAAATTCGTAGTTGCGGTGGGTCATCAGTTTATCGATTTCAGTAAATGTTCCCGGATCGAGTAGTGCAAGAATTCTTTCGCGGGCGGTTTTCTTTCCCGAAGCGTGTTGTTTTTCGATTCGTTCAAGTCCGCCGCCTAATTCTGCCTGTGCATTCAGGGCTTCCAGATGTTCGTATTTTGCTTTTAAATCCATACTTTTCTTATTTACTCTAATTCAATTAATACCTGGCTACCATCAACGGTATCCTCATTTTTTACATGTACTTTTTTAACTACGCCGTCTCTCGGAGCTTTGTATTCGCTTTCCATTTTCATGGCCGAAATAATGACAACGGTTTCACCTGCTTTTACAGGGTCGCCTTCCGATACCAGTACTTTCACCACTTTCCCGGGCATGGGTGAGTTAATTTTACTTTCGGCTGCAACGCCATTACCGACGTTTCGATTTTGCAGATACCGGGCTTCAGCGTCGATTACTTCCACATCGAAGGTTTCGTACAATGTATATGCAGTATATTTTTTGGGAGAGTCTTTTGGAACGAGATTGATATCATACGAGTGGCCACTTTCAATGATCGAGAAAGTGCCGTCGGCTGTGTGCATCAGGTCCACGTCATATTTCTTACCATCCACTTCTATCGAGAGCATGTTGCCTTCTTGTTTTATTAAGTTTACCCAGGCAACTCTGTCTCCAATTTTAATTTCAACTGGCATCTTCTTTTATTAAAAATGATTTACGTAAGGTGTCTTTTTCCAGCGGCTTTGTGCACAAACAAATTCTTTATTATTTAATGTCGGTGTTGCAATTTTATCCAGATAATCGATGTAGGCAGAAATGACCACCAAATCTTCCGGGTCCATGCTAGGTGCTTTAGCCATCAACTGTTCCTGGTTTTTTTCGATAAAATGAGTATCGTAATTTCCGGAGATAAAGTTCTCGTTGTTCATCACCCTTTCCAGGATCTTGATCGAAGTTTTAACACCTGTGATTTTGTATTCGTACAAGGCACGTCGCATACGGGCAATTGCTTCGTCGCGGTTATTGCCCCAAACAATGAGTTTCGATATCATTGGGTCGTAATAAATCGGGATTTCGTACCCTTCATAAACATAGCCGTCGGTTCGAACTCCCAACCCCAGCGGATTAGAAATTTTGTAGATCTTACCGGCGCTCGGCATAAAATTATTATCCGGATCCTCGGCATAAACCCGACATTCGATAGCATGGCCTTGTTGTTTTAAATCCTCTTGCTTAAATGCCAATTCTTTGCCTTCGGCCACAAATATTTGTTGTTTTACAAGATCAATCCCGGTTACGCGCTCAGTAATCGGATGTTCTACCTGCAAACGCGTATTCATTTCGAGGAAGTAGTAATTCAAATCGTTGTCGACTAAAAACTCAATGGTACCTACTCCCACATAATTTACTGCCCGGGCTGCTTCCACAGCCGCTTTGCCCATTTCTTCCCTCAATTTAGGTGTCATTAACGGAGATGGCGTTTCTTCGATCATTTTTTGGTGACGTCGTTGAACAGAACACTCGCGTTCGAATAAATGAACCGTATTTCCGTGCATGTCTCCCAAAACCTGAAATTCGATGTGGTGTGGAGAAGTGATGTATTTTTCGACATAAACTGCATCGTCACCAAAAGCCGATTTGGCTTCTGAACGTGCTGCCCGTACCGATGAAACAATATCAGCTTCGTCTTTTACCAGACGCATTCCCTTACCCCCTCCTCCGGCTGAGGCTTTTATCATTACAGGCAGGCCGATTTCACGTATTGTAGCCAGAGCTTCGTCTTCCGATTTTATTTCGCCGTCGGTCCCGGGAACAACAGGAATGCCTGCGGCGCGCATTGCTTCGCGAGCCATGATTTTGTCGCCCATCTGCACGATTACTCCAGGAGACGGACCAATAAAAATGATCCCTTCTTCAGCACATCTTCGTGCGAATTTTGCATTTTCCGACAAAAATCCATAGCCTGGATGAATGGCATCGGCATTGCTAAGCTTTGCAATTTCAATTATTTTTTCAATGTTCAGGTAGCTTTCCGAGGATGGAGCTTTGCCCACGTAATAAGCCTCGTGTGCGTAACGTACGTGGAGCGAAGTTCTATCGGCTTCCGAATATATAGCCACGGTGTCGATGTCAAGTTCGCGACAAGTACGCATTACTCTGATTGCAATTTCACCTCGGTTTGCAATTAGAATCTTTTTGATTTTATTCATAGAATTCCATTCAATAATTAAGCTGTCTCAAATCTGGTTATAATAACTCTGATTCCCTCAAATTGTTTAACGGCTCAAAAATACGACCCCGAAAAATATCTCATGCAACCAAATCCACAAATTCATTTGTGTTAATATTTCTAAATTTATCAAAATGCTGGTTTTTTTGATTTTATGAATTTGAACATCTTTCATTTTTGGTCTAAAATTGAATTTTTACCACTTTAAATTTTGTTAATTAACAAACAAAATTAAATTTGTGACAGAATAACGACCAACCATGATTCGAACTATTGTTAGCACTCTCTTTTTGGGAGTTGTAATGTTAAACGCATTTGCCCAGGACCTTAACTATACGCTTTCCGACGATTCGCTTGTGAATCACTACGCCAGTATTAAACGTGTATATAATGCGACGCGCACTTCTGTTGTTCCCAAAATCGACGGTCGCTTAAACGACGAATGCTGGAAAACGATCGGGAAATGGGATGGCGGGTTTATCCAGCAGCAGCCTCACCAGGCACAGCCTCCTTCGCAGGAAACTGAGATCAAAATTTTGTACGACGATAAATATTTGTACATAGCCATTGTGGCACACGACCACGAACCCGAAAAAATGAGTCCTTTGTTAGGGCCGCGCGATGATTATACTGTGGGCGATATTGCCGGTGTGGCGCTGGATACCTACCACGATAAACAAACCGCGTTTGAATTTAACCTCACTTCGGCAGGGCAAAAAGTGGATTTGATGCACCTTGGTGAATACGGGTGGGATTTAAACTGGAACGCAGTTTGGGACGGTAAAACGTCGCTGGGCGATTCGGCCTGGTATGCCGAAATGCGGGTTCCGTTTACACAGATCAGGTTTGCCAATAAGGAGGAACACACCTGGGGAATGCACATCTGGCGTTATATTTATCGAATGGCGGAAGAAAGCCATTGGAAACTCATCCCGATTGATGCACCGGCAATGGTTTATATCTTTGGCGAATTACGAGGTATCAAAGACATTCCATATAAACGAAATTTCGAGATAATGCCGTATGCAAAAGCACGCTATGTTCCTGATTCATACGATAATCAACACTTTGGGTTTGGCGTTGACGGTAAAATTGGCGTTACTTCCGATTTTACCCTGGATTACACTTTTAACCCCGATTTTGGGCAGGTTGAAGCCGATCCATCTGAACTAAACCTTACTTCGTACGAAGTCTTTTACGACGAAAAGCGTCCGTTTTTTCTTGAAGGAAATAATATTATGGAATTCAGCTCGGGCAGCGATATGCTTTATTATTCGCGTAGAATCGGTCATGCTCCGAGTTATGTGCCTTCGGTAGATGAAGATGCCGGCGAAGCGCTTTCGATTCCCGATAATACCTCGATAATTAACGCACTCAAACTTACCGGGAAAAACAAAAAGGGATTTTCGATGGGTTTTGTAAACAGTATCACTTCAAGCGAAGAAGCGGTTATCAGAAACGGCGATTCGAAAGAAACGATGGCTGCCGAGCCATTTACTAATTATACCATTGGCCGGGCAAAGCAGGATTTTAACCACGGCAGCACTGTAATTGGCGGAATGGTAACCTCAACCATCCGAAATATTAAAGACGAGCATCTTGAATTCCTGCCCGATAATTCGCTGGTGGGTGGACTGGATTTTGAACACAATTGGAAGAACCGAAAATATTATATTACCGGGAAAAGCTTTTTTTCGAATGTGAACGGAAGCGAAAAAGCGATTTATCAACTTCAGCGAAATTCGAGGCATTATTATCAGCGGGAAGACGCAGGTTATTTAGAGATTAATGACAGCTTAACAACTTTAAATGGTTGGGGTGGCGATATCAGCGGGGGTAAACGAAGTGGAAAGTTCAGGATATATGGAAATCTGGAATGGCGTTCGCCGGGTGTTGAATTAAATGATTTAGGTTATTTGAGGCAGGCTGATTATGTCGATGAAAAGGTTAACCTGGAGTATAGAAACAATAAGCCTAAAGGCATATTATTGAATTACCGTCTTCGTTTGCGACAAGGACATGTTTGGAGTTATGGGGGAGAAAATCTTAACGATGATCTGTATTTTTATTCAACGTTTAGATACAAAAATTTCTGGCAGACTGACTTTGCGGCCAAAAGGATATTTCGAAATATTGACACACGTGTTTTACGTGGCGGTCCTTCGCTACGTAAAGATCCCGAGAATAAATTCGATGTTGCTGTGCGGACTAGTTCGCAAAAGGATCTACTTGTTGGTTTGACAGGTACCTTTGTTCGGAGCGATGATAAAATAACAAAAGAGAATTCATATTCATTTATTGTTTACTGGAGAGTAAGCAATCGTTTAAATTTGTCATCACGATCGGTATTTTCGCTTGAGGGAGACAACAATCAATACCTCAGATCGGCTAATGTAGATGGCAGAAAAGAGTACCTGGTTGGCCAGCTCGATCGTCAGACTTTCTACACAACCTTGCGCGCCGAATTCTTTATTACGCCAGAATTTTCGCTTCAATATTACGGAAGTCCATATGTCTCAACCGGTCAGTATCTCGATTATCGAAGAGTTGCCGACTCGAAAGCACAAAGTCTTGAAAGCAGATTTGAAATGCTCACAAAAACCGGCAACGGACTTTTAGTTGATGGCGCCAATAATATTTACCACGATTTTTCCGATTACGATTTCGACTTTAATTTTCAGGAATTCAGATCGAATTTTGTAGCTCGCTGGGAATACAAAACAGGGTCGACTATTTATTTTGTGTGGACCCATAACCGTTCGAACTACGAGGAAGTTTATAATTCTTCGTTATTCGATAGTTTGAAAGGGATCGGGAAACTGGGTGCGCAAAATGCTTTCATGATTAAACTGAGCTACTGGTTTTCGTTGTAGTCGAAAAGCTTATCTTTACTCCCCGAAAAAACTGTGTGCTATCACCTGGAATTAGCGCCGTTCAATACTTTTGAATCATTGAAATTCAGAGATTACATACCGTTTTATAAAAGGAACCTTCATTTGGCTTTCCCAATTGTTCTTTCACAAATGGGGCAGGTGAGTGTGGCCCTGGTCGATAATATGATGGTTGGCCATGTGGGGACCACCGAGCTCGCAGCCGCTGCCTTTTCCAACAGTGTTTTTATGATTGGGATGGTGTTTGGAATGGGAGTGACCTACGGACTTACGCCATTGGTTGGAGAATCATTTAGTAAAAAGGATGTGGATGGAATGGAGGCGTGGCTAAAAAACGGCGTGTTTTCGCATTTATTAGCAGCTGTATTTTTATCGCTGATCATGTTCGGAGTTTATTTTTTCCTCCCCTTGATGGGGCAACCTGCTGACGTGTTGGAGCTGGCAAAACCATACTATATATTATTGTGTTTCTCGTACCTGCCTTTTATGCTTTTTTTTTCATCGAAGCAATTTTTCGAAGGAATCGGGAATACAAAAATGGCGATGCACATAACACTTACCGCTAACCTTGTAAATGTGGTGGTGAATTATGTTTTTATCTTCGGAAAGTTTGGCTTTCCTGCCATGGGTTTGTACGGAGCCGGAATTGGAACCCTGACCTCACGGGTATTAATGCCCATAATGTTTGCCGCATATATTGTCTGGAACAGAAAGTATCTGCAATACTTTATAAAGGCGAACGCCGAAAAATTGCAACTTCAACGCATTATTAGAATTTTGAAAATAGGAATCCCGATCGGATTCCAGTTGATTGTGGAAGTTACTGCTTTTGCAGTAGGTGCAGTAATGATGGGTTGGATTGGGGAGACTACACTTGCTGCACATCAGGTTGCCATGGGTATGGCTTCGTTTACATATATGATTTCGCTTGGTGTTTCACAGGCAAATACCATTCGTGTAAGTCACCAGATGGGTATTAAAGATTATGTCTCGATGAGAACTGCGGCTTTCGCATCCACACATTTGGTGCTGGCGTTTATGTTGGTGGCTGCCTTGGTTTTTATCCTTGCCCGGAATTTGCTCCCCTATCTTTTTACAACCGATCCCGCGGTAATTGAAATTGCTGCATCGCTACTTATTATTGCCGCTATTTTTCAATTGTTTGATGGATTACAGGTGGTGATGCAGAGTACCTTGCGTGGCATGTCGGATGTTACAGTGCCCATGTTTATCGCCTTTATCGCCTATTTACTGATTGGCCTTCCTGGTAGTTATGTACTGGCTTTTGTTTTCGAATTTGGGGCTCAGGGTATTTGGTACGGATACGTGATCGGTTTGGCAATTGCAGGAATTCTGTTTTATCTGCGTTTTAAAAATTATCTTCTGAAAGTTGAATTGGGATAAAAAAAAACGGGTTACCCCTTAGTTCGATAACCCGATTGTTCATAGTCTAGTTTAGTTAGATCAGAAAACTTATTGGTTCAATAGAGAAAAGGTAGTTTTAATAAGTTTCTAATTCATTTTTATTAAGGCATCGCTAAGATAGTATAAAATTGACTTATACGTTAATCATTTTTAAAAATTAATTAATATTTGTTAACGTCTCTGAAATTTGAAAAGGTAAACTATTGGTAATTAGGTAAAATGAAAATTGCAATATGTTTTAAAAAACCAGGACTTTTTTTCGAATATCTCAAAAGGATGTTTTAAAAGTGACAGTATTTTACGATATGATAAAAATCATGTATTTCGTAATGTGTTTGTCAGTATAAACTGTTTTTGAAATTATACTGAAAAAGATACCTTCGAAAAATATTTAAGACTGAATGAAACAGGTAGTTCTTACAGGAATTAGAAAAATGGCGTTGATTAAAACGTCTGAACCGCAGTTGCAATTTCCGGGCGATTATCTGGTGATGCCTGAATTTACCTGCTTCGGGGTTACAAATATGCTGCATCCGGTGGAAGCTGCTCTGATCGAGCCACTCAGTATTGGCGTGTATGCAGTTAACCTGTCTCAGATTTTTGATAAGAACGTTTCGGTGGCCATTTTTGGTGCAGGTCCCATTGGTTTGAGTATTTTAATGAAATTGTTAGCCGTTGGAATCAACAATGTTGGTGTAATCGAACCCTTGGAATATTAAAACCCGGAGGGAAATTGGTATTGGTCGGAATTCCACCGCTGGCACAATATGTTTTTAATATGGACCTCATGCGTCGCAAGGAAATTACGGTCATAAATGTCCGTCGTCAGAATCATAGCGTTGAGGAAGCCATTGAACTGGTGCGTTCAGGAAAAGTAGAGGTAAAGAAAATGGTCACCCATCATTTTCCGTTTAGTGAAACGGCAAGGGCATTCGAAATGGTTGATGCATATCAGGATGGTGTGATCAAAGCTATGATCGATTTTGAATAGGCTGTAAAAAGAAAATCGCCAACCCCGATTATCTTCATAATACGGGATCGACGATTGTGTACAGTATTTAAAACTAACTTATTTCTTCCAAAGAAATTCCATCTCTTCCAATGTCTTATTCTTGGTTTCAGGAACCATCTTCCAGACAAAAATCAGTGACAAGACACTCATTATTCCGTAAAAGAAATACGTACCGCCACTGCTGAATTCCATCATTGCAGGGTAGGTCGACGAAATAAAATAGTTGGCAGCCCATTGAGCGGCAACTGCCACTGCCACTGCCTTTCCGCGAATCTTGTTCGGGAATAATTCTGAAATTAATACCCAGCAAATTGGTCCCCACGACATCATAAAAGAAGCGGTGTAAATAATGATGAAAACCAGCGTACTAATACCAATTATTTTCATAAATGCGAGTGTCCCTATCGCAAACATACCGATTGCCATTCCCACAGAACCTACCATCAACAAAGGTTTACGTCCCCATTTATCGACAGTTAAAATGGCGACAACCGTGAAGATTACATTCACGAGCCCCATAATAATGGTTTGCATCATCGAAGCATCCTTGGCTGCACCCATGCTTTCAAAAATACGGGGAGCATAGTAAAGCGCGACATTTATACCCACAAACTGTTGAAATACTGAAAGAAGAATACCAATCAGGATTACCACTTTCCCGTACGAGAATAATTTGGCTGAAGATTTTACAACCGATCCTTTGATCTCCTCCATAATTTCTTTTGCTCGTGCAGCGCCGTTAATTTTGGTGAGAACCTGCAATGCTTTTTTATCCTGATTTTTGAGCGCCAGGTAGCGCGGCGTTTCAGGAACAAAAAACAGGAGCACGCCAAATAATCCTGCAGGAATAGCTTCTGAAGTAAACATCCGGCGCCAGCCAATGGTATTGATCCATTCCAATGATTGCCCGTTGGCAATGCCCCAGTTCACAAAGTAAACAACCAGCATCCCGAAAATAATTGCAAACTGGTTGAGAGATACCAGGCGCCCCCGGATATCGGCTGGGGCAATCTCGCCAATGTACATCGGGCTGACTGCTGAAGCAAGCCCAACTCCAATTCCGCCAATAATACGGTAGAAGTTGAACATGTATAACAATCCCATGGTTGGAACTCCCTTTTCAAAGAACAGGAACTCTGGACTGCCTGAGCCAAGTGCTGAAACAAAAAAGAGAATGGCCGCCAAAAACAGTGTATTTTTTCTACCCAGTTTCGAGGCAAGTATCCCGGAGATGCTACCGCCCAAAATACACCCGATTAAAGCGCTTGAGATGGTTGCACCATGAACAAGTGAACTCAATCCCTGGCTGTTGATCAAAAATGCCTGTATCGATTTGTCTGCACCGGAAATTACGGCAGTGTCGTAGCCAAACAAAAGGCCGCCAAGGGTGGCCACTAATGTTATAACAGCAATATAGAACGTATTTCTTTCTTTCATTAGATGTACCAGTTAATCAATTGCTCGATCAATTCCTGTTTGCCACTGATCTGTGCCGGTTCGCCGGTTGTGGCTGCAATATTGTAAAGGTCTTCGAGGCCAAGTTTACCGGCTTCGTATTCAGCTCCTTTACCCGAATCGAAAGAGGCGTAGCGGGCCTTACGCATGACAGGGTATTCCGAGTTATTCAGAATTTTATGGGCAATTACGAGTGCACGGGCAAAAACATCCATTCCTCCAATGTGTGCAATAAAGATATCTTCCAGGTCGGTAGAGTTTCTGCGTGTTTTTGCATCGAAGTTGATACCACCGTGTGTAAATCCACCGGTTGGCAGAATTTCGAGCATTGCCTCGGTTATTTCATAAATGTTGGTTGGGAATTCGTCGGTATCCCAGCCGTTTTGGTAATCTCCTTTGTTGGCATCGATCGATCCCAGCATTCCGGCATCGGCTGACATTCTGAGGTCGTGTGCAAATGTATGACCCGCCAAAGTAGCGTGGTTTACTTCGATATTAAGTTTAAAATCTTTATCCAACCCATGAGCTTTCAGGAAGCCAATTACTGTTTGTGCATCAAAATCGTACTGATGTTTGGTAGGTTCCATTGGTTTTGGTTCGATAAAAAAGGTTCCCGTGAAACCTGCTTTTCTGCCGTAATCGCGCGCCACAGTAAGAAAACGGCCAAGGTGCGCCAGTTCGCGTTTGGTATCGGTGTTATGCAGGCTCATGTAACCTTCGCGTCCTCCCCAGAAAACGTAACCGGTACCGCCGAGTGCGATGGTAGCATTGATGGCATTTTTAACCTGAACGGCTGCGTTGGTCAGCACGTTGAAATCAGGATTGGTTGAAGCGCCGTTCATATAACGTGGATTCGAAAAAACGTTGGCAGTTCCCCAAAGTAGTTTTACCCCCGATGCGGCTTGTTTTTCTTTGGCATAGTCAACCATTTTTTCAAGACGCTTTTCAATTTCGAAAACCGAACCGTCGCCTACTATATCGGTATCGTGGAAACAGTAGTAAGGAATATTCATTTTTGTTATGAATTCGAAAGCTGCATCCATTCTTTCTTTGGCTGCATCCATTTCGTTTGCGGCTCCGTCCCAGGGAAAGATTTGGGTTCCCGGACCGAATGGGTCGCCACCGGTCCCGCAGAAAGTATGCCAGTAAGCCACTGCAAAACGCAAGTGTTCTTTCATGGTTTTTCCGCCAATTACGCGGTTCTCGTCGTACCATTTAAATGCCAGTGGATTTCTCGATTCAGGGCCTTCGTACTTAATTTGATCGATTCCCTTGAAATACTCTTTGTTTCCTTTTAATACTTCCATTTTAGTTTATTTTTTTGAGTTAATATTTATTACAATGCTTTCCCGAGTTGAACTTTCCAGTTTTCGTAGGCATCTGAATATTCTTTTGTATTTGATTTATTGGGTTCGACTACTTCCAGCTTTTGCAGATTTCTGAAAGCTTCTTCGAACGAATTGTAATAGCCCGAACCTACACCGGCTCCGCGTGCAGCGCCCACCGAACCATCGGTATTGTACAATTCGATGGCGGCTCCGGAAATACCCGCCAGCGTGTCACGGAAAATAGGGCTCAGGAACATGTTGGCTTTTCCTGCACGGATGACTGTGGCATCGATACCAATGTTTTTCATAATTTCCATCCCGTATTTAAACGAGAATACGATCCCTTCCTGGGCCGCGCGTAACAAATGCCCTTTCTGATGGATGTTAAAATTCAAGCCTGAAAAAACAGACCCGATATTTTTGTTGTTCAGCACACGCTCGGCCCCGTTTCCAAATGGAAGGATCGACAGTCCTTCCGAACCGATTGGTACTTCAACAGCGAGTTCGTTCATGGCGCCATACGATAAATTTTCGCCCACCATGCGTTTGAGCCACGCATTCAGAATGCCGGCGCCGTTAATGCAGAGCAGCACGCCGAGTCGTGGATCGTTGGCCGAGTGATTCACATGCGCAAAAGTATTCACACGCGACTGAGGATCGAATTTTATTTCCTTGCTTACTCCGTAAACCACGCCCGAAGTTCCGGCTGTAGTAGCGATTTCACCCGGATTCAGAACATTTAGCGAAAGCGCATTATTGGGCTGGTCGCCGGCACGATAACTCACTGTGGTCGTTGTTGAAAGTCCAAGTTCACGGGCAGCCGATGCTGAAATTTGTCCTGAAGGAGCAAAGGTTGGAACAATATTGGGAATGATTTCAGATGAAAATCCATAGTTGTCAAACAAAAGATCAGCCAGTTTATTTTCTTTGAAATTCCACATAATTCCTTCAGACAAGCCGCTTACAGTGGTTTGCATTTCGCCTGTTAGTTTCATGGCAATGTAATCGCCTGGGAGCATAATCTTATGAACGCGTTCATATAGCGCAGGTTCGTTTTCTTTTACCCATTTTAGTTTCGATGCTGTAAAGTTTCCCGGCGAGTTCAACAGGTTGGAAAGACAGCGTTGTCCTCCAATCTCGTTAAAAGCTTTGTCTCCGATTGCCGCAGCACGGCTATCGCACCAAATAATAGAAGGACGGATTACCTCGCCATTTTTATCCACCATTACCAGTCCATGCATCTGATACGAAATTCCGATCGATCCGATTTGCTTTGGATCGACCTTTGATCCAGATAATACTTCGTGCAAGGCTAATTTTAGGTTTACCCACCATAGTTCGGGCGCTTGCTCGGCCCATCCTGCACGATGCGCTGTAATTTTCATCTCCTGTTTTGGATAAAACGAAGAGGATAGCAACTGCCCTGAATCCCCCTCGATTAATGAAACTTTCACTGATGAACTGCCAATATCGAATCCTAGTAAGTACATGACATTTATTTATTTAATCTCGTGTTGTATATTAATCTGTTCTGTTCTGTTATGTAGCCAAATTTAACGCTTTTTGTTACTGCTTGAAAAAGCGTTTAGATGTTGTATAACATTTTATGTGGATTGCCGGATTTTGAGTTCGGTAGGAACTTCAAATTTTATCGGCTGGTTCGACGCTACAAATTCGGCTGCTTTTTGTCCCATCAGCTCAAAATTTGTCGATAAAACAGTAATACCGTTCTTAACGTATTTCTTCATCGGGGTTTCGTTGTACGAGATCACGCCAACTTCACGCCCCGGTTCATATTTTTTTTCAGCACACTGATCGAGAAAATTTGCTAAAGTCCGGTCGCTCACCAGCAGGTACAGCACACCCTCCCTGATTTTAAAAGCATCATCAGCATAAATTACCGAATGCTTCAAATTGTGGCTGGTACATAATTTTTCGAAATGTTCGATGGTTTCTTTTGGATGGTAGGTAAAAGTAGGGTAGTAAAATACAAATTCCTTATATTTTTTTAGCGTCCCGATATTTGCACTCAAACAACGAAAAACCGAATCGCCAAAATCCTGGTAAACTACCGAAGTATTTTTCCCGGCATGAATGCGCCAGTCGATAACCAGCAACTGTTCGTGTGGTATCTTTGAAATAATCTTGCCCACTTTGCGATTGTCGAAGTTCATTATAATGTACTTGCTGTATTTGCCAACACTTTCGTCGATGATCTTTTCGAAAACACCGATGTTGTAGTGATGAAAATGCAAGTCGACACTGACTTCTTTTGGAAGATGGTTTAAAAATGAATGATAAAGGACTTCCTTATACGCTTTAAATGTATCGAGGAATAAGAAGACCTTTGTGATTTTCCGGGTAACAAAGTATCCGCGGTTGGGGACCGATTCGACTGCTCCCCGGCGTTTTAGTTCGGCGTAAGCCTTAAAAACCGTATCGCGCGACAGTTGGGTTTCTGCCATGATCTGGTTTACAGAAGGCAGCATTTCTCCCTGTTTCAGCTGGTTCTGACTAATAGCGTCGATAATGGCATCTACCAACTGCTGAAATTTGAGTACGCTCGAATTGTTGTCGATGTTAAGTTTTAGTTCAGGCATGTTCTGTTTTATAACTCATTCTGTTCTGTTCTACAAAACTACGAAAATCTGCTTGTGTGTGAACTTCCTGATTGTATTTATTCTGAAATACTTTTAACATTTATTAATTGAGCGTTTTATAATAAGCCATTGATGATGGCGTTTAGTTAGAAAAGGGTAAAGTGGGGTATTTATTTTTCTAGTGGTTAAGTTTGGTCAGCAATTCTTTTATATGCTTCACTTTTATCCTTTTTTCTTTTAATTTTCCCTTACTTTTGCAACAAGAAAAATCAACTTTATGATACGTGACCTGATTATGCGGAATCGTAGTTTCCGACGGTTCGATAGCAACATTAAAATCGGTGAAGGCCAAATAAGAACATGGATCGACCTGGCCCGAATGTCGGCAAGTGGCCGTAACAATCAGCCGCTAAAATACCGAATTGTGACCGATCCAAAACTATGTGCCAAAATTTTTCCTTTTTTAGGATGGGCTGGTTATCTCGAAAACTGGAAAGGCCCGGATGAAAACGAAAGACCGGTGGCCTACCTGGTTGTGGTAAAAGACCGTTCGATATCGGAAAATCATTATTGCGACGATGGCATTGCCTTACAGAGTATTTTGCTTGGAGCTGTTGAAGACGGATTTGGAGGATGCATTATTGGCACGGTAAATAAACGCAAAGTGGCGAAATTACTGCAATTGGAAGATAAGTACGAAATTTTATGGCTTCTGGCTCTTGGAAAACCGGCTGAAGAAGTGGCGCTCGAAACTGCTGAAGGTGATATTAAATACTGGCGCGACGAACAAAGTGTACACCATGTGCCCAAGCGTCCGCTCGACGAGATTATCCTGAAACCTTAAATTGAAATGAAAATAAAAAGGACGGCATTGCCGTCCTTTTCTGTTATAACCTCCCTAAACTAACCCCGTATAAATAATGCCTTAATTATGTGCTGAGCCATTTTCGGATTTTCTTTCAGACGGCGGGTTGAATACCTAAACCACTTTATACCGTAAGGTACATACACCCGCACCAGGTGGCCATCGTCGACGATTGATTGCCGCAACTCGGGCGTTACCCCGTATAACATCTGAAATTCGTACATGTTTTTCGGGATGTTCATTTCACCGATCATTTTCAATGATTCATCTACTAAATACTTGTCGTGCGTGGCAATAGCCGCATACATTTTATTCTCGAACATGTATTTCAGACCGGCAAGAAAGTTGGCGCGAACTTCTTCGTAACCTTTAAAGGCAACAGATTCGGGTTCAACATAAATACCTTTGCACAATCTGAAATTAATAGGGCTGGCAGCAGTATTTAATTCTTTCATATCCTCAAGGTCGCTTATTGTACGGCGCATATATGCCTGAAGCACCAGGCCAACATTTTTAGGAAATTCGCTGCGTAGTTTTTTGAAAATTTCCACTTCCATGTCAACACACTGCGAATCTTCCATATCGATTCGTACAAACGAATTCTTAGAAGCTGCAAGTGCGACAATTTCGTGAATGTAATTGAAGCAAACATCTTTGTCGATCAACAGACCAAACATGGTAGGTTTTATCGAAAAGTTCCCTTTAACTCCTTCATTGGTAAATCTTTCGATCAATTCGAAATATTCGTGCATGTTGGCTTCGGCTTCATCCAAAGTGGTGATGAATTCACCAAGCACATCCACAGTTACTTCAATTCCTTTTTCATTTAAAAGTTTAGATGCAAGCAAACCTTCTTCGATAGTCTCGCCGGCAATGTATCTCTTCGAGAATACCCATATCAGCTTTTTAGGCATGTAGGGCAGCATATTTGCAATTAATTTATTCAACATGTTCGATTAGCTTAATACGTTTTTTGAGCAGGATAAAAATACATCCCAAAATTGGTTTATTTCAATGATGTTTATCAGTGGGCAAGTATGATTTAACGCAGGTTTTTTCTGAAGTGATTGAATATTAGTTAGATGAAAAAAGTGATAAAGGGCTGTTGCATTTCAAACAAAAAATTATCTTTGTCGAACTAAAAAAATCGAGAAGAACTAATAGAATTCAAAGTTTAAAGAAGAAAAAATGAAAGGATCGTCATTAATCGTTAGCATAGTTTTATTCGTTGCTATTGCCGTTTTGTATGTATTGCATTTTACAGGTGGTGAAAAAAACACACCTTCGGGTGCCATGATTTCTTCCGCCGGGGCAGGTTCCGGTGATCTGCGTATCGCCTATGTAAAAGCCGATTCAGTAATTTTGAATTACGATATGGCACAAGACCTGCACGATGATTTCACAAAAAAGCAAGAAGCATATACTACAGAATATGGAACTAAACGTCAGGTTTTTGAAAGAGAAGCTGCTGCTTTTCAGGAGAAACTGCAAAGAGGCGGATTTCTGACAGAAGAGCGTGCTGTTCAGGAACGCGATCGTTTATTGGGGAAAGAACAGGAAGTGCTGAAACTTGACCAGGAACTTTCTGCGAAACTGGCCGAGATTCAACAGCAAAACAACCAGAAAATCCTCGACAGCCTCTTGGATTACCTGAAACGTTACAACGAAAAAGCTCAGTATTCTTATATTCTAAATGGCGCAGATGTGCTGGTTGGCGACGAAGCGCATAACATTACTGCTTCGGTTTTAAAAGCGCTCAATCAGGAGTACCAGGCAAACAAAACAAAATAGTCACCATCTGTTACAAGATAGAAATCCGGACATGTCCGGATTTTTTTTTGCAATTCTGTTAGCTTTGTTTACATGTTTGCAAATAATTACCTGTTAAAAAATCAAAATGTGGCGCTCATTTCTGAAGTGCCCGATTCTGCACTGGGGCTTATCATTGTTATTCCGTGCTTGAATGAACCTGATATTTTGCAAACACTCGAATCGTTGAACCGATGCAAACTCCCGGCTGCCACTGTAGAAGTAATTGTTCTGATTAACCACTCCGAAATTGCCGGCCCCGAAGTAAAAGAAAGCAATAAGAAAACGTATGTTGAGCTTCAAAACTGGATTGAAAAGCATTCAAAATCGGGACTGCGATTTTACGCTGTTCTTCCTGTTGAGTTACGCAAAAAATGGGCCGGGGCCGGGCTTGCCCGGAAAAAGGGAATGGACGAAGCGGTGAGGCGTTTCAACCTGTTGGAGAAAGAAAACGGGATTATCGTTTCGCTTGATGCCGACACTCTGGTTGATCCCAATTACCTGGTTGAAATAGAAAATCACTTTAGGCAGAACCCAAAAAATGCAGGTGCTACTTTGGATTTCGAACACCAGAAAGATGCTCTAAGCGGGCCACACAAAAAAGGAATAGAGTTGTATGAGAAGTATCTTCGCTATTACAAAAAGGCGCTGCAATTTACGGGATATCCTTATGCAATGGTTACCATCGGATCGGCGTTTTCGGTGCAGGCATCTGCCTATGTAAAACGAGGCGGTATGAACCGCAGACAAGCCGGCGAGGATTTCTATTTTTTGCAAAACCTGGTTCAGATTGGCACGGTTGGAGAAATTACAGCTACTAAGGTTTATCCGTCGGCTCGATTGTCGGATAGGGTTCCTTTTGGAACCGGACCTGTTTTAAATAGTTGGATGAAGGGAGAAGGGGACCTTCGCCTGACTTATAATTTTAAGGGCTTTCTCGATCTGAAAACATTCTTTGATCGAAGACGGGAATTCTACGACTTATCTTTGGGTGAATGTACAGCAAGGTTTAAAACTTTTTCCAAAGCGCTTAACGATTTCCTTGAAAACGATCGGTTTTGTCTTGAGCTTGACGAGCTTTCCAAAAACTGTTCCACGGCAGAAGTATTTCAAAAGCGGTTCTTTCAGAAATTCAATGCTTTTAAAATATTGAAGTACCTGAATTTTGTAAGCGAGAGGTTTTATCCGAAAGCTGACCTGGAGGAACAAATAAAATTGCTCGATAAAAGTTCAACCGAGCATTGAGGCCCAATCTTCAACAATGGTTTTAGGGCCAAAGATTAATTCAATCTTAATAATAATCCTGTAGTTAAATTGCATTAAATCAGTATTTTGAGTGCATGTGGATGGAATGTTGGGAATTTAATGAAATCTGAACTTTGTTTTTTTACCAATCTTTGTACATTTGCGAAAACGTTAATGTAAAAATAAAACTTCATTTGTTATGGCATATAAAATTTCAGACGAATGTATTGCATGCGGAACTTGTATTGACGAGTGCCCGGTTGACGCGATTTCAGAAGGTGATATCTACGTGATTGACCCTGAACTGTGCACCGACTGTGGATCATGCGCAGAAGTTTGTCCGACTGAGGCTATTTCAATCGACGAATAAGCCGGACGACATAAAAAATCAGGAGCCTGCCGCATTTGCGTGCAGGCTCTTTTGTTAAAAACCATTTAGTTTCATCAATACCGTTGGAAGAAGAAGGAAAAATCCCAGGATACTCAGTAAAATAATAAACGGCGCTACCCATTTGAACCATTTTTCATAAGGAATTCTGGCTACACCCAACACCCCAATCAATACTCCCGAAGTTGGGGTAATCATATTGGTAAACCCATCGCCAAATTGAAAAGCTACTACTGTTGCCTGACGCGAGATCCCAATTAAATCAGAAAACTGCGACATCATGGGCATGGTAAGCGCTGCTTTTCCCGAACCACTCGGAATAAAAATATTCAGAAAAGTCTGGATAAGATACATTACACTAATCGAGCCCACTTTTCCAAGATCTTCCATCGATTTAGAGACTTCGTATAAAATGGTATCGATGATTTTTCCATCCTGCAAAATAACGATTATACCGCCTGCAAGTCCTACCACCATGGCTGCCGATAAAATATCTTTGGCGCCTTCAATAAACGATCCGGTAATTTCGTTGGCGTTTTTCCCCACAGCAATTCCCGAAAAAATACCTAATGCCAGGAAAAGTGTGGCAATTTCCATCACATACCAACTGTAGCCCATCACTCCAACAATCAGAAAAACGATAGTAAAAGTGAGCAAACCCAGGATATAATAATGCACTGTTTTGCGCAACGAAAAAATTCCTGTAAGAATAAAAGCAACCGTACTTACAGGGATAGCCGGAACTCTCAGAATGTTGTTCCCGATTTTGAGTTCGCTAATTGGATAATAAAATGAAAACAGTAGCAATATCGCTGAAAGAAATATAAACGAAAACCAGGCCCGTCGTGGCACATTGAATTCAAAATCGGTGTTACTTTCCTCATTTCTCTTTCGCCAGTGTTCGTCATCCTCGAAAACCAACGATTTTTCGGGATGCTTTTTGATTTTGGAAGCATAACGTAAAATGAAAGCGAAACCAACAACATTGATTACCAGCCACATAAAAATCCGGTATTCGATGCCCGAAAACAAAGGTAAATCAGAAAGTCCCTGCGCAATTCCAACGGTGAACGGATTTAGAAAAGCACCTGCAAAACCAAGTGCTGCCGCCACAAAACACAACGAAACTCCCACAATCGAGTCGTAACCCATCGAAATGGCCAGTGGCACAAATATAATCGTGAAAGCGATGGTTTCTTCACTCATCCCAAAAACAGCTCCAAATAAGCTGAAGATGAACATGATACCGGTTAGGATGATGTTGTTTACCCCAATTTTTCGCAGAAGCCGCGAACGTTCCCACTTTTTTGAGAACTTCAGGAAGCTGTAAATACCAATATCAATCGATTTGCTATCATTCAGAATCCAGAAGGCGCCACCAATCATCAGAATAAATGCGATGATATTTGCCGTGTTTACAAAGCCATCGAAAAATGCCGAAAGTATTTGCCAGGTTTGTTTTTGGCTGTCGATATAATGAAACGAACCGGGTTGAATTACACTGCGTTCTACTCCGTTTACCAGCACAGTTTCACGAGCAAATTCACCGCCAGGTATAAACCAGGTTAGAGCTGCACTGAAAATGACCAATACAAAAATAATAACGTAAGTGTGTGGAACTTTTCTGAGCATGGTTGTACGTTTTGATTCTCGAAAATAACAATATTAGTTGATTAAAATTACGTTAAGCAGACTGATATTGGTCATTTGAATTATTGTTTTGAAAGCCTTGATTTATCCGTTCTATTTTGTACCTTATCGTATTAAAAGAAAAAAGGATGAAGATACTTCTCGAAAATATAAAGGAACTTGTTCAGGTTGAAGACGAAACTGTGCCGTTTAAAGCGGGTAAGGAAATGGCGAATGTGAAAACAATCAAAGAAGCCTTTTTAATTATCCGTGACGAAATTATCGAGGATTTTGGTACCATGTCGCAGTTAAAGGATATATACCGCGACGATGATCTTTTGATCGAAATTGACTGTTCAGACAGGCTCGTTTACCCCAGTTTTTGTGATTCGCATACGCATTTGGTTTATCCGGCCGCCCGTGAGCAGGAATTTGTCGACCGCATTAAAGGGCTTTCCTACGAAGAAATTGCCCGGCGTGGAGGAGGAATCCTGAATTCTGCAAAACTTCTGCATGATATGTCGGCTGAGGAGTTATATAACAGCGCGATGGAACGGGTGATAGAGATCATGAAATTGGGAACCGGAGCTGTTGAAATTAAAAGCGGTTACGGGTTAAATACCAAAGATGAGCTTAAAATGCTTAGAGTTATCAGCTGGATCAGGGAAACCGCCCCAATTTGTGTACGCTCTACCTTCCTTGGAGCGCACGCCATTCCGCCTGGATACAAGAACAACAAGTCAAAATATGTCGATATTGTGATCAATGAAATGATTCCGCAGGTGGCTGCCGAAGAACTGGCAGATTATATAGATGTTTTTTGCGACCGGGGATTTTTCTCAGTGGAAGACACGGAAAGAATTTTAATGGCCGGAATGAAATATGGCCTGCGGCCTAAAATTCATGCCAACGAACTCGGTCTGACCGGCGGGGTTCAGGCGGGAGTGAAGTACAACGCTTTATCGGTTGATCATCTTGAATTTATTGGAGAGGATGAAATTGCTGCCTTAAAAAACACCGAAACCATGCCAACCGTTTTACCGGGTGCCGCTTTCTTCCTGGGATTGAAGTTATCTCCAGTGCGCGAAATGATAGACGCCGGATTACCAATAGCTCTTGCATCCGATTTTAACCCGGGTTCATCGCCCAGTGGAAATATGAGCTTGATTTCCGCGATGGGTTGCATCAAGTACAAAATGTTACCCGAAGAAGTGATCAATGCCACTACTCTGAATACCGCATATGCAATGGGAATTAGCGAATCGTACGGAAGTATTGCACGGGGAAAGGTAGCAAACTTGTTTATTACACACGAGGTTCCCGGGATTGAATACCTGCCGTATGCTTTCGGTTCAAATCTTATCGAAACCGTAATTTTAAACGGCGAGGTTCAATCATTTTAAGATTCACTGTGAAAAATCATAAACTATTATTATACAGATTTCTACTTTCGCCGGGTTGATTTTTATTGAAAATTTAACCACAAAGGATCGCTAAGTATAACACTAAGATATGGATGCAGAAAAGATATTTAAACAAGTGTTGGATTGCACATTTAGAGTACACACTGAATTAGGTCCGGGATTATTGGAAAGTACATATGAACAGTGCCAGAAATATCAACTTATCAAAAACTGTCCACTTGTAAACTCTGATTGTTGGTGAATTTTAATGTCAAAAGATTAAAAGACGGAATAAAACGCGTAATTATTTAACCTTTGAGGATCTTTGTGAAGATCTTTGAGTGCCTTTGTGGTTTAAAAAAGAAACGAAATGAAAAAAATTATCGAGTGTGTGCCCAATTTTTCAGAAGGCCGCGATTTAAGTATAATCAAAGAAATTACCAACGCCATTGAAAGCGTAGCTGAAATCAGCTTGCTGGATGTCGATCCCGGCAAAGCAACAAACCGTACAGTGGTTACTTTTGTAGGCGAACCTGAGCGTGTGATAGAAGCTGCTTTTCGGGGTATCAAGCGCGCTGCTGAACTTATCGACATGAGTAAACATCATGGCGAGCACCCGCGTTTTGGCGCCACCGATGTTTGTCCGCTGGTACCTGTTGCCAATGTAACGATGGAAGAAGCCGTGGAATATGCCCGCAAACTGGCAGAAAGAGTTGGAAAAGAACTGGATATTCCGGTATTCTGTTACGAATTTGCAGCATTCAATGAAAAAAGAAGGAGTCTTGCGAATTGTCGTTCTGGCGGGTACGAAGCATTAAAAGAGCGAATTACTACCGCAGAATGGAAGCCCGATTTTGGCCCGAATGTTTGGTCTGAACGTGTTGCAGGAAGCGGAGCCACCGCGATTGGGGCCCGTAATTTCCTGGTGGCTTACAACGTGAATTTGAATACGACATCGACCCGTCGCGCGAATGCTATAGCGTTTGATATCCGCGAAGCCGGACGTGTTTTACGTGAAGGTGACCCGGTTACAGGGAAAATTGTGACAGATGAAAATGGTGAACCTGTTCGTATTCCCGGAACATTAAAAAAGACCCGTGCCATTGGCTGGTACATCGAAGAATATGGTATTGCGCAGATTTCCATTAATCTTACCGATATTACGGTTACCCCGGTTCATGTGGCTTTTGATGAGGTTTCGGAAAAAGCCCGCGAACGGGGAATCCGGGCCACCGGTTCCGAATTGGTTGGTTTGATTCCGCTCCGGGCAATGTTAGATGCCGGGAAATACTTCCTGAGAAAACAGCAGCGTTCAACCGGAATTTCGGATGAAGAAATCATAAAAATTGCTGTTAAATCGCTTGGGCTGGACGAACTGGCCCCTTTCGACCCGAAAAAGAAAATCATCGAATATGTAATTGAAGATAAATCAGCAAAGAAACTCATCGACATGACTTTGGCGCAGTTTAAAGATGAAACTGCGTCGGAATCACCGGCTCCTGGAGGTGGTTCCATATCTGCTTATGCTGGAGCTCTTGGAGCTGCGCTGGGGTCGATGGTGGCCAATCTTTCGTCGCACAAGCGGGGTTGGGATGAAAGGTGGGAAGAATTCTCCGACTGGGCAGAAAAGGGAAAAGTATATCATTCGGCGCTGTTGAAATGTGTGGATGAGGACACTGCCGCTTTTAACAAAATTATGGCTGCAATTGGTTTACCCAAAGCCAGTGAACAGGAAAAAAATGAAAGGAAACAAGCCATTCAAGTTGCTACAAAAAATGCCATTGAAGTTCCGCTAAAAGTAATGCAACTGGCCCATGATTCGATGGAAGTATTACTGGCGATGGCCGAAACCGGCAATCCCAATTCGGTTTCTGATGTTGGAGTAGGGGCGCTTTGTGCCAGAACGGCTGTTGAAGGCGCTTACCTGAACGTAAAGATTAACGCGGCTGGGTTTGCTGATAAAAAGTTTATGGACTTGAACCTGAAAAAAGCAGAAGTTCTGCTTCGTTCGGCGAAAGAAAAGGAAGCTGAAATTTTAAAAGTCGTCCATCAAAAGATTGAAGGATAAAAAAAGAGGCTGTTCAAATAAATGAGCAGCTTCACCTGTTTTCGGCACAATTTTTAAAGAAAAACATTAAGGAGCTCATCTACAATATTATATCTTATTTAAATTGCCGATTTTGGGTGTCCCAGTCGTTTTTTGGGATTTTCTGAAAATTCACTTTCGTTTTCAAATATCAAAATCTCAAAGAGTTAACTCATAATTTTTATACGTTTCACACATTTTTGCTGTGAAGGATTCGAAAATTGAAAATTTGTCGGGTGTTACAGTGTTGAAAACAGGAGACCGGTAAAAAACAACTACCGGTAAGCCGGGGTTACAAAGAGCAGGTGTTAAAAAAGCTGGAAACCTGATTTTGATTTTAATGGCAAAGTGCTGTCAGTTCGTCAATCACTTTAAGTTTGTTTGTATTACTCAATCCAAATTCATCGAGTATTTCCTTCTTTTGCCACAATTGACGGCACAGCACAATGCCTTTTTCGGTTAGAGCAATTTTTTGTTTTTGGGTTAAATGTACGAGTGTAGTGATCGGGAAGATCCGGTAACGCTCAATTAAATCCTTTAAACTATTATTTTCAGGAAAGTCCCAGCTCAGCATTTTCAAGCCGCTACAGGTCCCGTAATCGATGGCATCGCTCGAAAAACGTGTGTTGGTTACCACCCAACTTTGAAATTCAAGTCCTTTATACTCAGTATCGTTTTTTCGAACTTCAATAATGTCGTTCATCCGTGAGCGGATATAAAGTGGTACCTGAACGTTCGAAATCTTTTCAGGACTGTTATGAAACTTGCATTCCATCAGGCACTGAATTTTATGGTTGGTAGCTACCACATCTACCTCGTGTTGTACGCATACTCCCTTAATCAACTGACCTGTTTTTACTTCGAAACCTTGTTGCTTCATCAGTTCACCAATAAATTGCTCAAACGGAAAACCGGTTGGGCCAAGCTCCAGCATCGCTTTTTTGAGTTTATAACGTGCGGCCGATCCACCGCTTTTTTTCTTTAGCAGGCCAAATGCCCGGGCATATATTTTATGGGTAGAAACACCTTCGTGAAGCCAATTCTTTATATCGCTTACGATATTCTGGATGGTTTCATCGCTGGCCCCGGCTTTCCGAAGCGAGTTTTCAAATTTCTGCTGCGAGAAAGGTTCAACCTCACCCGATGCCTTTTTTACCAAATATTTATTTTGCATACACTTTTGTTTTGTTCCACTCAAAAATACAATTTATGTTGGTGTTTCATTTGCAATTTGTCTTTTCGGGTGTTCTGTATAGTTGACTCCGCTGTGTTCATCTGAATATTTGTATCTTTACCTGAAACCAATTTTACCTTTACAATGAAACGAAGAACATTTATCCAGAGCACGGCCTTAACTACAGCAGGATTAAGTGTGGCCGGACTGTCATCGGCATTAAAATATCCGGAAACGGTTACAAATAAATTACCCCGCTGGCGTGGATTTAACCTGCTCGACTATTTTTCACCATCAAAAACTGATTCAAGTCGGGGGCTGACCACCGAAGAAGAGTTAAAGTGGATGGCCGACTGGGGATTTGATTTTGTCCGAATTCCAATGGCTTATCCTCGCTATGTAAAGTTTGATCCTTCAAAAAACATTACTCCCAACGAAGTTGTCAATTTTGATGAGAAAGTAGTGGATGAAGTGGCAGCTTTGGTCGACATGGCCAACAAATACAATATTCATGTTAGCCTCGACTTGCACAGGGCTCCCGGTTTTTGTGTAAATGCCGGTTTTAACGAGCCTTATAATTTGTGGAAAGATAAAGAAGCACAGGAAGCTTTTTACACACATTGGGAAATGTGGGCGAAGCGTTTTGCTTCAAAAACACGCGACCAGATCAGTTTCGACCTGGTGAACGAGCCATGTACGCGTGAAGATATGAATGATCAGTTTTCAAAACGGGGAGCGATTCCCGGGGAACTTTATCGTGAAGTGGTTTTAAAAAGCATGGAACGGATTAGAAAACACAATCCTGAGCGAACAGTTGTGGCTGATGGTAACAATGTAGGGGCTGATTTTATCCCGGAAATTGCTGATCTGGACGTAGGGCAGAGTTGTCGTGGATATTTTCCGCATTACATTTCACATTACCGGGCACCATGGGTATTCGAAAATCCGGATGACTCGCCTGCCATTGTTTGGCCGGGGACGATTGATGGAAAATATTTCGACCGAAAAAGTATAGAAGATTTTTACAAGCCATGGATTGATGCGGTGAAACAGGGGGTAGGAGTGCATTGTGGCGAGTGTGGTTGCTGGAATGAAACTCCACATGAGGTTTTTCTGGCCTGGTTCGGGGATGTGTTAAGTGTTCTGACCGAAAATAATATTGGTTGGGGACTTTGGGAATTCAGAGGAACCTTTGGGATTCTTAACTCGGGTAGAAAAGATGTGGATTACGAGGACTGGCATGGTTATAAGCTCGATCGTAAATTATTGGGCTTGCTTCAGAAATATTAATGTTTTGGAATGGATCGGGATAGAAATAAAAAAAGGATAGGTCAACACCTATCCTTTTCATCTAACTAAACCAATAAAACTAATCAAACCTAAACCTATGAACTAAAACTATGGTTCAAATATATGGCGAATAAGTTTAATAGTGGTTATCGGAAGGTTAAGAAATGTGTTTTATAACATTTTTCGCACAAAAGTTAACATACGGGTAATTTTCACTAAAAAAGCCTTCCGTTAGCTAATGGAAGGCTTTACGTATTTTCCACATTAAGTTTTATTCTCTTGGCGAGTTCGACTCGCCGGCAATTGAGTCACGCATTGAAGTGTCTGCCATTATGTTTTTGTATTTCATATAATCCATTATCCCCAGGTTCCCTGTACGGAAAGCCTCGGCAATGGCAAGTGGAACCTGTGCTTCTGCTTCAATCACCTTCGCTTTCATTTCCTGTGCGGTTGCTTTATACTCCTGCTCCAAAGCAATAGCCATGGCCCTGCGTTCCTCTGCCTTCGCCTGTGCAATGTT
Organism: Draconibacterium sp.; assembly: GCA_011620585.1. Lineage (GTDB taxonomy): Bacteria > Bacteroidota > Bacteroidia > Bacteroidales > Prolixibacteraceae > Draconibacterium. The sequence continues at coordinate 43,521 of WOYV01000039.1, forward strand.
TTTATCTGCTTCAGCCTGATCCATTTGTAAAACTGCTCCAATGTTCTTACCGATGTCAATATCGGCAATATCAATCGAGAGAATCTCAAAAGCAGTACCGGCATCAAGTCCTTTTTCGAGTACAACCCGCGAAATAAAATCCGGGTTTTCGAGCACTGACTTGTGCGAGTGCGAAGAACCAATGGAAGAAACAATACCTTCGCCCACGCGGGCCAAAACGGTTTCTTCACCGGCACCACCCACCAACTGTTTAATGTTGGCACGAACGGTAACTCTTGCTTTTGCAATAAGCTGGATACCATCTTTCGAAACAGCAGTTACCGGTGGAGTGTTGATTACTTTCGGGTTTACCGACATTTGCACTGCTTCAAAAACATCGCGGCCAGCCAGGTCGATGGCTGTGGCCATATTAAACGACAATTCGATGTTGGCTTTTGCTGCCGAAACAAGAGCATGTACCACTCTGGCAACATGACCCCCAGCCAGGTAGTGAGCTTCCAGTGCATCTCTACCCAGTGGGACATCGGCTTTGGTTCCTTCAATTAATGCCCTGACGATAATACCCGGAGGTACTTTCCTGAAACGCATTAAAAATAATTGGATCAATGAGATCCGAACTCCTGAAACAAGGGCTGAAAACCACAACCCAATTGGTATAAAATAGAGGATGATAAAAAGCAATACAATAACTGCTACAATCATTCCCCAGGTTCCTGCTACTTCCATTTTATTATTTATTTACTGGTTCAACAATTAATTTATTCGATACAATTTTAATAACGGTAACCGATGTATTCGGATTGATAAACGCGCCGGTTGACTGTGCTTCGGATACTTCGCCGTTTACTTTTACTTTTCCGGTCGGGGCTAAACGTCCAACAGTTTTTCCAATGTCGCCCACTTTCACTTTTTCCTGATCGATCAGATCTACTTTGCCTACAATGTTTTTTTCCAGAATCATTTTCTTCCCGGTCCGCGATTTGAAAAAATAATAGACCATCGCAGGCGCTACAATAATAACAACAGTCAGCGTTATAAAGCCCGCTACGGTCCCCAGGTCGGTAAACGCAATATAGATACTGGCCAACAATAACAGGACTCCGCCAATTCCGGCAATGGTAACACCCGGGATAACGGCAAACTCAATCAGCAAGAGTACAAGTCCCAGAAGAATCAAAAGAATAATGGTAAAAATCGACATGGTATATTAATCAATTGTGGCGTTTAGTTCTCGTTCAATAAGTGCTTCTTTCATTGGTTTTAGTGCGGCAAACGAACCTTTTTTTACATCGCATTTCCCTTTGTAATGAATCAAAATAGTGCACTGTGCAGCTTGTTCGTAGGCATGTTCGCATATTTCTACCAATGCATCAATTACATAATCAAAAGTGTGAACATCATCGTTATGCAAGATCAGGAAGTTTTCGTTTATGACTTCTTCCTGAGAATCCTTTGACGGAATGTTTTTTGGTTCTCTAATTGTCATCGTTCCTGTTCAATTTTTTTTGCTTCTTCCAAAGTTATTCTTTTTCCGTTAAAATACGGAACAACAAAGGCATCTTCTATACCTTCCTGACGAACTTGTTTTTGCATTTTCACTGCATCTTCCAGTTTCCCCAGGTTTCCTGTTGTATAAACAACTACCCCGCGGTCGTCGGTATACTTGTCAATTTTACGGATAACCGCCAGTTTATCAAACTTTTGTTTCACATAGTTCGGAAGTTTGCGACTGTACGCCCCGATCTGAATTTTGTAAACCAGCTCGTTTTTTTCGCCTGGCGGTGTTGGGGTATTTGTAACAGGCGCGATTTCTTCGAAAACTTCAACGGGAATCAATGCGGAATCCGGCACAAACAGTGGCGTTTTATCGTTTTGTTTTAGTAATTGTTTCTCTTTCTTTAACTGTTCTGAAAAGGCTGTTATCTCGTCTTCTGTTTTACTATTCCAGAAATTGATTTCGGAAAGCCGTGCCATCCTTAATTGTTCTTTGGTTTGTTTTTGCAACCCGAGCTGTTCGCTTTCTGCAGAAATAATCTTTTGTGCCAGTTCGTTTCTTTTTACAGTGTTTTTTGCAGCAGCATAATACGATCGCCAACGATCGAGGTCAGCGTTTAATGAATCTAATCTTTTGGTGCCCAGCTCCCATGCCAGAAATGACCCAAGTCCATCTTGGGTTTGGAAATTAGCTGTGTCGATGTAGGTAAGTTCTTCATTCACCCAAAATTCGATTGGCCCTGCTTTGGGTTTAACTGGCTTCGGTACTTCAGGAACCACTTCAACAGGTAAGGTCTCAATAGAAGTTGAATCAGCCGACGAAGAAATTGCCTGCATCGAATCGATTGTATCAGCTTCAGGATATACAGCTTCAGCCGAAATTGCAGCCACTGCTCCTTCAGGACGGTCGATCGGTGCCGGAAGAACATCAGTTAGCTCTTCATCTTCTTCGGATTGTTCTTCCGGTTCGTTCTTGTAAGGATTTATATGTTTGTTACACTGGTCTATTTTTTCCTCAACATTCAGCTCCTTTGCTTCTTTGGAAGAACTTATTTCAAACATTTGGTAATATTGCAAAGCCTCATCCCAGCGGTTTTGAGCCTGGTATTGAACCCCCAGGTAATAATCGGTTTTTAAAGGCGATTCTCCTGTGCTGCCTTTCAAAAGGTATAAAATTTCCTTTTGGCCGTAATGTTGATTTTCGGTACGGCAGGCGCCATAAAAATAGTTTACCATTAAGTGATCGGGCTTTTCTTCCAAGAGTCCAGCCAGTATTTTTTCTGCCTCTTTAAAATTGTTCTGATCGTAAAGTTTGATCGCCTGCACCAATGGATTTTCCTGACTTCCGGCAGAAAGCGAGAAAGGCGCAAACAATAGAAAGGCGCATATTGTTAAGAGTATGTAGGTTCTTATAAAATTCATTTCAAAACATTGTGTTTTCCGACATGTAAATTTAACAAAAAAGTAGATAATGAAGAATTTAAATGAATCTGAAATCGTGGAAGTGAAGTGAGAGAAGAACCTGAGATTTACCATTTAATCGCTTATATTTGTAGAACGTAATTTGACAGAACACATGACAAAATTGAAAGTTGGAGACAAAGCTCCTCATTTCGAAGGAGTAAATCAGAATGGAGATAAAATTAGTTTGAAAGATTTTTCGGGGAAGAAGTTGATTCTGTATTTTTATCCGAAGGATAACACCCCGGGATGTACAGCAGAATCGTGTAACCTGAATGATAATTACGACGCCTGGCTGGCAAAAGGGTACGATGTGGTGGGAGTGAGTCCCGACAGTGAAAAATCGCATCAGAATTTTATTACTAAATTCGGCTTTCGGTTTAATTTGATTGCCGACACCGAAAAAGAAATTCTACAAGCCTATGGCGCCTGGGGTGAAAAATCGATGTATGGGAAAAAATATATGGGTGTTTTGCGCACCACCTTTGTTATCGATGAAAACGGCGTGATCGAACAGGTTTTTGAAAAAGTGGATACAAAAAACCACACCTCACAAATCATTGAAGCACTAAATTTATAATCTAATCAAATAATGACTCAAGAAGAAAAAAGTCAGATGAACAAAGAAAAGCTGAAAGCCCTTCAGCTGACCATGGATAAAATTGAAAAGAGTTATGGGAAAGGCTCCATCATGCGCATGGGCGACCATCCTCACGAAGATGTTCCAGCCATTCCGTCCGGTTCTATTGCACTCGATGTTGCGCTGGGAGTTGGAGGATATCCCAAAGGCCGGATCATTGAAATTTATGGGCCCGAATCTTCGGGAAAAACTACCCTCGCAATTCACGCGATTGCTGAAGCTCAGAAAGCTGGCGGTATTGCTGCTTTTATCGATGCAGAACATGCTTTTGATCCATATTACGCCAAAAAACTGGGTGTAAATATCGACGACCTTTTAATTTCGCAACCCGATAACGGAGAACAGGCCCTGGAAATCGCCGATAATCTGATCCGCTCGGGGGCACTCGATATTGTAGTGATCGACTCGGTGGCAGCCTTAACACCAAAAGCCGAACTCGAAGGCGAGATGGGCGAATCAAAAATGGGTTTGCAGGCAAGGTTGATGTCGCAGGCATTGCGTAAACTCACGGCCAACATCAGCAAAACAAAAACCTGTTGCGTATTTATTAACCAGTTGCGCGAGAAAATCGGGGTAATGTTCGGGAACCCTGAAACAACAACCGGTGGTAATGCGCTAAAATTTTATGCATCGGTTCGTTTGGATATTCGCCGGATTGGCCAGATCAAAGACGGCGATGAGGTGAACGGGAACAACGTTCGGGTGAAAGTGGTAAAAAATAAAGTGGCGCCGCCTTTCCGTAAAGCTGAATTTGATATTATGTATGGCGAAGGCATTTCGCGTTCGGGCGAGATTATTGATCTGGGCGTGAATTACAATATCATCAAGAAAAGCGGATCATGGTTTTCGTATGGCGACACTAAACTCGGACAGGGACGTGAATCGGTTCGTACCCTGATTATGGATAACCCGGAGTTGGCGCACGAACTGGAAACAAAAATTGTGGAAACCATAACAGGGAAAGTTCCGGCCATTTAGTTTGTGTAAAAATATGACAGCATATACCGGATGAATTGGTTCTGTCGATTCATCCGGTTTTTTTTATAATGATGAATTCTCAAAAGTGAACAGATGAAAGTCTTAAAGTTTGGTGGAACATCCGTAGGTTCCGCCGCCAACATCAAACGCGTGAAAGACATTGTTCTCGGTCAGAAGGACGATGTAGTCGTGGTAGTTTCCGCCCTGGGCGGTATAACCGATAAAATTCTGAAGGCAGCCCGGTTAGCTGTCTCCGGAACAAGCGACTTTCATACTGAACTTGGCGAAATTCGAACAAAACACGACAAAATCCTGCATGAACTCTTCGGAGATAAAAATCCGGTAAAAGAAATTGTGGATGAGCTGCTTGACGAACTCGAACAAATACTTACCGGAATTACTTTGGTTGGCGAACTTACCGCAAAAACCTTGGATCGGATCGCGGGTCTTGGCGAGCGAATTTCATCGCATATTGTGGCAAAATACATTGGTGCCGAACGGATAGATTCTTCCACTTTTATTCAAACCGACAGCAAATTCGGAAAGGCCGCTGTCGATTTTTCGATCACCAATTCGATGATCGCCGAAGTTTTTGGCGAATTTAAAGGTGTTGTGGTGGCTCCTGGTTTTATTGCCCGAAATGCAAAAGGCGAATTTACTACCCTGGGGAGGGGAGGTTCGGATTATACTGCCGCGATTATCGCAGCCGCCCTCGATGTTGACATGCTCGAGATTTGGACTGATGTAAATGGTTTTATGACTGCCGATCCACGAATTATCAGAAAAGCTTATACTATTCCTGAGCTTACCTATTCCGAGGCAATGGAACTTTCACACTTCGGAGCCAAAGTCATCTATCCTCCAACCATTTTGCCGGTATATCAAAAAGGTATTCCAATACTCATAAAAAATACATTTGAGCCCGAAAACCCGGGAACAAAAATTGTAAAGACTGTTGAAAATGGTTTTGACCGTCCGATCAAGGGGATTTCATCAATTTCAGGAATTGCATTGCTTACTTTGCAGGGAATTGGTATGGTTGGAGTTACCGGCATTTCGATGCGTTTGTTTACTGCACTGGCAAGTGTGAATGTGAACGTTATTCTGATTTCTCAAGCTTCATCCGAGAATTCGATTAGTGTAGCTATTGATGAAATTGGCGTGGAAGCCGCCGATCGGGCGATTCGCGACGAATTTGAAAAAGAGATAGCTACCGGGCAGGTTAACCGCATCGGGTTTGAAAAGGAAGTATCGGTGGTGGCCATCGTGGGCGAGAATATGAAACATACTACCGGCATTGCCGGAAAACTTTTTTCGACAATGGGTAGAAGCGGCGTGAATGTGATTGCGATTGCACAGGGAGCTTCGGAGCTGAACATTTCGTGGGTGGTAAAAAACGACGAACTTCGAAAAACCTTAAACACAGTGCACGAGTCGTTTTTCTTATCAGAATTTGTAGAAGTGAATGTTTTCCTGATGGGGATCGGGACAGTGGGAAGCAACTTGTTGCAGCAAATCCAGCAACAACAGGAACGACTTTTGAATGAGAAACACTTACGCATGAAATTAACAGGCGTGGCGAACAGCCGAAAAATGCTTTTCAACCGCGAAGGGATCGACATCGCCACTTTCCGTCAATACCTGGAACAATCGGATAAGAAATCGGGATTACAGGCGTTTGTCGACGAAATGAAGGGCATGAATATCTATAATTCTGTTTTTGTCGATTGTACTGCCTCCGGTGCTGTAGCCGATCTATACAAAGAAATTCTGAATGCCAACATTGCAGTGGTGGCTGCCAATAAAGTGGCGGCATCATCAGATTTCGATAATTATTCCAACCTGAAAAAAATTGCCAAACAAAAAGGGGTTAAATTCCTGTTCGAGACCAATGTTGGTGCAGGTTTGCCGATCATCAATACGTTGAACGACCTCGTAAATTCAGGCGACAAAATCGTTAAAATTGAAGCTGTACTTTCCGGTACGCTCAATTTTATCTTCAATACCATTTCAGAAGAAACACCATTTAGTAAAACCATCAAAATGGCAAAGGATGAAGGTTATTCCGAGCCTGACCCGCGTGAAGATTTAAGTGGGGTAGATGTGGCCAGGAAAATACTGATCCTGGCAAGAGAATCGGGATACCGGATTGAAATGGAAGACGTTACCATTAAGCGATTTGTCCCCGATCAACTATTTGAAGGAAGCCAGGAAGCGTTCTGGAAAGGAATTACTGAACTGGATGAAGAATTTGAAAAGAACCGAAAAGTGTTGCAGGCTGCCAATAAAAAGTGGCGTTTTGTGGCTCGTTTCGAAAAAGGGAAAGCACAAGCCGGGTTGGAAGAAGTGGATGCAAGACATCCGTTTTATGATTTGGAAGGAAGCAATAACCTGGTAATGTACACTACCGAACGTTACCATGAATTTCCGATGCTCATAAAGGGTTACGGAGCAGGAGCATCGGTAACTGCAGCCGGTGTTTTTGCCGATCTGATCAAGGTGTCGAACATTTAACCAAATTCTTTGTCTCATTACTAAAATCACATTACTAAAGAATGAAACGAGCATAAAATTTCAGCATTCAAAATTATACGCAGAAGAATGATTAAATTTTATGTGAGTTCCGTGAGTTGCCATTGAAAATAATAAATTTAAACGAATGAAATATCTAATCATACTGGGAGACGGGATGTCGGATGAGCCTATTGCTGGATATGGTGGAAAAACTCCCTTGCAAATGGCAAAAAAGCCGCACATCGACTGGCTGGCAAAACACGGCCAGTCGGGACAATTTAAAACCGTTCCCGAAACAATGCACCCCGGGAGTGAAATTGCGAATATGGCAGTGTTGGGTTACGATGTCGAGAAGGTTTTTGAAGGACGGGGTGTGCTGGAAGCAGCCAGCATGGGAGTTGAACTTCAGCCTGGTGATCTCGGACTGCGTTGTAATCTGCTAACTATTGAAAACGAAAAAATAAAGAACCACTCGGCCGGTCATATTTCAAATGAAGAAGCAGCGGAGTTGATCCTCTTTTTGGATCATGAGTTAGGGAGCGACACCGTTAAATTTTATCCCGGAGTTTCATATCGTCATCTGCTTGTAATAAAAGGCGGGATAAAGGATTTTAATTGCACGCCTCCGCATGATGTTCCGGGCACACCTTTCCGCAATGTGTTACCAAAAGCGAATTCAGAAGAAGCTCAAACAACCGCCGATTTTGTCAAAGGTCTGATTTTGAAATCTCGGGAAATACTTGAAAATCATCCGGTAAACGTAAAGCGGAGGGAGGCTGGAAAAGAGCCGGCCAACAGTATCTGGCCCTGGTCGCCGGGTTACAAACCAGCTATGCCGACGCTAAAAGAAATGTTTGGTATCGAAAAATCTGCCGTTATTTCCGCAGTAGACCTGATTCAGGGAATCGGAGTTTATGCAGGCATGGAAGTTATTAAAGTAGAAGGGGCCACAGGCTTGTACAATACCAATTACGAAGGCAAAGCAAAAGCCGCTGTCGACGCACTTAAAAATCACGATTTGGTTTATCTGCATATCGAAGCAAGCGATGAAGCCGGGCACGAAGGCGATGTTGAATTAAAAACACGTACTATTGAATACCTCGATCAGCGTGTAGTGAAATACATCCTGGAGGAGACTGAAAAAATGGAAGAAGAAGTTGCCATTGCTATTTTGCCCGATCATCCAACGCCATGCGCACTAAAAACTCACACACGTGAACCAGTGCCTTTTACAATTTACAAACCGGGATTGGAAGCTGACTTGGTTGAGGTGTATGATGAGTTCGATACGAAAAAAGGGATACTTGGATTGGTGAAAAACGATGGATTTATACGCGAGTTTCTGGGACAGCACAAAATCCATTAAAATCTGCCAGCCTGTTAAATTTATGATATAAGTCATGTTTGCAAACGGTGTTCAATCATGTAATTAGTAAGGATCATTTACATTTGTCGTACAATATGAAGTACTACAGCACCAATAGAAATACCCCGGAAGTTTCGTTAAAAGAAGCGGTGATAAAGGGTTTGGCGGCCGATAATGGTTTGTTCATGCCTGAAACGATTGAGAAATTCGATAACTCTTTCTTTGACACCATCGAACAATTAACTTTTCAGGAAATCGCCTTCGAAGTTGCACTAAAATTTTTTGGTGAGGATGTGGAAGCCGAACATTTGAAAGAAATTGTATATGATACACTTGAGTTCGATTGTCCGCTTGTAAACGTAATTGATTCCATTTATTCACTTGAGTTGTTTCATGGCCCAACATTAGCGTTTAAAGATGTTGGCGCGCGTTTTATGGCACGTCTGCTCAATTACTTTCTGGAAAAAAAGGATAACCTGGTGCATGTGTTGGTAGCCACTTCAGGCGATACCGGAAGTGCTGTTGCCAATGGTTTTCTGGGAGTGGATGGAATTCATGTACATGTACTTTATCCAAAAGGGAAAGTGAGTCCAATTCAGGAAGCACAATTTACAACCTTAGGCCAGAATATTACAGCGCTGGAAGTTAACGGAACATTTGATGATTGCCAGCATTTGGTGAAAACTGCGTTTCTTGATAAGCAACTTAATACTCTAATGCAGCTTACATCGGCTAACTCGATCAACGTTGCGCGTTTTTTACCGCAGGCTTTTTACTATTTTAATGCCTATGCTCGACTGAAAGCATCCGGAACTCTCGAACGAAAAGATCTGGTAGTTTCGGTGCCCAGTGGAAATCTTGGAAACCTTACCGCAGGATTAATTGCTGCCGAGATGGGCCTGCCAATCAAACAATTTATTGCTGCCAACAACCAAAACGATGTGGTATATGAATACCTGTTGACAGGCAAGTACAAACCGAGGCCATCAGTTGAAACCATTGCCAATGCCATGGATGTTGGCGCACCCAGCAATTTTGCCCGTATTTTGGATTTGTATAAAAATTCACACAAACTCATTTCAGAGAAGATAATTGGATTCCATTATACCGACGAGGAGATCAGGAAAGTTATTCTGGATGTTTACACTGAAGCAGGTTACCTTTGCGATCCGCACGGCGCCTGTGGTTACCAATCATTGAAAGAGTTTTTGAAAGAAGACCAGGTAGGAGTTTTTTTGGAGACTGCTCATCCGGCCAAATTTACTGAAACTGTTGAACAGGTAATTGGAGAAGGAAAAGTTGAACTTCCCGGTAAGTTAGCTGCGTTTATGAAAGGAACCAAGAAAACAGTTAGCCTTGGAACCGACTTTACAGAATTTAGAAACTACCTCTTGTTGGAAGTGTAAGGTGTTGGTAGAGAGGTGTTTTATAGTATTTGTTTTATAAATTATATGAATAAAACCCCAAGTCATACGTTATTTCAAATAGAGTATTACATTTGTAAATCAAGAACCCGGGCATCTGATGCTTAGGTGGATGTTAACTAAACGTAGATATGAGACAACTAAAAATTACCAAGCAGGTTACCAACCGCGACACCCTCTCGCTGGATAAGTACCTGCACGAAATTGGGAAGGTAGAATTGTTGTCTGCAGAAAAAGAAGTAGAGCTTGCCAAACGCATTAAAAAGGGAGATCGTGAAGCGCTTGAAACGCTGATTAAAGCCAATCTGAGATTTGTAGTCTCAGTATCCAAACAGTATCAAAATCAGGGCCTTAGTCTTCCTGATCTGATCAACGAAGGAAATCTTGGCTTAATAAAAGCTGCCGAACGTTTCGACGAAACCCGAGGATTCAAATTTATTTCGTATGCCGTTTGGTGGATTCGTCAATCAATTTTGCAGGCATTGGCCGAACAAGCCAGGATTGTTCGTTTGCCATTGAATAAAATCGGATCGATCAATAAAATCAATAAGGCATTCAACAAGTTGGAGCAGGAGTTTCAACGAGAACCCACACCCGAAGAAATCGCGGATATAATGGAAGTGAAATCGGAACTGATTGAGGATTCAGTGAATTTCTCGAATGTTCACGTGTCGATGGATGCACCACTCCGCGATGAAGAAGGAAACACGATGTACGATGTGATGTTGAACGAAGACTCGCCGCGACCCGACGAAGAGCTGATGGACAGTTCGCTGAGACAGGAAATAGAGCGTTCGCTGGCCACATTGGGAGAACGCGAAGCCGAGATACTTCGGTTTTATTTTGGGTTGAAAGGTTATCAGCAACACACACTCGAAGAAATTGGCGACGAATTTGGCTTGACCCGCGAACGGGTACGTCAGATAAAGGAAAAAGCCATTAAAAAGTTGAAAAACCAGTACCGGAACAGATTGCTTAAATCGTATCTGGGGAAATAAAATATTGCAAATGAAGCGATTGGTCGCACCTTCGATTCTCTCGGCTGACTTTAATTATCTCGGGAAAGATATCGAAATGATTAATCAGAGTGAAGCAGATTATATTCATTTCGATGTGATGGATGGTGTGTTTGTGCCAAATATTTCGTTTGGGGTTCCGGTTATCAAGCATGTCAAAAAAATTGCACGGAAACCTTTGGATGTGCATCTGATGATCGTTAATCCCGATCATTTTATTGAACCGTTTGCTGAGGCAGGCGCTTCCATTCTCACGGTTCATTACGAAGCCTGCACACATTTGAATCGTACTGTTCAGCTAATAAAATCATTCGGGATTAAAGCCAGTGTTTGTTTGAATCCACATACGCCGGTGGCTGCACTCGAAGACATCATCCACGATCTCGACATGGTTTTATTAATGTCGGTAAATCCGGGTTTTGGCGGGCAGAAGTTTATCGAAAACACCTATAAAAAGGTTCGTCAACTCCGTGGAATGATTGATGTTGCCGGAACAGAATGTTTGATCGAAGTGGACGGGGGGGTGAATTACAAAACGGGGAAAAGGTTGTTTGAAGCCGGAGCAAATGTACTGGTTGCCGGAAGCTTTGTTTTTGGGGCTGAAAATCCCTCAGAAGTCATTTCAGGGTTGAAACAGCTTTGATTTATTTTCGACCTGAACACATTCATCCAGGTTTTTTTCAACAATATATTTGGGAAGATCGCGTAGTTGACATTCGGCTGAGCAGGCTGCACAGTTGTGGGTTTCTCCGGCTATACTCGTTGGTTGGGCTGTTTTTGATCTCGCTTTTTTAGGCGCAAAACGTTTAATAGCTTTTAATACAACCAGTGTAATTGCCGATCCGATAATCATGTATGTGATAACTTCCTGAATCATTGTTTACAAAAATAGGTTACCAACGTTAAAAACCAAGAATGCTGAAACCCATGCCAGTGTTGTGGTGTAAAGTACTGAAAAAGCTGCCCATTTCCAAGATCCCGACTCGTTTTTGATGGTTGCCACTACTCCGATACACGGAAAGTAAATCAAAATAAAAATCAGGAACGCAAGTGCAGCAGGCCCGCTCAATACCGGCTGACCAATTCTTTTTCCACTTGTGTGAACTTCTTCGCGAAGTTTTTTCTGCAAACTTACGGTAGTTTCGTCGCTTGGTGTCTGGTACAGAACCCCCATGGTACTCACCACTATTTCTTTTGCCGGAAGACCAGCCAGCAGCGAAATACTCATTTTCCAATCAAACCCCAAAGGACTCATCACCGGTTCGATAACACGGCCAACACGTCCAAGATACGAGTTGATTAAGCGGTCGGATTCCTGTTTTTGCTGAACAACTGCAATTTGAGATGATTTTTCGCTTTCGCTAAGTTTTGCATTCTGTGTGATTTCTATCTTCTGTTGTTCGAACGAAGCCGTTTTTCCCGACTCGCGCGGGAAATACTCCAAGGCCCATACAATGATAACTCCAAGCAAAATAATCGATCCGATCTTACGAAGATAATGTTGGGTTTTATCCCACATATGGTACAATACATTTCTGAAGGTGGGCAAACGATACGTGGGCAGCTCCATAACAAAAGGGGTCTCCTTATTTTTAAAAACCGTTTTATTCAGGATTTGGGCAGTTAAAAATGCAAATACAATTCCTACTGCATAAATCCCGATCAGGATTAGTCCCTGGTATTTGGTAAAGAAAGCTGAAATGATCAGGATATAAACCGGTAAGCGGGCCGAACACGACATAAATGGTATGATCAGCATGGTCAAAATCCGGTCGCCTTTGTTCCGCATCGAACGAGTGGCCATAATGGCAGGGACGTTGCACCCAAATCCCATAATCATCGGGATGAACGAACGCCCGTGTAAACCAAAACGGTGCATAATGTTGTCCATAATAAAGGCAGCACGCGCCATATACCCCGAACCTTCGAGCAGGGATATAAAAAAGAACAGGATGAGAATGTTGGGAAGGAACACCAGCACACTGCCGGCCCCGTTAATAATTCCACTCACAAGCAGATCGTTCAGCATTCCCGCAGGTAAAAGATTGGCTATAAAGGTGCCAAGTGAACTTACACCCAAATCGATCCATTCCATCGGATAAGCACCTATTTTAAAGGTGGCATAAAACATCAGAAACAACAGGGTGGTAAAAATTGGAAAACCAAAATATTTATTGGTTAAAACTCCATCGATTTTCTCGGAACGTGTTTTTTGGCCTTCAACAGGGTTGCTGTAGGTTACTTTTAATGCTCCGGTTATAAAACTGTATTTTGCGTTCGTAATTACCGTTTCACTGTCTTCATTTTCAAGCAATTCGATCTTGCGAACTTCCTTGTCAGTGATTTCCCGGATCTCATTGTAGTTGGGGTAGTCTGAGAGTAATTCAAGGATCTGGTTATCTTTCTCAAGGAGTTTGATCGCAATAAAACGCGACGAAATTTTATCGGTGATTGGTTTGGTTTCTTTTACTTTCTGCCTGATCAATTGGATTGATCTTTCAAGTTCTTCGCCATAATTAATGTGTACATGACGCGAGAATTTGTCTTTTCCTTCGAACACTTCTATCACCTTGTCAACCAGGGTGTCGATTCCTTTGCCACGCGAACTCACCGTAGGAACAATAGGGATACCAACCAAACTCGCCAGCTCTTTTTGATCGAGTTTGAGCTTGTTTTTTTCCATTTCGTCGAACATGTTCAGCGCGATAATGGTACGCAGGTCCATGTCGATCAGTTGTGTGGTCAGAAACAGGCTTCGCTCAAGGTTGGTTGAGTCGAGTACATTGATTACAATATCCGGTGTTTGCTCGTAGATAAATTTACGAACAAATATTTCTTCTTTCGAATAGGCTGTTAAACTGTAAGTTCCGGGCAAATCAAAAAAATTAAAGTTGTAGCCTTTTGCCTTAAAACTTGCTTTGTGAATGTCGACAGTTACACCACTGTAGTTACCTACTTTTTCTCTTGAACCGGAAATAAAATTAAAAATGGTGGTTTTTCCGCAATTTGGATTTCCTACTAAGGCAATATTGATAGTACGGGTTCTTTCCGATTGGTTGATCAGATCGATATTCCTATCGATGATACCTTCATAGTTTCCATTATTAGCAGGGTCGAACTCGTGCATCGGAACTACTTCAATTAGGTCGGCTTCCGATTTGCGGAGCGAAACATTATAGTTGAGAATCTTGAATTCGATGGGGCCGTTAAAAGGCGTGTCTTTGATCACACGTACCTCTTTCCCCCGAATAAAACCCATTTCAGAAATTCGTTTTCTGAAGGACCCATGTCCCAAAATCTTGGTAATTACAACCGGTTCGTTATGTTTTACCTCGCTTAACTTCACTTTTTCCCTTCGCCCTCTGTTTCTTGATTTAAATTAAATAAAAATAAGCCAACAAAGATATTTATTTTCCTTTCAAATTAAATAAAATTGAATTGTTCTTTACCAGCTAAGAACAAGTCGCTATTTTTGTCGTTTAACTGTTGTATGGAGGGAGAAAAATTCTATAGAAATATCCAGAAGGTGCTCGAAGACCTGCCCGAGAATTTTAGCATTCTCGAGGAACAGATTGATATTGAAGTTCAAATGAAATACTTCGAGTACTCTAAAACTGTACGCGAAGAAAAGATTGCAAAAGAATGTTTTGAGCACCGCAACGAACTTTTTATCCCGGAAACAGGAATCGACCGTAAAAAAGACATTCTGACTTCGATTGCCGTTTACGACGATGTGAAAGCATACCGCACGCTCGAGAAATATGTTTCTGAAGCAAGCGGGGAACTTAAACAGTGGGGGATACTTGCCTTACAGGAAAGCCGAATGTTGATGCATACTTCTTTGCTCGATGAACAACAGGTTTTTATTTCGACCGGTTTGGGTGGAAAGGGAAAGAAACTGCGGTACTTTGTTGTTTTTATTGGAAAAAACAGGGAAATGTTGCTGACAAAGACGCAACAGAAGATATTAAAAAACGAACTGTTATTTGAACTCAAAAAACAGGAAGGCGAATTAGAGTCGTTGGATTATATCGAAGGATTTTCGTCCGCACTCGTTATGTTACCCTTAACTGCCGAAATAAAAACGGTATTTCAGACAGTGATAGATGAGTGTAACCAACTGGGTGGATTTTTACATGAAGATTTATTGGTAACGAATGTAAAAGTGTTGTCGCGCGGCGAAATATTACAAATTGTAAACCATAAAGGAGAAGAAAATACTGATGAACTGGAAGACACAGAAGATTAATGTAGCCATTCAGGTTTTGCCCGAAGCAGATGGAAAACTGAAATATTCGCTGGTGGATGTTGCAATTGCTGCCATTCGCGATTCAGGGCACCGATACCAGGTTTGCCCTTTCGAAACGGTGGTAGAGTGCACTTACAACGATCTTCCGGAATTGCTGAATAAAATTCACGAAGCGTGTTGTAAAGAGGGGACCGAAAAAATGTTGACCAATCTAAAGATACAGGTAGACTTTGCTAGCGATGTTACCATTGAAGACAAAATGGGAAAGTATACTTAATTTAATTCGTTTGTTCGGATTTTTACAAATTAGTTATATATTTGCACCGCTTTTAAAGCAAAAACATACTGGCCCTGTAGCTTAATGGATAGAGCATCTGACTACGGATCAGAAGGTTGGGGGTTCGAGTCTCTCCAGGGTCACCTTAAATTTATAAAAGCCTCGTAATTATTGTTATTACGGGGCTTTTGTGTGTTCGAACTAAAATCAAGGACATTTCAATAAAGACGTAATCAGTTTAAAAATAGATACTTACAGGTTCGAGTCCCATGAGGATTAATTTTAAATAATTCTGTTTATGCTGAAAAATGAGAATTAGTCTCAAATATTTTATGAAAATATTACATGTCTTCCATGGAAAATCCCATGTATTCCGCAGTATAATCTTTTAACTGAGACTGAAGCAGTTTTTTGGCCTTTTCCTGCAACACCGATATGCTGATATTTTCCTTTTTTCGCTTCACTTCTGCAAACAACACAACTTTGGTAAAATCGTCAACTGCTACAATATCCAGTTCATTTTGGTTCCCTTTCTCCCACCAGGTTCCGATTGCTGAATACCGTTGAAGATTTACCAGCTTTTCCGTAAAAAACCGCTCCAGTATCTTTCCGCTGTACGTCGGGTAATCGCGCTCTACAATACTACGCAGATACCCGAAGTTTCCTATCTCAACTGCACTCTGGTATTTATAAATAAAACGGAACCAAAAATTCAGGAAATTGTCTACAATCTCATATTTGATATTTCGTCCTCCCGGCTTGGCAAACATTGGCCGTACTTTTCGGATTAAGTTGAAATCATTTTCCATCCTTTCCAGATACCCTCCAATGCTTACTCCAAGAATTGATTCAATTTCAGAACGGGATGTCTTGGACGATGCAATAAGTGACAGAATTGAAAAATAGGTTGCATAGTCCTTCCCGAATTCTTCAATCAGGACATTGCGTCCCTCGTCAATAAACAATGAATTTTCCCGGAAGACTTCGTCCAACATTTTACTGAGTGTAAATGCTTTTTTGCTTATCAAAAGTTCCACATATTTGGCAACCCCTCCGGTCAATACGTAAAACGCCAATAAATCCTCAGGTGTATATTCCGGATAATTGTCAGCCAATATCTCTTTAAGGGTATCCACATGGAACGGTTTCAGGTGAATACGTTCAGTTGCCCTGGCAAAAAGTGGTTCCTTTGAATTTTCGAATATATTCTTCATCAGTGAGTAAACTGATCCGCAGACAATTAGGTTGATTCTGCTCCGCTCCTTATAACTGTCCCAGATATTTTGCATTTCACTGTAAACGGATGGATTGACATTATTGAACTCCTGGAACTCATCAATAATCAGCGAAAAGATTCTCGTTGCAGATAAATCCATCAGATATTGGAACAAGTCTTTAAACTGTGTAAACGAACCAAACAGCTTAACCTGCAACTTGCGTTCAATCTCTTCCTTAAATTCTTCACAAATCAGAACTTCATTTTTGCGGGTCACAAACAAATAAAGAGCTGTATCTTCATTCTCAACAGCTTTCTTTAAAAGACTTGTCTTTCCAATACGCCGGCGTCCTACAACCACCGTCATTTGCGCCTCTGTTTTCGTACGTTCTTTAATTGATTTTAAAAACGCCAATTCTTTTTCTCTGTTATAGAATTTCATTATCTACTACTTTAATTGTAATGCTCATTACTGTAACCGTCATTGCGATAATACAAATATATGTAGTTTCTTTTAAATACAGAATTGTTGGTTTAACTATTTTGGCAAACTTGTACCCTTAGTACTTTTCTGCCAATGAAATTAAACCAGTTGCTTAAAAAGTTGCCCTTCGTAATCCCTGTTCCTTTCATCATGGGTGATAGACAACGGCGTATCTTACTAAATTGCAACAATTGGTATAAAACGATAGTTATTCAAATGAAGGAAACGCGTAAAAAATGGATTTTAAAGCCCTGAAAGAAAAATACCAGCAATTGCTTCTTGAAAACAACCGCCTGAGAGAAGAAATAAAAAGGCTGAAGACTCAGCTTGGTGGGGACGCAAGACATGAAGAGTTACAGGGTTCAGACAGCAAAGTTTCTGAATATCTTGCAGCACCAGAGCCGGAATTATTTGATCGGCAAACGGAAACCAAACCGTCAACACCTTCTGAAGTTCTAAATAAACGATCTGATGCCAGCGCAAAAATTAGACTCTTCCGATCGCTGTTCAGGGGAAGAGACGAGGTGTATGCCAAAAGATGGGAAAACAAGGCAAAAGGGACTTCCGGCTATTCACCTGCCTGTGGTAATGAATGGAAACCAGGCATTTGCCAGAAGCCAAAAATAAAATGTTCAGCATGTAAACATCAGGATTTTCTTCCTTTGGATGAAATGGCTATTGACACGCATTTACGTGGTAGGCAAAATCTTGTTGCCGGACTCTATCCTTTGCTATCCAATGAAACCTGCTGGTTTCTGGCAATTGACTTCGACGATGAAGGATGGCAAAAAGATGTAACGACACTCAGGGAGATATGCACCGAATTTGAGATTCCTATTGCTGTTGAAAGGTCACGGTCGGGAAATGGAGCCCATGCATGGTTTTTCTTTGAGGACCCTGTACAGGCTTCTTTAGCCCGAAAATTTGGAAGTGCCCTGCTAACCTACGCCATGAGCAAACGTCACGAACTCACGTTTAAATCTTATGATCGTTTCTTCCCGAACCAGGATACGATGCCAAAAGGTGGTTTTGGTAATTTAATAGCGCTACCTCTGCAAAAAACAGCAAGAAGAGATAACAACAGCGTTTTTATTGATGAGTATTTTCACCCAATAGAAGATCAATGGGCTTTTCTTTCATCCATTCAAAGGCTTTCCGAAAAGAATCTGGAAGAACTAACATCAAAGTTGTCCCCGGGGAATGAGCTTGGAACACTGAAAACAGACGATGAGGAAGCACCCAAACCCTGGGAAAGCACAAAAAAGACGGAGGTCAGCAAAAATGATTTCCCCAGGGAAATAGAAGTTGTAAAAGCCAATATGTTGTTTATTTCCAAATCCGGATTTTCTCAAAGAGCATTGAATCACCTGAAACGTCTGGCTGCTTTTAAAAATCCTGAATTTTACAAAGCCCAGGCCATGCGCCTACCGACGTTTGATAAACCCAGAATTATATCTTGTTCGGATGAAACACCCGAATACCTGTGCTTACCAAGGGGATGTGAAACGGATATAAAATTGCTGTTCGGGGAAATGGAAACGACAGTGTTGTGGATCGATAAAACCAATCACGGCAGAAAGATAAATGTTGTGTTTAATGGGGAATTGAGGGATGAACAACCTTTGGCTGTTGGAAAACTACTGGAAAATGATAACGGAATCTTGTGCGGAACAACGGCTTTTGGGAAAACAGTCGCAGCAATAAAACTGATCGCCGAAAGAAAGGTCAACACCCTGATCCTTGTTGACAAGGTTAGCCTGGTATCGCAGTGGAAGGAAAAACTTTCAGCCTTTCTGACAATCAATGAGCCATTCCCGCTTACCGACACTCCCGGAGCCAGAAAAAGAGGAAAAAATAAAAGCATTATCGGACAAATGGGAGGTGGAAAACAAGCGTTGAGCGGCGTCATTGATATTGCTGTCATGCAATCGCTCAACAGGATGGGAGAAGTAAAGGAATGTGTGAAAGATTATGGCATGGTCATCGTTGACGAGTGCCATCATGTTTCTGCTTTCAGTTTTGAAATGATATTGAAAAATGTGAACGCTAAATATGTTTACGGGTTAACAGCTACTCCGACCAGGAAAGATGGACACCATCCCATTATTTTTATGCAATGTGGCCCAATCCGATACCGGGACGATGCAAAAAAACAAGCGGAGAAAAGACCTTTCGACCACTTTGTCATACCCCGGTTCACTTCTTTCAATACACCGTTGGATAAGGAAGAGAAAGATATCCCCATTCATGAATTGTACGCTGGGATCGTCGAAAATGAAATGAGAAATCAGTTGATCATTGATGACGTGGTACAATGTCATAAAAATGGCAGAAATTGCCTGGTTTTGACAGAAAGGACAACTCACGTTGAATCACTTGCCAGCGAACTCAGCAAAAGGATTCCGGATGTCATCTTACTCATGGGTGGAATGGGGACAAAGGAAACCAGGGAAACCAGAACCCGGATTTCAGAAACCCCGGAAAACAAACCGCTGACTTTAGTTGCAACGGGGCGCTATATTGGCGAAGGCTTTGATGAACCAAGGCTTGACACCCTGTTCCTGGCGATGCCCATTTCATGGAAAGGAACTTTACAACAATATGCAGGGAGACTTCACCGACTGTTTGAAACGAAAAAGGAAGTGCTGATTTATGACTATGTAGATGTCCGGGTACGAATGCTTGAAAGGATGTACAATAAACGGCTTGCCGGATATGCGTCTATTGGCTATAGGGCAAAAGGGGAAAATATTGCGGCAGAATCTACGGATATCATTTTTGATAAAAGCAATTTTTTACCGATATATTCTAATGATATTGTCAATGCTTCCAGGGAGATAATAATTGTAAGCCCGTTTGTTACAAAACGGCGTACTTTACAGATGATACAAAATCTTAGGATTGCTCTCAAAAACGGCGTAAAAGTAATTGTAGTGACCAGACCATCTGAAGATTTTAAAGACAAGGATTTGACTTCCTGGCAAACGACAATTGAATTGATAAAAAGTTCAGGTATTGCTTTAGTCTTTAAATCAAATATCCATCAAAAGTTTGCCGTTGTTGACCAAAAAGTTTCTTGGTATGGAAGCATCAACCTGCTAAGTTATGGTAACGCCGAAGAAAGTATCATGCGGATAGAAAGTTCGAATATCGCCAATGAGTTAATCAGGAGTATTATTTAGGGTCTGCTGATTTTCTATGCGACACACGAGTTAGATATTGGTATACACAATCTTTCATCCTTGTATTTCGGAATAAAAATCTTTCCACAATAAAGTGGGTTTCCAAATCCCCTTCATGCAAAGCTTTTTAATAGGCGCTGGCAACTTTATACGTGTATTCCCTCGATCTTCAGGCCGAAACACCCATTTTGCCCAACTTCCCGATCAGGTTAAGTTGCT
>WOYV01000039.1:64140-132324 GCA_011620585.1 Draconibacterium sp.
CGCCTGGCTCAAATGGGGATCGAAGTTCTTACTCCCGAAAAAGCTGACCGCGGATTCATACAATCAGCCATTGTGAACGAACTGCTTAAAGAGGTTTTCCTGCCTGAAACCAAAAACAAGTTTCTTCAAATTATGGACAAGCTTAAAGATAAGGGTGTACAGGGAATAATCCTGGGTTGTACCGAAATTCCCTTGCTGATAAAAGCCGGCGATTATGATCTTCCAATATTCAGCACGCTGGAAATACATGCGAAGGCCATCGTAAAATACGCATTGAAAAATGACAACAGCCTAACCTTTCGTAACTTCGAATAAATCCATACATAAATCAAACGATCACCAAGCCATGAAAAAGTACTTTTTAATTGTAATTCTTTTTTTGTTAGCGGTTACAAAAACCGAAGCACAGGTGGAATAACCTTTATAAAAAAAAGTAAGATTAACATCCGAAAAGAGGAGGACCTGAAATCGTTGGTGGAATACTACAATTCGCTGTAAAAGACTTATTTTAGTTCAGAAAATAAATTTTACCGAATGCAGATTTCGTTTATACTGGTCGAACCCGCTGTTCCGGAAAATGTTGGCGCAGCTGCCCGCGCTCTCAAAACCATGGGGTTTTCTGAACTTATTCTGATAAAACCCTGTGATCATTTGAGTGATCCGGCACGCTGGCTGGCGCATGCATCAAACGACATTCTCGAAAATGCGATGGTTTTCGAAAGTTTGAAGGATGCATTGACAGCTTTTGATTTCGTGGTGGGAACCACGGCCAAAAAACGATCAGTAAAAAACGATTACTTTTTACTTCCCGATTTACCCCGTTTGCTAAAAGCAAAAGGAAACACACTTGAAAAAGTGGCTATTATATTTGGCCGCGAAGAATCGGGATTAACCAACAACGAACTCAAACTTTGCGATCTCGTCACCACAGTTCCTTTACAAACTTCCTACCCTTCTTTAAATTTGGCCCAGGCGGTGATGTTGTATGCCTACGAGCTTTCGAAAACCGACTACCACGATTCCACTATTGTTGAAATAAACCAGGAAAGTTTTGCCGCACTCAAAGAAAAAGTAGCACACATTCTGCTAAAAACAGGATTCACCGAAAACACAAATATCTACCCGCGTTTCTTCGAAAGGCTCAACTTCCTGGCCGAAGACGATATCCATTTGCTGCACTCCTTCTGCAACAAAATACTCGAAAACAAAAAATAATTTTATTTCGTATGCAACATCCGAATTTTGACATCGTCATTCATTCAGAAAATTAAAAGTGTGAACACGCTTTACAAGAACATACACCAGGAAATAATCGACCAGTGCCGGGCAGGCGATCAAAAGGCACAGTTTAGTTTGTACAGGCTCTATTACAAACCAATGTACAATGTGAGTTTGCGAATTGTGAACGATGCCATGGAAGCCGAAGATGTGATGCAGGAAGCTTTTCTGAGTGCGTTCAAAAAAATAGACAGTTACCGTGGAGAAGTAAGTTTTGGAGCATGGCTAAAAAGAATTGTTGTAAACCGTTCATTGGATGTTGTGAAAAAGAGAAAGTTGAAATTCGAGGAAATTAGCGAACGAACCAAAGAGGCAGAAGATTACCATATGCCGGTAAAAGAGCTGGATATAAAACTGTTGCAAGAGGCAATTCAGCAACTGCCTGACGGATACCGGATCGTTCTCAGCCTCTACCTGATCGAAGGTTACAACCACGAAGAGATCAGCCAGATACTGGAAATTACCAACTCGGCTTCGCGCACACAACTGCTGAGGGCGAAAAACAAACTCAGGGATCTGTTAAAAGGAAAAGAAGTGTTCTCATACAATTAAATGAGGAGGAAATTGAGATGAAAGAAAAAGATTACATAGAAGAAATGATTCAGAACAACCTGGAGTTGTTGAACGACAGCGAACCGGAAGAAGGTCATTTCGAACGCTTTGAGGCCAAGTTAAAGGCCCGTGATAAAATCAGGCGTTTTCCCTGGAAAACTACTTTGAAAATCGCGGCAGTTGTAATATTTGTGCTGCTGGTTACCAACCAGGTAAGTATTTATATGTCGCCCGAAACAAAAGGTCTGGCCGGTTTGGTATTGAAATCAGAAAAGACCGCCGATATTAGCCTCGCCTCACTTTCTCCTGAATACAAAGAAGTAGAATTCTACTATACCACTTCGATTAACACCGGGTTAAGCCAGTGGAACGAACTAAACAAAGCCGGGTTCATTTCGGAAGACGAACAAGCCATGATGGATGATGAACTGAAAGAATTTGAGAGCATATATAAAAACCTGCAAACCGATTTGGCAGCCAACCCTTACGATGAACGGGTGATCAACGCGATGCTCGAATTCTACCAGGTTAAACTTAGTGTGATTACCATGATAGTAACCAAATTAGAAGAAGTCAAACAACAAAAAAACAACCAATATGAAAACAGTTAAATTATTTGCAACACTCTTAGTATTGAGTTTCCTGTCGGCAGGAATAGTTAGCGCCGAAGAAAAAACCAAAGAATTTCACGAATCGTGGCCCGTTTCGGAGGTGGGCACTTTACAGATTTTGAACAAATTTGGCGAAATTAAAATCAATAACGACGGCGGAAGCGAAGTAACCATCGATGTAAAAGTTACAGTTGAAGGAGCAAACGAAAAAAAGGCCAATGAACTGCTCGAACTGATCGAAGTAAATTTCAGCAAAAGCGGAAGTACTGTTAAGGCAGAAACCGAAATCGAATCGGATTTCAAAAGCCAGAAACATTTTAGTATCGATTATGTGGTAAACATCCCTTCGGATAAAAACCTGGTTATCGAGAATAAATACGGAAATACGATTGTAAACAAGCTCACCGGAAACGGCAATTTCGAAATCAAGTACGGCAATCTAACCGCCAGCGAACTGATGACACCCGCCGGTGGCAGTCTTTCGGTTGAACTGGCATACGGGAACGCAACCATTGGAAAAGCTACCGACATTAACGTGGACGTTAGTTATTCGCCCATGACTATCGATGAACTTAACAGCCTGAAACTTGAATCGAGATACTCGTCGCTGGAAGTTGAAGAAGCCGGGAAAATGGTAATAGAATCGAAATACGATAAATTCAATTTCGGGAAAGTGAAATCGGTGGATGCCAATTTTAAATACAGCAACCTGAAAATCGGTAAACTTTCGAAAAGTCTGAAAATTGAATCGGGTTATGGCGGGGTAAAAGTGGACGAAATTGCTTCCAACTTCGAATTCATCAATGTTACCAATAGTTATGGTCAAATTGCTCTCGGGCTCGGCAATGCTTCTTATTCGATCGATGCCAGCTGCAATTACTGTGGTATCGATTATCCCGAAGATGACTTTTCTGGCGATCGTATCAAAGAGAACAATTCAAACACCGTAAAAGGCAAAGTAGGTTCAGGAGAAGGCGGTAAAGTTTATGTTCGCAGCCGCTATGGCGAAATCAAATTGAAATATTAATACAATTGAATACATAAAAACAGGCCGTGAACATTTCCGCTCACGGTTTTTTAATGGTAGAAAAATAGGAAAGTTTATAAACATCAAACCAAAATAAGGACGGGCATTTCCCTTTTAAATTACTTTCAATTACAGGACTAAAAGCATTGAAAAAGAAGCGGAGAAATACGGGAAGTAAGAACCGGGATATATTTCGATAGCGATCCAAAAAACGGACCTGTTTACGAAATTCTTCATTTTCATCAAACATATTCTCCGAAATCAAATACAGATTCTTCAGAGCCGATCTCGATTTTTCCAAAAAAATGGCAGCCTCTTCCAAACCAGTATGTTCCACCGGATTATCGATATGACGGATTTCTACACCCTTTGTAAATAAATCAAATCCCAACAAGGTATCTTCGTGGCCATAGTCCCGAATCTCTTTGCGAAAAGGAATTTCTTCGAAAACTCTTTTCTCAAGCATAAAATTATTCGAGGTAATGATAAAACCTTTCTGGCTGTTCCTTATTTCGGCAGAAATGGCTTCCCGCTTCACCCCATATTTCCAACGCAGCAATTTATTATCCGACCGCGGTTTCTCTTCCGAATACGACGTTCCCCCACATAAAACGCAATTATTCTTCCAGTTCTTCAAGTAGGTTTCAAGATAGTTTTCATTGATTACTTTAGAATCAGCATCAATAAAAAGAAGCAATGCAAAGTTCGAATCGGAGCCCAGTTTATTGCGAATAGCGGCACGTCCTAAATTTTCTTTTAATTCGAGGTAAATCACGTTCTTCAACCCCGATAATTCCCTGTTTTGCCGTTTGACGTCTTCAGTTGACCCATCATCGTACACACGGATTTCGAACCGGATATTAAGTTTTTCGGCTTGAACGCGCAGTTGTAAAACTAAATCGTCAACCACTATGTTATATACTGGAATATTTATAGATAGCATTACCCGGTATCAATTTAGAATTAAAACTGTTAAATAATTCCGGCAGAAATATGTTGAATTCTATTTTTGTGAGAACTTTTATTTCTTGAAAATATTTTACTTTTAAACAGTAATTTTTTACAATGTCTAAATACTTTTTATTCTTTCTGGTAAATTTACCAATATTTTTGTTCGCGCAGGGTTATCGCATCGAAGTAGAATTGCCCGGACAGGAAAATAAGGATGTTACGCTTGCCTATTATTTTCTCGACAAAATTTATGCTGCCGACACCGTTTCTTTGGATGATAAAGGAATGGGGGTATTTGAAGGCGATACCCTACTTTCACAAGGCTTGTATAAAATACTGATCGACAAGGATCATCATTTCGATTTTATATTGGGAGCCGACCAACAGTTCAAACTCTTTAATGCAACTTCGGATGCCAAAGAGATGAAAATTGAAGGAAGTACCGAAACCAAAGCTTTTGTCGATTACATTGTTTTTCTCGATGGTATTAAAAAGCAAGGACAACAACTTGCCGAAGAAATGAAATCGGCCAACGATGAGCAAAAAAAAGAGATGCAGTTGGAAATCGACCGGCTTACTGCCGAAATGAAAGCTTACTGGGAGAAAGTTGGAGAAGAACTACCAGGGTCGTTTCTGTACCGTTTCCTGGTAGCGAACGAAGTGCCCCAACTCAACATCGGCACTTTACCCGAAGAGATACAAAAGAACGACACGCTGCTGCTGAATGCCCGCTTCCAATATCAAAAAAAACATTATTGGGATAATTTCGATTATACCGACGAACGCTTTTTATACACGCCTCTTTACAAACCCAAACTCGAAACATGGTTCAAAAATGTATTATTCCCTGCGTACGATTCGGTTAAACCTTATGTGTACGAATTTCTGGACAATGTGGAAGACAACCCTCGTATTTTCCAGTTTGCCACATCTTTTTTTCTGAATAGCAGTTTACAAAGCAATATAATGGGCATGGATGCCCTGTTTGTTGATTTAGCCAACGACTACTACCGAACCGGGAAAGCATTCTGGGTGAATCAGGAAACTATGAAAAAGATCCAGGAGAATGTGATCTTCATCAAGGATAACCTGATTGGGAATACTGCACCCGACCTTCTGCTTGAGACCATTGACGGCGAATTTGTCGATCTTCACCAGGTTGATGCTGAACTTACCGTAATACTGATTTACGAGCCCAACTGCGGACATTGCAAAACTTTTGTGCCACCTTTTTATAAAGATGTTTACGAGCAATACAAAAATAAAGGCCTGGAGGTTTTTGCTATTTATTCGATGGATAAAAAAGACGAATGGGAAGAATTTTTGAATGAGCACAATTTACACGACTGGATCAACGTATGGGACCCGAATAACGAAAGCAGATTCAAAATTTTATACGACGCCCGGACCACCCCTGCAGTATATGTTTTAGATCACGACAAAAAGATTATTGCAAAAAAACTGGATCTCGAACAAATGAAGAAACTGATCGCCGAGAGATTGTATTAATCAGCACTCATCGAACAAGTAAGGCTTTAAGATGTTCTTAAATGTTGAAAAACAAACTTAAAATAAGAATTTGTAAAGTTAAATGATGATTACAGAAGAAGAAGTAATAAAAGCGCATCGGATTTGGGGAGACACCCTTGTTGAAATCGGAAAATTGTATCTTGAAAAAAAAGACTATCGGACAGCCGCCGAGAAAATGGTTGCCGAATTGTATGGCTACGACGAACGAACCGTCCTTTTTAAACCAACCAAAGCAAGTGAACTTCCGTTTCGCACAACAAAAGAAGGAGCTATTTCATACTTTGTAGGCGGTAATGATGATTACCCCGAAGATATTGGTTTTGCTTTGCAACCTATTACCGAAGTCAATTTTAAAGATGCCGCAATTGCTATTTCAGAAAATGAAGCGGTTTCAATGGGCCACTACTTTTTCACCAATCTGGCCGGCGAACATTTAAAAGTTGAATTTACCATGGTTTTCTACCGCGCCATTAACGGAAATTTGAAACTCTGGCTGCATCACTCATCATTCCCTTTTGTCCCTTAGCAGAATAATGCACCTATGTAGCTAAAGGTTTACACATTTCTTGTGTTTCTGCTTCTATGTAGGGTCTGCTGATTTTATATGCGACACACGAGTTGGATATTGGATTGATCAAAAGGTTCTTGTGAAATAATTCTAATCTCAGCAGACCCTGATTCGATGGAGTGGCTGCCGTTTATGAATGTCGGTCAGTTCGAGGGTTTGTTTCTGGCTTTTTCGAAAATTACCTGGAGCCGGTTCGATCTGCAACTCCCTTTTATTCAGAAAAATAAAGAAAAGATTTTTGTTGAGCTCCCGCGTTTTATTAGCGAAGGTAGTATTGGTTTTTACCGTTTACTGGTAGAGAAGATGGTCGGGAACGGACTTACTTCTGTGGTCCCGGCAGTTCCGGTTTCCATTTCACAATCGAAAAACAAGTTGCTAAGCCAGGGATTTTACCGCTTCCTGATCGACCTAAGTTACGAAGCAGTTTCCAAAAACCGGATCAAAACGATTAAGAGCCGTGTAGTCAAATCCGAACAAATTCAACCTTCCACAACTTTTAACTTTAACAAAGGACTTCCGTAAAACAAAAAAGCAAGCCTAAACAGACTTGCTTTCACTATGAGGTTTTCGAATGTTCTTATTCGTCATTCATCGATGCAAGGAATTCAGCAATGTTGGCGGCCCGCATCAAACGTGTTTTCATAAATTCCATGGCTTCCAGCGAATTCATATCTCCAAGGTAGTTGCGCAGGATCCAGAGTTTGCTCAGGACATCTTTGCTCAGCAGTAAATCTTCGCGGCGTGTGCTCGAACTTGGAATATCCACCGATGGGAAAATTCGTTTGTTCGAAAGTTTCCGGTCAAGTTGTAATTCCATGTTACCGGTACCTTTAAATTCTTCGAAGATCACTTCATCCATTTTCGAACCGGTTTCAGTCAGGGCAGTTGAAATAATCGTCAGCGAACCACCTTCTTCAATATTTCGTGCAGCTCCAAAGAAACGTTTTGGTTTGTGCAGGGCGTTGGCGTCCACCCCACCCGAAAGTACTTTCCCCGAAGCAGGCTGAACCGTGTTGTAGGCACGTGCCAAACGAGTAATTGAGTCGAGCAGAATTACTACGTCGTGGCCGCATTCGACCAAACGTTTTGCCTTTTCTAATACGATGTTGGCTACCCTCACGTGCTTGTCGGCAGGTTCATCAAAAGTTGATGAAATTACTTCGGCGTTTACGCTGCGCGCCATATCGGTTACTTCTTCCGGACGTTCGTCGATCAGCAATACGATCATATAAACTTCGGGATGGTTGGCTGCAATCGCGTTGGCAATTTCTTTCAGTAAAACCGTTTTACCTGTTTTTGGCTGGGCCACGATCAAACCACGCTGGCCCTTACCAATCGGTGCAAACATATCAACAATACGGGTCGAAATGTTGTCGTGTCCGTTCCCGGTGAGGTTGAATTTCTCATCGGGGAAAAGCGGAGTTAAGTGATCAAAAGGAACGCGGTCGCGAACAAAATCGGGACTCCGTCCGTTGATTTCCAGAACTTTGATCAGTGGGAAATATTTTTCACCTTCTTTTGGCGGACGAACGGTTCCTTTAACAGTATCACCGGTTTTCAACCCAAATAATTTGATTTGCGATTGAGAAACATAAATATCGTCGGGCGAATTCAGGTAATTGTAATCTGATGAACGCAGGAACCCGTATCCATCCTGCAAAATTTCCAGAACTCCAATGTTGGTAATAATTCCGTCGAATTCAAATTGCTTGTTTTTCTGACGGTTATTATTATACGGATTCTGGTTTTGATTTTGATTATCGTTGCGCTGTTGCTTATGTTTGTGTTCGTTCTTTTGAGCGCTTGGCTGTGCCTGTTGTTGTTGCTGTTGTGGAGTTTCTGGGGCAGCTTGTTTTGCCTCTTCCTGAACAGGGGCCTGTTTTTGCACCTGTATGTTTTGCTGGGCAGCCCTGTTTT
This sequence comes from Draconibacterium sp., assembly GCA_011620585.1. Taxonomy (GTDB): domain Bacteria; phylum Bacteroidota; class Bacteroidia; order Bacteroidales; family Prolixibacteraceae; genus Draconibacterium. The sequence continues at coordinate 72,575 of WOYV01000039.1, forward strand.
CCTGGCTTCGAATCTGATCTTTTCTTTCTTTTTCAAAAAATGCTTTGGTTTCGCCACTTTTTTGGGTTGCTTCCTGCATCTTTTCGCGATTAAAACCTTTAATGATCGCTTTGATCTGATCCTGGCGCGATTGGTTGTCAGACATTTCTGATTTTTGTTGCTCAGGTTTGTTCTGTTGTTCGTGCTTTTTCTTTGGTCCGGCGCCTACTTTTTCGCGCTTTACCATTTCAATGCGTTGACGAGGCCGCTTTTCACGACGCGGATCATCATCGGCTTCAGGGCTTGGTTCAGGTGCTTTTTTCCGAAGTCCCAAAAAGCCACTTTTTTGTTCTTTTTGCACCGGTTTGTGCTCTTTCTTTTCGGCTTCTTTAATGGCCTGAGTATCCAATATCTTATAAATGAGATCTTGTTTTTTGAAGGAATCAACACGTTTGATATTCAATTCCTTAGCTATATCCTTCAATTCAGGAAGGAGCTTTTTATTCAATTCTAAAATGTCGTACATATAATAAGGTTAATTCTTTTTCCCGATTACTAATTGTTTTGAAAATCGATTGGAACAATTTAAGAGGGGAGTGATTTCAGTGAAATCGTGTGCAAGTATAAATAAATACTAAATACAAAACAAAATTATAGTCCTCTTTTTTGCTTTTTGTTCCCGAATATAAAAATTATTAAGTCCTGTTGTATTGTATCTTTTGGTAGCTGAATTCGTCAAGGTGTGTTGTTGAACCTTAGCTTATTACAACAAATATACGTTTAAAACGCGAAAAGGTTCATTTTATGATTTTGAAGAGTGAATACCTTCTGTAAAAATTCACTCATGGATTATTTGGTGGCCAGCACACGTATAACCGAGGCTGTTCCAATATGAAAATCCCCTTCACGTAACTCGGTTTCAGTTTTTTCGATGTGCAGTTCGCCAAAATCCGAAAAATCATTTTTCATATCTTCAGCCGAATACAGCATGTCAGTATTTTTTGGGCCGCCCGAGTCTCTGAATACCTGCTCTTTAGAAAAACTTTCCATGATGAGTTTTCCTCCCGGTTTTAGATACGATACCAGTTTTTTGTGATATTCGCTTCGTTTCCCCGAATGGATATGTGCAAAAATCAGGACTATACAATCAAAAGTTTCCGGTTGAAATTCAATGTCTTCGTATCCTTTAATTAGGTAGTTGATATATGTATTATGTTTCACAGAGAGTTGTATAGCTTTTTTTCTTCCTTCGGTACTTAAATCGAAGGCAGTTACCTGCCAGCCCAGTGTTGCCGCGTAAACTGCATTGCGTCCTTCTCCCTCTGCCGCGAAAAGTATCTTGCCGGGTTTTAGCTTAACTATTTGCTGACGAAAAAAACGGTTGGGTTTTTCTCCGTATGCATATTCTTCAGCGCTGAACCGTTCGTTCCAGAATTCGTTCATTAATAATCTTTTGCCCGAAACAGATGATTAAATAAATTGTTCAGAAGAACATATTTATACGATTTTTCCTTCATATAACTCAAATCAGGGCTTCGTACAGTATTTCTACCGGATGTTTTGCTTTTTTATCTGTTCCATCTTTTATCTGATGACGGCATGAAGTGCCTGGCGCTGAGATAATCGTTTCTTCCTCTGCTTTTCTGACAGTCGGGAATAAAACCATTTCCCCAATCTTCATTGATAAATCGTAGTGTTCTTTTTCATATCCAAAGGACCCGGCCATCCCGCAACAACCTGACGGTATTTCAGAAACGGTATAATTCACTGGCAATAACAACATGCGCTTGGTTGGTTCGGTGGATGCCACTGCTTTTTGCTGACAGTGGCCGTGTAACAGAATATGCTTTTGTTCGCGGGTAAATTGATCGGCTGAAATATTTCCCTTTTCAATTTCGGCTGCTACAAATTCTTCGAATAAAAGGGCATTTTTTGCCAGTTGGCCCGCGCTGGCCTGCAAATTGGTATCGACCAGTTCGGGATATTCATCGCGGAAAGCCAGTATCGCAGACGGTTCGATCCCAATTAATGGAGTTTCCTCTGAAATTAGATCTTTTAATGCCAGCACGTTTTCTGTGGCCACTTTTTTAGCATTTCTAATCATGCCTTTCGAAAGAAAAGTACGTCCGGATTCTTTGGTTACCGGAATTTTAACTTCATATCCGAGTTTGGTTAACAGGAGAATGGCTTTAATTCCAATGTCACTCTCGTTGTAATTGGTAAACTCATCGTTAAAAAGATAAACTTTACCTTTTGAGGTTGTTTCTAATGTTGGAACTCCGTTTTGAATCCAGCGGTTCAGCGTGATTTTACTTAGTTTAGGAACAGATCGCCGGGTGGAAAAACCGATGGCTTTTTTTAATATCGAGGTGTTCATCGCAAAATTTGAAATAGGACGAAAAACCATTGCCACTTTATTCAGCCGGGGCAACCATCCAACCAGTTTTGAACGAAGCGGAACTCCATGGATGTCATAAAAATGCTGTAGAAATTCGGCTTTCAATTTCGACATATCGACATTCGAAGGGCACTCGCTTTTGCAGGCTTTGCACGAAATACACAGGTCGAGAATGTCATAAATTTCCTGGTGATCGAAAGGTTGTTCCTTTTGGTTGTTGTATAGAAATTCACGCAGGATATTCGCACGTCCACGAGTACTTTTGTCTTCGTCGCGTGTGGCCATAAAAGTGGGGCACATGGTTCCGCCAATCGCTTCACTTTTTCGGCAGTCGCCCGAACCGTTACACTTTTCGATGCTACGGAAATAGCCTTTGTATCTTGTAAAACTAAAAGTTGTATCGTATTCAGGAATCGCTTTGCCGGGAATTACACGTAAACTTTCGGTTATTGGCGGTGTATCAACAATTTTCCCGGGATTGAAAATATTATCCGGGTCCCAGGCTTTTTTCACCGCTTTTACGAGTTCGTAATTTTTTTCGCCGAGCATAAAAGGAATGAATTTGCCACGAACACGACCGTCGCCATGTTCGCCACTCATCGAACCACGGTATTTTTTTACCAAAGTAGCAACCTCGTTCATCAAAGTGTCGAACAATTCAACATCTTTTGGATCCTTAAAATTAATGAGCGGGCGGAAATGGATTTCGCCGGTAGCAATGTGTGCATAGAAAACACTATCGAGGCCAAGCTTTTTTAGTGCTTTTTTGAAATCGGCAATGTAATCGGGTAAATATTCGGGATGCACGGCGGTGTCTTCAATACCAGGAACCCCTTTGCGGTCGCCCGGAATATTCGACAACAAACCGAGTCCGGCAGTTCGCAGCGCCCAAACACGCTTAATTTTATCGGCGCCGGTAATCAGTGGATAATGATACCCCAAATTTGCTGCACGTAATTCTTTTTCCAGAGCCTCTGCTGTCGATGTCAATTCTTCCTCTCTTTCAAACGAAAATTCAATCATGAGCATCGCACCCGGGTCGCCTTTTACAAACCAGCGGTTTTTGTTTTGTTCGATGTTTTGTTTGGCCGCCTGCATTACAGGGTCGTCCATCAACTCGATGGCGGTGGGCTTGTATTTCAAGGCAATCAGGTTACCGTACAACGACTCTTCGAGTGTTTCGAAATGGGCGCAAACCAAACCTTTGTGTTTGGGAGGCAGCGGGATCAAATTCAGTTTCAGGCGGGTGGAAAAAGCCAGTGTACCTTCTGACCCTGCTAATAATTTGCAAAAATTAAAGGCTTCTCCGCCTTTGGTAAATATTTCAGAATCCATCAAAACATCGATGGCGTAACCCATGTTTCGGCGGGTAACACGGGGATCAGGGAAATGATCCCTTATTTCCTTCTGATTTTCTTTGTCAGAAAGAATATCGTAAATGTTCTGGTAAATGGCTTTCTCAAGCGGGTTCTGATTTTCGTTTATTTTTGCTTTAAACTGTTCAGGAGTAAGCGCTTTAAAAGTGGTTTCACTGCCATCCGACAGGATTGCACCTACTTCGAGGATGTGTTCGCGAACACTCCCGTAAACCAGCGAGTGCAAGCCACAGGAGTTATTGCCGAGCATTCCGCCAATCACACAACGGTTGGCAGTGGAAGTTTCGGGCCCAAACTGTAAATTGTATTTAGCCAGAAATAAATTCAGTTCAGCCAGCACCACTCCGGGTTCGATTACCACATACCGTTCTTTTTCGTTGAACTCGATAATGCGGTTCATGTATTTCGAAATATCCATCACGATACCGGGCCCCACTACCTGGCCGGCAAGCGAGGTGCCTGCTCCACGCGGGATCACCGAAGTGTTGTTCTCTCGTGCAAAAGCAATAATCTTTTTGATATCGTCGACAGATTTCGGACGCGTGACCGCCAATGGTTTCTCCTTGTATTGCGAGGCATCGGTGGAATACAGAACACGTTGTACATTGTCGATGAAAAGATCGCCATCGAGTTGAGATTTTAGTTGTTCAAAATTGGCTGGCATAAGGTATGTTTAATAGTATTGTAAAAATAGAAGATTAGCGGAGGCACTGCAACAAATGGTAAGAAAAAAAACTGCCCCAACCCACAAAAGGAAGGAGCAGTTAAATAATTTAGGATGATTAAAATATTTTAAACCGTTTGAAGTATGTCCCACACAAAAGCGCGGACACCTACTTCGTGGTTCACCTGGTCAAGTTTTTTTATTTTCTCGAGTAGGATAGCCACCTTATCATCTTCGATCATCGTCATCACTGCTGAATTGATCTCGGGCCAGGTATGCGTTCCCATTCGTGGTTCGCCGTCGACTGAGCCGCGGCCCATTACATTTTCCCACCACGTAAAACCGCGGATTTCAAGCCTGTCGAGCATGTATTCCACACGCTCGGTATTAGCCTGGTTAAAAACGATAAATACTGCTTTCATATTTCTTTTTTTTGACTGAAGACCGAAGAGAGAAGTTTGAAGTTAAAAAGAAGAGAACCAGTTGTCCCTTAAATTCCAACTTCTGTCTACCAACCTCCTGTCACTTCATTACTTGTCCATAAATAAAAATTGTTTTCTCACCTTATCTTTTTTCTTCCTTTCGTCGCGGCTGGCCAGTGAGGCGTACATTACCGGAACAATGATCATGGTTACAAGTGTTGATACGATCAAACCTCCAATTACCGTGATACCCATCGGTCTCCAGATTTCGGCGCCTTCGCCGGTACTCATGGCCAGTGGAAGCATCCCCAGGACTGTTGTGGCAGCGGTCATCAAAACCGGACGTAAACGTGATTTTCCTGACAGTGCAATGGCGTCGTACAATTCGATGCCACGGTCGCGCATCAGGTTGATAAAGTCGACCAGCACGATCCCGTTTTTCACTACGATACCAACCAGAAGCACGGCCCCCAGGGCGGCAACCACACTTAAACTGGTGCCTGTAATTACCAGCGCCAGGATTACCCCGGTGAAGGCAAAAGGAATCGAGAACATGATGATGAAAGGCATTCGCAACGATTCGAACTGTGAAGCCATTACAAGATAAACCAGAATTAAACTGAGCGCGAGTAGCGTGGCCAGGTCAATAAACGAATCCATCTGTTCCTCGTAGGCTCCCCCGATGGCAATCATAATTTGAGATGGTACTTCAATTGTGGCTGTTTCTGATTTAATTCGTGTTGCCAGGGTCCCCAGCGAAACTCCGTCAGGAGCAGCAGAGATGGTTACAATTCGTTCGCGGCGTTTGCGCTGAATACTCGGTGGCGACCAATATTCATCGATACGCCCGAGTTCACTCAATTTAATTTTAACACCTGCTGGTGTCACTATCGTCAGATCAAGAATATCGTTCATCGAGTTACGGTATTTCTCCTCTAAACGGATTTTGATATCGTATTCTTCACCTTCCTCCTTGAATAACGAAGGTACCAATCCGTTGATCCGGTTTCGCACAAAAGTGGAAACCTGTGCGGTTGACAAACCGTGCTCAGCAAGTTTATTACGATCGAAAACAATCTGCAACTCAGGTTTGTCATTTTTCCGGCTGATGGTTACGTTTTCGGCTCCATCAATATTTTTAATCTTCTCGAAAATCTTCTCGGCATACCGATTGGTTACGTCGAAATCGAAGCCATAAATTTCGTAATCAACGCTGTTCGAGCCTCCCAGGGCAGTACTACCGGTCGAAGTGGTCATACTCACCACTTCGGGTAACTGAGAAACCCGTTCCCGAAAATCGTCGGCAATATCCCAAACCGAACGCTGGCGGTTTTCGAGATCGGTTAAACGCATGGTAAGGTTGATAATATTCGATCCGGTTGAACTGAACATTGAAATAAAACTACCCTCGTCATCCGAGCCCGAAGAAGAAGAAATAATCTCGATTTCGGGATAATTTTCTGCAATTATTTTCTCCAGTTTTCGGGTCACTTTTGTGGTTTCTTCCACACGCAAACCGGTCTGTAATTCAATCATGGAAGTTAACCGTCCCTGGTCTGATTCGGGCATGAAATCGGTTTCCACATTTTTCATCATAAAAATTGAACCTACGAAAATGGCAAAAGTTACTGCGATAACTAAAGTTTTGTGTTTCAGTACATACCGTAAGGTTTTTTCGTAAAACGAATCCAGTCTGTTTAGTAATTTTTCGATGGTGTTTTCGTAGCCAAATTTTCTGGGTTTCACTTGTTTCCGGAGCCTGAGTAATCTGGAAGCCAACATTGGGGTGAGCGAAATGGCTGCCAGTGTCGATGTCACCACGGTAATAGTAACAATCCAACCTAACTGGTTAAAAAGTACTCCCGTCATTCCTGAAACTAAAGTCAGAGGGAAGAATACTGCAACCACCACCAGCGTGGTTACAATTACCGATAACCACACTTCGTTGGTGGCATAAATCGCCGCCTCGCGCGGACTCGATCCTCTTTCTACATGTCGTGTTATGTTCTCGAGAACTACGATCGCATCATCCACCACCATCCCGATCGCAATCGAAAGCGAGGTGAGCGAAATCACGTTCATCGAGTTTCCGGTTAGGAAAAGATAGAGGAAGGCAACGATCAGCGAAATAGGAATGGTAAGTACAATAATAAAAGTTGCGCGCCATCGTCCAAGGAAAAACAAAACGACAAGCACCACGAATACCATAGCGTAAAGCAGGGAGGAGGAGAGGTTGTTGATCGACCCTTTTATAAATTTGGATGAGTCGATAATCACATCGATTTTGATATCGGGAGGAAGTGTTGGTTTCAGCTCTTCCATGCGTTTCTGAATGTCGCGGGCTACTTTCACGGTGTTGGCTCCCGATTGTTTCATGGCAAACAAACGAAGACCGGTTTGACCGTTGATCTTTTCTTCGAGGGTAACATCTTTTAAGGTATCGCGAACCGTGGCTACATCGCGTAAATACACTTGTTTGCCAAGGTAATCGGCTACAACCAGGTTGTTCAAACGATCGCTTTCCGAGAATTCTCCCTGTACACGGATCTGGTAATCCAACTTACCCATCTTTACGTTACCCAGTGGAAGGTTACGGTTTTCGCTCTCAATTACCGAACCGATCTGTTCCAGTGTCAGGTTGTAAGCGTCCAGACGTTTTGGATCCACATCCACATAAACCATTCGTTTAGGAGTACCGATCATCGATACAGAACCAACGCCATCGACACGGTTAAGTGGGTTAATAATTTTTTCTTCGATGATTTTTTCCAGTCCCGGATAACTTTCGTCGGCAGTGATCGCATAAAACAGGATCGGGAACATGCTGGTGTCGAACTTAAAAATCGTTGGGCGATCTACTCCATCAGGCAGATTGTCCATTATTCGGTCGATCACGTCGCGAATATCGTTGGTGGCCTCGTCGAGGTTGGTGTCCCATTCGAATTCAAGCGAAACTACTGAAAGGTTGTCTGAACTGGTTGAAGTGATTTCTTTCAACATGTCAACCGAGTTTAGGGCATCTTCCAGAATTTTGGTTACGTTGGTCTCAATATCCGATGCGTTGGCGCCGGAGTAACTTGTCATTACGGTAATGAAGGGCGGGTCCATCTCGGGGTACAGATCCACCGGGATATTTATCAGGGAGTAAACCCCCATGACCACCACTGCAATGAAAATCATCAGCGTGGTGATCGGTTTTTCTACTGCACTCTTATATATACTCATACTTCTGTTCTAATAAAATTTTGGAAATGTGTTTCTTATTTGACCACTTCCACTTTGTTGCCGTCGAGCAAACGTGCCTGGCCTTCCACAACAATATGGTCGCCAATCTTTAATTTGTCCGAAATCACTTCCAGTTTGTCGTCGAAACGCTGTCCAAGTTCTACTTCAATACGTTTGGCAATGCCATTTTCTTCGACAAAAAGATAGCGAATGTCTGATCCCTGCATTTTTAAGATCGACTCGGCAGGAAGCACCAGTGCTTCGGTTTTTTCCAAAGGAATGGTAACACGTCCAAACATACCCGGGCGTATCTTCTCTCCTGGATTATTTACTCCAATCTCGATCTCGAACGAGCGGCTTTGTGCGCTGATAGTTGGAGAAATACGAATGATTTTACCATTGAATTCATCATTCGGATAAACATCGAAACTAAGTGAAACTTCCATTCCGTTCTTGATTTTTGGCAAATAGTTTTCCGAAATACTAACGATTGCCTTTAGCTTTTCAACCTGTATAATTGAGATGATCGCAGCTTTCCCAACAGTTGCTATCTGTGCTCCTGAATACATTTCTCCGGGTTCGAAATATTTGCCCGAAATGAGTCCGTTAAAAGGTGCAACCAAAATGGTATTCTTCCGAAGGAAAGCCACATTTTCCTGTGCTACATCATATTGTGCCTTCAACTGATCGTATTGTTGCGGGGCTACACTGCCTAATTTGTTCAATGTGTCGAGGCGATTATATTCAATTTCCAGATTCTTAAGCTGGATTTCGGCTTGCTTTAGTTGAACATCGTTCATTCTAACCAATTCCTGGCCTTCCTTTACACGGTCGCCCACTTCTACATTAATGGCTTCGATACGGCCGGGTGAGGTAGGAGCCATGTGGACTACATTAAATGGTTCCATGCTGGCGGTGTATTCTACCGACCGGGCGATTTCCTGATCTTGAAGAACGAGAATACGAATGTGTTCAGGTTTTACTGCCTGGACAGTGCTTTCGCTGTTATCTGTTTGCTGGCCAGTGCACGACATTAAGCCGATCACTCCAAGTGCCAGAATAGATAAAATGTTGTTAATTTTTTTCATATGATTCAATTGTTATTTTTTCTTTTTTCTACTGTTGTTGACTAGTTGAAATTAATTCACCTTTAATTTTGTCTAATTCGTTTTGTGCCTGCAGTACCTGCATTGTGGCTTGTAAATAATCCGATTCGGCTTTGAGGTAGTTGTTGTCGGCAGTGGTCAGTTCGAGGCTCGACATTATTCCCTGGTCAAATTTCTGACGATATTGCCTGATGACTTCTCTGGAAACTTCGACGTTTTTGCTTTGGTTTTCATAGTTTTCCTGTGCGTTTTTTAGATTAAAGACCAACTGATTATATTGAAGTTGCAACTGGTCTTGAAGTAGCTTTTTCTCGTTGTTGTATGTTTCAATATCAATATTGGCCTGTCTTACTTTCGATCGCCGTTCTCCACTTGAAAAAATGGGGACGCTCATTTGAAGTCCCATCATGTTTTTCGGGCTCATATCGAAATTTGGCTTCAATATTTTATAGGTGTAAGAATAATATCCTGAAATAGTTGGCAGGTAATTGGCTTTTTGCATGTACACTTGTTTTTTCTGTATCTCACCTTCGGCTTGTTTTAACTGGAAATCAATATTCTCACTGATATCAAAGAAATCGCTTTGTGCATTTTGAGAAACCTGTTCCATTATTTTATCCAGCGAGTCGGTGAGTTCCAGTTCGGTTTCGGACGAAACTCCCAATTGGTAGCGTAACATATTTTTTGAAAACTCAAGTTGTCGTTCTGCCGATTTTAAGGTATTGAGTAAAGTATTTACCTGAACCGAAAGCTGATCGAGTTCGATTTTTTCCATCACGCCAAATTCTACCAAGGGTTTCGTTTTTTCGTATATCTCCTGCAGATTATCCACGTTGTTGTATAAAATTTTCAGACTTTCGTCTGCAATCAAAACGGTGTAGTAGCTGCTAACCACCTGGCTCACAATTTCCTGTTCGGTTTTTAACTGCGAAGTTTGCATCAATTGCTCATACAATTTCGAAGTTTGCACACCAACAATATAGTTGGCGCTAAAAATCAATTGAGTGGCCCGCAGATTGAAAGTACTGGTGGGGTTGATCGGAATTTTGGCAGGTGGACCGTTAGGATCCAACTGGAAGGTGATTTCGGCACCCAGGGCATTGTTATAATCGGCTGTGGCATTCATCTGTGGCAAACCTGCTGCAATGGTTTCGCGAAGTTGTTCCTGCGATTTCTGAACGGCAAGACTCGAGTTCAGGATGTTTTTATTAAACTGGACGGCATACGCTTTGGCATCTTCCAGGCCAAGCGATACTTTTTCCTGCGCCCGGATAAACGGACTGATCAGGAGAGCAATTAATAGAATAATTTGTTTTCTTCTCATCGTATTGTTATTTATTGTTTCTCGATATTAAACTTTAAAAACTTTGATAAATTTTTGAGTTTTTTATGTTGCAAAAATATTAATCCAGATTTTGTTCGATTACATCAATTCCCTTTCGGGTTGAAATGCCGCGTATAAAATTGATCATCAGGTTTTTAAACAAGTCTGCGTAGTTGTAATCTTCTTTAGGGAATATGGTGTCATCGCCAATCAGGTTCATCTGTTCATAAAAAAGTTTAGATACCAGTTCAATATCAAAGTCCTTTCGGAAAAGTCCTTCGTTAATACCTTTTCTTAGCTGAGTATGAATGTGGTTCAAACTCTTTTCTCTTTGCTCGAGATGTTTTTGATTCCACACCATTGGGTAATATCTTTTCAGGTCGTAAAAGAATACAGGGTTGATCGAATTAAATGCTTTGATTCCTTCCTGCATGGTAGAAATCATTAGCTCGATTACATTCTGTGTGCTGTCGAGTAGTTCATTTTGACGGGCTTCCTGTTGCCATGACAGGTGCTGCATGCAAGTGGTGATCAGTTCGTTCTTGTCCTTAAACACTTCGTAAACGGTACGTTTTGATATTGCCAGGTTATTGGCCAAATCATCCATCGTCACATGCCGGACACCAAACTTCATGAATTGCCGGATTGCTTCTTCAATTATTCTGTCTTTTACTTCCATAAACAAGTTTTCAGCGTGCTAAATTATAGAAAACATTAAAAACCCATAAAGTTTTCCGAGTTATTTTAAAATATTTGGAAAAGATTAACACTTGGCTGATAATGGTGGGGGAGAAAATACCAAAGAAAGATTTTTTACAAATAGAGTTGTTTCCCAAGCTCAGTCATGATTTCAGCGGCATCACCACGTAAAAAGATGTCTGTAATTTCGCGGGTGAAATGTGTTTCTTCGATATTTATTTCAATAATTTTAGCACCGTTCTGTTTTGCAATCACCGGTATTTGTGCAGCCGGAAGCACTTCGGCGTTGGTTCCAATAATGATAAATACATCGGCTTTGGCGGCTTCTTCAAACGAACGTCGCTTGGCAAAAGCCGGAATGGGTTCGTTAAAAAACACGATGTCGGGTTTTAAAATTCCTTTACATACAAAACAAGTGGGAGGCAGGTAATTCAAATCGGCAAAACTCATATCGTATTCCGAGCTGCATTCGGTACAAATCAAATGTTTATAGGTTCCATGAATTTCGTAGACATATTTGCTTCCGGCTTTTTGATGCAGGTGGTCGATGTTTTGAGTGATGATGGTTTCAAGAAAACTACGTTCTTCCATTTTGGCCAGCACTTCGTGAGCAGGGTTTGGTAGTGCATCGCCAAGTTTGTCGTAAAATATCTCCTTGATCTTTAACCACGACTGCAACGGTTTTTTCCGAAAGAATTCGATTTCCAGAAAAATCGGATCGGTCGTGTTCCAAAGTCCGTTTTCACCTCTGAAAGGTGGAATTCCGCTCGGGACAGAAATACCTGCACCAGTAAAAGCCACCGTATATTTAGCTTTTCGGATGAGTTCTGCTGCCTGCCCGATTGATTCATTCAGGCGGGCCTTTTCGGTTTTAATTTGGTCCATATATTTGAAACTCCCGGCAGAAAAGGTTTCCTGCCGGGAGAACTATTATCGCAATAATTCATTTAATCTCCGGCTTCCAGATCTTTGCTCACCGAAACCGTGGTATCTTCATTAAACCTGATTTTAAAATTCAGTTTGCGGAAAACCGAGATCATCGGTTTATTATCGCGGGTTGTTTCTGCAGCCAAACGCTTGATATTGCGTCCTTTGGCAATATCGAGACAGTAATTGGTTATCATGAACCCTAATTCCTTTTTCTGCCAGGCATCAGTAATCAGGATCGCATATTCCATCATTTCCACATCAGGATCCGCAATCAACCGACCAACTCCAATGAGTTCTTTTTGTCCGTCTTCTTTCTCATGTTCAGCCACAATAGCAATTTCACGGTCGTAGTCAATAAAACAGAATTGAGAAGCCACTTCGTGCGAATCGAAGTAGAAATCGTAACGGAAACGGTGATAAATGGATTCTTTTGAACAACTGCTAAGTAACTCCAACCACATCGGTTCGTCTTCGGGACGAATAGGGCGCAGTGTTATCCTGGTTTCATCTTTCAACTGGGTTTCTTTAATCAAACTCTCGGGGTACGGACGAAGTATCAAATGAGAATATTCTTTTACCGGTTTTTGCAGAAGGTCGTGGTCAACAACTATTCGTGCATCAAGCGCGATCACATCGTTGGGTGTTACAATCAGTGGGTTAATGTCGAGCTCTTCAATTTCAGGATAATCGGCGGCAAGGTACGACAACCTGATCATTACTTCGATTAGTTTATCGATATTTTTGGGAACATCGCCGCGCCAGCCTTGCAAGAGGGGATAGATTTTGAGCGAGCGTAGCATTTGCATCGCCAGGTGTTCGTTCAAAGGTGGAAATTCCAAACGTTTATCTTTAAACAGTTCGGCAGTGGTTCCGCCCATTCCCACCAACATTACTGTTCCAAATATCGGGTCTTTCTTAGTCCCCAGGATAAGTTCGATCCCGTCTTTCGAGTCCACCATGCGTTGGACCGTAACTCCGTCGATTCGGGCATCGGGTCTTTTTTCCGAGGCTGTTTTTATCATGTTTCGGAAGTTGGCACGCACCATGTCCTCGTTTTTGATGTTCAGCGCCACACCACCCACATCAGATTTATGCGTGATATCCGGAGAATATATTTTCAGCACAACCGGGTAACCCTTCTTCTTTGCAATTTTTACCGCTTCGTCTTCCGTAGCAGCAGGTGTTGGGTGAGTGGTATCGATGCCATAATCGTTAACCAGCATTTTCGAGTCGTCTTCGTTTAAAATCTTTGCTTTCGGGAAAATATCTTTCAGGTACTTGGCACGAAGTTCGTGGCGATCGTATTGGAATGAAACCGGGACTTCCCGGGGTGTTTCGTATAACATTTGCTGATTTTCCGAGTAATCAGAAAGGGTCATAAATGCCCCGATAGCCTGTTCGGGTGCACTATAATTTGATATCCCGTGTTTATTGAAAATCTGGATTCCGTCGCGCATGGCAGTCCCTCCCAACCAAGCCGCCATCACAGTTTTTGTGGTTCGGACCGACATCTCAACAATGGCTTGAGCTGTTGCAGTTGGGTCGGTCATGGCTTGTGGTGTGAGCAGTACTAGTACCGCATCGACATTTGTATCTTCAAGCACTATCTCCGTTGCGCGCGCAAAACGTTCGGGCGTGGCATCACCAAGAACATCCACCGGGTTGCCGTGAGACCAGAATGGCGGCAGGTAATCATTTAGTTTTTGCATGGTTTCGTCGGAGAGATTTACCAATTTTCCGCCTAACGAAATCAGCGAGTCGGTTGCCATTACACCTGGGCCACCGGCATTAGTCACAATCACTAATCGATTTCCTTTCGGAATACGTTTTCTTCCAACCAGGTCGGTAAAGTCGAAAATGTTGCCAAAGTCGAATACCCGAACCAAGCCGGCACGACGGAAAACGGCGTCGTAAATTGAGTCTTCGGAAGCCATGGCCCCGGTGTGAGATGCGGCAGCAGCAGCCGATTCGGGGAAACGGCCCGATTTATAAACAATAATAGGTTTTTCGCGCGAAAATGCCCTTGCAGCCGACATAAATGTGCGGGCATCAGCAATCGATTCAACATATAGGACGATGGATTTTGTATTCGGATCCTGGCCAAAATAATCGATTAGGTCGCCAAAACTTACGTCCATGGTATTTCCGATAGAAACAAAGTTTGAAAAACCAATATTGGCTTCGTAAGCCCAATCGAGTACCGAGGTACATAACGCGCCCGATTGCGAAATAAAGGCAACATGTCCTTTTTTAGGCATTCCTGCCGCAAAGCTCACGTTCATATTTAAGCCAGGCACAAGTATTCCCAAGCAGTTGGGGCCGATAATTCTCATGTCCGGGAATTTGGCTTTTTCTGCTTTCACCTGTGCTTCGAGTTTTTTCCCTTCTTCCCCTGATTCTTTAAACCCGGCCGACATGATAATTACCCCATGTATTCCGGCTTCGCCACATTCTTTTACAATTTGGGGTACTAATTTGGCAGCGGTCATTATCACTGCCATATCTGGTGTTTTAGGCAGACTTTTTACATCGGGATAACAGGGGATTCCAAAAACGGCTTCGCGCTTTGGGTTTACGGGATAAACAACCCCGTTAAAACCTCCTCCCACTAAATTTTTGAGGGTGATCCCGCCAACACTGTCAGGATTATTGGAAACACCAATAAGCGCAATACGTTTTGGTTTGAAAATACTGTCTAACTTTTTGATAGCCATAGCTAATTTTTTTTTGGTTTATAGAAAATCGTTAAATTATCGCAGGTTGAATATTTTGGTTATTTGGCGTTCTAAATTTCATCAAAAAAAGTCAGCTTAAAAAATCACACTGATTTATAATAAACATTTCGATATTAGAATTAATATTCAGGGAATGAATGAATTATGCTGTTAAATTGGCTTTGTCGCTTATCAAAATCATGTTGCAGAACAACCTTGTATTTCACTGTTTTAGAACATGTGTGAATTTTATGCGAAAATATTTCCGGGTTGGGGAAGATAAAGATGAATATTACAAATAAAGAACGCCTTGATTTTTCAAGGCGTTCTCTGTGTTTGATAAGAATGACGATGTCATCCGTTTGTTAAATTATCTGGAGCCGATGAGTAAAACTACCTTGCCTTGTGTTTCGTTAATTACCTCGGCCATTGCCAGGTATATAGCAGATAAACCACAGATTATTCCTTCGAATCCGGCAATCTTACCTACCAGGGCCGATCCTGACCAATCTCTGATGGCGAGTAAGAGAAACAGAATCCATAAAGAAAGAAAAATGAATTGCAATGCACGGTTGTTTCCAAAAGTGCCGATCCACATCATAAAAGTAAATACTCCCCACATAAACAGGTACCATCCCATAAATCCGGCTGGCGGACCTTCCAGCCAACCTATTTTCGGAAATACGATCAGGAATACAAGAGTAAGCCAGAACAATCCGTATGAAGTAAAGGCGGTTGTCCCAAAAGTATTACCTTTTCTGAATTCCAGAATCCCGGCAATAATTTGTCCAATACCTCCATAGAATATACCCATTGCAAGTATCATAGAACCAAGCGGAAAGAAACCTGCATTATGGATGTTTAAGAGTACAGTAGTCATTCCGAATCCCATTAATCCTAATGGGGCCGGATTGGATAGTTTGTTTTCCATTTCGATAAAATTTTAGGTTGTTGAAATTAGTGATGGTTACTTTTTATGTTATCGTTTTACAGACACTTTTGCGCCTTCAATGATCTCATCCACAACACCCGGGTCGAGCAGGGTTGATGTATCGCCAAGGTTGCTGGCATCGCCTTCACCGATTTTCCGGAGGATGCGGCGCATGATTTTTCCGGAGCGGGTTTTTGGTAGTCCGCTTACAATCTGTATTTTATCGGGTTTTGCAATTGGGCCGATAACCTTGGTTACAGTTGCGCGAATTTCATTTTCGATTGTAGCCAGTTCTGCATCCGTAAGATCTTCGCAAATCACATACGCGTATATTCCGGAGCCTTTGATTTCGTGTGGATAGCCGACAACTGCCGATTCCACTACTTTTGGATGCTGGTTGATGGCATCTTCCACTTCTGCTGTTCCAATACGGTGACCAGATACATTGATTACATCGTCAATACGACCGATTATTCGGTAATATCCTTCTTCATCGCGTTTGGCACCGTCGCCGGTGAGGTAGTACCCCGGGAACGACGAGAAGTAGGTTTGATAACAGCGCTGATGATCGCCCCAGGTGGTACGCAACATTCCGGGCCACGGGTGTTTAATACAAAGAATTCCTTCGACACTGTTGCCTTTTAATTCTTTTCCTTCATGATCGAGCAAAACAGGCTGGATGCCGGGCAATGGCAGAGTTGCAAGTGATGGTTTGGTAGGCGTAATTCCTGCCAGCGGTGTGATCATGATACCACCAGTTTCGGTTTGCCACCAGGTATCCACAATCGGACATTTAGCTTTTCCAATCAGGTCATGGTACCAGCGCCATGCTTCTTCGTTGATTGGTTCACCCACGGTTCCGAGTACTTTTAGCGAACTCAGATCGTGTTTTGTAACCCACGAATCGCCTTGTGCAACCAAAGCTCGAATAGCCGTTGGAGAGGTATAAAAGTGAGTTACCTTGTATTTGTCGACCACATCCCAGAAACGGCCTGCATCGGGGAAAGTGGGCACTCCTTCGAACATGATGGAGGTGGCACCGGTTAATAGCGGGCCATAAACAATGTAAGAGTGACCCGTTACCCAGCCAATATCAGCGGTGCACCAGTAAATATCTCCGTCGCTGTATTGAAACACGTTTTTAAAAGTATATTCGGCATAAACCATATAACCAGCGGTGCTGTGCACAACTCCTTTGGGTTTGCCGGTTGACCCCGATGTGTAAAGTATGAACAGCACATCTTCGGCATCCATGGTTTCAGCTTTATTTTCAAACGAAACGCCTTCTATCAGATCGTGCCACCAAATGTCGCGGCCTTTCGTCCAGTCCACATCTTCACCGGTGCGTTTCAATACAACTGTTGTTTTTACCGAAGGACATTTTTCCAATGCTTCGTCAACAATATTTTTAAGCGGTATCGATTTGGTGCCTCGAAATCCACCGTCGGAAGTGATTACCACTTTTGCTTCGGCGTCTATTACGCGATCGGCTAAAGCAGTTGCTGAAAACCCGGCGAAAACAATAGAATGGATTGCCCCGATTCGGGCACAGGCCAACATAGCAATGGCCAGTTCAGGAACCATTGGCAGGTAGAGCGCTACGCGGTCTCCTTTTTCAACCCCCAGTTTCTTAAGAGCGTTTGCAAACTGTTTTACCTTGTCGAAGAGTTCGCCATAAGTAAGTTTAATTTCGGCTTCTATTGGATCATTCGGTTCCCAGATTATGGCTACCTGGTCTTTGCGCATAAACATATTGCGCTCAAAAATATTTTCTGTAATATTTAGTTTACCGTTCGCAAACCAATTTACGTCGGGTGCACCTTCGCCCTGAAATTTGTAATCCAGTACGTGATCCCACTTTTTTTGCCAGTAATGGCCTTCGGCGATACTTCCCCAAAAACCTTCGGGATCCGCCACACTTTCTTTATACTTCGCAAAGTATTCAGCTAGACTAGTAATTTTGTTCACCATATCAATAATTTTAAGTTTATAGAAAATTTGAAAGAATGAGATGTTGCGACTGTCGGTGCCTGACAAAAGCCTGATTAAATTCCGTTCGAACGATTTTTGCTGGTCGAATATCGGTTGTAATTGTTCGCTCTTATAATAGCTTCGTCAGGTATTCCGAAGAAAAGAAAACTATAATCGTATGGTAGTTGAAGTATCAAGTTGATAACCTTTTGATGACTACTCAAAAAATACAGGTGTTGAAATTAGCATAAAAATCATTCTTCCGGAAAGTTTACAATATATTATAAAACACCTTGTTTCAGTCTTTAAAACATTTTTTTCGGTTTTCGGGCCAAACTATTTTTTTTATTTTGACAAATTGAATATTTGCGTCATTTTCCATGCAGGTTTAATTAAGTTTCTTTCGTTTTTACAAAAATATAAAAATACCGATAAATCTGTTTTTATAAGTGCATATTCAAAAATGGTTGCAAAATAATATCTGAATCCCGTATTTTCTGACAATGCATTTGTAACTGTGCATCAATAGTTTTTAATTAACAGGATAAAATTTTGATTCATGGTTTACAACATAAAATTTACTGAGAAAAGTTATTCCTTTGAATCGTTGATTAAGTGTAATTTCGGGTAAAAATTTGATGATCATGACAATCCATAATTTTGAAGAACTGATTGCAGCAGCCCAGAAACAAGAAGCTAAACGGGTAGTGGCGATAAATGGCGTGGATGAATATACATTGGAAGCGCTTGAGGATGCGGTGTCCTTAGGTTTTGTGAAACCAATCGTAACCGGTGACCGTGAAAAGATTGAAAGCACTTGCTCGCGTTTGGGAATTGATTTAAGCAATTACGAAATTATACACACAACGTCGATGTCGGAAGCTACACAAAAAGCAGTGGAGCTGATTAATGGGAACAAGGCCGATATCCTGATGAAGGGGATGATTTCGACCGATAAATTTATGCTGGCCTTGTTAAAAAAGGAGTTCAATTTGGTACCTGCAAAAGGGACACTGACACATATTTCGGTTATGAAAAATCCGAATTATCATAAGATGTTGGTATTTACCGATGCCGCTGTTATTCCTTATCCTGATTTAAAACAGAAACTATTGATGACCAATTATCTGATCTGCACTGCAAAGTCAATGGGAATAGATGAACCCAAAGTGGCGGTGATCGCACCCACTGAGCAGATTATTATTTCAATACAATCGTGTATGGATGGAGCTACCCTTGCAAAAATGTCGGAGCACGGTCAGATTGAAGGAGGCATGGTTGACGGTCCGATGGCCCTTGATGTGGCGATCAACAGTGATGCTGCAAGATTAAAAGGATTTACCTCGCCGGTGGCTGGTGACGCTGATTGTCTTTTATTTCCGAATATTGATGCAGCCAATGTTTTTTACAAAACCAATTCAAAGCTGGCCAAAGCCGAGATGTCGGGTATTATTGCAGGTGCTAAAGTCCCGGTGGTTGTATCTTCGCGTGGCGACAGCCGTAAAACTAAACTGAACTCGATGGCCCTTGCGTCGTTAATAAGTTAGTATGACTCGAATTCTTGCTATAAACCCAGGATCAACTTCAACGAAACTTGCCGTTTATTTCGAAGCCGAATGTGTGCTAAGGAAAACCATCCGTCATCAGCTCGAAGAATTGATGCGTTACAAAACTATTATTGATCAGTTCGATCTTCGAAAAGGATTAATAATCGATGCACTGGTAGAGGAAGGAATTGAAGTGGATTCGATCAAATACATTATTGGCAGGGGTGGTTTAACTTATCCTCTTGAGTCGGGTGTGTATTGTGTGAATAACCTGATGATTGAACATCTGCGACTGGGGGTGTTAGGGCAGCATGCAAGCAACCTGGGACCGATCCTGGCTGATTATATTGCCTTGCAGATTCCAGGGGCCAAGGCATTTATGGCCGATCCGGTGGTTACTGACGAAATGGAAGAAGTGGCAAGGTTTGCCGGTCATCCAAAATTCAAAAGGCTATCGATTTTTCATGCGCTCAACCAAAAAGCAACTGCACGCTTACATGCTCAAAAAGTAGACAAATCGTATAATGAGCTTCGACTGATTGTTGCTCATCTTGGTGGCGGAATTTCGGTGGGCGCCCACAAAAACGGACGTGTTGTAGATGTTAACAATGCGCTTGACGGGGAAGGTAGTTTTAGCCCCGAAAGATCGGGCACACTCCCGGCCGGGCAACTCATCGACCTGTGTTTTAGCGGCAAATATTCAAAAGAGCAAATCAGGGCGATGCTTGTTGGCGAGGGTGGTTTTGTGGCTTACCTTGGGACAAACGATGCTCAGCAAGTCGAAAATCGGGCCAAAACCGGCGATCAAAACGCGATTGCAGTTCAGGAAGCGCTCTTTTACCAGGTGGCTAAAATGATCGGAGAAATGGCCGTGGTACTTGAAGGAAGGGTTGACGGAATACTGCTAACCGGAGGATTAGCCTACAATCGCGAACTGGAAAACTATATTCGACACAGAACTGCTTTTATTTCTGAAGTTTTTGTTTATCCGGGCGAAGACGAACTGGAAGCATTGGCTATGAACGCACTTCGGGTGGCAAAGGGTGAGATTCAGGCCAAAGAATATAACTTTCATCAATAGTTTTTACCTTCTTTATTCAACCGAATTCTTTTCGGATTTGTATTTCTGATCCTACTTCACTAAATTGTATAACAGATAATTACCCAGGGCACATTTAGTCTTTCTAACAAACCAACCATTTAATAATGACCCTGTTTAATACTGACGCGACACCTCAAAAAAGAAACCTGGTATACAGCCTTAAAATTGATTGGCTGTAATTTTTAATGTAAGTAGATAAACCATTAAATCCGAAATATGATAGCAATTGAAGACCACAAATTAGTTGATCCTGAAGGAAAGATCAAGATCTCATTTGAAGAAACACCAAATATTTCCGGTCCGTTTCCCAACGGTTTGCCCGACACAGTTGTGATCCATTATACAGCCGGAAGTTCGGCAAAATCGTCAGCCGGCTGGCTACGAAATCCACAAGCCAATGCATCAGCGCATTTGGTGGTTGGAAAAGCAGGCGAGGTTATTCAACTTGCACCCTTCAATATTAAAACCTGGCATGCTGGCCGAAGTTCGTGGAAAGGACGTGTTGGTTTGAATCAATACAGCATTGGAATCGAGATCGACAATGCAGGCGTACTGGTTCAATCGCCCGATGGATATTACACCCATTTCAGCAAGAAGGTGGAACCACAAAATGTAGTGATTGCCAAACACAAACTCGACTCGACGGAAAAGGGTTGGGAAGCGTATACTCAGCAGCAGATAGAAGTGGTCGAACAAATTTGTCTGGCGCTCAAGCAAGCGTATCCTATCGCAGAAATTGTGGGTCATGACGACATTGCACCTTCTCGTAAACGCGATCCGGGACCGGCATTCCCGATGCTGTCGTTACAAAATAGAGTGATGATTGGCAGAAATGAAGACCTGCCGGATGAAGAAGAACCAAATTTGCTTGGCGATGCCGTGGTAGTAGCCGAAAACCTGAATATTCGTTCCAATCCCGGAACCGAAGCTTCTAAAGTTTCGGGTCCTCTGACAAAAGGAACTAAGGTAAAGGTCGAGAAAACCGTAGGAGAATGGTCGTATGTTAAAATTGATATTGAAGGCTGGGTAAGTAATCAGTGGTTACGAAACGTATAAATCCAGCCATCAAATAGTTAAACTGCTAAAGCATCCGTCTGATAACCGGGTGCTTTTTTTTGATCTGTTAATAATTTTAGTGGCTTCTTTCAGAACTAAAAAGCGTTGCGCTGACTCTTATAAATAATTACCTTTA
This sequence comes from Draconibacterium sp., assembly GCA_011620585.1. Lineage (GTDB taxonomy): Bacteria > Bacteroidota > Bacteroidia > Bacteroidales > Prolixibacteraceae > Draconibacterium. The sequence goes on from WOYV01000039.1 coordinate 94,155, forward strand.
CCGTCGACAGAAAAATTTGATATCTTTTTTATACCGCACCGATTTTTGATTATCCAATGAAAAAGAATACACTCGGAAAAGCAGGAATTGAAGTTCCCAAAATAATTTTTGGAACAAGTTACCTGGGCAATCTATATCGTGAATTGAGCATGGATGAAAAACTCGCCCTGATGCGTGAATGGTTTAAGGTAAGCGATGGAAAAGTAATGATCGACAGCGCTGGAAAGTACGGCGCAGGCTTAGCGCTTGAAGTTATCGGACAGGGACTGGAGGAGCTTGGAATTAAACCTGATCAAATCTGTATCAGTAACAAACTGGGCTGGTACAGGGTACCGCTTAGCACTGCTGAACCGACTTTTGAACCGGGAGCCTGGTCAAACCTGAAATACGATGCGGTGCAAAAAATCAGTTTTTCCGGGATTCTCGAATGCTGGGAGCAAGGTTGTGAACTTTTGGGAGGGAAATACAAACCCGAAGTAGTTTCAGTTCACGATCCGGATGAATACCTCGCTGTAGCTGTTGATATGAATGACCGGGCAAAAAGGCTGAAAGATATCCTGGAGGCTTACAATGCCTTGTTTGAATTAAAGGAACGAGGCGAAGTAAAAGCGGTGGGTATTGGTTCGAAGGATTGGTACGTAATTCGTGAATTATACGGGAAGGTAAAATTTGATTGGGTGATGTTTGCCAATAAATTTACCATTTATCATCATCCGATAGAGATTGTATCTTTTATTCAACAACTCGAAAAAGATGGTGTTGGAATTATAAATTCAGCCATTTTTAACGCCGGATTTTTAACCGGGGGGCAATATTTTGATTACCGGATTTTGGATGAAAACAACCCCGACGATCAAGCCCTTTTCCAGTGGCGGAAGCAGTTTTTTGAAATATGTGATAAACATGAAATTGAGCCGGGCGATGCCTGTTTAAAATTTGCAGTTTCGGCTCCGCAAATAGCTGCCGTAGCTCTTAATCCCAGCAAAGCCTGGCGGATGCAGCACAGCAAACAGACCCTGGAAAAGGAATTCCCAAAGGCATTTTGGACTGAACTAAAAGAGAAAAATATTATTGAACAGAACTATCCATATTTGTAACGAATGAAGATCATTGATACTCACCACCATTTTTGGAATTATAATCCGGTAGAATTCGATTGGATTGATGATGAAATGGCTGTTATCCGAACCAGTTTTTTGCCCGACGATTTACGTAAAACCCTTGCCGGCACCAAGGTTAACGGGGTGGTTACAGTGCAGGCCCGTCAATGCATCGAAGAAACCGACTGGCTACTTTCGATGGCAGAAGACAATGCTTTTATGAAAGGCATTGTAGGCTGGTTGCCACTATCTTCTCCTGAAATTCAGTCGACGCTTGAAAAATATCAAAACAATTCGTGGCTCAAGGGAGTGCGTCATGTGGTTCAGGGCGAACCTGATCCTGAATTTATTTTGGGAAAACAATTCAATGAGGGGATTAGTTGTCTAAAGGATTTTAACCTGGTTTACGACATTCTTGTTTTTGAGTACCAGTTGGCCAACACTATAAAATTTGTCGACCTTCATCCCAATCAGCAGTTTATACTCGACCATATTGCAAAACCACGCATCAGTAAAAATATCTTTCAGCCATGGAAAGATTTGATAACCGAGTTGGCAAAACGGCCCAATGTGTGTTGTAAAGTAAGCGGCATGGTTACCGAAGCGGATTATAATTTATGGACAGAAGAGCAACTCGAACCTTATTTCGATGTGATATTCGAAGCTTTTGGTCCCGAACGTTTGATGTTCGGTTCTGATTGGCCGGTTTGTTTGGTGGCCAGTAATTATAAAAATTGGATTGACCTAGTTGATCGTGTTATGGAAGGGTTTAGCGAAAATGAAAAAGAGTTATTCTGGTTCAAAAATGCCGAACAGGTTTATCAACTTTAACCATTTAATTAGTTTCAAATGAAAGCAATTGAAATACTTCAGGCCGGATCGATGCAACTTATAGAAATCCCAAAACCGACCGTAAAATCGGGTGAACTCTTACTCAAGATAAAATATGTTGGCTTTTGCGGGTCTGATTTAAGTACTTACCTGGGCAAAAACCCGCTTGTGCAGTATCCGCGCATTCCTGGCCACGAAATTTCAGCGGTGATTGAAGAAAAAGGCGAAGGAGTACCTGAAAATTTCGTGGTTGGAAAACCTGTAACAGTTGTGCCTTATACAAACTGTGGCCAGTGTACATCTTGCAAACAAAAACGTTTTAATGCCTGTCGTTATAATCAAACACTGGGGGTACAACGTCACGGTGCAATGGCCGAGTACATGGTAATTCCATGGCAAAAAGTTTTGGCAGACGAAGCGCTTAGCGATTTGCAATTGGCCCTGGTAGAGCCGTTAACGGTTGGCTTTCATGCTGTCGGGAATGGAAAGGTTACCGATTCTGACACTGTCATGGTTTTTGGATGCGGAATGATCGGTTCCGGAGCAATCATTCGTGCACACCTGCGTGGAGCAACTGTAATTGCGGTGGATATTGATGATGAAAAATTGGCGATCGCTCAAAAACTGGGCGCTGATTATGTGATTAATTCGAACACCCAAAATCTGCATGAAGAATTGATGAAAATTACCAGTGATAACGGCCCGACAGTTGTGGTTGAAGCGGTAGGCACCCCAATTACTTATAAACAAGCGATTGAGGAAGTTGCTTTTTCCGGTCGGGTGGTATGCATTGGTTATGCCGGTATCGAAGTTTCGTTTTCTACCAAATTGTGGGTACAAAAAGAATTGAAAATTATGGGGTCACGTAATGCCAATCCTTCTGATTTTGATGCTGTTATGAAATTCCTGAAAACAGGTAAGCTCGATGAAAACATGTTGATTAGCCGGATTGTGGTGCCTGAAGAAGCCCCTTTCGCAATGAAAAGCTGGGCCGAAGAGCCCGGTAAGATTATGAAAATTCTGGTTCGGTTTTAACAATTCAATTTTCGGTTGGCATTAAAAATTTCTATTTTCAACGTGTTAAAAGAATATTGAATAATGGAAGATAATAAAGAAACCATGCAAAATTTATATACCTTGATTATGGCGGGTGGCTCGGGAACGCGTTTCTGGCCTCGAAGTAAGACAAAAAAGCCAAAACAGTATCTGAATATTTTTGGAGATAGTTCGCTGTTGCAGGATACCATTGATCGCTTTGCCACCTTTACCAGTCACCATAAAATATACGTTGTATCGAGCGCTGCACAAGCCGAGGTACTTGAAGCACAGACACCGATGCTTCCCAAAGAAAACCTGATTTACGAACCGGTTGGTAAAAACACTTTGCCTTGTATCGGGCTCGCGGCAATGTATGCCGAACTCGAAGATCCGGATGGAATTATGGTCGTTTCCCCATCCGATCATTTAATTACAAATAACGAACTTTTTAAAGATACCGTATTAGCGGCCGCAAAAATTGCACACGAACGAAATGGGATCGTTACAATTGGGATTACACCTACTTATCCGGCCACTGGTTATGGCTATGTGAAAACCGCCGAAGATATTACCGGAACCGAAAAAATCAGGCAGTTTAAGGTGGAGCGTTTTGTGGAAAAACCAAACGAACAAACAGCGTCAGAATATCTGGAATCGGGTGGATTTTATTGGAACAGCGGGCTTTTTATATTTAAAATTTCAGTATTTCTTGAAGCGGTTCAACAGTTTGCCCCCGAATTGTATGTTGATTTACGCAAGATTCAGGCAGACCTTGGAAAACCTGGTTATCCACAAACTCTTGATACTATTTACCGGGCTGTTCAGAGTATTTCTGTTGATTACGGAATTATGGAACATGCCGATAATATTTACCTTGTTGAAGGCAACTTCGATTGGAACGACCTGGGAAGCTGGGAGTCGGTTTACCTGACAGATAAAAAGGATGAAAACGGGAATGCCGGTTCGGGAGAAACTTTGTTGATTGATACAAAAAATTCGTATGTTCATGCCGGGAACAGTCTGGTTGCTGTTGTTGGCCTCGACGATGTGATTGTAGTGCAGGACGGCGATACAATCCTGGTCTGTAAACGAGATAAAGCCGAGGACGTAAAAAAGATAGTCGATCAGCTTAAAGCCGGGAAAAAAGATCAATATTTATAAAATGTTTTCTGACTAAGAAAAAGCCTGAAATTTCAAGCCGGTAAAAACTAATAAACTTATGAAAGATCCAAAAAAAGTTGTGGTCGACAGGAAGATACTTGTTCCTTTTATTTTAATCACCAGTTTGTTTGCGATGTGGGGTTTTGCCAACGACATTACCAATCCAATGGTTGCCGCTTTTAAAACGGTTATGGAAATCTCGAATGCTAAAGCGGCAATGGTACAGTTTGCATTTTACGGTGGTTACGCAACTATGGCCATTCCCGCGGCACTCATCATCAAACGTTATTCATATAAACTTGGAATTATTATTGGACTGGCTTTGTATGCCATCGGGGCACTTTTGTTTTACCCGGCAGCAAAGTTCGAAATTTTTGGCTTCTTCCTGGTTTCGCTATATATCCTCACTTTTGGTTTAGCGTTTTTAGAAACCACTGCAAACCCATACATTTTGTCGATGGGAGCACCCGAAACGGCAACCCGGCGATTAAACCTGGCGCAGTCTTTTAACCCAGTGGGATCATTGCTCGGAATGACGGTTGCTTCGCAGGTGGTACTTCCGGCATTGATTTCGGATGAGCGCGATGCCGGCGGCAATCTAATTTTTGGGAGCCTGAGTGCAGCCGAAAAGGCTGGCATCAGAACACATGACCTGGCGACGATACGCGATCCTTATGTAATACTGGGTTTTGTAGTGATCGCGATGTTATTTGTAATTGCTTTTTCGAAAATGCCAAAACGCGAAAGTGCCGACCATGATATTCATACCAGAGATTCCTTCAAACGCTTGTATAACAACAAGGTTTACCGAACCGGCGTGATTGCACAGGTATTTTATGTGGGGGCACAAATTATGTGCTGGACTTTTATCATACAATATGCCGAAAACCTGGGATTATCGAAGGCTGTAGCGCAACGTTACAACATTGTGGCCATGGTTATTTTCCTCAGCAGCCGTTTTATCAGCACTGCGCTGATGAAATACCTGAATGCACGTTTTATGCTGATGCTTTTTGCAGTTGGAGGAATGTTAACTATAACCGGTGTAATTCTGATCCAGGGAATGCCGGGGCTTTATTTACTGGTAGCAACTTCAGCATTTATGTCGTTGATGTTCCCTACTATTTACGGAATTGCGCTCGAAGATGTTGGCGACGATGCCACTTTAGGCGCAGCGGGTTTGGTAATGGCAATTGTAGGAGGTGCTTTGTTGCCAATGCTCCAGGCAAAAATTATCGATATCGGGGGAAGCGGATTCAGCGACATTCATGTTCTGGGATTTATCTCGGAAGTAAATTTCTCGTTTATTCTTCCGTTAATTTGTTTTGTAGTCATTGCTGCTTACGGAAGGAATACTTACAAAGCATTCAAAAGTAAAACCGCCTGAAATGGAAACTAAAAGATATTGTAAAACACTGAAACTGCATGATGATCCTGATTTAATTGAGGCTTATAAAAAAGTACATGCACCTGGCGCTGCCTGGCCCGAAATTGCACAAGGAATGCGCGAAGTTGGAATTGTGGATATGGAAATCTATATTCAGGGAACACAGCTGTTTATGATTATGGAAACAGTGGCAGATTTCGACCACGGCGAGGCGATGAAAGTTTTGGCTTTAAAGCCCCGGCAATCAGAATGGGAAGCCTATGTTTCAAAATTTCAGAAAACTTCGGGAAATGCCACTGCCGACGAAAAATGGCAATTAATGGAACGAATCTACAAAATGGACAAATAAAAAGGCACAACTCAATGTCGTGCCTTCTCTTTCATCACTTAATTATTGTATTCTTAAAATCTGAACCCGAGGGTCAGAAGTATGTTTTGGTTGTTGTTTTCGCGAGGAAGCTGGTAGTAATTAGGTTGCTCATTTCCTTCCGAAATTTTACTTGCCGAATTGGTATAGGCAACATTAACCGACAAGGCATTAAATGTATATCCGAAACCGGCTGAAAACACCGATACATTATCGCTAAGTGTGCTTTGCTGATCAAGTACTGTTTTAAAAGGATTTCCATAATTTTCGTATCCTCCGCGGATGGCAAACTGTTCGGTGAGTTTCACTTCGGCACCTAAACGAAGGTTAAAAACACTTTTAAAATAATTGCCCATTACTGAATTCAGATCGTTAAAATTGTCCGAACCGGTTCCTCCTCTGCGGTAACGCATACTTGCATAATCCATATATTCGGCATCAACGCTTACCAACGCTTTTTTTGCAAAAACTACTGCCCCGCTCATTACCACTTTCAAAGGAGTATTAAAATCATAGTTATATCGATTAACTCCGTAGCTCGAATAATTTTGTGACAGATACGAATCCATACTTAACGTAGAATTTTCGTCAATTTGATAGTAGGTAGGAGTGTGGAAGGCCAAACCTAGCCTTACTGTTGAAACAGGGCGGTAAATGGCTCCAATCTTCAAATTGAAACCATGACCTTCCATGTAGTAATCATCGTAATAATTGAAAGAGTTGTTATCAAGTAACAATTCTTCGTATGCAGTGTTTTTGTGGTAGCTCATGTCGTGGATACCTAAGGTAGCACCCAGGTAGAATTTATGATTAAAATTCAAACTCATGTTGAAAAGGTATTCGTCGAGCCGTCCGCCCTGCGAAAAGGTTTTACGTTGATCTACTTTTTCCCCGTCGTATAAAATATTGCGATAGCTACCGTCAATAACATTTCCCTGGTTATCGGTATCAGGATCGATCAGGTAGGTATCCCATGCCAGTTTTGTTGGCCAGTCGCGGTATTGAATGTCTCCAATGGGTTGATTCAGATAGTTATTTGATATACCGGTGGCATAGTCGGCAATGTCATCAAGATATGACAGCGAAGACTGATTAAAGTTGGCAAAAGCGCTGCTACTGTAATCGGCCAGTCGGTTGTAACCAACGCCGTAATTTATGCTGATGATTCCCGCTTCAGAGCGATTGGTCCTGAAAGCGCCAATTGCTCCAACGTTGTTCAACGCAAATCCCTGGTCGTTGTCGCTAAATTTTGTTGTTCCGGCAGCAATTTCTGTTTTATTGATGTAATAGCTGGGTGTAATTACAAACTCACCCGATTGATAAACCGCGCTACCGGCTGGGTTAATCGAAAGCGAAGTAAAATCGCCACCGAGGGCGCCAAATGCATTTCCCATACCCGCCGAGCGGGCCGTTCCCTGAATTTGGTTGTACGACATTCGGAAAGCATCTGCAAAGTTTTGCGCCAGTAATAATTGAGGCAGCAAAATCATTATAACGATCAATGCGTAGTTTCGTTTCATGGCATTCATGTTTAAATGTTTCAAAATTGTATTTCCGGGAGTATTTATCTGCGGCCTCCGCCACTTCTGGATGAACCCCCGCCGCCGCCACCTGAACTTCTGGATCCTCCACCAGAAGAAACCGCGCTTCCTGAACTTCTTGAACCTCCTGATGAATAGGATCCTGAGCTTCTGCTGGAAGAAGAACTACTTCTGACAGCGCTTCCACTGCTTCTCGAAGGAGAGTAAGTAGAAGATGACTTCACAGAAGAGGGAGCACTATACGTCCGGGAAGATACCCCTTGACTGGAACTCCTGTTATAGGTAGAGCCCGCCCTGTATGCCCTGTTATAAGTGGTTGTTGAACGAGGTGATGCAGTGGTTGCCCCCGACTGGTTAACGTTACCCGAAACTACTCGTGGACGAGTATAACTGTTTTGAGTTGTGTTTGTAGCCGGACGCGTATAATTTCTGTTTTGTGTGGCTGTCCCCGGACGCGTATAACTTTGAGTTCGGGATGTTACCGCATTATTTGTTTCTCTTGAACTTTTATTAGTTGTCTGCCTGGTTAAACTACTGTTATCGGTAGTCCTTCTTTTTTCAGTAAGAACGCGGGAATCAGTGGTGGCCGATTTGTCTGCAACACGGGCGCTGTTTGTTCCGGTTGCTCTTCTGGCAGAAGTTTCACCACTTTTTAACACGCTTCTTCCGCTGGCCGAGATCGAAGATTCACTTCCCCTTCCTTCAACGGTCCTTCCAACTCCGCCACCGCCACCGGTGGTAGTTCTTCTACCATAACGGTAATTATCATGATCGATCGGATATGATCCGTAACCGGGATAATTGTATCCACCGTACCAGCTATAATATCCACCGTATCCCAGATATCCCCAGCCGTAGCGCGGGTATCCCCAACCGTAACCGTAACCAGGATATCCCCATCCATAATATGGGTAACCCCAACCCCAGCCAAATGGCATCGACCACGATGAACCGTAATACCATGGATCGTAGTAGAAAGGATCGTAATACATCCAGGTATCCCAGTAAAAAGGATCGTAATAATATGGGTTGTGGAAACGGCGGATGCGATAGGCATAATCGAGTTCATCGCCTTCGTAATAATTATTGATGACATACTTTACTTCGTCATCGTTGTAATAAACGGTGGTGTCACTGTTTTCAACTTCCATTTGATCCATGTTATAACGCAACACGTCGGCATCCTCTTCGGTGCCGTCAAATATATAGTTGTTCATGGTGTTGGAACCGTCGTCTTTTTTTTCGATATTGCTGATAATCATCGTATTTGCCGATTTCTCAGTGGCTTTGGCAGCCGTTTGGTTATCTATGCTAACAGGAGGGGGAACATCGCCCGGTGTAAAGTAGATGTCGTCGGTGTAAGTTCCGGTAATATAGCCTCCGGTAGAGCACGCTCCCAGGAAGATTCCCAAAACAGCCAATAATGTTAATCTTGATTTCATAACCTTTCCTCCCTTTATTTAATGTCAATAATAATTACTTTCTTTGTAAGCTCAAAATCTATATAGTTAAAAAACAAAATCTGTACCAAAGATTCGATTATGGCGAAAGAATTGACTCCAAGGAGTGAGAACTATTCACAGTGGTACCAGGATCTGGTAATTAAAGCGGACCTTGCAGAGAACTCTGCAGTTAGAGGTTGCATGGTTATAAAACCCTATGGCTATGCTATTTGGGAGAAAATACAGGCTCAGCTCGATAAGATGTTCAAGGACACCGGGCACGTAAATGCATATTTTCCATTATTTATTCCAAAATCATTTTTTAGTAAAGAGGCCGATCACGTGGAAGGCTTTGCCAAGGAGTGTGCTGTTGTTACGCACTACCGATTAAAAAACGATGAAAACGGGAGAGTGGTGGTCGATCCGGATGCCAAACTTGAGGAAGAGCTGATTGTTCGGCCAACGTCGGAAACAATTATATGGAATACTTATAAAAACTGGATACAATCGTACCGTGATCTACCGATTCTGATTAATCAGTGGGCCAATGTGGTACGTTGGGAAATGCGTACCCGTTTGTTCCTTCGTACTTCTGAGTTTTTGTGGCAGGAAGGTCATACTGCGCATGCTACTCAAAAGGAGGCGATTGAAGAGACCGAAAAAATCATCAATATTTACGCCGAATTTGTTGAAAAATATATGGCAGTTCCGGTTATCAAAGGCTTGAAATCGGCTAACGAACGTTTTGCAGGCGCTATCGAAACCTATTCGATTGAGGCATTAATGCAGGACGGAAAGGCATTGCAATCGGGAACATCACATTTTCTGGGTCAGAACTTTGCCAAAGCTTTTGAAGTGACTTTTGCGAATAAAGAAGGAAAAGAAGAATTCGTGTGGGCCACATCATGGGGGGTTTCAACCCGATTGGTAGGAGCGCTGATTATGGCACACTCCGATGACAATGGATTGGTATTGCCTCCAAAACTGGCTCCGTACCAGGTAGTGATCGTTCCTATTTATCGCCAGTTGGAGCAGTTGGCTACCATCAGCGAAAAAGTGGATGAAATAATTGACAAACTGAAAGCCAAAGGTATTTCGGTAAAATACGATAACAGCGACAACCACAAACCGGGCTGGAAATTTGCAGAATACGAATTAAAAGGTGTCCCGGTTCGTTTGGCTATTGGTCCGCGCGATTTGGAAAACGGTACGGTTGAAGTAGCACGTCGCGACACGCTCGAAAAAAATACCGCCCAACTTGAAGGTATTGAAGACTATGTTGAACAGTTGCTGGAAGATATTCAAAACAATATTTTCCAAAAAGCTTTCGATTTTAGGGCTGCTAATACCACCAAAGTTGACTCTTGGGAAGAATTCAAGGATGTTTTAAAAAACAAAGGTGGATTTATTTCAGCACACTGGGATGGCACAGCTGAAACCGAAGAGAAAATTAAAGACGAAACCAAGGCTACTATACGTTGTATGCCCTTGGAATTTGAAGAAGAAGAAGGAAAATGCGTTTATTCTGGCAAACCTTCAAATCGTCGTGTGCTTTTTGCATTGGCTTATTAATCTCTTATGCGGCTGAATCCTTCAACACAAGGTTAGCATAAAGAAGCAATTAAAATATTAAGCAGCTCTGTTGGGCTGCTTTCTTTTTTTACGCGGATTTGTTTACTTTTAAGCTTCAAACATAAAGTTATGGAAGACAAGGAAATTCGGGCTTCATTCCTGGAAGCTCTTGTGATAAAAACCGTTGTTAAACAGAAAGTTTACAACAACACGTTACAATCATTTAAAATCATCAAGAAGGTGTTGGCCCAACTCGAAAAGGATTACAGGAAAATTATTCAGGGTAATCTGAAAGAGGAGTCGATGCCACGTTACCGCGAACGCGGGCCATTTGAAGTGGAATTTAAAGTTGGGGGCGATCTGTTGTTATTCAGTATGCATTCCAATGTTTTCCAGTTCGACGATAAACATCCGGTATGGAACACCTCCTATATAAAAGACGATCCGATGAATTCGTATTGTGGAATGATCAATATTTATAATTTCCTGGCCGATTCGTTTAAATACAACCGTATGAACGACATCGGCTACCTGGTGGCGCGTATTTTTGTGAACAAGGACAACCACTTTTTTGTAGAGGGGAAGAACCAAACCGATGAGGTGGTGAAAGATTTTGCGATCGATACAATTTCTCCTGGAATTGTACGGCAAATTATCGAAACGGCTATCCAGTTTAGTATCGAATTTGATCTACTGACACCGCCGTACGACCAGGTGAAATTGGCAACTGTCGATCAAATGCACCAGAAAATCAGTCACTCGAAAGTGGTCACCGGGAAACGGCTGGGATTTACTTTTAGTTCGGAGGATGTGTAAAAGTATTGAGTTTAATGTTCAGAGTTGTCCGAGTTTATATTCCTGCCAAAATTGCATGGAAAACTTGGGGACTTGTTGTACAAACAATTAATATAAAACAGAATTTAAAAAAACAATTTGATAATGGAGAAAGTAGCAGAACGATTTATCGCGTACGCCAAACAACATACCACTTCCGACCCGGAGGGTAAAACTTATCCCAGTACCGGCCGCCAGCTCGATTTTATGAGAAAGTTAGTTAAGGAGTTAAAAGAGATTGGGCTCAGCAATGTAGAAATGGATAAATATGGTTACGTCACCGCAACTATTCCGGCTAACGGTGTGGTGAATTGTCCGGTTGTTGGGTTTATTTCTCATGTGGATACCAGCCCCGATTTTTCGGGAGAGAATGTACAACCACAAATTCTGAAAGACTACAACGGCTCACCTGTTCATCTAAAAAATGGAGTAGTGATTGATCCCAAAGAATTTCCTGAAATATTGAATTACAAAGGACAGGATATTATTACCGCCGACGGGACCACTTTGCTGGGTGCCGACGACAAAGCCGGCGTGGCAGAAATTGTAACTGCTGCCGAGCTGATCCTGGAAGCAAAAAGTTTAAAACACGGTAAAATACGCATTGCTTTTACCCCTGATGAAGAGATCGGAAAAGGAACCGATCATTTTGACGTAAAGAAATTCGGAGCTGATTTTGCATACACACTTGATGGCGGTGAGATCGGCGAACTCGAGTTTGAGAATTTCAACGCAGCGGGTGCCAAAATTCATATTAAAGGAAGAAGCGTACACCCGGGGGCGGCTAAAAATAAAATGGTGAATGCGCTAAATGTTGCCCAACAACTGATCGCAATGCTGCCGGCCACGCAACGTCCGGAACATACTGAAAAATATGAAGGCTTTTTTCATTTGTTATCGCTGAACGGAAATGTCGAAAGCGCCGACCTGCAATACCTGGTCCGGGACCACAGTTTCGAAAAATTTGAGCAAAAGAAAAAGCTGCTGCAGGAAGCTGTAAATTTCGTAAATACTGATTTGGGTCGCGAACTGGTGGAATTAAAATTAGAAGACCAGTACTACAATATGCTGCAAAAAATTGAACCTGTAATGCACATTATAGATATTGCCAAACAGGCTATGATACAAGCCGGGATCGAACCAAAAATCAAGGCGATTCGGGGAGGGACCGACGGAGCGCGGCTCTCGTATGATGGTTTGCCATGCCCTAATATTTTTGCCGGTGGACACAACTTTCACGGGCCGTTCGAGTTTGTACCCATTCCTTCGATGTCAAAAGCGGTTGAAGTAATTCTGAATATCGCAACATTGGTAGCCAAACGTTAATTCAAAAGCGCTTCAGAAATTCAAATCGATTACAGATGCTGCAACACTTTATTCAAAATATCGCGAATCAAAAACTGATTGAAGCAGGGCAGCGTGTGTTGCTGGCAGTTAGCGGCGGAATCGACAGCATGGCGCTTCTGCATCTTTTCGAACGCTCGGGCTTTGAATACGGCGTGGTACACTGTAACTTTCATTTGCGTGGCAAAGAATCGGATGGCGACGAGGACTTTGTACGCGAACAGGTGGAACAACATGGTATTCCGTCGTTTTTTAAAGACTTTGAAACCGAAGAGTTTGCCCGTCTGCGAGGAATCTCAATAGAAATGGCTGCCCGCGAGCTTCGTTACGAATATTTTGAAAAGATCAGGCAGGAACAAGGTTTCGACCTTATTGCCACAGCTCACCATCAAGACGACCTGATCGAAACTTTTTTCCTGAATCTTTCGCGCAAAACAGGTATCCACGGATTAACCGGAATCAAAGACAAAGCCGGACACTTGATCAGGCCGTTATTATTTGCCGACAGGGAAGAAATAGAAAAATACGCCAAAGGACATTTTATCGAATTTCGCGAAGATTCAAGCAATAACGAAGTGGTTTTCCAGCGGAATTTTCTAAGACATAAAATTCTTCCGCTTTTTTCTGAAATGAATCCTGCGTTTAAAAAGAATGTTCTGGCAGGTATTTCCAATTTGAAAGAAGCCGAATTGGTGTATGATTATTTTATCCACGGCGAATTGAATAAACTGGTGATGAAGGAGAAGAACGAAGTTCGGATCGATATCCAACAACTCCGCAGTACACAATTTCCTCAATTAATCTTGTTCGAGGCCCTGGCTGAATATCATTTCAATTCAATAGTCGTTGATGAGATTTACAAAAGCCTGGATGCCGAATCGGGCCGCCAGTTTTATTCATCGACTCACCGGATGGTAAAAGACCGCGAATATCTTTTTGTATCTGAACTCAGCAAAGGGGAGGAGAAAATGTACTATATCGAGGAGAACGACATGGAACTTTTCGAACCCTTTGATATTAGTATCGAAAAACTTGATATAACCGATTTTAAGATGATCAAAGACCGGCGTGTAGCCTGTATTGATGCCGATGAAATCGCGTTTCCGCTTTTGATCAGAAAATGGCAGGCCGGCGATTATTTTCAACCGCTGGGTATGCAGGGGATGAAAAAGGTAAGTGATTTTTTTATCGATCAGAAAATTCCTCTTCACGAAAAAGAAAATACCTGGCTTTTGTGCAGCGGCAAAAAAATAGTGTGGATAATGGGGCAACGGCTCGACGAGCGCTCTAAAATTACCCCTCAAACTCAGCACGTGTTAAAGATTGAAATTTGCTGATGTTATTGTCTATAATGCAATGCAATCCGATTTCCTTCCGAATCGATAAACAAAGCCATAAATCCGGGTTCGGGAGAAATCTGTGTTTTGGGCTGCAACACCTTTCCTCCGGCATCTTCCACACGTGAGAGTTCAATAGACAAGTCGCCCGAATGCGCGGTGAAATATACTAATGTTCCTTCGGTTGAAGGTTTGTAAAATCGGGGTGGTAGTCAAGTGAGCCCGGAGAACCCAGTCCGTCTTCCTGAAACGGGAACCAACCCATTATCAGCGTTCCAAGTACGTTTTCTGAATTTTAACAGAATATCGTTATCCAATCAATTTGGCAGGTTCATAAAAAAAGACACAATCTATTAGATCATGTCCTTCTTTTTTAAAATCGATTTTTGCATCATTTTTTCATTATCATTACTGACTAACATTTATTGGAAGAGAAGCCGGAAAAGTACCGGTTGTTATCTCATTTCCTGTTGTCAAAATAAATAGCTTCCCGGCTTTTATTCAATTCCGTGATTGGGGTAATTTATATCAATTTGATTTCAAACTGGGCCTTATTTTATTATCATGCGGGTATATCGTTCTTTTTTCTATTAGATTTGGCTTTTTCATTTTAGCTGAGGATTTCAATATTGATATAAACATAAATGTAATTTTTTTTTGAACTGTTATCTACCCATTTTTCAGAACTCTGTCATACTTTATTGGTTATCTCCCCGGTTTTCTTAAACTAATTAAATTTTCATTGGTTAAATGTTGTTTAAGTTTGTCAAGTGGAAAACAATCCTACATTTTCAGAATTTATATAAGAAAGAATTGTGACATGATAGAAATAGGAATTGACAGTTTTGCTGCTGCGCCTGAAAGCAATGACAACGACCGGACACTGGATAACTCGATTGCGATAGCCGAATTGATCGAACGAATGGAACTTGCCGATCAGGCAGGGCTTCATGTTTTTGGTTTGGGTGAACATTACCGTCGGGAATACCTCGATTCTGCTTCGCCAATGATTTTGGCTGCTGCGGCTTCTCGTACAAAAAACATCAAACTCACCAGTGCCGTTACTGTTTTGAGCGCTGCCGACCCGGTCAGGGTATTTCAGAATTTTGCAACGCTTGATCTTATAAGCAAAGGCCGCGCCGAAATGGTGGTAGGGCGGGGTTCGTTTATCGAATCATTTCCACTCTTTGGGTTGGAGCTAAACGACTATGACGCATTGTTTTCGGAGAAGCTCGATCTTCTGTTGCAGATTCGCGAACAGGAAGTAATCAGCTGGTCGGGTAGATTTCGTCCGGCACTGGAAGAACAATCCATTTATCCGCGGCCATTGCAAAAATCGATTCCAATTTGGCTGGGAGTGGGGGGAACGCCCGCATCGTTTGTACGTGCCGGTCGGCTCGGGCTTCCGTTAATGGTGGCTGTAATTGGCGGCGAGACACACCGTTTTCGTCCATTAATCGATATGTACCGGCGGGCAGGACAAGAGAATGGTCACGCTCCCGAAAAACTAAAAGTTGGCCTTCACTCGCTTGGATATGTTGCAACAGATAACACTCAAGCTAAGGATGCTTATTATCGGGGTTATGCCAAAACATTTACAGAAATTGGTAAAGAACGAGGTTGGGGACCGGTAACCAAGAGTCATTTCGATGCACAAACCGGGCTTTTGGGTGCATTGGTGATCGGTGATCCGGAGAGGGTGGCCGAGAAAATACTTCGGCACAGCAAAGCTTTGGGAGGTATTTCGCGTTTTACTTTTCAAATGGATGCGGGCGGAATAACACATACACAAATGATGAAAGCCATCGAACTGATTGGAGAAAAAGTTATTCCCCTCGTGAATGGATAAAGCCTGTTTCTTATCTATGATGATAGGTTTTTTTTGCAAAAAGTTAGTAGGTTTGGTGCATGGATTAATCGATTCTTAATCAGGAAATTACCTTGCCAAACGATTACATTTATGAAGTTGGCGGGTTTGCCTCATGGTAACTGCGATGCCCAGGCTGTGCATTACGATATGCTTATTATCAGTACATTATAGCTTCTAAATAATCTGCCTTTCATGTAAAATAGTTTATTCTTCGTTTGTCATCGAGTACGGGTAACTTTCAGGCCCTGTCCCACGGTTCTTATTTGGTGTAGAAGCCATGGTAAAACTAAGCTTTCCTCCATTTTCAAGGGTTGCATGTTTCAGATAGTTTTTATCGTAGTTTTCGCCGTTCAGACTGGCGCTATTCACATAAATATTTTCTTTTGAGTTGTTCGCCGCATCAATCACAAAAGTGTTGCCGTTCTCAAGTTGCAAAGTGATCTTGTTAAACAGTGGCGATCCGATCACATATTCGTCGCTTCCCGGGCAAACGGGATAAAATCCCATTGAACTGAAAACATACCAGGCCGATGTTTGGCCATTGTCTTCGTCGCCACAATATCCGTCAGACTGGGAATTGTACAGTTTATCCATTACTTCGCGGACATGGTATTGAGTTTTCCAGGGCTGATCGGAATAATTATATAGATAGGTCATATGCTGGATTGGCTGGTTGCCGTGTGCATAATTTTCCATCCCTGCAACCTGCATTTCACGTATCTCGTGAATGGTGCCACCGTAATACGAATCATCAAAAATGGGAGGCGCCACAAACACCGAGTCAAGCATCGCTACAAAATCATTATTTCCTCCCATTAGTAGTTTCAGCCCTTCAATATCCTGGAAAACACTCCAGGTATAATGCCAGCTGTTTCCTTCGGTAAAAGCATCCCCCCATTTGTACGGGCTGAATGGCGACTGGAAAGTTCCGTCTTCATTTCTGCCACGCATCAGTTTGGTTTCCGGATCAAAAACATTGCGATAGTTACGCGCCCTGGTTTTGAACAGATCAATTTCTTCCTGAGGACGTCCAAGTTCCTGTGCCAGTTTCCAGATGCAATAATCGGCGTAGGCATATTCGAGTGTTCGGGCAGTATTTTCATTAATTCCAACATCATACGGAATATAACCCAACTCGTTGTAATAATCGGCACCATAGCGGCCCACCGACGTGATTTTTTCCATCCAGTTCTCGGTATTCTTGATCATAGCTTCATACAGGGTTTCCATATCGTAACCTCTGATTCCTTTCAGGTATGCATCGGCGATTAGCGATGAAGAATTAGATCCGATCATGCACCCGCGGTGCCCCGGACTGGCCCATTCCGGTAGCCAGCCGCTTTCTTTATAAGTATTCACAAGCCCTTCCATAATTTGTGCATCCAGTTGCGGATACATTAGCGTGAAAAACGGAAAAACCGCCATGATTGTTCTGACAGTACCCTATAATTTTTCTTTCACCGGGAATAACTTTCACCATTGAGCCTCCGTTAAAAGCATCCAGAACGATGTAAGAAGATTCATTTTCAGGAAAAGTAAAACGGAAAGAAACCGCACGGTCGGTAGTCGTGAATTCGGTTGTTACATCGTAGTCGGCCAGGTAAACCTTGTAATAGTAGGGGTTTGGCAACTTCTGTTTTATGCGAGAACCACGAAGCGCGGCCGTCTTCCTTCCATTTGAGTTCTCCGGTAACCGGCATCAGCGAAAAAGCTGCATAATCGTTGATCCACGGGCTGGGCTGATGTGTTTGTTTGAACCCGCGAATTTTGTAGGCATCGTAAGTATAGCCCCAGCCGTCACCCATTTTCCCCGTTTGTGGTGTCCAGAAATTCATTCCCCACGGACGTGCAATCGCCGGGTAAGTATTTCCATTCGACAATTTATACTCCGAATCGCTTCCCATCAGGGGATTGACAAGATCAACCAGTTTTTGTGAGTCATAAGACTGAGATTGATTCCCTGATTTAGGTTGAGTACAGCCAACAAAAAGGGCCAGAAAAAGAAGGATGACAGCATGTTTCATTTGTTGATGTTTTGTCGATTTAAGTTTGTTCACAAAAGTAAACTTTCCGTCTCAAAAAACGTTCAACAAACTACATTTCTTATAAATCGGAATACCTGTCGGGTTCCACTTCCTGCATCATCTCATAAACCTCTCTGAAGAGCCTTTCCACATTGGGTTTCGAGAAATATTCCCCATCAATGCCGTAAGCAGGGCGGTGTTCCATGGCCGGCAGGGTTCGTGGCGCTGTGTCGAGGTAATTAAAAGCTTTTTGTTCTTCCAGAACTTTTTGCATCATATAGGCTGTTCCGCCGCCCGGAACGTCTTCGTCCATAAAAATTACCTTGTTGGTTTTCTTTACGGATTCGAGGATGAGGTGGTTCACATCAAAAGGCATTAAAGTCTGCACATCGATTACTTCGATCGAAATGCCTTTGTATTTCAGCAAAAGTTCGGCTGTTTTTATTGCATGGTGTACATTCCATGCGTAAGTGACCACGGTTGCATCGGTACCTTCGCGCATAATTTCGGGAACACCCAACGGCACTTTGTATTCGCCGTGGTTAACAGGTAGTTTTTCTTTTACGTTATAGCCTTTCAAGGGCTCGATCACCAGTGCCGGGTCATTGCCTTCGAGTAGAGTATTGTAAAATCCTGCGGCCTGGGTAAGGTTACGTGGTACGCAGAGGTAAACTCCCCGCATCGACCCCAACAACATTTGCATGGGCGAGCCGGCATGCCAGATTCCCTGTAACTGG
Source organism: Draconibacterium sp. (assembly GCA_011620585.1). Lineage (GTDB taxonomy): Bacteria > Bacteroidota > Bacteroidia > Bacteroidales > Prolixibacteraceae > Draconibacterium. The sequence goes on from WOYV01000039.1 coordinate 112,740, forward strand.
TGTCCGCGGGTTCTGACAATCAGCGGGGCAGCCTGTTTTCCACGGGTACGATACTGCATGGTGGCCAGGTCGTCGCTCAGTTGCGATTGTGCATAATTGAGGTAATCGAGGTATTGGATTTCGGCCATTGGTCGGAACCCGCATAAAGCGAGCCCGATTCCCTGTCCGATAATTGTGGCTTCACGGATTCCGGTGTCTGACACACGATATTCGCCGTATTTCTTCTGCATGTCTTTCATCCCCTGGTTTACGTCGCCCATTTTCCCGGTGTCTTCTCCAAAAGTCACCAGGTTAGGGTATTTGGCAAACAGTGCGTCGAAGTTTTTATTTACCACTTCCGATCCGTTTACTTCCACAGAATCCTCGTTATATTTTGCAGGAACCGCTTTCACATTTAATGTGGAATCAACTCCGGTGCGGTGTAATTCGCTACTGAAAAACGCACGGCTGCGCTTTTCAAATCGGGCGATCCATTCTTTGAGTTCCGTTAATTCGGGTTCCAGGATCGGTTTATCGTGCATTTCCAGTTTCAGACGTTTAGCAAAACTCAGGTGCGAACGTCGTGTCGGAAATATTTTCTCGGTTACTTTTTCAAAACGTCGCAAACTTTGCAGATCGCTTTTGCTATCAATGGTTCGCAATATTTTTTTAATATCGTCGCGTTCGGTTTTGAAGCCGTTTGTATAATTATCCCAGGCTTTTTTTCGTGCTTCCCTGGCTTTGTTTTTTGCTGTTTTTTCCAGTTCAAGCAGCATTTCTTCATCCGCAGTCCCCGAATCCAATAGCCAGTGCCGCATTTGATTGATCCCGTCGTATTCCTGTTCCCAGTCGAGACGCTCTTTGCTTTTGTAACGTTCGTGAGACCCCGAAGTGGAGTGTCCCAGGGGTTGGGTAAGCTCGTTAATATGAAAAAGCACCGGAGTGTGTGTGTTGCGGCAAATTTCGATACCAGTCTTAAAGGTTTGTACCAGGGAGGGGTAATCCCAGCCTTTGCATTTCAGAATTTTTATTCCATTGCTACCGGCTTCCTGCTCAAAACCTTTTAGTGCTTCCGAAATGCTTGATTTGGTGGTTTGAAGTTCAACTGGGACACTGATTCCAAAACCATCGTCGTAAACGGCTACTGCCAGTGGTACCTGCATCACTCCGGCGGCATTAATTGTTTCGAAAAATATTCCTTCTGAAGTACTTGCATCGCCAATACTTCCAAAAACCACTTCGTTTCCTGTGAGGTTATTTTTTAGATGACGGAGCATTTCGGGGTGCTGCCGGGCAATTTTAGCTCCCTGTGCCAATCCGAGCATACGTGGCATTTGTCCGGCGGTGGAAGATATATCAGAGGCCGAATTGTATTGTTCAGCCAAATCTTTAATTTCGCCTTCGGGTGTGACATTAGGAGTGCAAAAGTGATTGTTGAAATTTCGCCCGCCTGTTGAAGGATTGATCTCCTCGTCGGTGTCGCCATAAATCATTGAGAAGAATTCTTCAGGGTTTAACAGCCCCAAAGCCAGCATAAAAGTCTGATCGCGGTAGTAACCCGACCGCCAGTCGCCTTTTCTAAAGTTTTTGACATAGGCAATTTGAGCCACTTCCTTTCCATCACCAAAAATACCAAAGTGTGCCCGCCCGTTATGGACTTCCCGGCGACCGAGGATACTCAATTGACGGCTAAAATAGGCCAGATAATAATCTTCGAGCGCTTCTTTGGATGTTATTTGGGTTGTGTTTTTTGCTTTTATTTTTTCTGAATACATACTTTTCTTCTCTTTCATCCTTACTTCTTTAGCTGTTTTTCTTCTCCGTCGTTTTTCTTTTAATTAAGTATGATCAACTTTTTGAACCTAATTTACCGTTAGTATACTGAAAATGAGTTGCTTGTGTTGTCTGGAGAATTGGCAAATTCCTGGATTTTAACTAAAAATGAATTCATCAATAATGACTTTTTTGCGTGTAACTGCTAAAATAACAGTTGGTGGGTGGTTTTGTTCGGTTGTTATAGATACAAAAAAAACCCGTTCTCTTTTAAAAGAACGGTTTTTCCGGTACAAACGAATTTGAATCGCTTGGTATTTAGGCGGTTAAAAACCTTAAGTTTAATTCTTTTCAATCCAGTGTGCAATCCAGTCGCCAACAGCAGAGGTCGTTTGTGCCGGGCCTTCGGCAATGTCTTCGGTAACAAAACCTTCTGCCATTGAAGCGGAAACGGCATCGCGTATTATTTTTCCTTCTTCCATTAAATTGAAAGCATATTCAAACATCATCGCAGCCGAAAGAATCGTAGCAATTGGGTTGGCAATGTTTTTACCTGCAGCCTGAGGGTAAGATCCGTGGATGGGTTCGAAAACCGACGTGTGGATCCCTACTGATGCCGATGGCAACAACCCAAGCGATCCGGTAATTACGCTGGCTTCGTCGGTGAGGATGTCGCCAAACATATTTTCGGTTACCATCACATCAAAGTTTTTCGGCCACTGAATAATCTGCATCGCAGCATTATCCACAAACATGTACTCAGTGCGGATGTCGGGGTAATTCGGGGCCATTTCCTGGGCTACTTCACGCCATAAACGCGAACTTTCGAGTACGTTGGCTTTGTCTACTACAGTTAGTTTCTTTCTCCTTTTCCCGGCAAATTCGTAGGCCAGTTTCAGAATACGTTCGATTTCTTCGCGGGTGTAAGTGTTTGTATCGAATGCAGTATTTCCGTTATCTTTTCTGCCTTTTTCGCCAAAGTAAATGCCTCCGGTTAATTCGCGCAAGCACACAAAATCGGCTCCTTCCACCAGTTCACGGCGAAGTGGTGATTTGTGCAACAACGATTCGAATGTTTCCACCGGACGAATATTCGCATATAAACCCAATTTTTTACGCATAGCCAGTAAGCCTTGTTCAGGACGAACGGGAGCTTTTGGATTGTTGTCGAATTTTGGATCGCCAATGGCACCGAAAAGCACTGCATCCGATTTCATGCATAACTCGTGGGTTTCGGGCGGGTAGGGGTCGCCTACCTGATCGATGGCAGCTGCACCGGTAATTCCATATTCATATTCGAGTTCGTGGTTAAATTTTTTTGCAACGGCTTTCACCGCTTTCATGGCCTGTTCTACAATCTCAGGCCCGATCCCGTCGCCGGGAAGTACAGCAATGTTGAGTTTCATTATGGTTTTTTTATGATATACTATTTATGATTTTATCGAGAAGGCCTGGTTTGAACTCATTCTCGATGATGTTTAACATGCGGATGGTTGCTTTGATGGCTGCCGAATTTTGGTCGGGATCGAGCCCCTTGGTTTTGAACTCACGATCTGCCTGCCAGGTAATCACCGTTTCTACAAGAGCATCTGTTTTCCCTCCCGGAGGAATGCTCACAACATAATCGACCAGTTTTGGAAAAGATTTACCCAGACGTTTGTAAATCTTGCGCAAAGCGCTAACAAAAGCATCGTATTGTCCGTCGCCATCACTGTATTGTTCGTATTCCTTGCCGTCAATTTCAATCGCGAGGTTAGCCATTGGTCTCAGTCCCATCGTGTAACTAACCGAGAAGTTCACCATGCGAACTTTTTGTTCCATAAAATCATTATCGAGAACATCGGCAACAATGTACGGTAGTTCTTCACTGGTGATCGTTTCTTTTTCATCGGCCAGTTCGATGATCCGGTTAGTCACTTTTTTCAAGGATTCTGCGTCGAGATCAATCCCTAAATCTTCGAGGTTCTTTCTGATGTTGGCTTTACCCGACGTTTTTCCCAGCGCATACTGACGGATACGGCCAAAACGTTCAGGCAACAGTTCGTTAAAATAAAGATTGTTTTTGCTGTCGCCATCGGCATGGATGCCGCTGCACTGTGTAAAAACAAATTCACCAATCAGCGGTTTATTGGTCGGGATGCGTATTCCGGAGAATGATTCAACCAACTTTGAAACCTTGTTCAACTGTTGTTCATTCACATTGGTTTGCATCTTCAGGTGGTCTTTGATTGTGGCGATCACACTTGAAAGAGGTGCGTTGCCTGCCCGTTCACCAAGTCCGTTTACGGTGGTGTGAATGCAACGAATACCTGCTTTAATCGCATGAAAAACATTGGCGATGGCCAGGTCGTAATCATTGTGCGCATGAAAATCGAAAATTACATCGGGATAGGTGTTCACCATTTCGCGGCAATATTCGTAGGTTTCGTCAGGGTCCAGAATTCCGAGCGTGTCGGGAAGCATTATCCTGTCAACCTTTTCATCTTTAAGATTCGAAATCATGAAATGTACATAATCTTTCGAACTACGCATCCCGTTCGACCAGTCTTCAAGATAGACATTTACCCGGATGCCCATGTTTTCGGCATTGGCAATCACTTTTCGGATATCATCGATATGTTGTTCCGGAGTTTTTCGCAACTGTTCGGTTACGTGTTTGTACGATCCCTTACACAACAGGTTGATCACTTTTCCGCCTGCATCGGCAATCCATTGCAACGAAATCATCCCATCGACAAAACCTAATACTTCAATTCTGTCGAGATGACCTTTTTCGGCAGCCCATTTCATTACTTTTTGTGTGCCCCTGAATTCCCCATCGGAAACGCGTGCTGAAGCAATCTCGACCCGATCAACTTTTACATCTTCGAGCAATACTTTGGCTACACTCAGTTTTTCGCCTTCGCTAAACGAAACCCCGGTGGTTTGTTCACCATCGCGGAGGGTTGTGTCCATAATCGTCAAGCGTTTTCCTTCCACTTCAACTGTTTTGCCTGTCATTTTATAATCTGTTTTTGGTCATTTCAAAAATCCTTCAGATGAAGGAGACAAGAAATTATTTCATAATAAATTTCTTTCCTTCATTAGCAAGCTTCGAAACGACAGCTCTTATTTTTTTCAAATTCGACAATCTGGCTTTTCATTTCCACCAGGTAATCAATATCGTCGAGGCCGTTTTGTAAACAATGTTTTTTGTACGGATTGATTTCGAATTGTTCGCTTTCGTCACCTGCCAGAATGGTGAAAGTCTGATTTTCTAAATCCACCTCAAATTCGGTATTCGGATCTTTTTCAATCGCATCAAATATCTTTTGAAGAAACCCGGGAGATACAACCACCGGCAACAAACCATTATTCAATGCATTGCCTTTAAAGATATCTGCGAAGAAACTTGAAACCACTACCCTGAACCCATAATCATAAATAGCCCAGGCTGCGTGTTCGCGGCTCGATCCACTTCCAAAGTTCTTTCCTCCAACCAAAATTTTTCCTGAATATTTTGGGTTATTTAAGGGGAAGTCAGTTTTTGGACTTCCGTCTTTTTGGTAACGCCAGTCGCGGAACAGGTTGTCGCCAAATCCTTTGCGCTCCACCGCTTTCAGGAAGCGAGCCGGAATAATCTGGTCGGTATCTACATTCTCGATCGGCAGCGGAACTGCCGGCGTTTTTATTGTTGAAAATTTATCGTATGCCATGAAAATGATATTTAATATTGTCTATTTATTATTGATTGATTATTGATTATTTGTTATTTCGATTTAGAATTGTTTTTCTGGAAGCTATAAATATTGCATTTAATTCCTTGGCTTCTTTTAATATAGGAACGGCGGCTTATTTCGTCGTAATATTTTCATCCACTGCAAATTCTATCCAGAAATCACATTCATCCGCTTCTTCGATAACTATTGATAATTTTGATGCAAAAGCCAGCTTTGAATGAGCCAATTCTACTGCCCTGTAATTAACAGCAACTGAAGTTGCGCTTCTGATTAATTGGCCAGTGATATGATTTTCTAATTTATTGTGAGGCAGTGATGAGGTAAATTTAACACAATCATGTGCAAATTTTTTTGTCCTCTTTTTTAAATCGTAGCTGTCCATTTTTAATCAATAATCAATTGAATTACATCAACTCTCTCGGATCGCTGATTACACCGGTAACTGCGGTTGCTGCGGCAGTGAGCGGACTAGCCAGCAAAGTGCGGGCACCCGGTCCCTGGCGGCCTTCAAAATTCCGGTTAGAAGTGGATACCGAATATTTACCTTCCGGGATTTTGTCATCGTTCATGGCCAGACAGGCAGAACATCCGGGTTGGCGCAGCTCGAAACCAGCTTCCACCAGAATTTTATCTATTCCTTCTGCCTTGATCTGGTTTTCCACAGCTTTTGAACCCGGTACCAGCCACGCTGTAACAGAGCCGGCTTTCTTTTTCCCTTTTACAAAGGCGGCAAAAGCGCGGAAGTCTTCAATCCGTCCGTTGGTACAGCTGCCCAGAAAAACATAATCTACCGGTTTGCCTTTCATGGTATCGCCTTCGTGATAACCCATGTATTGCAACGATTTCAGGTAGGTGGTTTTATCGCTTCCTTCCATGCCTTCGGTGGTTGGGATCGGGCGGGTAACGCCAATTCCCATTCCCGGGTTGGTTCCGTAGGTAATCATTGGTTCGATATCGGCTGCATCAAAAGTATATTCGGTATCGAATACTGCATCTTTATCCGATTTCAGTTCTTTCCAATTGGCAAGCGTGGTTTCCCATTCTTCGTCTTTTGGTGCAAACTGACGTCCTTTAACATATTCAAAAGTTGTTTCGTCTGGGGCAATCATCCCACCTCGTGCCCCACTTTCGATACTTAGGTTACATAAAGTCATCCTTCCTTCCATACTCAGGTTTGTAATTGCAGAACCTGCATATTCGATAAAGTGACCGGTTCCACCGCTGGTTGATATTTTAGAAATGATATACAGGGCGATGTCTTTGGCGGTAACCCCTTTTCCGAGTTCTCCATTGATTGTAACCCGCATTTTTTTTGGTTTTGGCTGCATGATGCACTGGCTGGCGAGTACCATCTCCACCTCACTTGTTCCGATGCCGAATGCAATAGCACCAAATGCTCCGTGGGTTGAAGTGTGGCTGTCGCCACAAACAATGGTCATTCCCGGTTGGGTTAAACCCATTTCGGGGCCGATGATATGTACCACTCCGTGACCTTCGGTTCCAAGCCCGTGATGAACGATACCGTGCTCATGGCAATTCTTTTTAAGCATTTCCACCTGGTGGCGCGAAAGCTCGTCTGTAATCGACAAGTGCTGGTTAATAGTTGGCACGTTGTGGTCGGGTGTGGCTGTTGTTTTTTCAGGACGGAAAACTTTCAGTCCCCTGGTTTTTAATCCTAAAAAAGCTACCGGGCTGGTTACTTCGTGAATGTAGTGGCGGTCGATGTACAATACATTGGGGCCACCTTCCACTTTTTTCACTACATGTGCATCCCAGATTTTATCAAATAATGTTTTTGCTTCCATAATTTCCTTCCATTTATAAATGGATTCAACTTATATTTTTTGAAACTAACCCATCCCCTGCTCCTTGGTCGGATTCCCCCTTCAAAGGGGGATTTAGGGGGATGGACTGTCCGTTTTTTTTATGCTTTGGTTAAATAGTTCGATACCGGCAATTTGTTGATCGCATCGAGGAAAGCTTCCACCGAAGCAGTGATTATATCGGTGTGGGCACCAAAACCATGATAAATCGAATCTTCGTATTCTACCTGTATGTGAACTTTCCCAATATCGTCGCTGCCACGGGTAATGGCCTGAACCAGAAATTCTTCGATGATTACCTGGCGATGAATAATCCGTTTTACTGCTTTAATTGCTGCATCAACCGGACCGTTCCCTGCGGATGTTGCATCGAATTTTTCACCTGCGATATCAAGACAAACGGTTGCCATTGGTTTCAGGCTTTTGCCAGAAACTACCTGTAGGTAATCCAGTTTTATACGACGTTCTTTTTGAGTTGCATCACCTACCAACAAGGCGATATCATCGTCGCGAATGTCTTTTTTCTTGTCGGCCAGCTTCAGGAATTCTTCGTACACTTCGTCGAGTTGTTGTTTTTCAAGTTTGAACCCCAACAACTCAAGACGGTGTTTCAATGCGGCACGTCCACTGCGCGCGGTAAGTAAAATAGCCGATTCGTTGATCCCCACATCGTTTGGATCCATGATCTCATAGTTTTCACGGTTCTTCAATACGCCGTCCTGGTGGATACCCGATGAGTGGGCGAATGCATTGCGGCCAACCACTGCCTTGTTGGGTTGTACCGGCATGTTCATCAGTGTACTAACCAACCGGCTGGTACCGAAAATCTTTTGTGTATTTACCCCTGTTTCAATTCCAAGAGCTTTGTAATGCGTTTTCAAGGTCATCACTACTTCTTCAAGCGAAGTATTCCCTGCGCGCTCGCCGATACCGTTCATGGTAACTTCGGCCTGGCGTGCACCGTTCAGTATCCCGGAAATGGTATTGGCCGTGGCCATTCCCAAATCGTTGTGGCAGTGGGTTGAAATTACTGCCTTGTGGATATTTGGCACATTGTCGATCAAATATTTGATTTTTGCGCCAAATACATGGGGGAGGGTGTAACCCGTTGTATCCGGAATGTTCACCACTGTAGCGCCTGCTTTGATAACGGCTTCGATTACGCGAGCGAGGTATTCGTTCTCGGTACGGCCGGCGTCTTCGGCATAGAATTCAATGTCTTCCACATATTTTTTAGCGTATTTCACTGCCTCGATCGAGCGCTCGACGATCGCTTCGGGATTTGAGTTTAATTTGTGGTAAATGTGAAAATCGGATGTTCCGATTCCGGTATGGATACGTCCTTTCTTGGCGTATTTTAGCGATTCGGCAGCCACATCGATGTCTTTTTGAACTGCGCGGGTCAGGGCACAAATGGTTGGCCATGTCACCGCTTTCGAAATCTCAACTACCGATTCAAAATCGCCGGGGCTCGAAATGGGGAATCCTGCTTCGATCACATCTACCCCCAATTCCTGTAGCGCCTTGGCAACTTCGATCTTTTCAACTGTGTTCAACTGACAACCGGGGACCTGTTCTCCGTCCCTCAAAGTTGTGTCGAAAATGTAAAGTCTGTCGCTCATTTTAAATTTATTTTCTGTAATTATTTTTTAGCCATGAGCCCCGAGCTTTGAGCTCTGAGCTTTGTTTCATGAAAAAAGCCACCCTCTTTTTGAGAATGGCTTCCAATATTTCCAATATCCTTTAACAACATACCATTCTCAGCCCTGCTTCAGAAGAATGAGAATACCAAGAAGAATAGATATGTTGATATGTAACTTCACTTATTGTTTTACTTACGATTTCCTGCAAATATGAAAATAAATTTCAAAAATGAAAATAAAACAAGCGTTTTTATGAAAAAAATTAAGATTAATACTACAAACTCCGATTCTGCCGGAATAAAAAGTAAACTTATTCAAATTTACATCGCAGATTCTTCTACTTCGAAATTGCCGGGAACAGTAGAAAATGTAATGGTTTTATTCTTGCCCGCTTGTTTGTGGTGCTTCTGTTGCTACAACCCCGGGAACACGAAAAATATCATCCTTGTTCTTTGGACGCTGATCGCCCTGCCACTTGAAGTTTGAGAGGTACCTGTCAGTTTCACTTACATTCAGCAATGGTTTCAGTTCTCCATCGGGTTGTTTCAGGAAAATAATTTTATAGAATTTCCCGTCTTTAAAACGGATCGAAATATTACTGCTTTCGGCCCGGTTGATCCCGATCACTTCATTTTCTTCGCGTGCGTAATACAGCGTTTGCCCATTACCGTCCACATCAATATAATCGAGTTCGCCATTTACCACATAACCGATCATGTTTTTTCCCTTGATTTGGTCGTAGCTCCCCGAGTCTACTTCGGATACTATAAAACTGTTCTGGTACATCTTCATTTCGTCGGGGGAGTTGGCATGCTGGTATAATTCGATCCTGTCGGCGCTCAGTTGCTGAAAATCGGACCAAAGAACGGGTTGATCAAATAATTGAACCAACGAATCTTTGGTGAAATAAGTCAGTGAGTCGCAAATGCCCTGTACATCGGCCCTGAAAAACCGGACACCATAATACGCTTTGATAATTTTTTCATCCTGAACCGTATCGGGAAGTGTCCACAATGTGTCGGCGTGCAGGTACAAACTGTCGGTTTCGTTGTATGAAATAAACATGGCCGAATCGCTAACCGTGGCTAATTTGGTTTTATCGTTGTAGATAACCTTGTTCCCTTTTACTATGGTTCGGTTCTCGTAATCTTCAATATGCACCTCGCCCGTGGCTTCGCCATCGCCGTTCTCTTTGTTATATAGTATTTTGCGGGCTTTGATAAACTGAGTGTCGTTGTAAATCGAAGGTGCTTTTTGCAGATCGGCGGCGCCCGTTTGAGTGTTGTACCAACCGTCCTCGGCATAAAGTGTATTTGCCGAATCCCGGATCGTGGTCGGCCCTTTAAAGTAAATGATCTCGCTGGTGGTGTTGTATTGTAAATTTTCGCTTTCCAGAGTGTACTTGTCACTATAGCCCACCACATTTTCGGTAAAGTGTGCCAGGTCTTCGTCCATGTAGTATTTACCGATCTGGCTGGTGAGGGTGTTGGTGCTGTCAACTATCTTTCCGCCGCATTCGTAATACCCGATATTTTGTTCCATATCGTAATCGAGAGTATCGGTGTAAACCGTTACTTGCTTGTTCTGAAGTTTTACATCGTGGATTGCCTGGGCGAAACTGCGGTCGCCATCGTAAAAAACCTTGGCGGCATACAAATGCAGTGTGTCGGCCTGGTTAATGTGTACATGACCGAAAGCATCTACACGGTTGCTCCCTTCGTAGGTGTAGGCGCTGTCGCAATACATCAAAATATTCTCGTGCTGAATAATTACGTCGCCTATTAAACGTTGTGCATTTGCAATATTTTGAGTCTGGATCAAGTCGTTGGCCTGAAGTATCTCAACTCTTTTCTTTTCCTGTGATAAGCCTGAAAAAGTAGAGAACACCAGCATTGTGATCATGACAAGTGCCGGGAATGTGTTGTGGTATATAGCTTTATTGAAACGAAATCCGCGCATCAAAGCAGTTTTTCGATAATGTCGTCGATGGATTTGTTTTCGGCTTCAGCCTTATAATTTTTAATGATACGGTGCCGTAAAATAGATGGCGCTATCGCTTTTACATCTTCAATATCAGGCGAATATTTTCCGTTAAGGGCTGCGTGGGTTTTGGCGCCCAGCACAAGGTACTGCGAAGCACGCGGCCCGGCTCCCCACTTCAGGTACTGATTGGCAACTTCGGCAGCGTTCTCGCCACCGGGGCGGGTTTTGGCGGCTAAACTTACTGCATATTGCAGCACATTGTCGTTTACCGGAACTTTGCGGATCATGTTCTGGAAGAAGGTAATTTCTTTACCCGTAATAATTGCTTTGGGTTCCACTTCGTACATCGAAGTCGTGTTTTTCACGATCGTTAATTCGTCTTCGTATTTTGGATAATCGAGCCATACCGAAAACATAAAACGGTCGAGTTGTGCTTCGGGCAGCGGATATGTCCCTTCCTGTTCGATTGGGTTTTGAGTGGCCAGTACAAAAAACGGACTTTCCAATTCAAAACGTTGTCCGGCAGCGGTTACAGCACGTTCCTGCATTGCTTCCAACAAAGCCGACTGTGTTTTTGGCGGAGTACGGTTGATCTCGTCGGCCAGTATAATGTTGGCAAATAAAGGCCCCTGAACAAATTTGAAGTTCCTTTCGTTATCGAGAATTTCGGTCCCGATTATATCCGACGGCATCAGGTCGGGGGTAAACTGGATACGGTTGTATTTCAGCCCGAGAATCTTGGCAATGGTGGTCACCAGCAAGGTTTTTGCCAGGCCCGGAACCCCGATAAGCAGTACGTGTCCACGGCTGAAAAGCGAAACCAATACCTGGTCAATTACTTCGTCTTGTCCGTAAATAACTTTTTTAATCTCGTTTTTGAGTTCCTTATGTTTTTCGCGCAGGGCATCCAGCGCAGCAACGTCGTTCTTAAATTCCATGGGCGTGAAGGTGTTCTATTTAATCCAGTTATCGAATTTGAAATTACAGTTCGCATAGGTATTGTCGATGCGAATATAAGTCTGTGATTGTTTTTGCGAGATCCATTCCTGCAAAACATCTTCCTTTTTCTTGGCCAGGTAAAGATCAGCCAGTGTTTGGTAGTCGTTCTGCATATCGGCTTTGTGCGAATCTATTTTATTGATGAGCTTAACAACCTTATATATGGTTTGCTGGTTTTCGGGATCGAGGGTTTCGAAAGGTTCCGAAATTTCATTCACGTTCATCGTGGTAATTATTTTACTGGTTTCACCATCAAAGTCTTCTACTGAAAATTTCGACGACATGTTGTTTGGATTGATGGCAATACCGCCGTTGTTCCGGGTGTTTTTGTCGTACGAGAACATGGCAGCTGCCTGCTCGAATTGCAGTTCGTTGCGGCGAATCATATTTGCCATGCTGTCGAGACGGTTGTATGCTTCCTCTTTTGCTTCCACCGAAACTTTTGGTTTCATCAGGATGTGACGAGTACTTACTTTCCCGCCTTGTTTATCGACCAACTGGATAATGTGGTATCCAAACGAGCTTTTTACCACATTCGAAACCTGGTCGCCTTTTAGGTTGAACGCAGCTGCGGCATATTCAGGATCGAGCTGTCCACGGCCCGAGTAAGCGATTACACCACCGTCTTTCGCCGAAGGACCTTCGGAATAGATCACCGCCATGGCGGCAAAACTTGAACCGTTTTCGATTCGTTTTTTGATCTCGCGTAATTTGGCTTTCACACGGTTTTCCTCTTCGATGTCGACTTTGGGGTGCACTGTAATCTGTGCATATTCGTACTGGGTTGGTATGGTCGGTATCTGGTCTTTACTAAGGTTTCGGTAATAATATCGCACTTCGGAAGGTGTAACCGTTACATCGCCAACTATTTTCGAACGCATCTGCTGGCTGTACAACTGGTCGCCAATGGCTTCGCGCATTTCGGAACGGATGGTTGCCATCGGTTTTTTGAAATAGGCTTCAACAGCGCTTTCGGTGCCAAAATGTGACAGATACATTTGCATTTGATTGTCCATTTGTTGGTTTACCTGGCTCGGAGTTACAGTGATGGTTGAATCGAGCTCGGCTTCTGCCACCAGTAATTTGTTGACCAGGAAATCTTCCAGGATTTCACATTTCATATCACCTTCCGTGGTTATTCCCTGTGCCTGCTGGTTGATGTTCATGTTTTCGATGTCCGATTTCAGGATAATATTTCCACCCACAACAGCAACAATCTGGTCGATTACTTTGTCCTGGGCAAAACTGCTTCCTGCGACGACAATTACCATCATCATGCTTGCGAATATTCTTCTCATGTCTTTATTTCTCATTGTTTTCGCTGTAAATTGTATATTTATTCTGTCTTTCTGCTTCTGTAAAAACGTTTTCTTCCAGCTCTTTCAGAAACCTGATTTTTCGCTGGTTCAAAATTAAGTTTTTTATATTGTTTTCCACAAATTCGATGGGTGCCAGGTCGTTAGCGAGCATATAATCGTGAATGACGACAAGATAATAATAATTTGAATCATTCATCTCCTTCTCGTGATTCCTTCGCACAAAGGTTTCGGGATCGTCAATTGGCTCGGGCAGGTTACGGTTCAGTACCTGAAAATCGATCCAGTTGTCGACGGCAATCTGGTAACTTTTGGCATATTGAGTGCAGTAGTCGTGCAGTTCGGCCTGGCCTTCTTTTGAAACGTCATCGGCCAGTTGTTTCAGAAGTTCGGGGCTGGCCAAATCACCTGGTATTTTTACGAAAACCGCTTTTACTATGCAGCGATCGAGATTAAACGCATCCTTGTTGTTATCGTAGTAATCCTGAATTTGGGCGTGCGTGACCAGGGTATCCATTCTCTGCCTGATCAGCTCGTTTTTGTAGCGGTAAATAATCAGCGAATTCCGGTATTCCTCAAGTTCCTGGTTGACGTCTTTTTGTGCCAAGGTCAGGTTTTCGTTGGCTTTCTGGATCATCAGTTCCTGTTTGATCCATCGCGAAATGTAATCGTCGGATAATACGGCGCTGTCTTCCTTTGTAGCATTGGCCGGAATAATTTTAGCCAGATCCGATCGATAGAGATAACGATCGCCCACCCGGGCAAGCGGTTTTTCTACCTTTTCCCCGGAACACGCCCACAGGATTCCGATCAGCAAAAGCAAGCTTGTATATTTTCCGAACTTTCTAAACACCTTCGATTGTACTTAAAACTTTTTTATCCACTTTAACCTTGTATTTACTGCGCAACTCTTTTACCCACTTTTCTTCGAGGTATTTCTGGTAGTCGGCTATGTAAAGCCCGCGGGCTTCATCGAGCGTTTTGGCCTCTGGTTTAATTTTATCGCCACGAATAAAAGTTACTTCGCTGTCGAAATCTTCGGGAGTATCGCCATTCCACACATAATAATCCACTACCGGGTTGGCGCCCTTTTCCCAGGCTCCGTTTTCGATGCTGATCATTTCTTCGGCCCGGTTCAAGTGATCCATCACTTCTTCAACTGTCATTTCTTCGGCAAACAGGTTTTCAGCTTCTTCGCGAACCGAAACATTTTTACAGTTGATAATGCTTCCTTTAAAACGTTCGTTCCACAAGCGCTTTTGTTTTAGTTTCGAATAAAAAGCCTCCAGTCCGAGTGTGTCTTCACTGGCAAAATTCCAGATTTTTTCCTGCGAGATATTGAAAAGCAACATACCGTCGTGGAATTCCTGCATCAGGTATTTGAATTCGGGGAACTTATCCTCGAGTTTTGAATCTTCCAATGCAGTCACCTCGTTGTTTACCCACTGATCGAACAGCGAAAGATAACTGCCACTTTTAATCTTATTTTTGCTTACCCATTTTTGCAAGTCAGCACTTTTGTATTCTTTTCCTTCGATGGTAAAAAGCAAAGCGTCGGGCAGGGGGGCAGCATCCTGAACCGCCAAACCTTCGAGCTTTTGTTTCCCGTCAACGTTTTCAGTATACCGATATTCTGTTTTTAAATTATCGATAAAAGCCTGCTGGCTCGAATTATTTCGTTCAGGATCGCGTTTGATCCGGTTTTCCAGTTCCATTTTTAGCGATTCGAACGAGCCGGTTGGTTTTTGGTCGAGCTTTTTTATAATGTGATACCCAAAATCGGTTTCGATGGGTTCCGATACGTCGCCAATATTTTCCAACTCAAAAGCAGGGTTCGAGAAAGCAGGGATGATCCTACCTGCCGAGAACCAAGGCATCTGTCCACCTTCGGCAGCAGAACGCCGGTCGTCGGATTCTTTTTTCGCGAGTTCGGCAAAATCGGCGCCGTTTAGTACCAACTGATACAGCGAGTCGATGCTAGCTTTTAGTTGCGCTTTCTTCCCGGGGCTGGCTCCTTTCGGAATATTTTTCATGATGTGTGCCACCAGAATTTCACCCTGGTTTTTTCGCACATTGTTTACTTTCACCAAGTGGTAGCCAAACTTGCTTCGAACGGGTTTCGAGATTTCTCCGACCGGTGTTTCGTATGCAGCATTTTCGAAAGGAAAAACCATCATAAAAGCCGTGAAGTAACCCAAATGCCCGTGATTGTCTTTTGCCGACGGGTCTTCGGAATATTCGGTGGCGGCTTCCGCAAAATCTTTTCCATCGATAATTTCCCGGCGAATGGCGGTAATTCTACCGAGCACTTCTTTTTCCTGTGCGGCAGGAGCATTCGGTGGCAACGAAAGCAGAATATGACTGGCATCGACTTCAAGTGTGAGCCTGCGGTACATTTCGCGTACAAACTGTTCGTCGAAATTATGGTCGGTGAGGTAGGGGGCCGCTGCTTCTTTCCGGTAACCGGCCAGTTCGTTGATGAACGAAACCGCGGTGTCCATTTTCAGGTTTTCGGCTTCCAGTACTTTTAATTTGAAATCGATAAACAGGTCGAGATAATCCTTTGGCGATTTTTTATCCGCATCGCTGTAAACATTTGTATTGTTTTTTCGATAAATGTACTCGAACTCCGATTTCGTGACCGGTTTCCCGTCAATCGTCAGCAAGACCGTGCCGGTTTGAGCAGCAAGTTGCAAAACCGTGCCACAAAGCAGCAGGAATGAAAAGAATACCCGTTTCATTTTATGATTTTTGAAAACATGGTTCATGAAAAAAACAGCAAAAGGCTGATTCTGTTTACTGACGGATGCTGTAATTCGGCGCTTCACGTGTGATACTTACATCGTGCGGGTGACTTTCCTGGACACCGGCATTTGAAATTCGTGTGAATTTAGCCTCCTGAAGTTTGGTGATGTTTTGAGCGCCACAGTAACCCATACCGGCGCGTAACCCTCCAATCAGTTGGTACAACACTTCATACAACGAACCTTTGTACGGAACACGGGCGGCAATTCCTTCGGGAACAAGCTTTTTGATGTCTTCTTCCATATCCTGAAAATACCGGTCTTTCGAACCTTGTTGCATGGCTTCCACCGAACCCATTCCGCGGTACGACTTAAATTTTCGTCCCTGGTATAAAATGGTTTCACCCGGCGATTCTTCCACACCGGCAAACAAGCCACCTGCCATTACCGAATCGGCTCCGGCTGCCAGCGCTTTAACAATGTCGCCCGAATAACGGATTCCACCATCGCCAATTACCGGCACTCCGGTGTTGCGTATGGCTTTCGAAACATTGTAAATAGCTGAAAGTTGGGGAATCCCAACTCCCGCAATAATTCGTGTGGTACAGATCGAACCCGGCCCGATACCCACTTTTACCGCGTCGGCGCCGGCTTTTACCAGCGCAATGGCGGCTTCGGCAGTACCAATGTTACCGGCAACAATGTCTTTCTCGGGATATTTCGCTTTTATTTTTTTGAGCATTTCAAGCACACCTTTCGAGTGTCCGTGTGCGGTGTCGATTACCAGTGCATCGGCTTGTGCCTTGATCAGCTCATCCACGCGGTCCATGGTATCGCCTGCAATACCCACACCCGCAGCTACGCGCAAACGGCCTTTTTCGTCTTTGCAAGCCAGTGGTTTATCTTTTGCTTTTGTAATGTCTTTGTAGGTTACCAGCCCAATCAGTTTGTTGTTTTTGTCCACCACCGGCAGCTTTTCAATTTTATATTGCTGAAGTATATCGGCAGCTTTTTCGAGGTTGGTCGATTCGGCAGTCGATACCAGGTTTTTGCTGGTCATTACCTCGAAGATCGGACGGTTCATATTTTTTTCGAAACGGAGGTCGCGGTTGGTTACAATTCCCACAAGATAGCCATTGTCGTCGACAACCGGAATACCACCGATTTTAAACTTGGCCATGAATTCGAGCGCGTCTTTTACTTTTTTCTCTGCGGTAATTGTGATTGGATCGTAGATCATCCCGTTCTCGGCACGTTTTACCATCATTACCTGGCGGGCCTGTTCTTCGATTTCCATATTCTTGTGAATCACACCAATCCCACCTTCGCGGGCAATCGCAATCGCCATTTTATGCTCGGTAACAGTATCCATTGCAGCAGTCAGGATCGGTGTGTTGATAACAATGTTTCGCGAGAAACGGGAAGAAAGGTCCACTTCGCGCGGCAAAAGTTCTGAATACGCAGGAAGTAAGAGAACATCGTCGAAGGTTAACCCTTCAAATTGAATTTTGTCTTCGAAAAACGACATGGCAAACTTTTTAAATGATTTTATTAAAGCGCAAAACTACAAAAAAATAGAACATAGCTCCCTCTTAAAATAGCTGATAGCCGAATTTGAACAATAAAAATTGTTAAAGCATAAAATGATTTCTTAATTTGTATAAAATGGAAGATTTCAGGCAGATATTGTTGAAGCACTGGGGCTACTCAGAATTTCGTCCCCTGCAACTCGAAATCATCGAGTCGGCGGCGGCGGGAAAAGACACGCTGGGCTTGATGCCGACCGGTGGCGGGAAGTCGGTCACTTTCCAGGTGGTGTCGCTTTCGAGGCCCGGAATGTGCCTGGTAGTAACGCCCCTTATCGCATTGATGAAAGACCAGGTGGAGAACCTGAATAAAAAGGGAATCCGCGCGCT
The DNA here is from genome assembly GCA_011620585.1 of Draconibacterium sp. Classification (GTDB taxonomy): domain Bacteria; phylum Bacteroidota; class Bacteroidia; order Bacteroidales; family Prolixibacteraceae; genus Draconibacterium. The sequence continues at coordinate 130,635 of WOYV01000039.1, forward strand.
GGCCATCCACAGCGGGATGTCGAAACGCGAGATCAAGATTACACTCGACAACGCCGCCTGGGGCGATTATAAATTTCTGTATGTTTCGCCCGAAAGGTTGGGCTCCGAAAATTTTCTCGAACGCCTCAAACAAATGGATATCAACCTGCTAACCGTGGATGAGGCACACTGTATTTCGCAGTGGGGTTACGATTTCAGGCCGAGTTACCTGAACATAGCCGAGGTGCGGAAACAACTGCCCGGTGTGCCGGTGCTCGCACTCACGGCCACCGCCACCGTAAAAGTAGCCGACGACATCCAGGAAAGGCTTTTGTTTAAGGAAAAGAACCTGCTGAAAATGTCGTTCGAACGCGAAAACCTGCACTACCTCGTGCGGCAGGTCGAAGACAAAAACGGCTACCTGCTGAAAACACTCAACAAGGTAAAAGGCTCGGGAATTATTTATGTGCGCAGCCGTAAGCATACCCGCGAAATTGCCGAGATGCTGCGTAAAAACAAGATATCAGCCGATTATTATCACGCCGGTTTAAGCAACCTCATTCGTAACAAAAGGCAGGACGACTGGGTGAACGGCAGCACACGTGTGATTGTGGCCACCAACGCTTTTGGAATGGGAATCGACAAACCCGATGTGCGTTTTGTGATCCACATCGATCCGCCCGATTCGCTCGAAGCCTACTACCAGGAAGCAGGGCGTGCGGGCCGCGACGGCAAAAAATCGGCTGCGGTGCTGCTGTATAACAACGCCGACAAGGTAAAACTGAAAAAACATGTGAGCACAGCTTTTCCCGAAATCACCAACATCAAACGGATTTACGAGGCGCTGTGCAATTACCTGCAGATTGCGGTGGGTTTTGGGAAGGGACAGACCTTTGAATTCCATCTCCAGAGTTTTGCACAGGCTTACAAATTTCAACAGGCCATGGTGTACAACAGCCTGAAAATTTTACAACGCGAAGGATATTTGGAGTTTACCGAGGAAGTGGACAATCCCTCGCGGGTGGCTTTTGTGGTTTCGCGCGACGAGTTGTACAAGTTCCAGGTGGCCAACGCGGTTTACGACGATTTTATCAAACTCGTGCTCCGTTCGTACACCGGGCTGTTTACGGGTTATGTGGCTATCGACGAAGAGTTGCTCGGCAAACGCGCCGGACTGGATCAGGAGCAGGTGTACAATTTTCTGAAACACCTGCGAAAATCGCACGTGATCGATTATGTGCCAAGGAGCCAGTCGCCGTTTATTTATTTTAGCAAGGAACGGCTCGCCATTGACCGTTTAAAGGTTTCGAAGGAAAATTACGACACCCGGAAACACGATTATGCCGGGCGGATTGGCGCGGTAATCAACTATGCAGGAGGTTCGGATACCTGCCGCAGCCAGATTTTGCTTCAGTATTTTGGCGAAGACGATGCAGCGCCCTGTGGTACCTGCGATGTGTGTCAGAACATGAAGGAGCTCGAAGTTTCAACCTTCGAATTCAATGACGTTGGGAAAAGGATTCAGCAGATTCTCGAAAAACCCTGCAAGCTCGAAGACCTGATTTTTAGGTTAAAAGGCGACAATGCCAAAATGCGCAAAGTGCTAAAATGGTACCTCGATAACCAAAAAATCACTTACCGGATTGACGGGTTGCTGGAGTGGAAAGGGTAGTTTCGGGTATCGGGTATCAAGTATCAAGTATCAAGTATC
>WOYV01000010.1 GCA_011620585.1 Draconibacterium sp.
AAATCAGGAAACAGATATTGGACGAAAAATATCAAATATCAGGAAACCAAAATATGAAAAGAGAAATCAAGGGGAATAAAAGAAACACCGTCACAATACCCCATTAAAAGCATTTTAAACGCAAGTATGTACCTGTTCGAAACATGGTCCCAAACCCGGGATATATTTTCTATACACCTCCCGAATATCTTTAATCCGTAGCATGTTTTTTGATTTTGGATTTCACCCTTAATTTATTAATAATTAAGGCCTTAATATCAAAAACATGCTATCTTTTATTAACTTGTTTGTCTTAATATCAATGTGTTTCGCTTTTGCAAAACTTTAGTAAAATTTTATAAAATGAGCTACTATTTTAATACCATACTTAATGGCAAAGATTTCGATGCAGCCATCGAAAAGGTCACAAACGAACTAAAAAAAGAAGGTTTCGGAATTCTTTCAGAAATTGACGTGTCGGCAGCATTTAAGAATAAATTGAATGTTGATTTCAGAAAGTACAAAATCCTGGGGGGCTGCAATCCGGCTTACGCCTATAAAGCGCTTCAGGCTGAAGATAAAGTTGGGGTTTATCTCCCCTGTAATGTGGTAGTGGAAGAACACAACAACGGGGAAATTGAGGGTTCAATCGTCGATCCGGTTTCATTGATGATCAGCATAAAAAATGATGAGTTGGGAACTTATGCCACCGAAATCCAGGAAAAATTAAAACGGGTGGCTGCCAATCTGAATTAACTCTGAAAAGAAAAATTATTGCATTTTGCAAACACGCGCATTGCCCCCCGAATATATGATTTATCAGGGTTAATGCGCTTCGAAACACTAAAAACGACTCCCCCACATTGCTTTCTTAAAACACCTTCAGAACCTGCCCGACACCGGTGCAAGTTCATTTTCTGTCCCCTCTCCAACATTTTAGCCAACATTAATTCTATTCTCCATTCGGAAACGAACAACAAGAACTATTTTTTAGTATGTTTGTTTATAAATTTAAGCATACTTAAAATTTAATTTCAGTATGGAAACTTATAATTCGGCATCAGTCGAGAACTTTATCAAAACTGTTTACAATTTCGAATTGCGTGAAGGCTGGGACACGCGCTCGGGATCGATTGCCAGGGAACTGGGAATAACAAATGCAGCTGCCACCGACATGGCCCGAAAACTCGCGCTTAAAAACCTGATTGATTATCGCAAATACAAGGAACTGAAACTTACCGAAGCAGGTAAAAAACTGGCGATGGAAATTATTCGTAAACACCGGCTTTGGGAAACCTTTCTTCACCGCGTGCTTGATTTGAGCTTGCACGAAATTCACCGGGAAGCAGAAATGCTTGAGCACGCCACTTCCGATTTTTTAATGGAAAAAATCAGTAAATATTTGGGAGACCCGATTTCCGATCCGCACGGCGACCCGATACCCGACAGGAATGGTGAATTAATCGCCCCTGAAGAATGTATTTCGCTTTCGATAGCCTTAGCCGATCGCGAATACGAGATTTGCCGTTTGATTGGTTCTGACCAGGAATTTTACGAATTCTGTTTGAATAATCATTTGCAAATCGGGTCGATTCTGTCGCTAAAAAAACAATACGAACAAAGCAAAATGACCGAGGTGGTAGTGAAAAACACCAAACTTTTATTGAACGCCGACTGGTCGCGATTTATATTTGTAAAAGACAACAAACAATAATTTTAAAATGAATACACAAAATATATTACAGCTTCATCCCGGGTGGATGCTCGCAACAGGACTGGCAGCCATTGTTTTGCTGAGCTGGTTCTTCTGGCCGCAAAAAGGCGCGCTGGCAATGATTAAAACAGCCAGAGCCACTAAAGAGCGTGTACATCTGGAAGACGCTTTGAAATTTATGTTCGACTGCGAATATAAAAACACACCCTGCAACCTGAACAGCATTGCGGGCAACCTGAATATCAAGCCTGAAAAAGCAGGAACACTGCTCGAACGCCTGCTCGAAATGGACCTCATCAGAATGAACGAACAGCAGATTTCGCTTACCGATACCGGAAAGTCATATGCTTTGCGGGTTATCCGTGTTCACCGCATTTGGGAACGTTACCTGGCCGATGAAACAAGTGTTTCTCAAACCGAATGGCATAACGAAGCCTGTCGTATTGAACACCACGTTACGGTGGAAGACACCGAAAAACTGGCCGCACAAATGGGGAACCCTGTTTTTGATCCTCACGGTGACCCGATCCCGACACCCGGGGGTGATCTCCCGGTCCCAAAAGGCGTACTACTAAGCGAAATTAAGGAAGGGGCGGTTGGCAGGATTATCCATATCGAAGATGAACCCAAAAACATTTATGAACAACTGGTGGTACTGGGCTTGTATCCCGGCATGCAAGTGTATGTTATCGATATTTCGGAGAACAAGATCACTTTTGCTGCCGATGGCGAAGAATGCACGCTCACTCCCCTGTTTGCCAGCCAGATTACGGTTGAGTTACTGAGCGACGAACAACGGATCACACAGAAACACGAATTACTTTCGGCGCTGGAAATCGGAGAAAAAGCTGAAGTTACAGGCATTTCGGCCAACTGTCGTGGACAGCAGCGCCGCCGTTTAATGGATCTCGGCATTGTTCCCGGAAGCACCGTAACCGTAGTTATGAAAAGCGCCTCGGGCGACCCGATCGGATACCGTGTAATGGGCACCACCATTGGAATCCGGAAAAATCAGGCCGACCACGTATTTGTTCACCGAAAAAGAAAAAAAGAAAATGAGTACGCTTAATAATTGTGAAACCTGTCCGGCTCACAACCGTGCCAACCTGGTTAAACTGGGGCTCGACCTCAGCAACACCGATTACGTTTTGGCAATGGCCGGAAATCCAAATACCGGGAAAAGTACAGTTTTTAACAACCTTACCGGCTTGCGCCAACATACCGGCAACTGGCCCGGGAAAACGGTTTCGCGCGCCGAAGGTGGGTTTATATACAACGACAAACGATACAAAGTGGTTGATTTGCCAGGGACCTATTCACTGCTTTCGACCAGCACCGACGAAGAAGTTGCCCGGAATTTCATCCTTTTCGGACAGCCCGATGTTACCGTGATTGTAGTGGATGCCACCCGCATTGAACGAAACCTGAACCTGACCTTGCAGATACTCGAACTGACTGACCGTGCTGTAATGTGCGTAAACCTGATGGACGAAGCCAAACGAAACAACCTCGAGATCGATATCCGGGCATTGTCGCGCGAGTTGGGAATTCCGGTAATTCCGGCTTCAGCACGTCGCCGCGAAGGGATGAACGAACTGCTGGCAGCCATCGAAGAAGTAGCCACCGGAAAGTTCGTTTGCCGACCGCATAAAATCAAAAGCCGCTCGGCCAAACTAAATCACGCCATCGAAAGCATTGCCAAACAACTGGAAGAAGAATTTCCGGGATTGCCTAACCAAAACTGGGTGGCGTTGCGTTTGCTCGAAGGCGATAACAGCATTATCGAGGCACTTCGCACCGGGGAGTTGGGAAGTATTAACGTAGCCGAAGACCAGGGTCAATCGTAAGAATTACAAATGGAAAACACGAATAGTAAAAGAGAAGAAATACTGGCGGCAGCGAACGCAGCGCGCTGGGATATGGGCGATACTTTTCACGATAATATTATTGAATCGATTTATGAAGATGCCTCGCGGATTGCCCGAAAAGTGGTTCAGCAAAAGGGCGAAAAAGAAGCGTATAGTTTCGACCTGAAGGTGGACAAGATTGTGACCAGCCGTTGGTTGGGATTCCCGCTGATGTTCTTACTGCTGGCGGTGGTTTTCTGGATTACCGTGGCTGGCGCCAACTACCCTTCGGCTTTGCTGGCCTCGTTACTCATCGATTACCTGCATCCCGTCCTGAAACATGCAGCCGATGCCATCCACTTGCCCTGGTGGTTATCGGGAGTGTTGATCGACGGCGGATATCTTTCGATGGCATGGGTAATTGCGGTAATGTTACCGCCAATGGCCATCTTCTTCCCTATTTTCACCCTGCTTGAGGATTTGGGGTACCTGCCGCGTGTAGCTTTTAACATGGACAGTCTGTTCCGAAAAGCCGGCGCACACGGAAAACAAGCGCTAACCATGAGCATGGGTTTTGGGTGCAACGCCGCCGGAGTTGTAGCAGCCCGTGTTATTGACAGTCCGCGCGAACGACTGATTGCCATTATCACCAACAACTTTTCGCTGTGCAACGGCCGCTGGCCCACACAAATACTTATCGCTTCCATTTTTATCGGGAGCCTGGTTCCGGCACAAATCGCCGGTATTGTTTCGGCAGGCGCTGTGGTAAGCATTGCTGTGCTCGGGATCGGGTTTAGCCTGCTGGTTTCGTGGAGCCTAAGTAAATCGGTACTTCGCGGCGAAGCATCTTCGTTTAGTCTCGAACTGCCACCTTATCGTCCGCCACGAATCTGGCAAACCTTATACACTTCGCTTATCGACCGCACCTTGATTGTTTTGTGGCGTGCCTTATTTTTTGCCGTGCCTGCCGGAATCGTGATCTGGTTAGTGGCTAATGTTAATATTGGAGACCTGAGCCTGGCGGAGCATTTTATAAACTGGTCGAACCCGTGGGCTTTGTTTTTTGGCTTGAACGGAGTGATTATCCTGGCGTATATCATTGCTATTCCGGCCAACGAAATTGTGATCCCAACCATTTTGATGCTCACTGTTTTGAGCACCAAACTCAGCGGAATCGGCGCCGGTTCGGGGGTGATGTTCGAGCTCGATTCGGTGGGCGACACCGCCAACATCCTGCACGCCGGTGGCTGGACCCTACTTACCGGAATCAACCTGATGTTGTTCAGCCTGCTTCACAATCCGTGTTCCACTACAATTCTCACAATTTACAAGGAAACAAAAAGCATGAAATGGACGGTATTTTCCACTTTTATGCCGATCGCACTGGGACTGATCGTGACCTTTTTTACCACACAAATCTGGAACCTGTTTCACATGTAATGTAGCAATCATATCTATTCCGAAATGAAAACAAAAAAAGAAAAAGCGCTCGATTTTTTACAACTGGCTGCCAAAGGCGATTCAAGAGAAGCCTTTGGTTTGTACACAACAACAAACTTTAAACACCACAATGTGTATTTCCGTGGCGATGCCCAAACCATTATGCTGGCCATGGAAGACTCGGCCAAACACAACCCGGATAAAATTTTTGAGGTGCAACGCGCGCTCGAAGACGGCAACCTGGTGGCTGTGCATTCGCGGGTGCGCCAAAGCCCGGATGAACCGGGTTATGCCGTTATCCATATTTTTAGGTTCGAGGACGATAAGATTGTCGAAATGTGGGATTTTGGACAGGAAGTTCCCGAAGATATAATAAACGAAAACGGCATGTTCTGAAACCTCCCATCACAAACGTTTACAAACGGATAGTTTTTTGTATATTAGTAACTTGTTCTCTCACCTCCGAATATTTCATATTTTCGAAGGGGTATATACATAATAGTTGCCGCCAAGTGTAAAAAGACAGAAAACAACTGACAATTTGCTACTAAAAGACAAAGAATAAAACCGATAAAAATGCTAACGCACAAAACAGCACATTTGCAAACCGCACAAGCCGAAACTCAATCCAAAATTTGCAAAAGAGCTGTTTTTTTTTGCCGACACACCGACTTTAATAGCGATATTTACGAATTAATAAATTTTGACAAAATATAGATGGCTACACATAAACTTTCGCTTTCAAGATTAGAAACCTTCCTCTTCGATGCCTGTGATATTCTTCGTGGAAATATGGATGCTTCCGAGTATAAAGAATACATTATTTCAATGCTTTTTTTAAAAAGAGTAAATGACCAGTTTGAAGTTCATCGCGACAGGAGAAAAAAGACTTTGATTGAGAAAAGAGGCGTTGAAGATGCTGAAATGCTTTACGGTGAACTGGAAAGACAAAACGCACCGGAATACGACTTTTTTGTGCCACTGGCAGCACGTTGGAAAAAACTGGAAGGCGACCCCGAATTTTATATTGACGAAGAAGGAAATCAACAGCGATACAACTACATCAAAGACCTGACAGAAGAAATTGGCGACCACCTGAACAAAGCTTTGGCTGCTTTGCAGGAAGCCAACCTTGACAAACTGGACGGAGTTTTTAACCAAGACAATATCAACTTCAACAAAACTTTTGGAAAAAACTCCAAACAAATCAGTGATGAAGATTTGAGAAAGTTGATTCAGGAATTCAACAAGAAAAATTTAAGGGACGACAATTTAGAGTTCCCTGATTTAATGGGGGCTGCGTATGAATACCTGATAAAACATTTTGCCGACAGTGCCGGGAAAAAAGCCGGGGAATTCTACACACCCAACGAAATTGTAAAATTATTGGTGAACATTCTGGAACCCGGTGAAAATGCCGAAATCTATGACCCGACTGTTGGAAGTGGCGGTATGTTGATTGAATGCAAAAACTATGTGGAAAGCCGTTACGGTTCGGCACGGAATATTTCGCTGTACGGACAGGAAAAAAGCGGAACGGTTTGGGGTTTGTGCAAAATGAACATGTTGTTTCACAACATTTACGACAGCAAAATCCTGAACGGTGATACTTTGCTCAATCCTTTGCATTACGACAGCGAAAGACCGGGCGAATTGAAAACCTTTGACATTGTAATTGCCAATCCGCCTTTTTCGCAGGATTACTCAACAACCAACATGAAGTTTAAAGAACGCTTTAATTTTTGGATGCCAACCAAAGACAAAGCCGACTTTATGTTTGTGCAACACATGGTTTCTTCGCTAAATAACGAAGGACGAATGGCAGTGGTAATGCCGCACGGAGTTTTGTATCGTGGCGGCGAGGAAAAAAAATTCAGGGAACATCTGATTAACCGGGGTTATCTGGAAGCCGTGATTGGTTTGCCTTCTGCCCTATTTTACGGAACAGGGATTGGCGCTTGTGTTTTGGTTATCAATAAAAAGGATGCACACCTGAGAGACTACGTGCTGTTTATTAATGCCGACCGTGAATATAAAGAAGGTAAAAACCAAAATAAGCTGAGACCTGAAGACATTGAGAAAATTACCTTCACATATCGCAACAAAACAGAAACGCCAAAATACAGCAAAATGGTAGCGAAAAGCAACGCCATTGATGAATTGGACAGTTTAGAAAAAGAAGAATTCAATTTTAATATCCGCAGGTTTGTTGATAATGCACCGCCACCCGAACCGCAGGATGTACATGCACACTTAAAAGGCGGCATACCGGAAAGCGAAGTAAAAGCTTTGCAAAATTTGTTCGACTGTTACAATGGATTGCGTTCAAACTTATTTGAACCGCTCAAAGAAAATTACATGAAATTTTCAGACAGTATCACAAATAAGAATGAAATAAAAAAACTATTTGACGAAAGCAAAGAAATAAAAACGGCACACGGCAAATACGATGATGCCATTAACGCCTGGTGGAATGAGCAAACACAAACCATTGAAAAACTACCCTCCGGCAACATCAATGTTTTTGACCTTTACACCCAATTCTCAGCCTCGCTGACAGCAAAACTACGCTTCAGTCAAAATCATGGGAATCAGGCAAATCACTTCAATCATGGTTCAGATATTTTGGACGAGTTTAAAAGCCGTGGTTCGTTTGCCAGCTATTGGAGCAGCATAACCAACGACATTAAAAGCGTGATTGCCAGCGGATGGAATGCAGAACTGATTCCTGATGATGAAATTCTGGAAAGCCAGTTTCCCGACGTTCTGAAAGAATTAAAGGAAAACGAAGCAAGGCGCGACGAACTGCAAGCCCAATTTGACGAAGTAAACGAACTGGAAGACGAGGTTTGGAACGAAGAAGATTACGACGTATGGCGCAGCAAGGAATTAAAAGAACAAAAGGAAGCCATTAGAGAAATAAAAGGCGAACGCCGTGAAGCCGACAAAGCATTTAAATTGCTGCAAAAGCGGATTAGAGCCAACGAAAAAGCTTTGAAGAAAATGCCCGAACTGGCGGAAGAAGTTGCCAAACTGAAAACCGAAGCCGATAAAATCTTAACGGAGGTAAAACGACTGGATGCTACCATTGAAACAGAAGAAAACCGCATTGCCAAACACACCGAACTGGAAGAAGAACTAAAAACCTGCAAGCGGAAAGTAAAAGAGATAAAAGACCGTAAGCAAGCCTTGGTGAACAAAGCCCGTTTGCTCATTACACCCGACGAAGCAAAAGAACTTATCATGAACCGCTGGCTGAGCGCTTTGCAGGAAACCGTAAACGGTTATTTACAAACCCACCAACGCCAACTTTTACAGTCAGTTGAAAACCTTTGGGAGAAATACACCATTCCATTGCACAGCATTTTGGAGGAAAGGGAAAAAGAAACCGCATTGCTAAACCAATTTTTGGTAGAGTTGGGGTATGAATAAAAGTTTAGAAGAAATTGCACACATTTTTAGTGGGATTGATTACAAAATGAATCCTCCTGGTGATTCTGTACCTATCTATGGAACAGGTGGAATTATGGGATACACAAGTATTCCATTATACCAAGGACCAGCAGTGTTATCCGGGAGAAAAGGTTCCATAAATAAACCCATTTATGTTGAAGGAGATTTTTGGAATGTTGATACAATTTTTTGTATCAAAGCAAATGAGAATATCGATACAAAGTGGCTCTATTATAATTTTCAAAATACTGATTTAACTAAACTAATAGAAGCCACAGGGGTGCCAAGTGTAAATTCTAAGTCATTATACAAATTAGAATTTAAATGGTTTGAACCCGATGAACAACAACGCATCGCCAAAATCCTCTCCACCTCCGATGCCGTAATCGAAAAAACCCAGGCCGCCATTGCCAAATACAAAGCCATTAAACAAGGCATGTTGCACGATTTATTTACCCGTGGTATTGATACCACCACCAACAAACTCCGCCCCCGCTTTGAAGATGCCCCACAATTGTATAAAGAAAGTAAGATGGGGATGATACCGAAGGAATGGGAGGAAAAATCATTAGAGGATTCCACGGACTATGTCGATTACAGAGGAAAAACACCACCAAAAAGTGATTTTGGAGTTTTTCTTGTAACAGCAAAAAATATACGTTTTGGATTTATTGATTATGAAATTTCAAAGGAATTTATCCGCGAAGATGCTTTTGAAAATGCGATGTCAAGAGGTAAAGTGAAAAATAGCGATGTATTATTTACAACTGAGGCACCTTTAGGAAATGTTGCTCAAATAAATAGAGAAGATGTAGCATTAGCACAAAGAGTAATTAAATATAGAGGTTTGGAGGGTTTGCTACACAATGATTTTCTTGCACTTACTCTCATGTCAGATGGATTTAGAAGGCAACTATTCTCGGAATCAACAGGAACAACTGTTCAAGGAATAAAAGGTAGTCGACTGCATAAACTTAAAATTGGTATTCCCCAAATTGAAGAGCAAAATTCAATTGTGAAATATTTATTAGCAATTGACAACAAACTCCAAACCGAACAAACCTACTTACATAAAATGCAACTGCTTAAAAAAGGATTGATGGAGGATTTGTTGAGTGGAAGGAAAAAAATACTTATAAGTGACAATACAAATGAAGATGCTGATACAAATTGAGATAGTGTGATAAATCAACTTATCACATATTTACATGATATTGTAATTTATCATGCAATTAAATGATATATTTGAAATGAAAAAACTAATGTTATGATAAGTGTTCTAACAGGTGATATTATTAATTCAAGGAAAAGCACTCCCGAAAATTGGCTTGATTCTCTGAAATCTGAACTGGATAAGATAGGAAAAAGTCCGGAATATTGGGAAATCTATGGTGGCGATACCTTTCAGCTAAGAGTCGATAATCCAACGGAAGCATTGCTGACTGCATTGAAAATAAAGGCAGTTATAAAAAAGAATAAACTCCTGGACGTTAGGATTTCCATTGGCATTGGCGATATGGATTATAAAAGCTCCCGGGTAACCGAAAGCAATGGTTCGGCATTCATTCATTCAGGGCAACAATTTCAGTTAATGAAAAAAGAGAAACTTAAATTAGCTGTTAAAAGCAATTGGAATGAATTTGACGAGGTAATTAACTTATGCCTAAAGCTGGGAATGTTTGCAATGGATAAATGGACTGAAATTGCAGCAGAAACTATCCTTTTGGCAATAGCTAACCCAGATTTATCTCAATCCGCATTAGGTGAAATGCTGGATATTAAACAAAACGCAGTCAGTAACAGGCTTAATAGGGCAAACTTCAACAGCATAATGGAAATCGACCAATTGTATAAAAAACAACTAAATGAATTGCTATGATATTACTGGTAAAACTCATCTTAGCCCACCTGCTCGGTGATTTCCTGTTGCAACCCTACAAATGGGTTAAGGCAAAAGAGGAAAAAAAACTGGCCGCCTGGCAGTTGTATCTGCATATTCTTATTCATTTAGTTTTGATAATGTTCTTGGCGTTTGATGCTGCATTTTTGAAATGGGCTATTATTATTGCCGCAGCCCATTTGATAATTGATGCGGGAAAAGTATACCTGATGACAGAAAATACGAAACGCCTCTATTTCTTTTTGGACCAGTCTGCACATTTTTTGGTGATTGTTTTTATTTGGTTTATATACGAGGGTAATACTTTTCATATTCAGGATATAAATTACACCTATATTTTACTTCTGATTACTGCCATATATATTCTGACTACACCCATCTCGATAGCCATTAAATACTTTATATCAAAATGGACTCCACATGATGGTAAAAAAGTAGATGAAGAATCACTCGCTGAGGCAGGAAAATATATTGGAATACTTGAACGCTTGTTTGTCTTTGGCTTCATCATCACAAACCATTGGGAAGCGATTGGCTTCTTGCTTGCAGCTAAATCCATTTTTCGTTTCGGCGACCTGAAAGAAGCAAAGGACCTTAAACTTACCGAATACGTATTGATTGGAACACTGGTCAGCTTTGGAGTGGCAATGCTTGTTGGTTATGTTTACAACTGGTTATTGCCATGGCTATAAGATATTATGTCCACTTTAAGTAAAACAGCGTTGTGATTTTGGCATAAAATAAATAAAAAATGGATTTAACATCATCAGAGAAATTACTTAAAAAGCATTTTGGAATAAGCGAT
>WOYV01000083.1 GCA_011620585.1 Draconibacterium sp.
GTATTTCAGGTAGTACGAAAAATTGAAATAGCTTTTTAGCGCATCGCCCGATTTGGAATACAGAATAGAATTTGGGTGTTGAAATACTGGTTTCATATTGATAAATAAAACCGTTGTTACAACGATCATTAGAAATATAATGAGGAGTCCATTTTTTTTCATTGTGGGTGTGATTTATTCACTCGGTTCAAAATTAATGAAATTATATTGTTTAATTTTAACGATTTATTCTTGAAAAATTGTGAGAAGAAACAAGCAGTTTTAATTTTCCAGACATATTAATTTAATATTTTCAGAAGTAATATTTCTAACTACATACTTATCCAACAAATGAAACAGCAAGTAGTTAACAGAAGTTTTTTCTTACGAACTAAAGAACTGGTCTTACAATCGGATGGTATTGCTTATTTATTCTTCGTCGTTTTTGGTATTATGGTGATTCAGGACGCGCAGGCACGTATTCTTATCACGCACCCTGCATATTATCTTTTTAACATCATTAATAAATCCGATTTTTTTATTTCTGGACCGGGGTAAATGGAAAATCTTAACTCAAATAATCGGAACAGCACTATTTGTGGTATTTGGATACTATTCTCATCCAATTGCGTTGTTCTCTCTGGTATTTGTAGTTATGTATTTTTCGTTCTCAGAAAGGAAATTTAAAACACTTTATCCATATGTTGCTGTATTGCTGATATTATTGATGTTTATGGGGAAGTTGTTGCTCGGTGGAAATAATAGTCAGCATCATGATAGTTTATATGGGAATTTGTTTCATTCTCCGATTTTTATTTTGAAGGAGTTGCATACCTATTATCCGTACAAATTTTTCGATGGTCACTTTAAACAATTGTACCGGATTTTAATATTACTTCTTATTTGTTCTGTCTTGTTATTTCAAATCAAAAAAGGAAAACGAGTAGCCGGACTGTTCGTGTTGGTATACAGTTTTATATATTTTGTAGTAGCATGTACCTCTTTTAGAAAGGTGACGCCAATATGCAAATGGAAAAGATATTTATACCTCTTGTGTTTTTCGCTGCAGTTGGCTTTTCGGATGGAGTTGCAAATGTATTTATTCAAAAGAAAATCATTTTGAATATTGTTATGATTTTGATCGTATTTTTTGGAATACATCGAATTGTAAAAACACGTCCTTTATATCGGGGAAGAATTGACTATTTAAACGAAATTATTGCAGAGGCAAAAAAAGAAGACAGTAGGAAGCTATTGATAAAATCGGAGCAGACAGCAAGAAAGTTACAGTTTACCTGGGCAATGGGGATAGAAACATTGATGTTAACTTCAATGGAAGATGATAAAGAATCACTTACGGTTTATTGTATTCAGCACAATGAAAATCTGGATGGGAAGAAGGATAAATCCGATAATTTTATTGCTTCGCATTTCCGTACAAGTTATTCTTATTCGCAAATGAATGCAAATTACTTTCAGTTCCCGGAGGGTGTTTATCAGGTTTGGACAAAGGATTTAAAGTAACAACTACTTTTTCATTATGATCTGGAGATCATCAAAATAAATGGAGTCCTTTCCACTATTCCAGAGATGAATAAAAAATTCGTCATTATTTTTTGTTGGGGCCCAGAACTTGATTTCGATCTTATTCCAATCTTTACTGTCTTTTTCAACCACAAGGTTACTTTTATAGTTTTTGCCATTTCCTAATTTAACGTTGATATATGCATTAGCAATGTCCCCCCAGGCCCATACACTCGCTTCAATGTATTTTATTTTATTTGATTCGTCGAATTTTATTGCATCCCCATACCTTTCTGTATTCGTTAAAAGCAAACTGTTTGTGCCTGATTTTGCCTGATGAATGCTAACTTTTTTAGCGACATCTGCTTTTTCCCCTGAATCAAACAATACAAATCGCCCCTCAGAATTAATTCTTTCAAAATCACATGAGATGGTGTCATTTTGGAAAATACTTTGTTCGGGAATTGAAATTTCTGAAGAAGATATGTTCGTTTTTTTCAGCAGGAATACGGGAAATTCGGTGGCAATTATTTCCCATTCCGGACTATCTAAATATCGATTTCTGATCTTTTCATTTTCCATGTGCGACATTCTGAAATAATCGTCGAAAACGGAGAAAATAATATATTCGGCGTCGTTAACTTCAGGGAAAAAGTAAATATGAAAACGTTGTGCTAAATGTGCAAAGAAATCTTGTGACGCACTTACTTTAGCATCTTTGGGTATTTGTTTTAGTAATTTATGGGTTGCTTTTAAATTGTAATCTGACTGGTAGAATCGTTTATAATAGACCTTCTCTTTTTCGGGGCGAAAGGCGTTGGGAAGAACTCTGTGTGAGCGATCCATTTTATAAATAGTCATTGAAATAGTAACTACACAAACAACCACGGTCAGTAAATTCTGTAGTTTTATTGGTTTCATGGAAGAAATAGCCAGAAAAACCGAGATAGGTAATAGTGTAACTACTTCAATGGAATAATAAGTTAGAATTCCCCATCGAATTGGCGCGTCGTTCAATACTTTTTGAGCAACAATCGGAATAAACCAAATGAGATATTTTGGACGTGTTAAAAGAATAAATCCTCCTGAAATTAGATAAACCTGGTAAAACTCAATTTTGATCCATTTATAACTCGGGTTTTCAAGATGATTTACAAAAAACAATTTGATGGTTTCCAAGGGGTGCATTATCACATATTTTAATGCCGATCCTGGGTCGGGACCTAGTGCTGCGTAATTAAAGAGTGTGAACTGTTTTTCATCGTTTTCAACCCCGGGAATTAAAACTTTAAATAGCAAAATAAAATAAAGTACTGAAATTATGATGCCAGCTATACTTAAACGGACAGCTTTTTTATCGTCCCAATGTTCAATAATCAGCACGATAAAAATGAAGATGAACCAGATTGGAATATTTTCCCGGGAAAAAAGAGAAAGAATAAATATTATTGAGGCAATCAGATACTTTCTGAGTTCGAAATAATAGATAAAAATGGGAATAAAACATGCCGACATTACCGCCAGATTGGTATCGCAGGCAAAGGTGGAATATCGCCCCAGTAATAAAAAGTAGTACAATAAAACGCCAATTTCAAGATATAGATTTTGCGATTTTAGCCGTATAAGTTTATACGAATACCAGGCTGCAATTACGATCAGAGCATTTTGTATAATTATTAAGGTGTATGTTCCTGTTAACCAATTTAAGAGCCAGTAAACAGGGATGAAATAGAACAATAAATAAGAGTAATGATCCTGAAGAAAGTTCCCCGGATAAGTTGGCATCGAACTGATCCGGAAATGTGAATAATCCCAAAAGGCAAAATTATAGTTCCCGTAATCGAAAACAAAAGTTCTGAAATAGTAATGGTTCATGATACCCATGAAAAACATTAATGAACCAAATATTATAAGTAATATTTTTGGGATATTTTGTTTGATGGCTTTGACGTTTAATTTATTATTTTCCTTTAAAAATTTTGTTTTTAATCAACCCCCACTTTTGCATTCTAAACTGCACCGAAGTGCGTAAAACCCCAAGTGCATAAATTGTACTGTTTTTCAGGTTAATGCTCGAAGCATCGTCGAAATATTTAGTGGGGCAGGTAATTTCTGCAATTTCGTAGCCGGCGTACCAGATTTGGGCCAGCATCTGGTTGTCGAAAACAAAATTATCGGAGTTGGCATTGTAATCTACTTTTTCGAGCACCTCGCGGGTAAAGGCGCGGTAACCGGTGTGGTATTCCGAAAGTTTGGCGCCCAACAAAAGATTTTGGATAAAGGTAAGTCCACGGTTTGAAATGTATTTAATTAATGGCATGCCTCCCTTTAGCGCGCCTTTTCCTAAAATGCGCGATCCTAAAACAACATGATACAATCCGCTTCCAAGCAGGTTGGCCATAGCCGGAATTAGTTTGGGAGTGTACTGGTAATCGGGGTGGAGCATAATTACGATATCGCCGCCGATTTCGAGCGCTTTGTTGTAACACGATTTCTGGTTGCCGCCGTAACCTTTGTTCTGCTCGTGAACAACAATGTGTTTGATGCCTAGTTTTTTCCCCACTTCAACGGTGTCGTCTTTGCTCAGGTCGTCCACAAGAATTACGTCGTCCACAATTTCGAAATCTATTTCTCTATAAGTAATTTCAAGTGTTTTCGAGGCATTGTAAGCCGGAAGTACAACTACAACTTTTTTCCCGTTGATCATTTACAATTGATTTTGGAGGATAAAAATAGCAAGAAAACAAAAGCTTAAAAGAAAACCCGGCAGAATTTACCGGGCCCTACTTTTTTATTTTGATTCTTCGTTGGATTCAAGCCTCTCTTCATATTTCTTTACAGCCAACTTAACAAGTTGATAGGATACTATTATTAATATCGGCCAGCTTAACATCCATAATATTGGTGTGGTGTACATAATTTTTACAATTAAAGATTAGAAATAAAAAATTTACAATTTTTCATTGAGAATATTAGTAAACATGCGATTCTTCCTGCATTTCTTCCTCGGTAATTTTCCTGCGGTTCATGGCGCGCCAGAAATACACGATGTAAGCCAGAACGAAAGGGATCAATAATGAGACATAACTCATGGTTGCAAGTGTGAATTTACTGGATGAGGCATTTTGTATGGTCAACGACGACTGCAAATCGTAAATTGACGGGTAAAATGCCGTATTGTTAAAGCCGGCAAGCAGCAACAGGGCAAAAATGGTAAAAACTGTCCCGGTTCCGGCAAACCAAAAACCTTTTGTCCTATTCATAAAAACAGTTGAAAGGATCCCCCAGAGAACGCCAACTATTCCAACAAGTAAAATAACCGTGTTTACCGGCATTTGCAGGGCATTGTGGAGATATTTGTATTTTTCCATAAATACTTCGCCCGTATCAGGGTCAACTGCAAACCCTTCTTTTAAAAGCAACCGGGTTAAAAAGTAAAGAAAAAATACCAAAAACGGGATAGCATTATAGAGTACCTGTTTTTTCGCGCGGGCCACAATAGCTTCATGGTTGACTGTAAAAATCAGGTAAAGTGCACCCAAAACCCGCGACAGGAAAAACGCTGTCAGCCCAAACGCAACATTGTGGAAAGTTAACACTGCTTCCAATCCGCGATAAGGGGTTTGCCAGTCAACCTGGTTCATATCGTTCAACGAAAACATAGCCCCGTTAAAAAAGGTGCCTACGGCGGTCCCAAATAAAATTGTCCCGAGCAACCCATTCAATACAAGAAATATTTCGTAGGTCTTGGCCCCCAGAAAGTTTGCTGGTTTTTTACGGTATTCATATGAAATTGCCTGAATTACAAATGCAGCCAAAATAGCCAGCCAAACCCAATAGGCGCCCCCAAAACTTGTGGCATAGAAAAGGGGGAACGAGGCAAAAAATGCACCCCCGAAAGTAACGAGTGTTGTAAAAGTAAATTCCCATTTCCGTCCCAGTGTATTTAAAATAATGGTTTTTTCCCCTTCTGTTTTTCCAACCGAATAAAGAAGTGTTTGGCCCCCCTGGACAAAAGTAAGGAAAATAAAAAGCGCTCCGAGCAGGGATATCAGTGCCCACCAGTATTGCTGTAAAGCTAAATATGATAAATTTTCAAACATGATTTTTCCTCCTTTTAATGTTTAGGCCCGATTTTAATTTGACGGAACATGATTTTTAGCTCTGCAATTAACAGAATAGTAAAGAGTATGGCAAACAACCAGAAGGTGGTTTGCACCGACCCCGCACTGATGCGGGTAACTGCAGCTACATTGGGCATTAAATCCTGAACGACCCAGGGTTGTCGGCCAACCTCTGCAACAATCCAGCCCGCCTGGCTGGCGATGTAAGCAAGTGGAATCGAAATTATGGCAAGGCGCATTAACCAGCGTTTTTTTTCGAAAGTCCCTTTTAGTAAGAAAACCAGCGAGAAAATAAATAACAGGATGAAGTAGAACCCGAGCCCAACCATGGTATGAAAACTGTAAAAGGTGAGCGGGATATTTGGGACCAGGTCTCCCGGATCATCAAAATAACCGTACCCGAAATATTTAAAATAATTGTTCTGAAAATCATCACTGGTTAACTCTGTTTTCAAAGATGCTGCCAGCTCTTTATTCCCGGCTTTCTGAGCCTCCTTAAACTCTGTAAGTTTAGCAATTGCAACTTTCCCCCTTTCAATGCGGTCGTAATACGACATGATTCCGTATTTCCCGTTCCCGTTAATCAGGTCGTTAACCCCTGGAACAAAAGCGTTCCAATCCAGAAATGCCATATACGAAAGGATATTCGGAATCTCAATTTTAAGGTTGAAATCTTTTAGGTTTTCGTTGTTTGGGTCAGATGAATTATCGGAGAAAAAACCAAATGCAACCAGTCCGGCACCCTCGCTTCCATTATACAATCCTTCAAGCGCAGCAAATTTCATATTCTGGTCGTTGGCAATGGTACGTGTAGAGTTATCGCCTGTTATTACCAGGTAAATGGATGAAACCAGGCCAAAAATAGCCGCTACCAAAATACTTTTCTTTGCGAGTTGAATTTCGCGTTTTTTGAGCAGGTACCAGGCCGAGATCCCGATAACAAATACCGAAGCCAGCACAAAACCTGATGAAGTGGCATGCAACCATTTATCGACAGCAGTTTGCGAGAACAGAACTTCCCAGAAATTATCCATCTCATTCCGGGCTGTTTCAGGGTTAAATTTCATTCCCACCGGGTGTTGCATCCAGCCGTTGGCCACCAGAATCCACAATGCCGAAAGATTAGCGCCAATTGCGGTAAGCCAGGTAGCCAGCAGGTGGGTTTTCCTGCTCACTTTGTTCCACCCAAAAAACATGATGGCAATAAAAGTCGATTCCATAAAAAAGGCGAGAATCCCTTCAATGGCCAAAGGCGCACCAAAAATATCGCCAACAAACCAGGAGTAGTTCGACCAGTTTGTGCCGAATTCAAATTCGAGGATGATGCCGGTAGCTACTCCAATCGCAAAGTTTATCCCAAAAAGGGTCATCCAAAACATGGTAATTTTTTTCCACTCTTCGTTCCCGGTTTTTACATAAAGGGTTTCCATAAAAGCCACAATAAATGTAATCCCGAGTGTAAGCGGAACAAAAATCCAGTGGTACATGGCCGTTAGCGCAAATTGCGCCCTCGACCAGTCAACTAACGAAACATCAGCAATTTCAATCATTCTTACTTATTTTGATTTAGTTAATACTTCCAGAACGTGTTCACTCCGTTGTTTGTCGTTATCAAAAGTTTTTTTCAGAAAATCGGGGAAGAAAAAGATCTTCAGGATAACAAACATGATAAATAACTTAACAAGAATTACAATCCAAACCTGACGGCTCCAGGTGCCCATGTTTTTGAATCCGTTGAAATAGAAATACCAGACTCGCAAAAAGATGTTTTGACGCTTCATTTTGGTTTTTTCTAAGTTTTAAATATAGCTGATATAAATTATATATCGGGGACAAATCCCGATATTACTAAACATATGTTCGGCAAAAAAAGTTTTTGGAATCGTTCTAAATTAGCTTGGTTCCTGATTTTTTTGAACTTTCTTAATTTGTTGTGTTATAATTTCCATTTCCCAACAAAACGTGTAACGAAAGTGGCAAATGCCACCACCGAAACCGAAGAGATGGGCATTAGAATAGCCGCAACCACTGGTGACAGATTCCCGCTGATGGCAAAAGCGATACCAATTATGTTGTAGAAAAATGAGATGGTAAACGAAAGTTTCACAATGTTGAGAGAGGTGTGTGTAAACCTAATAAAACCGGCCAGGCGATGGAATTGCGCTGCCTCGAGCACAGCATCGCTGGCCGGGGAGAAGTGGTAGGCTTTGTCGGCAATGGTAAGCGCTACATCGCTTTGCATCAAGGCGCCGGCATCGTTTAATCCATCGCCGGTCATTAACACGGTGCTTCCTTTTTCCTGAAGATTTTTGATAAAATCGGCTTTGTCGCCAGGTTTCTGATTAAAAAGCAGGTGCCCGCGATCGAAGTAATTCGAAAGTCGTTCGGCTTCCGCATCATTGTCGCCCGAAATTAAAAACAGTTTAAACTGGTTTCGAAGCGATAGAAGTACCTCGTTAAATCCTTCACGGTACCGGTTGCTGATGGTGAAATGTCCTTTTACCAAGTTATTGACCGAAACATAAACCACCGACGAGTTTTTTGCCTTATTCGATTCCACCTTGCAAACATATTCTTCCGAGCCAATGCGCACTTCCATCCCTTTTACTTTCCCAAATATTCCACGTCCGGCAACTTCTACAAAGTGCCCGGGCGATGTGTATTCCGTTCCTGTAAAAAACTGGCTTAAGGCGTGGCTCAATGGATGTGTCGATTGTTTGGCGATGGAATAAATAGCCTGTTTTTCATTGTCTTTTAATTCATTCCCTTCGTAATCCACTTTGTTCTGGTTGGGTTGGGTGAGGGTTCCGGTTTTATCAAAAACAATGGTGTCGATGTGCGAAAGTTTTTCAATTACATCGGTGTTTTTGATGTACAATCCTTTACGGCCAAAAATACGCATGGTATTCCCGAAAGTAAATGGGATGGAAAGCGCCAGCGCACAAGGGCAGGCTACAATCAGTACAGCGGTAAATACAAAAATTGCGGTGTGTGTTTCGCCTTTCAACATCCAAAAAATAAAACCGCCAATTGCAATTGCAATTACTATTAAGGTGAAATATTTGCTGATTTGATCGGACAATGATTTTAACGACTCACTGGGTTTTTCGTAGGTTTTGTCCTGGTTCCAAAGTTTGGTCAGGTGGCTTTGGTTTACCTCTTTTTTTACTTTTATTTGAATGATACCGCCCATCTGCCGGCCACCGGCGTAAATAAAATCGCCTTTGTTTTTTACCACGGGAGCAGATTCGCCCGTAACAAAACTGTAATCAATCCGGGCATCGCCTTCCACCAGTTCCGAGTCGGCCGGAATCAGTTCCTTATTGCGAATAATCAGTACATCGTCAACTTCAATTTTTTCGAGCAGAATGCTTTCTTCAATTTGTTTGTTGATTTTGGTGACCGCGATTGGGAAGTACGATTTGTAGTTGCGTTCGAACGACAGCGCTTCGTAGGTTTTACTTTGGTACCACTTTCCGACCAACAGGAAAAAGATCAATCCCGAAAGGCTGTCGCTGTAACCCGGTCCGGAGCCGGAAATTACATCGTAACTGGTAACCGCAAACAATACAATAATTCCCAGAGCTATCGGCAAATCGATAATGATGTTTTTTTTGAGCAGATTTTTGAAAGCAGAAATGTAATAGTCGCTACCGCTGTAAAAGGCTACCGGTATTACCAGGATATAGCTCAGGATGCTGAACAGCGATTGTAATTTATCGCTGAGTGGTTCGCCGTTGAAATAGGCCGGCAAACTGTAGGTCATTACATTCACAAAAACAAAACCTGCCACCCCAATTTTATACAAAAGCTTTTTGTATGATTTGTCGTCTTTTTTATCCGAAAGACTTTGCGAAAGATCGGGAATATAATGAATGGACGCGAGCAATTCAACCAACTGGCGTAGCGTAATTTTGCTTTCGTCGAAAGTAACATCCACTTCTTTTTTAGTAAAATTAACAAACGAATACCGGATTCCGGGATGTAGTTTCTGAAGATGCTCGAGCAACCAGATGCACGATGCACAGTGAATAACAGGAATATAAAAACGCACTTTCGAAATGCTGCCCTCGGTAAATGAGATGAGCTTTTGTTTTACTTCTTCGTTGTCGAGAAAAGCATATTTATTTCCGAACTCGGTGGTTTCAACTTTTATTCCCGGGTTGTTCTCAAGTTGATAATAATTGTAAAGTTTGTTTTCGTTGAGCAGTTGATAAACGGTTAAACAGCCATTGCAGCAAAAATTCAACTGGTTCCAAACCACAGGTTCTTTTCCGCAATCGGCTCCGCAATGAACACATATATTCTCTTGTTGCTTATTCATGTAATTATAGGTTCGAATCTAATTATTTGAACAGATTGCTTCGCTTTTGGCTCGCAATGACCTTAAAAATTATAAGGAGGGTAAGGCAGGCTGGCGGCTTTGCCGCCAGCCTGCCTTACTTGATTTTGCCTTAGATTGTCATTGCGAGGCGGAACGACGAAGCAATCTGTTTTTAATAAGGTTCATCTCAATAATATTCTTTTGACAAATCTTTCCATTCCAAATTCTTTCGTTCAATCAACTCAACTTTCTTCTTTCGCGAACCAGCTTATTTACATGATAACGGCTTGTAAATGCATTTTTGAATACACTGGTACGATGTTGATGCAGCCTTTGTGCGAGGTTCCTGGTTACTCCAACATATAATACTGTATTGGATTGATTGGTCAAAATATAAACATATCCTGGTTTAGCCATTAACTTTTAAATACAAGTACTCGTTTTTTCCAGTTAATTTCCCATTTGTTTTAAGTAATAATTCGGCAGAATTCGATTTCAGGCTGTTTTCAAATTTCTTTTCAATCTTTTGTTTTGGCGGGCTAAGATATGGAATTCCAAGACTCAAGCCGCGAAGGATGAAAAGCAACCCAACGATCACCACCAAAACAGGAATTAGCTTGTTGATCTTATTTCGAACAGTTAAACTTAGAACATTGCCGGCGAGTGAAATTCCCAGCAACATCGGAATGGTTCCCAATCCAAAAAGGATCATATACAACGAGCCTTCCACAACTCCGCCAGTTCCGATTGCACCTGCAATAGCCATGTAAACCAGCCCACAAGGGAGAAGGCCGTTTAGCATTCCTATAAAAAACAAGCTTTGAAAAGAACGGATGGCAAATAGTTGACCGATCGTCTTTTTGAGTTTTCCGACTATCGAAAACCAGCTTTTTTCCATGCTGTACTGGTTTTTAAATAAAGCGGGGAAAATTACCGAAACGATCATGATGACACCCATCACAACCGATATTTTTTGCTGAAACCCGAGCAGATGCAGGCCTTGTCCGAGTAAGCCAAAGATGGCGCCCATTATTCCATAGGTAAGCGTGCGCCCGAGATTATAGAGCGCTCCACCAAATATTTTTTGCGGGACTGTATTTCCGTGCAGAGGAAGTGCAATGGCAATTGGGCCACACATTCCGGCACAGTGGAAACTTCCCATTAGCCCAAGTACAAGTGCAGAAAAAAGAATAGCCATGGCGATTTATTTTTGAGAGTTGGTTTTTGTTTATTGAATGTTGACCGGACGATTCACCTGGTACCTCAAACCCTCTGAATACCAGGTAAATTTTAAAATATAACGGCCGTTTATCAGTTTGCTTTTTTCGAATTGAACGTGGTTATTCGCTGAGTTTACCGGAAGGGTAATGTCGTTTTTGCTGTTCGAAGGACGATACATGTACATCCTCCCCGAATCAAGTTTTGCCACCAGCGCTGAATCGATAAGCACCTTGAAAAAGTCGTTCTCGTTGATCAGTGTAAGCGATTGGGCGAATGACTTCGAGCGTTCATCAACTTTCATCTGCTCCGAATAATCCACTCCCTTTTCGTAATAATCTTTATGAACCAGGTTTACCTGCTGGCGTGTAGCGAAGACAATAAATACCGCACAAGCTGCAAGAAACAACACCAGAAAAAGAAAAATTCCTGTACCCCACGTAAACTTCATATCTTGCTCTTAAATGTTTTATCCTGGCAAATTAAGAAAGGTTTTCCTGATTTGCCGGGTTTTTTACGAAATTACAAAATGCTACGGCCCGACAAAAGTGGTTTGATAAGTTTCTATCAGTTTATTTTCACTAAAGATTCCGAATTTTACCCCGGTTTTGTCGCTCCTGATTTCGTTTTTAGGAATATACAAAATGAAAGTCGATTCGAACTTCGACTGATCCATGATCGTCATATCGCTGCTGGCCATTTGTATTTTCCCGTTGTGCGAAAGAACTCTTAATTCCAGGGGTATTTCATCGTGAGTTTTGTTTACGATTTTGATGTTGTAGACATTCGAAAAAGTCGAATCCTGTTCCTGGTAGATCAAGCCCGGAGTGCGTAAAATAGTCGTTTCAATTTCGGGACGGGTTACCAGGGTGTAGATAAAGAATGAAAAAATAATCAGCAACACCACCGAGTAGGCACGGTTGCGGGCATTCCAAACTTTTGAATGGCCTCCTTTGATCGAAGCTTCAGAAGCGTATCGAATTAAACCTGGCGCTTTTCCAACTGATTTCATTACATGGTTACACTGGTCGATACAAGCGGTGCAGTTCACACATTCAAGCTGGGTTCCGTTTCGGATATCTATTCCGGTTGGGCAAACCGAAAGGCATTGTTTGCAGTCGATACAATCGCCTTTGCTTTTTGGCCCACGCGGTTCGCCCCTTACATAATCGTAGGCTACCATAATTGTTTTCGAATCGAGCAGAACCCCCTGCATCCTTCCGTACGGACAAACCATGGTGCAAATCTGTTCGCGGAAAAACGAATATATCCAGTAAAATACTGCCGATACTAAAATCATGGCTAAAAACCCGGAGAAATGATCTCTAACTGGCTCTTGTATCCTTGTCAACCAACGGTCGCTGCCGATAAACCACATCAGGAAAACATTGGTCATTGCCATGGCAATCAGTATGAAAATACTGTGTTTTAGTGTTTTCTTGAATATTTTATTCGCGGTCCACGGACTGTTATCCAGTTTAAGCCGTTCGCGGTAGTCTCCTTCTACCAGGTATTCTATTCGCCTGAAAACCATTTCGAGAAAAATGGTCTGCGGACAGGTCCAGCCACACCATAAACGCCCGAAAGTAACCGTAAACAATACCACAAATAGCACGAACGATAACATCAGTAATGCCAGGATAAAGGTGTCCTGTGCCCAGAATATGGCTCCGAAAATAATAAATTTACGGCTTGCAATATCAATTAGAATCAGTGGGTTCCCGTTTATACGGATAAAGGGAACAGCCACCAGAAAAGCTAATAACAAGTAGGCTACGATCGAACGGCGTGCCCACCATTTCCCTGTTGGTTTTTTTGCATACACCCATTTTCTTCCTCCACGTTCGTTCAGGTTGATGGGCTTATCCCTGAATGTCAAATGCTGTCCTGGCATATGTTCATATTGGCAATAAAAAAGGGGGAAGATTCCCCGCTTTTTTATGAATTACTTTCTTCTTTACATTCTTCTCCCTGCGGAGCTTTGGCATTTGCCGGATTGGTTCCGACCAAACTCAAAACATAACTTGCCACTTTCTGGATTTTTTCGTCGCTCAACTGGCTCTTAAAAGGTGTCATCCCTTTTGCCGGAACACCGTTTTTGACCACGTTGAATACATCTTTGATGTTGCACCCGTTTATCCAGTAATTATCGGTTAAGTTTGGCCCAATCGCATTTCCTTCACCGTTTAATCCGTGGCAGGCCATGCAACCCATTGCGGTGAAAACTTCTTTCCCTTCGGTTAGGGCAGCTTCATCTGTAAACGCTACCATATCATCTGTCGAGAGCGCGGTAATATGGTATTTCTCATCGTGTTGCGCCGATTTTTTGACGTATTCAGCATCCTGGTGGTCGCCTTGTTTTAGCCAAAAAAAGTATGCCCCGTAAAGAATCGACCACCCAATGGTTATATAAAAAAGCAACATGATCCATCGTGGAGGCGGATTATCCAACTCCTTGATCCCGTCGTATTCGTGATCCGTGACCGGATCGTGTTCCGTTACTTTGTTTTTTTCTTCTGACATAGCTTTACAATTTAATTTGAAGTTATGATGTCGTCGGATTCTCCATCCGTCAGTATCGAATTTTTGATGTCTTCCATATCGCTGTTTTTTAAACGCATGGTACGGATAAAAAGAACAATAAAGAGGATCACAAAAATGAGCAATCCAATAATGTAAAACACCTGGATTCCTTCTATACTGGTTAACAGATCACTTACTATTTTCATTTGGAAGTTCAGTTAATACATAGCTTGCAAGCTGTGTAATTTGTTTCTCGGAGAACATGGTTTTGTATGGAACCATACCTTTTGCGATGTTTCCTTCCGAAATGGAATGGAACACTTGTGAAGGTGAGTTTCCTTTTATCCATTCATTATCAACCAGGTTTGGAAATGCAGGTGGAATACCGGTTCCATCAGCTTTATGGCATACCACGCAAGTGGCCTGGAAGAGTTTTTTCCCAGCTGCCAAATCTTCTGCATTAGTAAGCAAAGTAACTTGTTTCAACCCGGTTGTGTCGCTTACGGTTGTCGTCGGTTCGGCTGCTGTGGCATCAGCAGGATCAACTCCGGCCGAAATATCACGACCCAGTTTGTGCATGTAGGCAATCAATGCCACCATCTGTTTTTGTGGCTCAATTTCAATACCTGCAGTTTTCAGTTCATCCGAAATTTTTTGTCCCTGTGCCATCAGGTCGTCCACCGCTTTCGCATCATATCCGTCTTCATACGGAACATCCAGCGTTTGCATGGCACGAATTTTCTTTG
Organism: Draconibacterium sp.; assembly: GCA_011620585.1. Taxonomy (GTDB): domain Bacteria; phylum Bacteroidota; class Bacteroidia; order Bacteroidales; family Prolixibacteraceae; genus Draconibacterium. The sequence goes on from WOYV01000083.1 coordinate 14,439, forward strand.
GTGTCTGGCCCAGGTTTACATTTTTAACTGCAAGCCATGCGTAATTTGGCATGATCGATTGTTCGTTCATTTTTTGCGGATCCATAAAATGGTTGTAATGCCAGGCCGCATTTTTATACATTGGCCCGCCAATAACTCCGGCCCGGCCCAAATCCGGCCCTGTCCTGCGCGAACCCCACTGGAAAGGATGGTCGTAAACAAATTCGCCAATTTTGGAATATTCTCCATAACGATCAGTTTCCCAGCGGAATGGACGAACCATCTGTGAGTGGCAGAGATAGCATCCTTCTGAAATATAAATATCGCGACCTTCCAACTCAAGCGGAGTGTAAGGAGTAACCGTTTCGATGGTGGGTACATTCGATTTGATAAAGATCATCGGAATAATCTCGACCGCTCCGCCAATTGACAGTGCAATGAAAACCAGGATCGAGAAGCGAACAGCTTTTCTTTCCAGCCAACGGTGAATAGTTTCAGCCACCGCGTTACGTTTGCCTTCGAGAACCAGCGCAGGCGCTTCCGAAGCCTCGTTATTTACAAAACTTCCGGCTCCCATGGTTTTAGCAAGGTTGAACAGCATTATTACAAATCCACCAAGAAATAATACTCCACTAAATACTCTCACAGTGTACATTGGTACAATTTGGGTGAGTGTTTCAAGGAAATTCGGGTAAGCCAGAAATCCTTCAGGAGTATATTCGCGCCACATCAACCATTGTGTTACAGCAGCCCAGTAAAGTGGAATAGCGTAAACCAGGATAGCTAAAGTCGACATCCAGAAGTGGATATTGGCAAGTTTTTCAGAGAATAATTTTGTTTTGAAAAGTTGTGGAACCAACCAGTATAACATACCGAATACGATACCTCCGTTCCAGCCCATACCGCCAATGTGAACGTGGGCAATGGTCCAATCGGTAAAGTGGGTAATCTGGTTGATCGATTTCACCGACATCATCGGGCCTTCGAAGGTAGACATACCATAAGCAGTAACCGCAACAACCAGGAATTTCAAGGAGGCGCTGTCGCGCACTCTGTCCCAGGCTCCCCGAAGTGTCAGCAAGCCATTGATCATACCTCCCCAGCTTGGCGCAATCAGCATGATCGAAAAAGTAACGCCGAGCGCTTGTGCCCATTCAGGCAATGCCTGGTACAACAAATGGTGAGGACCGGCCCACATATAAAGGAAAATGAGCGACCAAAAGTGAATGATCGAAAGTTTGTATGAATAAATAGGCCGGTTTGCCGCTTTTGGCAGGTAATAGTACATCAAACCCAGGAAGGGTGTAGTAAGAAAAAATGCCACTGCATTGTGACCGTACCACCATTGTACCACAGCATCTTGTGCCCCGGCATAAATTGAATAGCTTTTGAAAAGCGAAATCGGCAATTCAAAAGAATTGACCACGTGCAAAATGGCAATACCCAGAAAAGTGGCCAGGTACCACCAAATGGCGGCATAAATATGTTGCACCCGGCGAACTATCAAAGTCCCGATCATGTTCCAGCCAAAAGCTATCCAAACCAAAGCAAGAAGGATATCAATAGGCCATTCCAACTCGGCGTATTCTTTCCCGGTTGTTAATCCGGCCAGCAACGAAACGGCTGCCAATACAATAACGGTTTGCCAGCCCCAGAAATGGAACTTGCTCAATCTATCGCTGAACATACGGGTTTTTAACAGTTTTTGCATCGAGTAGTAAACCCCGGCAAAAATGGCATTCCCCACAAAAGCAAAAATAATGGCGTTGGTGTGCACGGGACGAACCCTTCCGAATGTAGTAAACTCCAATCCGAAGTTAAATACAGGGAAAGCCAGCTGCAGCGCCGCCACTAGTCCTACAAGGATGCCGACAACACCCCAAACCATCGTAGCCAGAATAAACAGCTTGACGATTTTATTGTCGTAATAGAATTTTTGATTTTCCATAGTATGGATAAGTTATGTCGTTTTTTTTTCTTCGTTATTGATCTCAGTATCGGTATTATCATCGTCGAATAATATCCTGATCGAGGGAGTTTCGTTATCGTCGAATTGTCCGCTTTTTACCGCCCAGATAAAGGCCCCCAAAAAAATGAGAGCGGCCAGTAAACTTACTCCTATCAACAGGTAAAAGATATTCATCTTATTAGAATTGTTTATTCAACAATGTATAATACGGAACTCGTCCCGATACATCGGGATTTGTTTCATCCGATCTTATTCTTTTCCAAGTTTCCAGATCTTGAAAATTTGAAATATTACATAGCCAATGGCCAGCCAGGCTGCACCAACTGCGCCCAGGTACGATAACAATAACCAGGTTTGAACATTGTCGTTGGTCGACCATAAAACCTGTTTGCGTATCAGTTTGGGAGTTGGTTTTGGCTGACCAACTTTGGCCGCATCCAGCACGACTTTGTCGGTTATAAATCCTTCGCCAAGTTCAACTACAATATTTACCAAACCATTTTCATCTCCGATCAGCGTTTCAGGAATTACATATTCTCCACGTCCGTCGGCATTTGTCAGTATATCGCCTATCGGGATATTGCCAAAAGCTTTTTTTGCTGAAATTTTCACCTCAGTATCCGGAAGTTTTATGTAAGCCCCGTTTTTATCTTCCACTTCGGCAAAAACCTCCACTCTCTTTTCCACTTCGTTTACCGATGCCAGCAACTTGGCTTTCTTTGGCGGGGCTTCAACCAATAATGGCCGGTTGGCTTTATTAAAATTTCTGATAAAGTTGATCAGGCGCCAACGGTCGTCAACCGAAATCGTTTTTTCGAACTGGGGCATTCCTCCACGTCCGTGCGAGATTTTATAAAATAATTCTCCATCGGTGTTATTCTGCATGAGGTCGGAAATCAAATCCGGCGGAGGCGGAACCAAAGGCAACCCATTGTGTTTCCCCGGATCGCCATGACACGATTTACAATTCACCAGGTACAGGTTTTTCCCTGCTTTCACGTTTTCGAGCGTGTACCCCGAAGGATTCTTTATATTCTTCTGGTCATCGGGGACCAACCACTCCTGAGACATTCCCTGTTTGGCTACAAACAGGGCAAGCGTTAGTAACAAATATATTTTCCTCATCATGGTGTTTGGTTTTTAGGTTCCGAAATAATTTCACGGTCAATTCCTTTCTCTTCGGCATATTCCCAAATGGTAATTACCGGGAACATTTTTGCCAGGACAGTCACAACTAAAAAGGCCGCCATAAAAGAGAACAGCGTAATCATGATCTCGATGCTTGTTGGCGTGTAGTGCTGGAAATTGGCTGGTACATTTTGTACCGGAAGAAATGGATGTTCCAAGGTTGGGATTACAATCAGGTACCTTTTAAACCACGACGCGATCAGCACAAAAACTGAAATAATAGTGATAGGTACCGGTTTCCTGAAGAATCTGTTCACCATTAGCAGAATAGGAAGAATCAGTCCAAAAAGCTGGGCCGACCAGAAAAGACCGGCATATTTTCCTGTAAACAGGTTGGTAAGATGGATACTTTCTGCGGTTTTCATTTTGTAGCCCGGCACCCAAAATTCGTTGATATTGAAATACAGGTACACCAAACAAACAAAAACAAAGAGTTTCCCCATCATGTTAAAATGATAGTCCTGGAAATAATCCTTTAATCCGTAACGCACACGATAAATGTACATCACTATAATAACCGCAGCTACGCCGGCAACAAACGCACCGGCAACGAAATACGGGCCAAAAATGGTGGTATCCCAGCCCGAACGCAAAGTAGCGGCAAATAACCAGGAGGTTACGGTATGAATTGACAAACCTACCGGGATGATCAAAATCATCAGTACACGCATGGCATGGTAAACCAGTTTGTATTGTTCAGCATTCCCTTTCCAACCCAGGGCAAGTACTTTATATATTTTCATTTTCCACTTTGGGATATCGTCCGGGCTTTTGTCCCTCAACAAGGCGAGATCGGGTATTAATGGAAGATAAAACAGCAGAACGGAAATAGCGAGGTAAGTTATTACAACCGTTACATCCCAAATAATTGGGGATGCAAAACGTCCGTGCAGAAATACGTTCAAAAACCGATCGGGGCGCCCCATGTCGTTAATGATGATGATTCCTGCCAGCGCAACGGCGGCAATGGCAACTTGTTCGGCTACCCTCGAAATAGGTTTCGACCAGTTGATTTTTAGCAGGTGAAGTGTCGAACTGATCAGAAACCCGATCAAACTTACCGCCACAAAAAAAACAAAGTTGGCAATGTACATTCCCCACGAAACATAATCGCGCATGCCGGAAACACCCAATCCATCACGGATCTGGATTCCCCAGCCCCACAGGCCCACCAGCGCGAACATAATGAGCAGGAAATACCAGAAATTGGTCAGCTCATCGCGTTTTACGATCGAACGTGTCAGGTCGAAGGTGATCTTATCCAATAACTTCCGGGATTCTTCCGGTGATTTTATTTTCTCCATCGTTTAGAATTTTGTCAGTTATGAATGATTTTCTTCAATGGTTCCCTGAAATGGAAATGCCCTGTCTTTAGGAGGCAGATAATAAACCCGGGGTTTTGTGCCCAGTTCTTCCATTAAGGTATAACCGGCATTTTCTTCAATGATCTTGCTGAAACTGGTCGTTTCGTGTGTAGTTCCATTGGTTACCGCATCTTCGTTCTGATCGCCAAACCAGTACACTCCATTCGGGCAGGCCGAAACGCACGAAGGGAGTTTCCCGTCACGTAAGCGGTCGGCGCTGAACAAACATTTCGAGATAGTCCCTTTTTTCTGAGGTACGTTGGCTTCGATGTTATATACAACCCCTTTGTACTTTTCTGCATCACGTGGTTCGAACCAGTTAAATACCCTTGCAGAATAAGGGCAGGCAGCAATACAAAACCTGCACCCAATGCAACGTTCGTTATCGATTAGTACAATTCCGTCTTCACGTTTAAAAGTAGCGTTCACCGGACAAACCTTGGTACACGGCGGGTTGTCGCAATGCTGACAAGGTTTTGGCATGTAATAAGGCGCCGTGTGATCGGCGTCCTGCATTTGTAACACATTAATGTGATGTTGCTCGGGTCTTAACTGGTGATGGTTCTGGCATGCTTTCATACACTGGCGTGCATTCCGGCATTTCGATAAATCGATGACCATAACCCACTTTCTTCCTGGCAATCCCTCTCTTCCACGTTTCTGATTTTCGGTAAGAGTTGGCATATCAGCTGGTTTGAGCGCTGATTTTTGCACTTCCACCAACTCGCCGCTGGAGGTTAACAACTTGATTGTATCGCCACTTGTTGTTTCTACCCTGCTACACGAACTCAAAATTGTGGAACTTCCCATAACGCCTGCGGCACCAATTGATACCCCAAGTGCTTTCATGAAGTTTCTTCGCGATTTTTTTTCCATAAAAAGACAATTTTTTCAACTTAAGTTTGGCAAAGTCTTGTTCCAATACTGACGAATTTATAAAATAAGGCCTAAGCTACAAACAGTACACTGATAAAATATTTTAAAAAGATAAAAGTGTCTTATATTCTCTAAGTGAATGAGTTACGTCTTCCTTTCCGGGTTTTTAAAATGTTGGGTTTTGATAATTTGCTGATTAAAACGTCAATATATAGGGAAGCCCAATTTTTTTCTAATTTTTGTTGAACAAAGTTAAAATCACGGTGTTTAACTATGTTTTTCTGTTTACGGCGCAGATTCAATTTTGTGATGTAAGTCTCATAAAAATATGCTGTATAACATTTTATAAATAAGATGAGGCAATAAATAATCCATCACAACCACCACTTCTTTTCAGAATAATTCTTCCTAAATTAACAAAATCACTTCAAGTTATAAAATCAGGATAATGAGCAAATGGTTATAATTGATTTTGATTTTTTATAAGATTTTGTTTTCTGAACAAGAAAGATGTATTTTCTCTAAACATTCGTGGCTCTTTTGGGTTTTATTACTGATAAAATACAAAAATATCGTTTATTTAGTCAGTGTTTATTAGGTTCTTAGCCAAAATAAGTTTTAAAACGGTCTTGATTAGTCAAGTCGGATTAATATGGCTGGCAAAACCGGTTATAAAAATGAAAAATCAACTGTTTATCAAAATTGTTCTGGTTTTTGTATTGCTGAATGCCTTCTTTTTTGAGGTACAGGCGCAGGCTGTAATTAATCCGGCGGCAACCGATGCAGATGTTGAAATTGGCATTGTTGAGCATCTCGACGAATTCCTGCCCGACAGCATTTCATTGACCGATGAAGAAGGCAAGAAGGTTTGGCTCTCAGATCTGATCGACAAACCTACCATCATTAATTTTGTTTATTTCCGCTGCCCGGGAATTTGCAGCCCACTTATGGAAGGAGTTGCCGACGTAATGGACCGATCGGATTTGGTGCCCGGCAAAGATTACCAGGTACTCACCATTAGTTTTGATCCGTCGGAAACTATCGACCTGGGAATTCGGAAAAAAACAAATTATCTGAATTTAATGAACAATCAGGCAAAGGTGGATGAAGCTAAAACCGGTTGGAAATTCTTTGTTTCGGATAGTGCGAGCATTGTTCGGGCAACTCATGCTACAGGATTTAAATACAAAAAAGCCGGCAACGATTTTCTGCATGCTGCCTCGCTGACAGTTGTAAGTCCCGATGGAAAGATAACGCGTTATTTAAATGGTCTTACTTTTTTACCATTTGAATGGAAAATGGCGATCGTGGAAGCTTCAAAAGGTCAATCGGGGCCAACTATCAACAAAGTATTGCGTTTTTGTTTTTCGTATGACCCGGTTGGACAAACTTATGTGTTTAACGTTACTAAAATTAGTGCAACACTGATCATATTTTTTGCATTGACATTACTGATTTATTTAATACTAAAACCTAAGAAATCAAAAGCAATTTAAACAAAACTATATGCAAACAACAAGCGCTGTAAACGGAGCAAATTATCTAACCTATCAGGGGAAATACAAAGGTTTGCTCGGATGGATTTTCTCGACAGACCACAAACGAATTGGTCTGCTTTATTTGTATTCAATTGCTACCATGTTTACCACGGGTGTTTTGCTGGGGCTCGCCATGAAATTTGAGTTGCTCGCACCTGGAAAAACAATTATGGAGGCACAAACTTACAACGCCACTTTTACGGTACACGGTGTAATCATGATATTCATGGTAGTTATACCGGGTCTGCCGGCTGTTTTCGGAAACATATTGATGCCTATTATGATTGGGGCAAAAGATGTGGCTTTCCCAAAACTTAATTTACTGTCGTGGTGGTTGTATGTGTTAGGGGTAATGCTGGTTTTGGCAGCCTTACTCTTCGGAAACGGGTCGCCCGATACTGGCTGGACTTTTTATGCACCTTACAGTTTTAAAACCGGGACGAATATGCTTCCGGCAATTTTTGGAGCTTTCGTGCTTGGATTCTCCTCGATTCTTACCGGCTTAAACTTTTTGGTAACGATTCACCGATTGCGTTGCCCGGGGATGAAATGGACCAAACTTCCGCTTTTTGTGTGGACATTATACGGAACCGCCTGGATCCAGTTACTGGCCACTCCGGTAGTGGGAATTACCTTGGTTCTTGTAGCGCTCGAACGCATATTTGGAGTGGGTATTTTTGACCCTGCACTGGGAGGCGATCCAATTTTATACCAACACTTGTTTTGGATCTACTCACATCCGGCAGTGTATATCATGATTCTTCCGGCAATGGGAGCGATTTCTGAAATAATACCGACCTTTTCGCAAAAACATATTTTTGGTTATAAAGCTATTATTGCGTCAACCATGGCAATTGCATTTGTGGGTTACCTGGTTTGGGGACACCACATGTACACCGCCGGAATGAGCGGGCCCGCACAATATTATTTTTCGCTACTAACATTTATTGTAGCTATTCCAAGCGCGATCAAGGTTTTTAACTGGATATCAACCATGTATAAGGGATCCATAAACGTACAGACACCCTTTTACTGGGCGATTTCATTCATATTTGTTTTTATGATAGGAGGGTTGAGTGGCCTCGTTCTTGGCTCGCTTGCTACCGATGTACACGTGCACGATACTGCCTTCGTTGTTGCCCACTTTCACTACATCGTTTTTGGCGGAACAGGTTTTGCTTTTTTTGCAGCCCTACATTACTGGTTTCCAAAAATATTTGGAAGAATGTACGACAAAGCATGGGCAAATACCGGATGGCTGGTATTCTTTATCGGGTTCCTCGCACTTTACACCCCGATGTTTTATCTGGGTTTGATGGGGATGCCCCGACGTTATTACGATTACCTCGAAGAATTTCACAGCGGTAACATTCTCAGCACCTTTGGTTCGTGGGTAATGGTAACCGGTTTTGTAATCATTATTGTAAACCTGATCCGTTCAGCACGAAAAGGTGCTCCGGCCGAAGCCAATCCATGGCACGGGAAAACACTGGAGTGGACCATTCCATCGCCACCGCCGGTTTTAAACTTCGAAACCGAGCCGGTAATCGGGGAGAACGACGGGCCTTACAATTACGAATAAATAAAACTTTACTAAACAAACTTTTATGGAACATGCACATCATGTAGAACATCCAGACATGTACGATGAGGAATCGTCGAAAATAGGCATGTGGTTGTTTATTTTTACTGAACTCCTTCTGTTTGGTGGACTGTTCATTGTTTATTCTATTTACCGGTACTTGAATCCCGAAGCCTTTCACCTGGCAGGAGAGGAACTTAACCGAACAATCGGAACCATCAACACGGTTATATTACTGATAAGTAGTATGACAATTGCCATGTCGACCACTGCCTTGCGTAAAGGACATAAAAAAGTTGCCATTGCTTTGGTGGTTGTTTCTTTTGTAATCGGATTCGCGTTTTTGGTAAACAAATATTTTGAATGGGGAGTAAAGTTTTCGCACGGAATCTGGCCGGGTTCGGAGCAAATGCTTGCTGAGATGAGCCAGGGTGAAATACTGTTTTTCGGCTTGTATTTTGTGATGACAGGATTGCACGCCTTGCACATTATCATTGGGATGATTATTATGCTCTTTACGATCAGGGGACTTGCAATAGGAAAAGTCACGATAAAGCGCCCTTCGATGCTCGATAACTGTGGCTTGTACTGGCACCTTGTCGATCTGATCTGGATTTTCCTTTTCCCTTTGTTTTACTTAATCCATTAAAACCAAAACTATGTCTGAAGAAAAGCACCAGCACGTTGTACCATACCGGGTTTATGTCATTATACTCATAGCATTGTTAATTCTGACTTTTTCATCGGTCGGGATAACAAGCATCGAATTAGGCGAATATACCGTTGCAGCTGCACTTATATTTGCGGTTATAAAGTCTTTCCTGGTACTTACTTATTTCATGCACCTGAAATACGATAAGCTTTATATACGGGTAATGGTAGGCTTTGTATTTGCCCTCTTTTTGGTAGTGATTATCATAACCTTTTTAGATTACCTATTTAGAACCTAAGTTATGTACAACGAAGTAAACAATGCCTCAAATTTTGTACAGGGAGTAGACAAAGCTTTCCTGATCACTATTGGAATATCCTTTTTATTCCTGATCGGGCTTACTGTTGTAATGCTTGTTTTTGTGTACAAATACAATAAAAAGCGTCATCCAAAAGCAACACAGATCGAAGGAAGTACCCGGCTGGAGATTATCTGGACCGTGATTCCTTTTCTGATCACCATGTTCATGTTCTATTATGGGTGGGCAGGATGGCACCCCATGCACAAACCGCCGAAGGACGCTATGGAAATCACAGTATATGGTCGCATGTGGAATTTTAGTTTTGAATACGATAATGGCAGACGAACCGATACACTTTTCCTTCCAGTAAATCAACCTGTAAAACTCAACCTTGTGGCCATGGATGTGATTCACAGTTTGTATATTCCCGCTTTCAGGGTAAAACAGGATATGGTCCCGGGGAAGAAAGATAATTTCATGTGGTTCGAACCGCAAAGGGAAGGAACTTATGAATTGTTTTGTGCTGAATACTGCGGGTTACAACACTCGTATATGTACACTTATGTTGAAGTGATGAAAGACTCCGCTTTTCAAGCCTGGATTACAGATACCGCCAGTGTGGCAGCCTCGGTGGCTACTGTGGAATCGCCGGCCGCTACCGGAAAGCGGATCATGCAGAATATTGGATGTTTTGCCTGTCATACACTCGATGGCACCAAATTGGTTGGCCCCAGCTTTAAAGGTATCTGGGAAGAAACCCAAACCGTTACTACCGGAAAAGAGAAAAGACAGGTTAAGATAGATGAAGAATACATCAAACGTTCGATCTATGATCCGAACGCCGATATAGTTGACGGATTTCAGAAAGGGTTGATGTTGTCGTATGAAGGACAGCTTTCCGACGAAGATGTGAACCACATTATAGAGTATCTGAAAACTGTAAAATAAAGTACCAGGATTACAATTGAAACAGCAAATTAAAATAATTTACGAGCTGGGTAAGGTGAGAATATCCTTGCCCATTGCTCTTTCTGCTTTAACCGGTTACGCACTTTTCCGACAGGGAATCGATGCCCAGGGCTACTTGCTTGCCTTGGGAGTATTTTTTATGTCGTGTAGTTCGAGTGTGTTGAATCACTGGCAGGAACGCAACATTGACGCACAAATGGCCCGTACAAAAAACCGGCCGATTCCTTCGGGAAAGATTAGTGCAAACAATGCGCTCCTGGCCGCTATTTTATTCGCGGTAGCCGGTTCATTGGTTTTGTATTTTACCAATCCTTTGCTTTCGCTGGGGTTGAGCTGGCTTACCTTGTTTTTCTACAACGGGGTTTATACTCCACTTAAAAAGGTCACTGCTTTTGCCGTGATACCGGGTTCGATGGTTGGAGCGCTGCCGCCAATGATTGGTTGGGCAGGCGCCGGAGGTTATCCTTTTTCGGAAATGATCCTACTGGTTGCTGCTTTCTTTTTTATCGGGCAGATTCCGCACTTTTGGTTACTCCTGCTTATGTTTGGCGAACAATATCAACACGCCAATTTACCCAGTTTGAACCAGATTTTCGATGCCACCCAAATTAAACGGGTAACTTATGCCTGGGTGATTACCACAGTTGCATCCGCCTTCCTGGTAATCTTTTTTGTAATTGGCAACCGAATAATAATGTTTCTACTGTTGTTCTATATTTTCTACCTGATGTCGTCGCTCACCATATCGGTTTTTGCTGAAAAAGAATTCAGGGTGAGGCCATCTTTTTATAAGCTAAATTTTCTCTACCTTTTTATGATGATCTTTTTGATTATCGACAGTTTGGTTAAGAGTTGAATTGGGATTGAATCGATTGCCACCAAAATAGTTACCTTTGCGCAATATAAGTAGTACAAAAACATGCAATTTTCTGAATTTGGTATCCACGACGATCTTCTTGAGTCGATTCATTACATGGGCTTTAAAGAAGCAACTCCCATACAGGAGCAAGCCATACCGATAATACTTGAAGGACACGACCTGATCGCCTGTGCACAAACCGGTACCGGTAAAACTGCTGCCTTTCTGCTTCCCATCCTCGATATAATTGCTGATATGCCAGGTGGGGAAACCTCGACTTTGATATTGGTTCCCACACGGGAACTGGCCATGCAGATCGACCAGCAGGTGCAGGGAATTGCCTATACCATGGGGATTCACTCAATTGCATTATATGGCGGGGGCGACGGCGATGAGTGGGGCCAGCAAAAAACCGCGCTCACAAAAGGAGCCGATATTATTGTGGCTACACCGGGGAAATTAATTTCGCACCTTAACCTCGGTTACGTTAAGTTCGACAAACTCGAATTCCTGATTCTTGACGAAGCCGACCGGATGCTCGATATCGGGTTTTACGACGACATTATCAAAATTATTTCCTTCTTGCCAAAAGACAGGCAGACCCTGATGTTCAGCGCTACCATGGCATCTAAAATCCGTAAGCTGGCATCGCAGATTTTGATCGACCCTAAAGAAATTAATATTTCGATGTCGAAACCTGCGGAAGGAGTGCTGCAAGCAGCATACCTTACTTATGATAAACAAAAAAACGAACTGGTTTCGCACCTGATTTCCGATAACCCGGAATACAACAGCATCCTTATTTTTTGTTCGACTAAAAGGGCTACTACCGAACTGGCCAGAACTTTGAAACGATATAAATTCGACGCAGAGGCTATTTCTTCCGATCTTGAACAATCAGAACGTGAAAGTGTGCTGAATGGTTTCCGTTCCCGGCGAATCCGCATTCTGGTGGCTACCGACGTGATGAGCCGTGGAATCGATATCAAAGACATTAATTTGGTAATCAACTACGACGTGCCAAACGATGCCGAGGATTATGTACACCGGGTGGGAAGAACCGCACGCGCCGACTCAACAGGGGTGGCGCTTACCCTCGTAAATGAGTACGATATGTACAAATTCCAACAGATTGAAGAATTGATCGAGCGCGAAGTTTTTAAAATTCCAATGCCGGCACATTTAGGAGCTGGTCCCGAGTGGAGAGTGTCTGGCAAAGGAAGACCGAACAGAAAAGGACAATTTCACAAATACAAAAAGCAAGGTGGCGGTCAGCCACATCGTCAGGTTTATCAAAAGAAAAAGAAACAATAGTCTTTGGTTGTGTTTAATCGAAACAAATACTACCTACAACCCAATAGAATAAATGCGATAAATCCTATTGTAAAGGTTCTTTTTATTTAGAAACGCTATACATTAATAGACATTCGGGAAATTGATTGTGAAGTGCTGCGTGCTGCGTGTTTCAAACTTTTTATAGCGACCTTTCAAAGGAGTGAAATTTCTATCCGTTGCATTTTTCAGGACTGTTTTTGACAATTGGCTTTTATCTTTCTACTTTTGCGCCATGGCACGAGTAGTAGTAGGATTATCGGGTGGAGTAGATTCCAGCGTAGCTGCTTATCTTTTGAAAGAACAAGGCCACGATGTACTGGCATTGTTTATGATAAATTATCATGAGCGAGAAGGTGTGCTTACCAGCTCATGTACCTGGGAGGAAGATGCTCTGATTGCCCGGATGGTGGCCAAAAAACTGGACATTCCATTTCATATTGTCGACCTGAGCAAAGACTACAAAAAGCGGGTAATAGATTATATGTTTGCCGAATACCAGGCCGGACACACACCCAATCCCGATGTGCTTTGCAACCGCGAAATCAAGTTCGATACTTTTATGGAAGAAGCCCTGAAGTTTGATGCCGATTTTGTGGCTACCGGGCATTATTGCCGGAAAGGTGAGCTGGAAGTGAACGGAAAAGCTCTCCATCGCCTTCTTGCCGGAAAAGACCCAAACAAAGATCAGAGTTATTTTTTGTGCCAGTTAAACCAGGATCAGCTTTCGAAGGCGATGTTCCCGATTGGAGATCTTTTGAAACCTGAAGTGCGTAAAATTGCAAAAGAACAAAACCTGCCTACAGCCGAACGTAAAGATTCGCAGGGGATTTGCTTTGTTGGGAAGGTTGATTTGCCAACCTTTTTGCAACAACAGCTCGAACCTAAAACCGGCAATGTGATTGAGATACCGGCCGATTTTATTGAAAAGAAAAAGCGCTTGGAGATCATCGAAGAAAATTACCGGAAGTTATGCCTGCAGTTTCCGTATAAACCCTGGAATGGTGCGGTAATAGGTGAGCACGAAGGAGCTCATTTTTATACCATCGGGCAGCGAAAAGGATTAAATATTGGCGGACGGAAGGACCCACTGTTTGTGATTGCCACCGATGTAAAACGCAACATTGTGTATGTGGGCGAAGGCGCCGACCATCCCGGGTTGTACAGGAAGGGCTTGTTTGTAGCATCCGAAGATATGCACTGGATCAGAACCGATCTGGAAATGAAAGTGGGAGAGAAGCTCGACTTTGATATTCGAATCCGATATCGGCAACCGCTTGAAAAAGGGAGCATTCATTTACGCGATGACGGCGCCTGGTTTCTGTTTGAAAACGAACAGCGGGGAATTACTTCGGGGCAATTTGCGGCCTGGTACATCGACGATGAATTGATCGGTTCGGGCGTGATTCAATAAATTGAAGGTTTGAGGGATTGATTTATTGTTTAATCTGGCAACGGGCATCCATAATAGAATATCCAGCCGACTGTTATTGCAGACTTTATACTAAATTTAGAACAAAATTATTCAATATGATAAAATCGATGACCGGCTACGGAAAAGCCGAAATGGAGGTAAACAACAAGAAAATTACCATCGAGATCAAGTCGCTTAACAGCAAGCAGATCGATATAAACACCCGGACACCGGCACTTTATCGCGAAAAAGATATCGAGATACGGAAAGCGCTTTCGGATAAATTAATCCGCGGGAAGGTGGATTTTAATATTTATGTCGAAAACCTGGGTGAAGAGTCCAATTCAAGGATCAACGAACCTATTCTGAAAAGCTATTATCACGATCTGGAAAAGATTAGTCGCGAACTGGGCTTGCCGGTCGATCAAAGTACTTTACAAGCGGTAATGCGCCTGCCCGATGTAGTAAAAACCGAATACGAAACACTCGACGAACAGGAATGGGAAAATATCTATGCCAATATTCTTTCGGCGCTTAACGATATTGAAGCGTTTCGAATTAAAGAAGGACTGGCGCTGGAAGCCGACATTTTGAGCAATGTTAGAAGTATTCATACCTTGTTAAGGGAAGTTGAACCCTTTGAAAAGCAACGTATCGAAACCTTGAAAACCAGGTTCTCAGACAATCTTGAAACCTTGAGAACCAATGGAAATGTGGATGAAAACCGTTTTGAACAGGAACTGATTTTTTATCTCGAAAAACTCGATATTAATGAAGAGAAGGTCAGGCTCACCAATCATTGCGAATATTTCTACGAAACAGTTGCACTGCCAGAATCATCGGGGAAAAAACTGGGATTTATTTCGCAGGAAATTGGTCGTGAGATCAATACCATCGGTTCGAAAGCCAACGAAAGCAACATCCAGCGAATTGTAGTGCAAATGAAAGACCATTTGGAACGCGTGAAAGAACAATTGTTGAATGTATTATAAAAAGCTCAAAGCAAAAGTATAAAGGCAAAAACTAGGGATCGATAACAAAGGAAGTCCAAAATAACCTTCAAATAAGAATCTTTGGTTTTGTGGTTGAGGTAATTCTATTTCTCCGTACGCTGCCAGATACTCAAGAAATTAAAATTGTTAAAAACCAACTTATTAAAACTTCTTCCTCAACAGGAGCCAATTATGAAGAGGAACAAGGGGCATCTTCGAAGGCTGATTTTATTTACAAGACTGAGATCTCATTAAAAGAAATGAGAGAAAGCAATTATTGGTTAAGGTTGATCAAAGCAATTAGTGAAGGCATAAGTGTGGATAAAGAAAAGTTGGAAAATTTGATAAAGGAATCTGCTGAATTGAAGTTGATTCTTGGAAGCATCGTATCAACGTCAAAAAGGAATAAACAATGATAGGTTTTTTCTTCATCGAAAATTACAAGTAAAATAGATTACTTTTGCCTTTTGCCTTTTGACTTTTTACTTTTGCCTTTTTATTTTTGCCTTGCGTTATGAAAGGAAAACTTATTATATTTTCTGCACCGTCGGGAGCTGGTAAAACCACTATCGTCAGACATTTGTTACAAAAGGGATTCGACCTGGAGTTTTCGGTTTCGGCAACCAGCCGCGAACCACGGCCCAACGAAAAACACGGGAAAGATTATTATTTTCTTTCGGCTGAAGAATTCAAGAAAAGAGTTGAGGCCAACGAATTTCTGGAGTGGGAAGAAGTGTACAAAGGGACCAGCTACGGGACTTTAAAAAGCGAAGTGGAACGAATTCGTAACGAGGGTAAAAATGTAATTTTTGACGTGGATGTGGTTGGAGGCCTCAATATTAAAAAGTATTATGGGGACGATGCACTTGCCGTTTTTGTTCAGCCACCGTCGGTCGAGGAGCTCCGCAAGCGTTTAACCGTACGTTCTACCGAGACGGAAGAGAAAATTGCGATGCGTATCGCGAAAGCCGAGCATGAATTACGTTTTGCTTCGCAGTTCGATGTTGTACTTGTAAACGAAGATCTGGGAAAAGCGTTTATTGAGGCTGAAAAGATAATCTCGGAATTCTTATCCACTTAAATATCCAATGATCAATATTCAATGCAAAAGTCCCAAATAATGGGCTAAATTTGGATATTGATTATTGAACATTCATCAATGGGACTTTAAAAACTGATGAGCAACTTTGTTACCGATATACTTGCACCTAAAACCAACCTGAAATTGAAGATTGGCCTTTATTTCGGAACCTACAACCCGATCCATATCGGGCATATGGCGATTGCCAATTACATGGTTGAATTTACCGACATCGACCAGCTTTGGTTTGTGGTATCGCCGCAAAATCCGCACAAAGTAAAAGCGAATCTCCTCGACGATTATCAGCGCCTCGAGATGGTACACCGCGCTGTGGATGGCGACGACCGGATGCGGGCCTCCAACATCGAATTTAACCTGCCAAAACCAAGTTACACTGTTGATACACTAGCCTATTTAAAAGATCAGTATCCGAATTATGAATTTGTGATCTTGCTTGGGTCTGATAATCTCGAAAGCTTTCATAAATGGAAAAACTTCGAAACTATACTTGAAAGCCATGGCCTGATCATTTATCCACGTCCGGGGTTTGATCCCTCGAAAGTACAAGTTGATAGGAATATAATAATTGCCAAAGATGCTCCGCTAATGGAAATTTCAGCTTCGTTTATTCGTAATGCTATTCACAACGGAAAAGACGTGCGGCACTTTCTTCCGGCCAAAGTTTGGGAATACCTTGATGAGATGAATTTTTACAGGTAGCTCCTATTGTCTGGTCCTGGTCATATCTTTATCCACACAAATTGTGAAATCGGCTTTGCCCTTATTTTCATCCTGCAAATCTGCTACATCTTCCTGAGAAACAGTAGTTAGAGTAACAATTTTCAAATCAGGGTTTGCTTTTTCCAGGTACCAGTATATACTCTCAAAATTCTCGGAATGGTACGAACCATGGTAATGAAGCAATGTTTTCTCAGGCGACCAGTTTTTTAGAATAAAGTATGCCATGGTTGCATCTTTAATAGCTTGTGCTTTAGGAAAGTTCGGCGTAATATGCGGTCCCATACCCGGCATTTCCATCATACTTTTGTAGCAGTTTAATTCCGGATCATAATCAATTGGAAGGGGCGGCAAGAATGATTTTGCCTCGTCGGAAAGTTCTTCCAATCCTTCAAAACCTTTTTTATTGACCAACGAAGCGTACCGGCGCGGAACATTGGTTGCAATAAATTTCAACCTGTTTTTATTGGCAAATTCAACCAGCGGCTTGTAATCGGTTTTATAGTTGGGCCAAAGTCGGGCTTCCGATTCAAAACTACTTTGTGTAATCATACTGTCCAGGTATTCATTCAAAATTACCTGGTTGTCGCTTTCAAACATTTCGGCGCCAAGTACAAGGTTTCCCTTTTTTATTTCAAATAAATCTTTTGTTAATTCCAGTTGCAACCAATGTGAAATCGGGTTGTCATGACTCTCGCCAAACAAGACAATATCGGCATCTTCAATTTGTTTCAGCATTTTTTCGTATTTCACGTCTTTTCCATCTTTATCGAAAAGTGTATACGCAGGCTTATCAGCTTTAAAGGCGCTGAACACAAAAAATAGCGCGATCAGAAAAATATAAGTCTTATTCATTATTTCAAGTTTTTATTTACGAACAACAAAGAAAACCTTCAGTAGTTTAAATAAACAGGATGAATGTCACGAAGCTTCCTGATTTTATAGGTGTTTTTGATTAAACAACAAAAGACAAAGCGTTGGATTCGCTGGTTAAAATTAACAATATTAACACTTGCTAAATCTATTTAACTATAATTTAGGTTGCTTAAGTCGAGTTAACAAAAATCTGAAATACATTTGAAGAACAATTCAAAGTTAAGCTATGTGCTCATAAGGCACTGTTCAAAAAACGTCAGACAAAAAAAAGGAGCTTTCTTAATCGGGGCTCCTTTTAAATTTTTAAAAGCTAATTCAATTTCTGCATTTCTTCCTTTAACCATTTGGGGCGGTTGGTAGTAAGCCCTTTTACGCCAAGGTCTGTTAGTCGTTTGGCTTCCTGTGGATCGTCCACGGTCCATGTTAATACTTCCAAATTATGTTTTTGGGCATCCGTCATTAATTCCTTGTCGATGGCAGCGTCACGGACATTTATTCCTGTCAGGCCTGCATCGGCCACTTCCTTTAACTTGTTGTTGTTGGGTTTTGTGGAGCTCAGCCAGTAGCATTTATTTTTTGGAAACGTTTCGTGAGCTTTTACTATGGTGGCAAAATCAAATCCGATAAAAATAATCTGATCAGCTTTGCCCTTTTTTTCAATGGCGCGTTGGAGTTCAGGAAGAACTTCGGGGCCACATTTTATTTCGATAACGAGTTTTTTCCCTTCGGGTACTGTTTCTATTATTTCTTCGATAAATGGAATTTTCTCACCTTTAAATTCCGGCCCTTTCCAACTTCCTGCATCAAGGTCGCGCAGTACCATCGAAGGTGTTTTGCTTATATCTAAAGCTTTTTTACCGTTGCAGGTTCGTCGTGTGGATTTGTCGTGTATAACCATTACACGGTTGTCTTTTGAGAGGTAAACATCGCACTCTACAGCATCTGCTCCCAGTTCCCAGGCCAGTTTAGCAGAAGCTACTGTATTTTCCGGGGCGAGGTAAGAGGCTCCGCGATGAGCAATAAACATATTCTGAGCCATTGTATTTAATCCTAATAGCATAAAGGCGAAGAGCAATATTCTTGTTTTCATGTTCCTGTTTTGAATCGAATATAAACATATTTTGGTCGGGATTAAATGATAAGATGTAGTTTTAAGATTACTTTTATGCTTTTTTAATACGCACTGCAAAACAGCAAAGGGAATTTTAAGGAAGTATAATCAACAGGATGGAAAATAAAATGTCGTTTCGTACAATCAATCAGAAATTTGTGGTGCTTTTGCTCAGAGCATTATCGCACTTTCCGTTTTGGGTACTCTATTTGAAATCGGATTTTTTATCTTTTCTCATCGAATATGTAGTTCGGTATCGCCGGACAGTAATCGATGAAAATTTGCGGTACGCTTTTCCTGAGAAAAGTAAAAAGGAACTGGAGACGATCCGTAAAAAATACTACCGACACTTAAGCGATCTGGCTGTTGAAACACTAAAACTCCATAGTATCAAGGGAAAGAAGATTGAGCATCGAATTTTGTTTAAAAACACTGATTTACTAACAAAATATATTACCAAAGAAAAAGGAGTAATTGTTTTAGCGATGCACCAAAATAACTGGGAATGGGGTAGTTATATGCAAACAAAAACGGATGCCAAAATTCTTGAGGTTTATAATAAAATGCGGGATAATGTGCCTTTTGATAACTTTTTGCTTAAGGCCCGTGGAAAATGGGGGGGCGAAGGAGTAGTGATGAGCAGTGCAGCCCGAACAGCTTTCAATTATAGTGCCATGAAGAAACCCGTTATCCTTTGGTTGGCAGCCGATCAAAGTGCACCACAAAACTCGCCGTTTTGGACTCTTTTTATGAATCGGGAGGCAGCTTTTTTTTCCGGTCCGGTAAAAATATCGCAAAAGCTTAATCAGCCACTTTTTTTTCAAAGAACCCGAAAAGTTGCGAGGGGTATTTACGAGATTGAGTTTGAACTGTTATTTGAAGAACCTGCTAAAGTTTCATCCGAAGAGATTCTGAAGGCTTATGTAAGAAAAATGGAAAAAGTGATCAGGGAAGAACCGGAGTATTATCTGTGGTCGCACAGGCGTTGGAAACATACACGCCCTGAAGGGACTAAACTTATATCATAAAACGAAACATAAGGCCATAAAAAAAGGAGGAACCGATAAGTATCACAACCTGGTCAAGGGAAAGTGATTAGTCCTGGAAATATCCTTCGTCCGGCTCCTCCTGAAAAAACTGCACTATAATTGTTAATCCAAAGTTAGTTTAAATCGTTTATGGTTTATTTGTTTCTGAGGTGGGCATCAACATTTTGGGCTACCACTTTTCCGGCCTGAATGGCATGTACCACCAGGCTGGCTCCTCTTTCCACATCGCCGGCAGCAAAAATTTTATCTACCGACGTTTGTTTTTGTTCGTTTACTTTTACGTTACCGCGTTGGTCGAAATCGACCCCGAGGCTTTCGAGCAACCCGGTATGAACAGGTTGCGTGAATCCCATCGATAGCAATACCAAATCCACATTCATAATTTCGGCAGAACCTTCCACTTCGTTCATCAACCAGCGGCCGTTGGCATCTTTTGTCCATTCAACCTGCACCAGTTCCACTTGTTTCAGAACTCCGTTCTCGCCAATGAAACGCTTGGTATTCATGTTCCAGCGACGTGTACACCCTTCCTGGTGCGAACTCGAAGTCCGCAATGTATTCGGCCAGTAAGGCCACGGATTATTATCTTCTCTTTTTTCTGGCGGTTTAGGAAGAATCTCGATTTGAGTAACCGAGTTTGCTTTTTGACGGACCGATGTTCCCACACAGTCCGATCCGGTGTCGCCACCTCCAATTACCAATACATTTTTCCCTTCTGCCAGAATACGTTCTCCTTCCGGAATCTCTTGTCCTGCCACTACTTTGTTTTGTTGCTTCAGAAATTCCATGGCATAATAAACGCCTTTCAGGTCACGGCCTTCAACTTCAAGGTTACGTGCATTTTCGGCTCCCATGGCAAGCACAACCGCATCAAAATCGTTTAAAAGCTTCTTTTTATCGATATCGACACCCACATTAACATTGGGTTTAAACTCAATGCCTTCGTCGACAAACAAGGCCAAACGACGATCAATCACTCTTTTATTGAGTTTAAAATCAGGGATTCCATAACGGAGTAGGCCACCAATAGCATCGTTTTTCTCGAAAACGGTTACTGAATGACCGGCACGGTTAAGCAGATCGGCTGCCGAAAGTCCGGCAGGGCCTGAGCCAATTACAGCCACTTTTTTCCCCGTTCGCGTAAGCGGAGGGTTTGCTTTAATAAAACCCGCTTCGAAAGCCTGTTCAACCGTTGCACATTCGTTTTCGCGAATGGTCACCGCTTCTTCATGGATAGCCAGCACACACGATTTTTCGCAAGGTGCCGGGCAAATTCTACCGGTAATTTCCGGGAAACTGTTGGTTGAATGTAAAATATAATAGGCTTCTTCCTTATTCCCGCGATACACCGCATCCTGCCATTCCGGAATTTTACTTCCAACGGGGCATCCCCAGTGACAGAATGGTATTCCACAATCCATACAGCGTGAAGCCTGCAATTTGCGATCGTTCTCGTTCAGTGTTTGTTCCACCTCGCCATAGTCGAAAATTCTTTCTTCCCTGGGCCGGTAACCGGCATCGAGGCGGCGAACTGTTATAAATCCTCTCGGGTCTCCCATATCTTGTTTTCTTTTTATCGATTAATAAACTTCTGAATACTACTCGTGACGCGAAGGATCGTCTTCGGTCAGTTGTAATTTCTTCTGCAACTCTTTCAGTTTTTGTTCCTGCAGAACTTTTTTGTATTCAAACGGAATCACTTTCACAAACTTAGGAAGATACGCTTCCCAGTTGGTCAGTATTTTCGATGCCACTGCACTTTGTGTATAAGTGAGGTGTTTACTGATCATCTCCTGCAATTCCTTGATATCTGACTTATCTTCTACCGGTGAAAGTTCCACCAGCCCCTGGTTGCAATAGTAATCGAAGTTTCCGGTTTCGTCGAGCACATAAGCGATACCGCCGCTCATCCCCGCGGCAAAGTTCCTTCCTGTTTTTCCTAAAACTACCACCCTGCCACCTGTCATGTATTCACAACAATGGTCGCCGGTACCTTCAATAACTGCTTTTGCCCCTGAATTACGGACGCAGAAACGCTCGCCCGCTACGCCTCGGAAATAGGCTTCACCACTGGTAGCGCCATAAAGCGAAGTGTTTCCGATCAGTATATTTTCTTCGGGTTTAAACGTTGATCCGAGTGGCGGTACAACTACAATTTTACCACCCGAAAGACCTTTCCCGATGTAGTCGTTTGAATCGCCTTCCAAACGGAAAGAAACGCCTTTTACAAGGAAAGCGCCGAAACTTTGACCTGCGGTTCCGTGGAAAGTGCAGTTAATAGTATCTTCAGGCAAGCCCGATTCGCCGTATCGTTTTGAGATTTCTCCGGAAAGCATGGCTCCAATGGTTCGGTCAATGTTCACGATGCCACGATCGATCCAAACTTTTTCGGCTCCGTTCAGTGCCTTTTTCGAATCCCTGATCAGAATATGATCCATGTGCCCCGACATGTCGCGGCTGTTCGGATGTGTATTGTGGATATCCACTTCTTCGGCCTGTTTTGGCAGATACAGAAGTTTTGAGAAATCCACAGTCTTCATTTTCCAGTTTGTAACTTCCTTGTTCACCTCCAGCAAATCTGTACGGCCCACAATTTCGCTGAATTTGCGGAATCCCATTTCGGCCAGGTACTCGCGAACTTCCTGGGCAATAAAGCGGAAGAAATTGATCGTATATTCTGATCTTCCGATAAAGCGTTTCCTGAGTTCTTTATCCTGGGTGGCAATTCCGGCAGGGCACGTATTCATGTGGCATTTACGCATCATGATACAACCTAACACGATAAGTGCAGAAGTGGAGAACCCAAATTCTTCACCACCCAAACAAGCCAGCAGCACCACGTCACGACCGGTTTTTAACTGACCATCGACCTGGAGTTTAACCCTGCCACGCAAATTGTTCAACACCAGTGTTTGTTGTGTTTCGGCAATACCCAATTCAACAGGTAGGCCGGCATGTTTTATCGAGCTGGCCGGACTTGCGCCGGTACCGCCGTCGGCACCGGCAATGATAATAATATCGGATGATGCCTTGGCAACACCCGCGGCAATTGTACCAACACCATCTTCAGAAACCAGTTTCACCGAAACTCTCGCCCGGGGGTTGGTTATTTTTAAGTCGTAGATCAGCTGTGCCAAATCCTCGATTGAATAAATGTCGTGGTGAGGTGGCGGCGAAATCAAAGTGATGCCTGGCGTGGAGTTACGTGTTTTTGCAATGATCTTGTTCACTTTATAACCAGGCAGCTGTCCGCCTTCTCCCGGTTTAGCGCCTTGTGCTATTTTAATCTGCAATTCGTCGGCATTGGTGATGTAATTGTTGGTAACGCCAAAACGGCCTGAGGCGACTTGTTTGATTTTGCTGTTTTTCAGAGTGCCAAAACGTGCCGGGTCTTCACCGCCTTCGCCGGTGTTACTGCGTCCACCAATCGTATTCATAGTAACTGCCAGCGCTTCGTGTGCTTCTTTACTAATCGAACCATACGACATGGCGCCCGTTACAAACCGTTTCATAATTTCCCCGATCGGCTCAACTTCCGCGATCGGAATTGGTTTGCGTTTGTAATTCAGGCAACCGCGAATAAAGGCCGGTTTCTGGTTCTGTTTGTCGACCAGTGTACTGTATTCTTTGTATTTACCGTAATCGTTTGTTCGTGTCGCCCATTGTAACAAGCCAATTGTTTCCGGATTCCATGCATGATGTTCACCATATTTTCGCCAGGCATAATTACCTGAGTGTTCGAAAAGGAATGGTTCAGGAGTATTGTCAACTTTGTAAGCTTCTTCATGAAACATAGTTGATTCCTTGCAGATTTCTTCGAACCCTACTCCGCCTATTTTACTGGTGGTTCCGGTAAAATAATTTTTGATGATTTCGTCGCCAACTCCTATGGCTTCAAAAATTTGGGCCCCGTGATAGCTGCGAAGCGTTGAGATACCCATTTTAGAGAACACTTTCAACAAGCCTTTGCCAACCGATTTGATATAGTTTTTACGTGCTTCGCTGTATTCAAGGTTGATCTTACCTTCTTTCACCATGTGGTCGATGGCAGCAAATGCAAGATAAGGATTGATTACACTGGCGCCATATCCCAGTAATAAGGCAAAATGGTTCACCTCACGGGCTTCGGCGGTTTCCACAATAATACCTACCTGCATTCTTTTCTGACTGCGGATGAGGTGATGATGCACAGCAGCAACCGCCAGCAAGGATGGGATGGGGGCAAAATCTTGCGAAATATTACGGTCGGTAAGGATAATATAGTTTTTCTGATCATCAACCGCTTTTTCGGCGGCAGAGAGCATTTCGTTAAAGGCTTTTTTAAATCCGCTTACCCCTTCTTTTACCGGGAAAACCATCGGAATGGTTTGATGAGAGAACATCTCATCTTTCAGGTCTTTGATTTTTCCGAGGTCGGTGTTGGTAAGCAGTGGCTCGTCGAATTTGATCAGCTTGCAATGCTCCGGGTTTTCATCCAGGATATTGGAATGCAACGAGCCGATATAGTTGGTCAGGGCCATAACCAAGCCTTCGCGGATCGGGTCGATTGGCGGGTTGGTAACCTGCGCAAACATTTGTTTGAAATATTCAAAGAAACGCTTGGGTTTATCCGAGAATACTGCCGGAGGAGCATCATTTCCCATCGAACTGGTGGGTTCGGCCCCCGACGTACTCATGGTATAAATCAACTCGTACATATCTTCTTTGGTGTACCCAAATACTTTCGAGTAGGTTTCAAAATTCTCGATCGATGAAGGCACACGCTGTTTTACGGCAATGTCTTTCATCATCATTCGGTTTTCCTTCAACCACATCTGATATGGATTCCGACGGCTCAGTTGATCTTTTACTTCCTCATCGGGGATAATAATTCCGAGCTGAGTATCGACCAACAATATTTTCCCGGGACGCAAACGTCCTTTTTCTTTGATTTCATCAGCGGGGAAAGTTTGGACTCCCACCTCTGACCCCATAACAATAAGATCGTTTTTTGTGATCACATAACGTGACGGACGCAACCCGTTACGGTCGAGCGTGCCACCAATGTAACGGCCATCGGAGAATACCATTGAAGCTGGACCGTCCCATGGTTCCATTATTGTTGAATGATATTCGTAAAATGCTTTTAAGCTGTCAGGAATCGGGTTTTTCTGGTTAAACGATTCGGGGATCATCATACACAACGAATGTGGCAGTGTGCGGCCGGTCATGTGCAAAAATTCGAGTACGTTGTCGAACGAGGCCGAATCCGATTTCCCGGGTTCAATAACCGGAAGGAGTTTTTTAAGGTCGTCGCCAAAAACTTCCGATTTCATCAGCGCTTCGCGTGCCTGCATCCACAAACGGTTTCCTTTTACTGTATTAATCTCGCCGTTGTGAGCAACAATACGGAACGGCTGGGCCAAATCCCAGGTAGGGAAGGTATTGGTGCTAAAACGAGAGTGTACCAGGGCAATGGCACTTTTAAATTTCTCGTGTTTGAAATCGAGATAATACGCCTTTAGCTGGTCGGGGGTGAACATCCCCTTGTACACAATGATTTTTGCCGAAAAACTAGGCTGATAAAAGCTTTTTTTGAACTTGAGTTTGGTTTCTCTGACTTCTTTTTCTGCCAGTTTTCGTACGATGTATAATTTACGTTCAAGCGCATCTTTTTCCAGGTCGGCTTTCACAAAAACCTGTTTAATAGAAGGTTCGGTGCTTTGGGCGATTTCTCCCGTAGCTGTGTGGTCCACCGGGACGTCGCGGTAGCCAAGCAGCGTTAATCCTTCTGCTTCAATATGTTTTGTAAGAATATCGAGACAGGTTTTTGCTTCCAGTTCATCTTTTGGTAAAAAAACAAGACCGGTCCCGTATTTACCCGGCTGGCCTACATTTACTTTTAAAACTTCGGTAATAAATTCATGAGGAATTTGCATCAACAACCCTGCTCCATCGCCGGTTGAATTATCGGCGCTGGTAGCACCCCGGTGGTCCATGTTCTGAAGAACCTCCAACCCACGTTCTATAATGTTGTGCGAAGCTTTTCCTTTGATGTGGGCTACAAATCCGATCCCACAATTCTCGTGTTCGTTTGCCGGGCTGTACAAACCCTGTGCATCCGGTATAATCTGTTGCATCATGTTCTCTCTGTTTTAAAATTCTCTTAAAAGCATTAACCGACTGCTGTCTGAAAAATCGATTGATGCAAAAATGTAAGCTAAAATCAAATTTTACTTACGAAGTGAAATCAAAAATAAACAAAGACCTTAAAAACTACAATCAAAATGTGCTATTTGAGTGTTAAATAACATACAATTAACCTAGGTTTTTAAGTGAAAAGCTTTATTGTTAAAAAGGGTAAAACTGGCTAACATACAGATATCAATAAATCAATAGGTTATAACTTTCCGGTTAGTAACCTTTGCTTTGCTTCTTTTATTTGCTCAAAATCGAACTGACTGACAGCATTTTGCTTCTTTATACGGATTTCATCCAGGCAAAGGTTTCCGATGCTTCCTTCGTGTGTGTGTTGTATGTTTTTGTCAGGGATGAATTCACCTTTTTCAATTTTTTCACCAACAATTTTATAGGCTTCACGGAACGGGATTCCCTTTAATACCAATGCATTCACTTCCTCAACACTAAAGAGGAAGTCGTATCTTGCATCATCCAGAATATTTTTATTTACCGACATGTTTTTCAGCGCCAGGCCAGCAATTTGGAGACAGTCGTTTACCTCTTTGAAAAGTGGCAGGAACACTTCTTTTACCATTTGCAGGTCGCGAAAATATCCGCTGGGAAGATTGTTGATGATATGGATAATCTGAGCTGGAACCCCCTGGATTTTATTGCAGCGTGCCCTGAGCAATTCAAAAACATCGGGGTTTTTCTTGTGCGGCATAATGCTCGAGCCCGTAGTAAATTCGGTTGGCAAGCTCACAAAATTAAAGTTCTGGCTCATAAACAGACAAACGTCGTAGGCCAGTTTCGATAGTGTTGATGCCACGTTGGAAAGCGCAAACGAAACTATCTTTTCCACCTTTCCACGGCCCATTTGCGCATAAACCACATTGTAGTTCATATTGCTAAACCCCAGAAGTTCGGTTGTCATTTGTCGGTTTAGCGGGAAAGACGAACCATAGCCGGCAGCAGAACCCAGTGGATTTTGGTTGGTAATTTTAAAAGCCGAACAGAGCAACCCAAGGTCGTCTGTTAAGCTTTCGGCATAGGCGCTAAACCAAAGTCCGAAAGAAGAGGGCATGGCAACCTGCAGGTGTGTGTAACCCGGGAGAAGAACATCTTTTTCTTCTTCAGCACGAGACAGTAAGATATCGATCAGGTCAGAAGCGCTGTCAACAACTTCGTGGATGGCATCACGTGTAAAAAGTTTGAGGTCGAGCAGGACCTGGTCGTTTCGCGAACGTCCGCTGTGAATTTTTTTCCCAAGATCTCCCAGTTTTTGCGTCAGCAGAAATTCAACCTGTGAATGGATATCTTCAACCCCTTCTTCAATAACAAGCTCGCCTTTTTCGGCAAGTCGATGCAATTCGCGTAAAGCATTCAGTAATACAGGAAGCTCTTTTTCTTCGAGTAAGCCTACCGAAGCCAGCATTGTAACATGGGCCATCGAACCCAGGATGTCGTGAGTAGCCAGGTGTAAATCGAGTTCCCGGTCTTTCCCGATCGTAAATTCTTCGATGGCCTTATTTACAGGTGTTCCTTTGTCCCAAAGTTTCATACATAAAATTTTTTAATACCTGAAAGAATGCGGATACCCGGCTTGCAGGGTGTGTTCCCTGTTTCAGGTTACACAAAGATAGAATTTACATTTTAAAATATTTCGCCGTTTGTGCTATTGCCTGCATTGGAAAAACAATTAAGGCAGACTTATGTACAAACCGGGGTATTGATTGGCAGATGTTGTTTATTTGAAGCCATTGTTAAGCCAATGTCAACGGAATATTATTAAATTTGCAGCTGCCATTTGCATAGAAGCATCCTGATGACAGAATGGTTTTGCCTTTACAAAAAATAACAACAGAGCATGGAAAGAATTATTAAGATTGTAGTTTACATTTTACTGGGTAGCGCCATATTTGGTGCTTTATCATATTATTTTGCCGATGATTTTTACCACGGTCTTGTGGCTGAAGACGGCGTATTTGAAGATGTCACTGCACTTGTCTTGCTCGCAATATCAATACTTTTCCTGTTCCGGTTCTTTAAGCAACGAAAGCAAAGAAACAAATGGTGGGCGATTCTGAATATCGTGATTATTATTGGCGCCTTTTTTGGTTTTGGTGAAGAAATCTCGTGGGGGCAACGCATTTTTTCGATCGAATCGGGCGAGTTTTTTACCCACAATAACATCCAGGGCGAAACCAATTTGCACAACCTTAAAGTAGGGGGAGTAAACATTAACAAACTTATTTTCTCGCAGGGACTGGTAATCATATTCGGATTTTATTTCCTGTTTTCGCAAGTGCTTTTTCGGAAATGGGATAAATTCAGGAAGCTTATTGAATTCTTTGGTTTACAAATACCAAAAATAAAACACTCGGTTGCAATGATTTTTTGCACAGGACTGATACTCCTGGTCCCGGATATTCGGATATGGGAATTGTGGGAAGCCATGTTTGTTATTATTCTTTTGTGGGTATTTCTTGAGCCGTATAACGAGAACGAGAAATTACTGAGAAGCGCAATATAAGAGCTATATTAGGGATGAAAGAGAACCGGTCTTTTTATATAAGCATTCTTTTCCTTGTTTTATTTGTTATGGCATCGTCGCTTAAAGTGCCTTTAGTTGTAAATGCTGCTAAATATGCAGAGGTAAGCCGCGAGATTCTATTGAATAAAGACTGGATTAATTTGACCATTGCCGGCGATGCTTATGATCAGAAACCACCAATGCTTTTCTGGATAGGCGCTTTGAGTTACTCGATTTTCGGGTTTTCTATTATTGCGTATAAAATTGCTGTTATAATTTTTTCATTACTGGGCTTCTTCTCTATTTATCGCTTGGGGAAATTGTTGTACAACGAGAAGACAGCAGGGTTGGCTATGGTTTTGTGGGGGACATCGCTGGCTTACCTTCATTTCAATAACGATATTCATACCGATACCCTACTGGCTTCGATCGTGGTTTTTTCGGTTTGGCAGTTTTTGGCCTTCATAAAGTTTAAAAAATGGCACCAGTTTGTGTTGGGAAGTGTTGGTATTGGATTGTCGATGCTTACCAAGGGGCCGGTTGGAGCTTTAATTCCTGTTGCTGTTGTTGGTACGGAACTGCTGGTACAGCGTAAATGGAAAGATATTTTTCACTATCGTTGGTTGCTGGCATTATTGATTGTGGGTGTGGTAATCTCCCCGGCACTGATCGGATTGCTGAACCAGTTCGGGCTCGAAGGAATCAAGTTTTATTTCTGGACCAATAATGTTGGAAGGGTAACCGGATCATATCATGGAAGTAGCGCCGATTATACTTTTTACCTCCATACTTCATTGTATCTTTTATTGCCATGGTCAATTTTTATGGTGGTTGCCCTGTTTAAAGAAATCCAACAACTATTCCGTACCAAATTTAGGGAAGGTGAAAAAAGCGATGTTGCAATTTTAGCCGGAATTCTTTTTTTTGTAGCGATCCTGAGCGTGGCCAAACAACAAAACCCACACTACATATTAAGTGCCGTTCCATTACTATTTATAGTAACCGCTAAGTGGACGGTTATTTTATTTGAGAAACAAGGCAACATCACCCTGCAGAAAACACTTGCTGTTATTCATAAATTCATAGCAGTTATTCTGGTCTCCTTTTTATTGCTGATAACACTGTATGTTTATCCCGAAAAGCGATTTTTATATTGGCTGGTATATGGTTTATTTGTTTTGGGCGTATTGTATTTTGTTTTTCAGCGCCTCGATTTGAAAAAGCAGATATTAATGCTTGTACTGGCTGCATCATCCATTTTGTTTACCATTAACGTAAGCATGTACCCGGGTATGATACAATACCATACTTCTTACGATGCGGCAAAAGTTTTTAACCACGAAGCCCCAGAGAGGGTTACTCTTAGTATTTATGGTGAAAGTGCACGTTATTGGAATTTGTTCCTCTATTCTAAATCTCCGGGGAAATACTTGCTTACGCAGGATGATTTAAAAGACTTTGCCTCAAACCACGGAAGCTGGATCTACACTTCGGAAGAAGGTTATAATGAGATACAACAGGCTGGAATTGAAACGGAGGTCGTTAAGGTTTACCCCGAACATCGCTCCCTTACTCGCCAATCATTGCGTTTTCTTAATCCTAAAACCCGGGCAAGCCGCTTCGGGAAAATGTATCTTCTTGTTTTAAAATAGTGTTCCTGTTATTCCGGGGGATTTATTTTTTACCACATTCATTGAGTCCTAAAATCATTCAGGGCGCCATACAATCACCTACATATTTCATTTTGTGTTTTATCTGTACGAAGATGGAGACAACTGTGCTGTCTTAACTTCTGATATTCTGTTTATTGTATTTTGCAATAAGGCTTTGTAAATGATAAATGTGATATATAAAAGACATTATATCCATCAAAAAATATCAAAATGTGCAAAAAACAATTCAGATATTAATAATTTGTTAAGTACTCATGGAGAAGGGGTAAAAAAAGTACGATCATTGGATAAAAATACATTTTTTTGAATCGTTAATAAAAAATCATGGGGTATAATACTTAAAAACATATTAAAAATAGAAATGACCCTATAAAAAATAGGGGTGTAAGAAAAATTAAAATAAAACGATAAAATAAAAGCAGTTTAACTATTAAAAATTACGATTATGAAAAAAAAACTACCGATTACCGCAAGCATGTTTCTATTGCTAAGTTTGTTTACTCCAATTGCCAAAGCGCAGGAATGGAATGCTAGTTTGGATATTTATTCAAGCTACATCTGGAGGGGGTTGAAATTTGGATCAGGCCCGGCATTTCAACCCGGCGTTGAATTTAGTTCTGGCGGATTTGCTATTGGAGGCTGGGGTTCTGTTAGCTCTTCCGACATTGAAGCTTTTGAAGCCGACCTTTATGCAGGTTATTCTTTCGACCTGAGCGAAACAGCTACACTCGGCATTACTGTTACTGATTATTATTTCGGTGGCGATTGGACAGATGGCGCTTCTCATTATTTCGAACCAATGGTAAGCCTTGGACTTGGTGGTTTCTCTTTAACAGGCGCATACATGTTTATGCCTGATGGTTCTGTTTCGGCAGACGGTTCTGATAATAGTGGTGATATGTACCTGGAAGCCAGCTATGGTTTCGAAAAATTCAGTATTGGTTTGGGCGCCGGTGAGGGGCAGTACACAATTCATGAAACCGATGGTGGCCACATTAAAGACGATTTCGGAATTTGTAATATCAACATCGGAACATCAAAAGAACTCAAACTTACCGAAAGTTTCTCGCTGCCCGTTTCAGGCGCTGTAATCCTAAATCCGACAACCGGTGGTTTTTACATAACTGCAGGTATTTCTCTGTAAATTAATTAAGGTGCGGGAAAGTGCAATGTGAGCGAGGGGGTAAGTTGCACTTTCCTTTTAAATCATAAAACAAAAAAGAAAGATGAAAAAAATTGAAGCCATTATACGGAAATCAAAATTCGAAGAGGTAAAAGAAGCTCTCTCCGAAGCCGGCATCGAATTCTTTTCCTTCTGGGACGTGAGGGGGGTAGGACAGGCCCGTGAAGGCCGTGTTTACCGCGGTGTTGTTTACGATACCAGTTCTATCGAGCGTACTAAACTCGAAATTATTGTACGCGATAAAAACATTGGCAAAACAGTACAGGCCATTCTGGGTTCGGCACGAACGGGCGAAATTGGAGACGGCAAAATCTTTATTCTGCCGATTGAAGAATCGTACCGGATCAGGACCGGTGAATCGGGTGACGAGTCGCTTTACATTAAAGGAAAAGAAGTGTAATAACCGTAAAAATATTAGATTATCATGGAAGAAACTATACAAGGCCTGCAAATAGGTATCGACAATATGTGGTTATTAATCGCCGGATTTCTGGTGATGTTCATGCAACCTGGATTTGCCCTGGTGGAAGCAGGTTTTACCCGCTCGAAAAACACCGCAAACATTCTGATGAAAAACCTGATGGACTTCGCCGTCGGTTCATTACTTTACTGGATTATCGGTTTCACACTGATGTATGGAGACTCGATCGGCGGGTTTGTAGGGATGCCCGACCTGTTCTTTATGAGCGATGGTTTTGGCGACAACTACTCGGATTATGCCGACCTGTTTTTCCAAACAGTATTTGCCGCAACCGCAGCAACTATTGTTTCGGGAGCCATGGCTGAAAGAACTGAATTCAAAGCTTATCTTATTTTCAGTATAGTAATTACTGTGCTGATTTACCCGGTTTCGGGTCACTGGACCTGGGGCGGTGGCTGGTTGAGCCAGCTTGGGTTCCACGATTTCGCCGGTTCGTCAATCGTTCACTCGGTTGGTGCATGGGTAGGTCTGGCAGGTGCTGCCATGATTGGTCCCCGTTTAGGTAAATACAAAGCGAATGGAACTCCCACTGCGATTCCTGGTCATAACCTGGCTTACGGTGCGTTGGGTGTATTCATCCTGTGGTTTGGATGGTTCGGATTTAACCCGGGTTCGCAGCTTGCCGCTGCCGGAACCGAAAATGCTGTGGCCATTGGTCACATCGCCGTAACAACTAACCTTGCTGCTGCAGCCGGTGCAGTTACTGCAATGATGGTAGCATGGTTCCGTTATAAACGTCCTTCACTATCTATTTCGTTGAACGGCGCTTTGGCAGGTTTGGTAGCCATTACAGCCGGTTGCGATGCTGTTGATCCGATGGGAGCGGTTGCCATTGGTATTATTGCCGGATTCATCCTTCCGTTTGCTGTAGAATTTATTGATAAGGTATTGAAAGTAGACGATCCGGTTGGCGCCGTTTCTGTTCACGGGGTGAGTGGCGCACTGGGTACACTGATGGTTGGTATTTTCTCAACTTCAGAAGGGTTGCTCTATGGTGGTGGCGCTAAATTACTGGGTATCCAGGCAATTGGTGTATTAGTTTTCTTCGCCTGGGCATTTGGTACTGGTTTGATTTTATTCTTCATCCTGAAGAAAGCAAATATTCTGCGCGTTTCTAAGCGCATTGAAGAAGAAGGCCTCGATGTTTATGAACATGGAGAAAGCGCCTATAACTAATCTTCTTCAGCTTTTAAGTCTGTAGCTGTCTGTTTTATGGCCCCGTCGCTGGACGGGGCCTTTACTCTCAACTTCAGCAAAAATTGAAAAAACAACTACAAAATAAGTGTTCAATTAAGGTCAAGGGTAGTTTATAGTTAGTTTAGTTAGATTAGATGAACGGAAACCGGTTGCCAGTGGCGCCGGTTTTTTGTTGAAAACTATCCCCGGTTTTTTCTTATTGACAAAAAGGGATCGTTATTTTTGCTGACCTAAAAAATCTGAAAGATTATGATGCAGACCTGGTTCGAAAGCAAAGTAAAATACATGAAGGTTTCACAAAGCGGAAAGGAACAGTTGGTAAACGAGAATTTCCTGCTCGACGCTGTTTCGTACACCGATGCTGAAACACGTATTATCCGGAATATGCAGCAGATGGTGCGCGGCGGTGAGTTTACGATAGTTGATATCAAAAAATCAAAGATTGCCGAAGTATTTCCTTTCGACGATGGCGAACTGTGGTTCCGCGCTACCATCAACCTGGTTACGGTAGATGAGGAAGCCGGACGTGAAAAAAAGCTGCGGACCTATTATCTTGTGATGGCCGACGATATTCACGAAGCGCTGAAACGCCTGGACGAGAGCCTGGGATATTTGGTGATTCCTTATGTAATTTCGTCGATGGCAGTGAGTACGATTGTGGATGTGTTTCCTTACGACCCCTCAGAATCGGCAGTTCCGCAGGGCTATGTTCCGCTTGATAAGGAAAGCCGCGCAAACAACCCCATTTTTACCGACGGGGTAAATCCGTTTGAAGAACCAGGCGGTGAACCCGGGGAACAGGATTAATTTACCAACAAACAGGGATTTTGAGCAGAACACCCGATATCGGCAACAGCTAATAACCTCAAAAATACCTGAAGCTTGAACAAAGATGAATGAAATCGATGGCCGGGATTGTTGGTTTTAAAATCACCAATAATTATATCTCGAATGTCATTATCATAAAAGTAAATTTTACGATTTTGCTTAATCTCATTTCTTAAGTTTCGGACAAAGCTATTCAGACGAAGAACGATGTAGGCTTTTCTAAAGAATCAATGTATTTCTGAAATGCAAGTTGTCGTTGCGGATCTCGAAGAGAAATCCTGTCAGACTCGCAGGACCGCTAAAACCCCGCCTGCATATACAATTGTTGTAGCTCGTTCTTTTCATTTTAAAAATATGTATTCACTGCAAATTCAAATTGATTTATAAAAATCTCTTTGAACACAGATATATTATTCTGCTCATAAAACAGTAACATCGCTTTTTTATATTCCACAGAATCAACTGTTCTGAATGAAATCGGGCAATATTTGTTGTTCATCAGAATTGCATTACTTACAATTCTTGCAGTCCTTTTATTCCCGTCAACAAATGGTTGGATGTAAGAAATTAATACCAGTGTCAAAAGCGCTTTTTCGAAAACATTACTTTTGCTGCTTACCAAATCGCACATATTTACCAATGATTCCCTGATTTGAAATTCGTTGTCTAACGGACGATAATTTGTCCCTGAAATACCCACTCTTCTTTTTCGAATATTCCTGTCAATTGCCAGTTCTTTGATTAAGATACTATGAATGTCCTCAATTTTTGAAACGGTCAACGGAATTACATAA
This sequence comes from Draconibacterium sp., assembly GCA_011620585.1. Classification (GTDB taxonomy): domain Bacteria; phylum Bacteroidota; class Bacteroidia; order Bacteroidales; family Prolixibacteraceae; genus Draconibacterium. The sequence goes on from WOYV01000083.1 coordinate 49,157, forward strand.
TCAGGATTTTCAATGATAAAATCAATGGCATCTTTATGGTTTAAAAGCATCGTGGCTTCTTCTTTTGTTTTTCCTGAAGCAGTTTCTTTTTCCTTCAGCAATCTTTCCGTTTCGAGCAATGAATAGGTGTTTCCTTCAATTTGAGAAGATTTCCAGCTCAAATCGATTGCCAGTCGTTCCAGTTCTTTTTTGTATTCAAATTCTGAAAGTTGGGCAAGATTGTTTTCATAAGTTTTTTGAAGTTCTGATAATTTTAAAAGTTCATTTTCGGTAAAAAGTCGTGTGTTTAAAAGGGTTTCCGAAATTAGTTTTAAATTGAAATTTTCTTTGATTGTCCTTTCGTCAATCTCCTTTTTATAGTATTCATCAATATCAACAGGTTTAAGTAATTCGAAAGAAGGGGAGATGATATATTTTGTCGATTTCCCTTGTCCGACTTTTGAAATCAGGTTCTCGGAAGTAAGATTTAATAAAATTCTTTTAACGGTTGCATAACTCAATGAAACTAAAATTCCTTCATGAATTTCTTTGGAAGAACATTCTTTATTTTTTAGAATGAAATTCAGTATTTCGGAGTTTCTTTTGTTTTTCATTGTTATTTTATTTAGCTCACTAAAGTATTAAATGCGGCTCAAATATGCAATATTGCTGAGCTGAATCTTTTTTCAAAATGAGCTACAATCCCCGCCTGCCATATACAATTGTTGGAGGTTCGTTGTTTTCTAAATTATCGATTTTTGTTAGTTATTTTCTTCATAGTAATATGAGTAATCAATCCCTTTCATAAACATTTCCCGGTCATTGATTTTAGTTGTAAGTGCATTTTCCAAGAGTGATTTTAGAACTTTACTTTTGGTTGGACTTAGCATCATTGCGTTCATGTAATCCTGCTTGCTTATTTTACTCCAGTCAATGCATTTTTTAAGGCGTTTTTTAGTATTAAATCCAACCATATTCTGGCGCTTCTCCCATTGCCTTCCATAAAAGGGTGCGCAATATTCATTTCTACATATTTATTTACGATTTCGTCAAATGTAGTTTCGGGCATCGCTTCTATTGGCTTTAAAGTGGGGCCTAAAAAGTGCGATACGGCAAATTGAAAGCCGCCTTTTGAAATATTTTTCTGCCTTATTTGTCCCGCAAAATCATACAATCCGCCAAATAAATAGGCATGTATTTGCTGCAATCCTTTAGTTGTACCAACTTCATCGCTGAATGTAAACCATTCGATAAAACGGTTTGCTTTTTTGCTTGGAAACTCTTTGCTTAAATCAATAATTCCCTTGTAATCAAGCATGTCGGTTAAACGCTTTTTGCTGTCGGGTGCCATAATTTTCAACTGGGTAGTAGCACTAACCACTTGGTTTTTTTCTTTCTTTAATTTGGCTTTAAGGTATTTCCAATAGTTGCGGGTTTTCGAATAATCATCCTGGTCGGTAAGAACAGCCACAATATCCAACACAGAAAACCACCATTTTGAATTCTCATCGTCCCAAATGGCACGTACTTCTCTGTCATCAAAAAAACGTATGGATATTTTTGAGTTACCCATCATTTAATTTTGCACTATTTATATCCTTTAAATTTTCGGTTCAAAGTTAAGATAATATCTATCTTGAATTTGCTGTGCACTGTGCCTTGGTGTGTAACGGTCACCTGTCAGTTGTCGTTGTGTCCCGATAGTTATCGGGATTGGAGAGCGTTCCTGTCCTCGACCTGACGCTCAAGAAAGGAGCGGAGACAAAGCACCGCACGAACCCCGCCCTGCAATATGTACTGTGTGCGTAGTATTTTAATTTT
>WOYV01000091.1 GCA_011620585.1 Draconibacterium sp.
GAAATATGTCGTATAAAACATAACTAAATAACTAAAATATCGTAAATATGAAATATCAACAAGTAAAAAATCAAGATCATGGGGAATTCACTGTTACATTATCTGAACCAACGCCTGCACGAGGAAATTCCTCAAACCAAAGGCAACAGCGGGTACGCCGGACCAGTGATCACTATTTCGCGCGAGGTGGGTTGCAACGGATTGGTGGTGGCCAATCTGCTGGCGACAGAACTTAACAAAAAAAGAATGATGGCCGACTGGAAAGTACTTAGTAAAGAAGTTTTTTACAGGAGTGCACAGGAATTGAACCTTGAGCCTGAAAAGATCAGGAGAATTTTCAAAAGAACAGACAAATTCACTTTCGAGGAAATTCTGAATGCTTTTGGAGACAAACGTTATAAAAGCGAAGCGAGGATCGCCAAAACTGTTCGCGATGTGATTTATTCGCTGGCAGTTGACGGCTACAATATTATTGTTGGCCGTGGTAGTCATATCATCGCACGTGATATCAAAAATTCTTTGCATTTACGGCTGGTAGCGCCAATTGAATACCGTGTTGCCAATATCATGAAAAATAATCAGTTAAGCCGTGAAGAAGCGCTTGTTTTTATTGAAAGGGTTGAAAACGAAAGAATTACTTTTCGCAAGCTGGTGCATGCCGACAGTATGACAGACAATGCTTTTGATCTGACAATTAACCGGGCATCGTTTACCGATGAACAGGTAATTCGATTAATACTAGACGCAATTGAAATGAAAAATATTCTTGTGAATACCAAGACTCAAATGCAGTTTTATTGAAATATATAAGTCGTTTTCAAGTAATTAACGAATTTCCGCAAAAAATAAAAACCGGCTAAAGGTACTGTTTCTCTGGCCGGTTTTCATATTTATCGCTTCCTGTTTAACCTGTAATCTTCTCGGGCAAACCTTTCACCAACACAGGTTTTTGGTCAACCGGTTTGATTTCAAACATGTCGTTTGGAGTCAATCCACACTCTTCAAGCATTTGTAAGCAATATTCAAGTCTTCCCAGTTCGTTGTTCACGTTATTGGTGCCAAAGGAGAACTTTATACCGGCAGCCTTTGCCATCCTGATCATTTCGGCATGCGGCGTTTTATATCGTGCATTGATCTCCAAAGCAATTCCGTTTTCAGCCAGTACTTTTACTACGCGTTCCATCCGTTCTTTTGTCCACAACTTGTCGTATTCTGGCATTAGGGCATCAGGTAAAACCGTTGGATTTACATAAATATCAACCGGTTCCTGCGAAAAAACGGCTTCAATTTTTTCAACCAGGTTATCCATATATTCTTGCTTATCATCGATAAACACTTCTTCCGGAATCCAAATACGGCTTCTTCTCCCCTTTTTGTCGGTAAAGGTCATAGCATCGGTAAAAACATAGTCGAACTTTGCTACGGCTTCGGGCGAAAACAATGTGATCCATTCTCTGCCTTCGGCTTGCATTCCTTTAAAACAAGGACTGTTTTTTACTTCTTCCATATAGGCATACAACGATTCATCGTTGGTTACCGGGAAATGAAGGCCACAATTTGGCGCCACTCCGTAATTGATTCCGAGCTTTTGCGAATTGGCCATGCAATCGTCAAGCGTTAATCCTCCTTTTAAATGCACATGATAATCGACTAAAGGAAACCCGGCACGATGCAGTTGAGTAACTTTTGTATCCCAATCCAAATCTTCAACGGTTTTCTTTTCGCCAGCAGCCAGCGCTTTAATTCGAATGTTTTTAAAATAAGCCGTGCTACCGGGGTCATGTGCCTGCAGCGCTATTGTACCCTCTCCCAACCTGTGTTCTTTTGCTTCTTCGCCGCGCCACGGATTTTCGGGTTCGGTGTATTCATTTACTTTTACATCGTTCAGAAATACTTCCACAAAATTTTCTACAACTTTTACCCTGATAGTAAACCATTCATTATCGTTTACAAAGGGATAGTAAATATTACGGATTCCTATAATACTGCCTGTTTTTCTCCTTTCAGGAATTTGGATATTGTTTCCCCTGAATGTATTGTTGATCTGGATTTCGTAGCCTTTTGACGGAAAATTTTCATCCTGATATTTTGTACAGATATAAATTCCTGAATTGGATTTATCGAGCGTTTTCACCTCGGCTTCGAATTCAAAGTTTTTAAATTTGCCTTTATAAAAGATGTGGCTTCGTTCGCCGGCACATTTAATTGCGCCGTCTTCGACTGAAATACTTTCCGGATTTTCGCCTGCTTTTTTCCATCCATCCAGCGTTTGCCCGTCAAAGATGACCTGCCACTCCCCGATTGGCGCTTCCTGTTTACAGGAGACAAACATCAACAAAATTGCGAAGGATACTAAAAGTGATTTTGTTTTCATTTCTATTGGTTTAATTAATCTTAAAATATTCATTTTTCGTCGGCCAGCGGGATAAAACGTGCTTTCAAATCGGGTGTTTCCATGTCGGGGTCGAGCGGAAACATGGGACGATTTATGTGTTTGTAGCCCAGTCTTTCGAGGTCCTGGTCGACACCACCGGGTGTTAAGGCCATTAGCCAATCGGCACGCATGTCAAAAAGTTCAGGGACGAGATAGCCAATTTTCACAACCACAATGTCGGTTTTGCGAGGGTTGAGCCCCAGTTCGGTAAAATCTTTTTCGTAATGATATGGTTTGCGCTTTTGAGTAACAATAACCTGCACACTTCCCACTTGTACCACTACTTCGTTTATGGCATCCTGATCGCCTTCTTTTATGGCTTTTACGGTTCCTTTTATTCTCAACGGAGGTGCAAATCGGTTATCCACCATGGCACCAACCACTTCATCCACTCTACCACCAACACCAACTTCAAGTGCTTTTGCAACCAATTCAGGACCGGGAATAGAAGCATAAATCAGTGATGGTCCATTTTCGTTTTGGAATTCCTTCCGTTTCATGATTTCGGTCAGTGTCCAGGTTACATCGCCGGCGCCACCGGCAGTCGGGTTATCTCCCATGTCGCTGATCATAAATGGCTGGCCTTCAAAAGCAATTGCTTTATCAAGGCATTCATCGAGCGAAGCGACAGGAGCAACAAATTCAAACTGTTTGCGGACATCCCAAAAACTTTGAGCCAGTTCTTCAGCTGCTTTTGCCACAGCTTCCTTGTCGTCGCCGTACGCCATAACTACTCCCTGATTGCGGGGTTCGTCGGCCCATGCATATCCAATCCAGATCGCAGCATCAATCACCCCTTCCTGTTTCGTAAGCGGATCGACTTTTGCATACAAACTCTTTCCGGGTTCTATTCGTGTGCTTGTCTTCTCTCCGGGCAATAATATCGGAACCGGAATCCAGGCTTTGTACAGAGGCTTTCCTTTCCCATTCTCTAATCTGTCGAGCAGGTTTTCTAGTGTACGCTGTTTCGATTCCATTGCATCTTCGTGCGGTGCCATCCGGTAACATGTAATCATGTCAGAAAGATGGGCCAGCCGTTTGCTAACATTCCCGTGCAGGTCCATCGAAGTTGAAATCAAAGTTTCAGGCCCAACCACTTCGCGGATACGCGTGATCATATCCCCTTCGGGATCGTTGAGTCCGACTACGCTCATAGCGCCATGAATATCGAAAAACAAACCATCGTACGGAAGGTGTTTCTTTAAACTGTCAAGTGTTTCCTGTATCAGAGTTTCATAGGCTTCACGTGTCACAATTCCTCCGGGGATAGCATGTCCGCGCAACGTTGGAAAATATTCAGCACGTTGCCGGTCGGGGGCATCTTCCTGTAAAAATGGATAGTACGAAAAAATCTCATCGCCGCGCCGGGCACGAAAGGCAGTGATATCGGACTGGGCCGGGGAGAATGTACTCGATTCAATAGCCAAACCGGCGATGGCTACCCGAGGTAACGCTTTTTCTTTTGGCTGACATGCAAGGAGTACTGCCAGAAAAAGCACGGATATGAAAAAAGGTAAACGTTTCATTTTATAGATTTAATTAGCTTCCACACAAAGTTAAACGAAAGAAATAAAATCGAAAGCGATTTACGGCCTTTGTGCAGATTCCGGTTTGTTTTCGTATTTGTCCTGCGGATTTACTGCCTTTCTGCTTACTAAACTTATTCGGACTACAAGGGCAAGTAACGCGTAAATTCTGCTAACCATTCCGCTGCCCAAAATAAATCCATAGTAAAAAATCTTTTGATTGATGTGTGCTAATTCTTTTCGATCAGTAATGTCTGAAGAGAAGCCTAAAATTCCTTTGCCCTCACTTTTTTTAGTTCGCAATAGGATTTTACTGGTTAAGGACTCTGTTTTCGCAAGAAACAGAATCCTTAAATTTTGATATTTTAGATTATTCAACAGCCAGTAAAACAAACTATCAGTTCGCGCTATTCATATTTATTTAACTCGGCCAGGGTATAATGCAACTGCTTCTGTATGTCAAGCATATTGTTAAAGCTTTCGTAGTAAACGGCAAGTTCCATTAAGTATTCAATCATAGAAATCTCGCCTAATTCGAGCGCTTTGTTTGCCAGTTCAGTGTTATTGCATAATTCCAGTTCTTTTCGATAGTCTGCCAAACTTCCCTGTAGCTGAACCGCTTTGGCATGCAAAGATTTTAAGCGGTTGTAAAACGTTAGCTTCGTATCGAGAACAAGAGCATCAGCAACTTCGGTATTGGCACGTGCTTCTTTGAGCTTATTTTTGTTTTCCCAAAGCGGAACAGCCATACCTACCGTAATTCCCTGGAAATGTTCGCCAACTACTTTCTCACTCATATAACCTGCCTGAATCTTTGGTAAAGCCAGCGCCGAGTTTAGTTTTTCGTTTTGCCGGCTGACTTCGGTTTCGATTTTAAGCCAGCTCAGCACAGGGTTGTTTTCTTCGGCCAGGGCATACCAGGTTTCGAAATCCTGTGGAATTATTACTTTTTGAAATTCTGATTCTGAAAATTCTACGGGTATGCCACCGTTTAAACGGGTTAGTTCGGCCAGCTGAGCATTTTTGTCAACCTGTAACGATTCTACTTTTTTGCTGAGATCGAGCAAGCCCAGTTTTGCTTTGTTGTAATCCAGTATATTAGCTTCTCCGCTTTCAAATTTTGTTTGGAAAAGACCGACCAGACGTTTTGCAGTTTCAATTCGTTGCAAATATTCGTTAACAAGCGCATTGAGATAAACCAATTGGTTACAAACCAAACTTGCTTGCAGGATCAGCTCTCTTTTCTGCTTTTCGTATTCCATCGTTACCTGCTCGTTCTTTAAATCTGAAATCGTATTCCGGTGTCCGTAAGCAGTCGGAAAATCAAAACCTTGCGTTATGCTGATATCCGTTCTGTTCCCGATGGACGAAGGACTTCCAAAAAGATAGTTAAATTCAACTTCAGGATTTGGCAGAAAGATATCCGTTTTGTTTGCCAGTTTCATGGCTTGCATACGCAGGCGCAATGCCGAAAGTGTTGTGTTATTTTTTTCCACAGCCTGTAGTACATGCTCAATCGAAGTCTGTGCGTTTGATTCAAACGTGATTAAAACTCCAAACAGAAGAAGATACAATATTCGTTTCATGCGTTTTCTTTTTTAATGATTCCACGTTTTCTCAATTCAAAATAAACCACTGGTACCAGGAAAATATTTAGCGCCGTAGAAGTGAGCAGTCCGCCAAGGATTACTTTTGCCATCGGACTTTGAATTTCGTTACCCGAAAGATCGCCCCGCATCGCAAGTGGAATGAGAGCAAGCGCTGCTGTCAGGGCAGTCATTAAAATGGCATTCAAACGATCTGAAGAACCTTTAATCACATTTTCCTTTAGCGATTCCATGCCTGTGTCGAGTTTCTGGTAGTTCGAAATAAGCAGGATACCGTTTCGGGTGGCAATACCAAATAAAGTGATAAAACCAATGATAGCCGGGATACTTAAAATTCCCGAGGTAAAATAGATCGAGAACACGCCACCAATCAATGCCAATGGCAAATTCATTAAAATAATGCCGGCAAGCTTAAAGTCTTTGAACTCCTGAAAAAGCAGTAAAAAGATCAATAAAACAGCAATTATCGACGCTAACATCAAGGTCCGCGATGCAGATGCTTCACTTTCAAACTGGCCGCCATATTCGATCCGGTAACTTTCGGGGAGATCAATTTTTTCTTCGATATTGGTTTTGATATCGTTTACCACTCCCCGTAGGTCACGTCCGGCAACATTGGCCGAAATCACAACTTTTCGCTGCACATTTTCGCGCTGAATCGAACTTGGGCCTGCCACCGAAACTACATTTGCAACCTGTTCCAGGGGAACTTTCTTTCCACTTTCGGTATCAATCAATGCCGATTTTATGCCATCTATTGTTTGTGTGTAATCACGATTTAAACGAAGAATAAGATCGAAGCTTCGCTGGCCTTCATAAATATCGGCCTGTTTTTCGCCACCAAAAGCAATATCCACAAACTGGTTGAATTGCTCCATGGTTATTCCGTATTCAGCCAGCATATCGCGGTTAGGGCGTATTTGAATTTGTGGAATTTCAACCTGTTGGTCGACATTTACATCTACCAGGCCTTCAACTCCCGAAACGGCAGCTTTAACTTCGTTACCAATGGCGAACATGCGGTTCAGGTCGGTCCCAAACAGCTTGATCGCAATGTTTGCCCGCGTACCCGACAACATGTGATCGATACGATGGCCAAGTGGCTGGCCAACCGTAAAAGCAATGCCCGGAATGTGTGTTAAATTATCTCTTACATCAGCCAGAAACGCTTCGTGATCGCGTTCATCCAGTGTAAATTTCACGTCAATCTCGGCACTGTTAGTCGTTTGCGAGTGCTCGTCCAACTCTCCCCTTCCTGTTCGGCGTGCGGTGTGCGAAATTTCAGGAACCGATAACAATTCGGCTTCTACCAGGTTCCCGATTTTATTGCTTTCTTCAAGTGAAGTTCCTGGCTTTGTTATCACCGAAATTGTGAGTGAACCTTCGTTAAAAGCCGGTAAAAAACTACGCCCCAAACCCGACAGTGCAAGCAAGGCCAGCGCCAGCACTGCCACTGTCGAGAATACGATTATCCGGATATGGTTCAGCGCCCAACCCAAGGCCTGCTCGTAAAAATGTGTCAGTTTCCGGACCAGCCACTTTTCTTTTTCGTTCTTTTTCAGATATTTTTCGTTGCTCAGCAGCATTTTCGACAACAAGGGAGTTAAAGTCATGGCCACAATCAACGATACGAAAAGAGACACAATAAATGATATTCCCAATGGTTTCAACATGCGGCCTTCCATTCCGGTCAGAAAAAAGAGCGGCAAAAAGGCAACCATTATAATCAGAGTAGCATTTAAGATAGAAGCTCGAATTTCTTTCGATGCTTCAAAAACAACGTTAAACGATGAGCGTCTTTCTTCGACAGGAAGTTGCTGATTTTGCCGGAGCCGTTTATATACGTTTTCCACATCGATTATGGCATCATCAACCAGCGATCCAATAGCGATCGCCATCCCGCCCAAACTCATGGTATTGATATTTAACCCGAGTAGTTTCAAAACGATTATAGCTCCGAGCAGGGAGAGCGGAATTGCAAGCAACGAAATGATGGTAGTCCGGAAACTTCCGAGAAACAAAAACAAAATAATTACTACCAAAATACTTCCTTCGATGAGCGCCGTTTGTACATTGTTTACCGAGGTTTCGATAAAATCGGCCTGACGGAAGATCCCGGTGTCAAGTTTTACATCGGGTGGCATTGTTTTTTGAAGCACGGCCAGGTTTTCCTGGATTCGTTTTGTGACTTCGATGGTATTTACGTTTGGCTGCTTTGAAATGGAAATAATCACCGCCGGTTTGGTATTTTCTGAAGCGTAACCCATTTTCACCGCACTTCCGATTTGTACAGCAGCCACATCGCGTACACGAACCGGTTTCCCGTTCACATCTTTGATAAACGAATTGGCAAGAATGTCGATATCGGAAGTTCGTCCAATACCCCGAACTACATATTCGTTCCCATATTGACGTATTACGCTTCCTGTCGAATTCTGGCTGATTCCCTGGCACACAGCTGCCAGTTCACCCATCGACACCTGAAAGTAACTCATTTTAAACGGGTCGGCCAGCACCTGGTATTGTTTGAAATCGCCGCCGATAATTGTAACCTGCGAAACACCGCCTGTAGCCAAAACCAAGGGTTTAACGTTCCATTCGGCAATGGTTCTCAGGTCCATCATACTGGTGCTGTCGGCTTGCATCCCGATAAAAAATATCTCACCCATGACACTTGATTGAGGTGCGAGAAGTGGCTGCCCCACTCCCAGCGGCATTTGCGAAGCCACCGTTATCAGTTTCTCGCTTACAATCTGGCGGGCTTTAAAAACATCGGTTCCCCATTCGAATTCAACCCAAACAAACGAAAAACCATACGAAGAAACCGATCGTACCCGGCGAACATCGGTAGCGCCGTTAACCGCTGTTTCAATCGGAAAAGTAACCAAACGTTCCACTTCTTCCGAAGCCATTCCATGTGCATCTGTCATAACCACCACGGTGGGTGCCGTCAAATCCGGAAATACATCGACATCCATGTTCACCGCCGTACGTGTTCCAAAAATCACAAGGGCCACCGAACAGGAAAGTACGAAGTATTTGTTGTTAAGCGCGAACTTTATAATATTGTTCAACATAATATTCTCGTTTTAATGTACATGACCGGCGTGAGGATCGAGCGCGCCACTTGCCTGCGATAACTTAATAAACATTGCCCCATGGCTTACAATTCTCTCGTTGGGGGAGATGCCTGCTGTTATTTCGCTCAGCTCACCGTCGGTTTGCCCGATTTCCACCTCGCGCTTTTCAAACAATTCAGGTGTAAGCTGAACAAAAACAAAATAGTTTCCCTGCTCTTCGAGTAAGGCCGGGTTTGGAAGCACCAGCTTATTTTCTTCCGAAGATATTTTTAGATACATTTCCACAAAATCGCCCGGAATTAATTCTTCGGCAGCATCCACTTTTAAGTTCACCGGGATCATGAAATTATCGTCGCCGGTACTTTTCCCGTACGAAACCAAACTTCCGTTCAGGTCTGATAAACTGTAAGTTTTGTCGCTTCCCATAACATGTATCACGGCTTCAGAAAAATGATTCATCAAAGACTGATACCTTGGTTGAATTTCGCCTTGAATCAACAGCTTTTTATCGTTAACAATGGTTGCCAGTGCTTGTCCCGGCTCGGCATATTTACCATTCGCGACAAAGATATTTCGGATGTAACCAGCAATCGGGCTTTTTACAACTTCTCCGGTTTCATCAAAATTCCGCTCCAGGTTATCGTATATAATCCGTGCATTTTCGTACTTGTTTCTGGCTTCCAGCAAATCTTTTTCCGAAACGATCCGTTCTTTCGCCAGTTCCTGTTTTCTTTCGTAATCGAGTTTCGAGGTTTCGTAGTTATTTTTGGCTTCGGCAAAAAGCACCGACGAATTATTTACAGCCAACTGATTACCTGAAATCGTAAAAAGACTTTCGTTGGCCGAAACCATTCTTCCCTCGACATAATTACTGGAAATAAAATGAACAACACCATTCGATTTGGCGCTAAGGATAATCTCATCGGAAGGCAAGGATTTTATTTGACCGGCAGTTTTAATTACCTGTCCAAAAGGTTGGTTGGCGGGTAATTCGGTTTTAAAATCGATTTTCCACGACTGCTCCTTTGTGAAAACGGAAGTATTTGTTTTCGAAACTTCGGCAGTTTTAGCGGCTTCATCTGCTTCTTCACCTGTTTTGAAAACGATAATATTTGGGACTTCAAGCCGGTAATTTTTGTTGGCAGAACTTATTTCATAAATAAGCTTCCCTTGTCCGGTAACTTCGGGCTTTAGATTAAAACTATAAATCCCGGGACGGTCCGAGCCTTGAAGCGTTTCGCTGAGCTCTTTTCCGCCAACCTGAAGTTTTAACGTGATGTTGGCATTTTGCAGCGGTTTAAAATCGACCAATTTTGAAAAATGCGACAAAATGTTGCATTCTTTGCCGACAATAAAAGGATCGGCTTCAGCAAATAATTCCAGATCGCTGGTGTAAACTGTGTACTTGAATTTTACTTCTTCGTGCTCGTGTTCCTGTTCGTTTTCTATGGTATGCTTTTCGTTGCACGCCGACAAAAAAAGTCCGAAAACCGCAATAAAAAATATGCTTTTCTTCATATTCTCTGTATTTGAAATTGTGATAAAAAATGGTGCTCCACTGACGGATCGCTCCTGAAAATTTGATAATTACCAAATCAATTTTACAAGGATCGGTTTCAGGCTCCAAATGCTTTTTTGCATGGAAACAGAATACGTTAAATGAAAATTGATTCAGAATTTAGCTTCCGGCAACTCTGAGAAACAGAATCTTACAACGAATGCTTACCGGAAATTATACAGAGAAAGGAGGGGCCCGCAAGCCTGAAGCCCTGCAAGCCAGCGAAAAATAATTGGGTCTGTGATCGTGTGATACGATTTCAATAAAAGAATCGGGACTTGAAATGGCATTGTTTCTGTCGGACAAGACCGCCATTGCAAAGTTATTGGTATTAAAACCCGCAGTACTGAAATCAACCCTGATTCCCTGTTTTGCTTCGCCGTAGTTGAGTGCAATTATATGGGTCAGAAAACATCCATCTTCATCTTTTTCCGAATCGTGATGATGTTTCGTTTCATCCGTTTTGCAGCAATAGTCAGTGGTTTGTTCAGCTTTGCTGAATGCGTCGAAACAGAGTTCACTCTCGTGATGATGATGTGGGATAACAGCATGGACAAACAAAACCAGGTTTGCCAGGATAAGGAAAATCGTTGCTGCTACTCTATTCTTCACGTACTGAAATTTTCAGCAAGATAAAAAAATTCTTTTACTCCTGAATTATGTATTT
>WOYV01000033.1 GCA_011620585.1 Draconibacterium sp.
AAATGGGGCTATACCAGCGCCAACTTACCTCATTCAAACAGGAAACCATTCTCGATAACACCATTATGCCACATTCGTGTATGAACTGTCATACAATGGCGGCCAACAATCCCGACAACATGGTTTTTCATATCCGCGAAAACAACTCGGGAACCATGCTTATCCGCAACCAAAAAGTCGAAAAACTGATTTCAAAAAAAGAAACTCCTTTTAAAAGTGTCTCTTTTCCATACTGGCATCCGTCAACAAAATACATCGCTTTTTCAATTAACAAAGTCCGCCAGGTGTTTCCGGCAAAAGGTACTGAACGCGCTCATGCTTTTGACATGGCATCGGATATGGTTATTTACGACATCGACAAACAGGAATATTTTACTTCGCCGCTTATTTATAACGAGCGTGCCTTTGAAGCTTTTCCCTGCTTTTCGCCCGACGGGAAAAGTCTTTATTTTATCAGCGCACCGGCTGCTCCCATGCCACGCGAATTGCGAAACATTCAATACAGTTTGTGCCGTATTGATTTCGACCCCAAAACAGCCACTCTGGGTGAAAAAGTGGATACCCTGATCAGTCCGTCACAAACCGGGAAAAGCCTTACCATACCGCGTATATCGCCCGACGGAAAACATATTTTGCTCACCTTTTCAAACTATGGAAATTTCCCGGCTTACAACGAAGAAGCCGATTTGTTTATTTACAACGTTCAGGATTCGTCTGTTACCCGGCTGGATGTGCTGAACAGTGATAAGGTGGAAAGTTATCATTCGTGGTCGTCGAACGGGCATTGGGTGGTTTTTAGCAGCCGCAGGATGGATGGATTATACATGAACGCTTACATCGCGCACATGGATGAAACCGGAACTCCGGACCAGCCATTTTTACTTCCGCAGGAAGATCCCGATTTTCACCAGTCCTTCCTGTTTTCGTTTAACCTGCCCGAGTTTGCGATCAAGCCTGTGCCCGTAAATGCCATTCAGATTGAACAGGCCGCAAAAGATTCGAACAAAGACAAACGCGTTTACGAAACCACGCATTAATTGCAAACAGCTCTGAATTAATTGTTTTGAATCGGGATAAAACTGAAATATTTACCCGAATTTTTCAGCTGTTAATAAAAAATTTATACTTTTGCATCCACTTTTTAGAATCGTGAGCTGGAAAAGCAAATACGACATTGAATTTAAAGGCCTTAAGGAAGGCCTGCACGATTACGAATTTGATATTGAAAACAAGTTCTTTGAACACTTTGATGAAAGCCTGGTTGAAGCAGGCGAGGTTCGGGTAAAAGTTCAGCTTGAAAAACGAAGCGCTTTTTTAAAACTGAAATTCGAATTCGACGGTTGGGTAGAACTAACCTGCGACCGTTGCCTGGAACCATACAAACAGGATATTGAACTCGATACCGAAATGTTTGTTAAATTCGGATTGGAAAGCGAGTTTGATGAAGGCGATAATGTGATTTGGGTTCTCCCTGATGAACATGTCCTCAACCTGGCACAAGTGATTTATGAATTTACCATGCTCAGCATTCCGTTAAAACATGTTCACCCAAATAAAAAGGGAGAAAACAGCTGTGATTCGGAAATGATGGCAGAATTAGATAAGTACAGGTACACCGATACGGAAGAGAAAGAAGAAGATGAAATCGATCCGCGGTGGGCAGCATTAAAAAATTTAAAGAATAACAATTAAAAACATATAAAAATGGCACATCCAAAGCATAGAATTTCGAAAACGAGAAGAGACAAGAGACGCACACACTACAAAGCTGTGGCGCCAACTCTTGCTACTTGTTCAAACTGTGGAACAACTGTAAAATACCACACCGTTTGTCCTGAATGTGGTTATTACCGCGGAAAACAAGTAATTATTAAAGAAATTGCTGTTTAATTTCGTATAAGCCGGAGGAAAAGGTAAATACTGAAGTAAAAATTCCATCCTTGTTTTTCAGGGATGGAATTTTTTATTTGTACCATCCAAACAGGAATAAGCAGACTTTTCGAACATTGTTATGGATTGTTCGTCGCCAAATTTGAAAAATTCTGCAATAAAACACACATAGGGTGCATTTTCTTTGTTCCGATTTTAGATTGCCCCTATCTTCAAACCCGGTTTTTTAGAAAACAGAAAAACAAGAATTAGATTCGATTTAAAAATGTCAAAAGTTAGAGCTGCAATTACAGGCATTGGCGCCTATCTTCCCGAATACCGACTGAATAACGAAGAATTGAGTAAAATGGTGGATACTACTGATGAGTGGATCATGCAACGCATCGGTATAAAAGAGAGGAGAATTCTGAAGGAAGAAGGAAAAGCCACCAGTGACATGGGAACCTGGGCTGTTCAGGATCTGCTAAAAAAAACCGGGACAAAACCCGGTGAAGTGGACATGCT
The DNA here is from genome assembly GCA_011620585.1 of Draconibacterium sp. GTDB lineage: Bacteria > Bacteroidota > Bacteroidia > Bacteroidales > Prolixibacteraceae > Draconibacterium. The sequence continues at coordinate 2,395 of WOYV01000033.1, forward strand.
GATTTGCGCCACCATAACTCCGGATATGATTTTGCCAGCAACCGCCAACATTATTGCATACAAATGTAAGATACACAATGCCTGGAGTTTCGACATCAACGCAGCCTGTTCAGGATTTATATTTGCTCTTTCAACTGCTACACAATTCATCGAATCGGGACGTTACAAAAAAGTGGTGATTGTAGCCGCAGAAAAAATGTCGTCGATTATCGATTACACCGATCGCAACACCTGCGTGCTGTTTGGCGACGGCGCTGCCGCTGTGATGGTTGAACCCAACTTCGAAGACCTTGGAGTGATGGATTATATTAATCGTGTGGATGGATTGGGACGTCATCACCTGCACATTAAAGCAGGCGGTTCGCTTAAACCAGCCAGTGAAGAGACCGTACAAAACAAGGAACATTATTTATACCAGGAAGGACAAGCTGTTTTTAAGGCTGCTGTTTCGAGCATGGCCAACGTTGCTGCCGAAATAATGGAGCGAAACAATCTTACTTCAGAGGATGTTGCTTGGTTGGTGCCTCATCAGGCCAATATGCGAATTATTGAAGCAACTGCCCGCCGAATGGAAATCAGCAAAGATCAGGTAATGATCAATATTCAGAAATACGGAAACACGACTGCTGCTACCATTCCACTTTGTTTATTCGATTACGAAAAACAGTTGAAAAAAGGCGACAACGTTATTCTTGCGGCATTTGGTGCGGGTTTTACCTGGGGCAGTACTTACCTGAAATGGGCTTACGATCCGAAGTAAAACTGCGGCATCATACCCATCTTTAATTTCCGTTTTATTTTATTCGATTGAAAAGAAAATTGTAGAAGCAATGCAGAGTTTGTTTGCTTCAGGATGTATTTTTTGTATCTTCAAGCGCCGGTTTTATGGCAAGCTGAATTTTCAAAAAAAATACAATTCACATGGCAAAACAAATTACACGCTCGTACGGAGAAGATGCTTCGCAACAGATTAATATCCTGGGAGAAGGAACAAAAATAAAAGGTGACATTGTATCGAATGGCGATATCCGAATTGATGGTGAAATGGTTGGAAATTTGGCAACAAAAGGAAAACTGGTAGTGGGCACCAACGGAAAAATCGAAGGACAGGTGCAAGCTGCCAACATCGAAGTAGCCGGATTTATAAAAGGTAAGGTAAACGCCAAAGAACTGCTGAACATGAAAACTTCAGCCAAAATAGAAGGTGATATTATCGCCGGAAAACTATCGGTTGAACCAGGAGCTGTTTTTACCGGAACCTGTAGTATGGGAATTGCCAAAACAACGGATGGACCCGAAACTACCAAATAATAACAAAAAAAAGTTCGATAACTTTATTCGCTATTCCAGCCTTGGTTTCGAAATGATGGCTATCATCGGTGGCTTTACTTTTTTAGGGTACAAAATCGACGAGTGGATGGGAAATCAGTTCAAAGGTTTTACGTTAGGACTGATGGTTTTGGGCGTTATTGGAGCTTTGGTTTACTCAACGAGGAGGTTATTAAAGAAGAAATAAATTATTGAACGTCATCCCGAACTCGATTCGGGATCTTATCAAAAAGTTGCTGAAACTATCCCGATAACTATCGGTAGAGCATGACGTGTTTAAAAGTATAAATGAAAAGTTTTATCGCAAAATTAACAGGACTAACGCTTATCACCGCCTTGGCGGGATGGCTGGTTTTTTCATTGTGGCTACCTCAGTATTACCTTCCGGTACTACCATGGTTGCTGGTATTTTTCTTTTTATTCACGTTAATAATACACGCCTACCAGGTGAGTCTTTCGAAAAAAGACTTTGGTAAATTCACTCGTAGCAACATGATTATCACCTTTGTAAAGCTAATCGTTTATTCGGTGGTAGCGGTGCTTTACATTGCCCTCGACAAAGAAAATGCCCTGCCTTTTGTGGTGTGCCTTTTCCTGCTTTACCTCCTCTTTACGTTCTTCGAAGTACGCGAATTGTCTAAAATATCGCGTTCGTAAAAGAAATGATCTCGTTAGTTGCTTATTGAAACCCAATGTAAAACATTATTAATTCTGAATCGAAAATGCGTTTTTTCCCTACTCGGAAAAAAAAATCTCTTAAATTTGTGAACGTTTGAAAATCACAAAAAATTTAACGAACCGATAAAACCCGTTTTATTTCGTTATTATTTGTGAAAAGACCAATAATTACAGATGATAACTGTGTAAACCATGCTTAAGCTTACCAAAAGAGTCTTTATAGTTCTTGTATTATCGTTGCTGAGTTTCGGCCCGTTGCAGGCACAACACGGTAAAGAAGAAGAACACGCAGAGGCGGTCGAAAGCCACGGTTCTGAATCACACGAGCCGGAAGAATTTAATGCCGGTGAGTTTGTAATTGAACACGTTTCAGATGCTTACGACTGGCACATCACTTCCTGGGGTGAAACCCACATCAGTATCCCGCTTCCGGTTATCGTTTACAGCAAACATCCTGAATTACACGATGGACAGGCATTTCATGTTTTTATGTCCTCGAAATTCAATCACGGGCATGATGCTTACAAAGGATTTCGCATTTCAGAGAGCGAAGAATTTAAAGGCAAAATAGTTGAGCTGGACGAACAAGGCCACGAACTTGGTAAACCCATTGATCTTTCGCTGACCAAAGCCGTTGCCGGGGCCCTGGTTTCTGTAGTTATTTTATTGTGGCTGGTATTTTCGGTTGCAGGCGCAGCCAAACGAAACAAAGGAAAAGCACCTACCGGTATACAAAATTTATTCGAACCGGTAATTCTTTTTATTCGCGACGAAGTAGCAAAACCTGCCATTGGCGAACACAAATACGAAAAGTTCATGCCATTCCTGCTCACGATATTCTTTTTTATACTGATTAATAACTTCATGGGCCTGATCCCAATCGTGCCATTTGGAGCAAACGTTACAGGAAATATCAGTGTGACGATGGTACTGGCATTGTTTACTTTTTTTATAACAACAATCAATGGAAACAAACATTACTGGAAAGAAATTTACTGGCCAGATGTGCCTGTTTGGCTTAAGTTCCCACTTTTCCCATTAATGCAGGTTGTTGAGTTTTCCGGTATGTTAACAAAACCATTCGTTTTAATGGTCCGACTTTTTGCCAACATGCTGGCCGGACACATGATTGTGACCGTGTTTGTGAGTTTGATCTTTATTTTTGCCAGCCTGTTTAGTCCAGCTGTTGGATTGGCGGCAAGCCCGGTATCCATTGCATTCTCAGTATTTATTTTACTACTCGATGTATTGGTATCGTTTATACAAGCGTATGTTTTTACTCTGTTGTCGGCGCTCTATTTCGGAATGGCGACTTCAGAACACCATTAATAATTATTAAAATTAAATGCTATGTTATCAGCAATTTTAACTGTATTGCTTCAAGCGGTCGCCGGCGCAGCTGTCGGTAAAATGGGTGCTGCTTTGGGAGCCGGATTAGCTGCCATTGGCGCAGGTATGGGTATCGGTAAAATCGGTGCCAGCGCCATGGAAGCTATTGCCCGTCAGCCCGAAGCCAGTGGCGATATCCGCTCAAACATGATCGTTTCTGCAGCTTTGATCGAAGGGGTAGCCTTCTTTGCAGTGATCATTTGTGCACTCGTTATTTTCGTTTAAGCAAAAAAAATTGGCAGCCATCCCGGGGATTGCCCGGGATGCGGTTGCCTGCTAAAAATTTGGAATTATGGGACTAGTAATGCCGAATCCGGGTACGATTATCTGGATGCTTATCATTTTTGGAGTTGTACTTTTTATTCTGAAAAAGTTTGCGTGGAAACCAATCCTGAATGCCCTAAAAGAGCGTGAAGAATCAATTGCCACTGCATTAAACTCGGCAGAAGAAGCCAAGAAAGAAGTTGCCGGGCTAAAGGCCGACAATGAAAAAATTATCATCGAGGCACGCCGCGAAAAAGATGCCATCTTAAAGGAAGCGAAAGAGCTGAAGGAAAAAATTATTGCCGAGGCCAAAGAAAAAGCCGGGCTCGAAACACAAAAAAGTATCGACCAGGCACGCTTGCAAATCCAGGCTGAGAAAAACTCCGCCATCAACGACATCAAAAAGCAAGTGGCTGAACTTTCGATCATGATTGCCGAAAAAGTGATCAAGAAACAGCTGGCTGGCAAAGGCGAACAGGAAAAAATGGTAGACGGATTAATCGATGATATCAAGCTGAACTAAAAAGATGGATCAAAGCGCAATTACCGTACGATATGCCAAAGCTTTCTTTTTAACCGCAAAAGAAAAAAAGAAGCTCGACAAACTTAAAGCCGACATCGCAATGGTGCTCGAAGTTTGTAAAACTTCCAACGATTTTATCCTTTTGTTAGAAAGCCCGGTTGTAAAAACATCAAAAAAAGCGAGCCTCATTAGCAAGATTTTTTCAGGCAATGTTGAAGAGTTAACCCTGAAATTCTTATTGCTAATCATTCAAAATAAACGCGAAGTTCATATTCCCGGAATTTGCAGGAATTTCCTTGACCTCACACGGAAAAACCAGAATATCAAATCGGCAATGCTTACCACAGCAGCTGAAATAAATGCTGCAACACAGAAGAAAGTGGAACAGTTGCTGGCCAAAGAATTAAATGCCAGTATTGAACTTTCAACACAGGTAAACCCCGATATTTTGGGTGGGCTTGTTCTTCGCATCGACGACAAACAGTACGATGCGAGCGTAGCCACACAGTTGAAGAAAATTAAACAGAGCCTTTTAGAAACCGAATTATAAACGAATTCAAAAAAGAAAAAGATAGAACATGGCGAATATAAAACCTGCTGAAGTATCTGAAATTCTAAAGCAACAATTAGAAGGATTTAAGTCGGTTGCCGAGCTCGAAGAAGTCGGCACTGTTTTGCAAGTTGGCGATGGTATTGCCCGTATTTACGGACTCTCGAATGTGGAAGCCAATGAAATGATTGAGTTTGATAGTGGTGTAAAAGGAATTGTGCTTAACCTGGAAGAAGACAACGTTGGCGCAGTGCTTTTAGGGCCTACAGAATTGATCAGGGAAGGCGACACCGTAAAACGTCTGCGCCGTATCGCTTCCATCCATGTTGGTGAACCCTTGCTTGGCCGTGTTATCAATACCATTGGTGATGCCATCGACGGCAAAGGGGCCATTCAGGGTGAGTTGTTCGAGATGCCACTCGAACGCAAGGCACCGGGTGTAATTTTCCGTCAGCCGGTAAAACAACCCTTGCAAACAGGTTTGAAAGCCATCGATGCCATGATCCCGATCGGACGCGGCCAGCGTGAGTTGATCATTGGCGACCGCCAGACGGGTAAAACAGCAGTAGCCATTGATACGATCATTAACCAACGCGAAGGATTTGAAAAAGGGAAACCTGTATATTGTATCTATGTAGCTATCGGACAAAAAGGTTCGACTGTTGCCAACATCGCGGCTACACTCGAAAAAGCCGGCGCCATGGAATACACCGTGATTGTTACAGCTACTGCTTCTGATCCGGCTGCTTTACAGTTTTATGCCCCGTATGCAGGGGCTGCTATCGGCGAATATTTCCGCGATACCGGTCGCGATGCCCTGATCATTTACGACGACCTTTCCAAACAGGCTGTCTCGTACCGCGAAGTGTCGCTGCTGCTCCGCCGTCCTCCGGGCCGCGAAGCTTATCCGGGTGATGTTTTCTATCTACACTCACGCTTGCTCGAACGTGCAGCCAAAATCATTGATTCTGATGAAATTGCGAAGAATATGAACGACCTGCCTGATTGTTTAAAAGACAAGGTTAAAGGTGGCGGTTCGCTCACTGCGCTTCCAATTATTGAAACTCAGGCCGGCGACGTTTCTGCTTACATTCCAACCAACGTAATTTCTATTACCGATGGACAGATTTTCCTTGAGTCGAACTTATTTAACTCGGGTATTCGCCCGGCTATCAACGTAGGTATTTCGGTTTCGCGTGTGGGTGGTAATGCACAGATCAAATCGATGAAAAGAATTGCGGGTACATTAAAACTCGACCAGGCCCAGTTCCGCGAACTCGAAGCCTTTTCGAAATTTGGCTCCGATCTCGATGCCGCCACCATGCGTGTTCTGGATAAAGGTCGTAAAAACGTGGAAATCCTGAAACAGGGTCAGTACTCGCCAATGAAAATCGAACACCAGGTTGCCATTATTTATTGCGGGACAAAAGAACTGTTGCGCCAGGTGCCCATCGATAAAGTGAAACAATTTGAACTGGACTTCCTCGAAACAATGGAAATGTCGCATCGCTCAATCTTGGATCAACTGAAAGCTGGTAATCTTACTGCAGAAATAGAGGAAACTATTCGTAAAGTAGCTGCAGAAACGGCAGAAAAATTCAAGAAATAAGGACTGAAGGATTGAGGGATTGAATTCAGTCCTTCACCTACTCAATCATTCAACGATTAAAACATGGCTGGATTAAAAGAAATACGAACAAGGATCGCGTCGGTAAAAACCACCCGGCAGGTAACGAGCGCCATGAAAATGGTTTCGGCGGCCAAGCTGAAAAAGGCCCAGGACGCCATCATGCAGATTAGGCCGTATGCCGAAAAGCTGCACCAGATTCTGACCTCGTTAAGTGCCAGCCTCGAAAACGTCGAAGGTTCGGTATATACGCAAGCCCGTGAACCGGAAAAGGTTTTGGTGATTCTGGTTTCATCGAACCGTGGTTTGTGTGGCGGTTTTAATGCCAATGTTAGCAAAAAAGCAATCGAACTTGCTGCTACAACCTACGCGCAACAACAAAAATTGGGGAAGCTCGATTTTATGTGCATTGGGAAACAAGGCGAACGCCAGTTGAAACACCGCGGATTTAAAGTGGTTGCCAACGAAAATAGTCTGTTCGAAGAATTATCGTTCGAGAACGTTTCAAAGGTTGCCGAAGCGGCCATGAAAGCCTTTGAAGATAAAACATACGACCGTGTTGAACTGGTTTACAACCAGTTTAAAAACGCAGCTGTTCAAGTGCAATCTACCGAGCAGTTCCTTCCGGTTAAAATGGAAGAAGACAATGACAGCAACACCAACTTCAATTTTATCTACGAACCTTCAAAAGAAAACATTATTAAAGAGCTGATCCCGCGTTCGTTGAAAATTCAGTTCTACAAGGCTTTACTCGATTCGAATGCAGCCGAACACGGCGCCCGAATGACAGCCATGCACCAGGCAACTGATAATGCAACCACACTTATCGGCGATCTTACCTTGGAATACAACAAAGCCCGCCAGGCTGCTATTACAGGCGAGATCCTGGAAATTGTGGGTGGTGCTGAAGCATTAAGAGGATAATAAATTTCTTCCTTAATTATAAGACCGTTCTTTAATTGAAGAGCGGTTTTTTATTTCCAAACATGTCCTTTCAGATAAATATCCAAAAGAATAATCCGTTTTATGAAGTAGTTTGCGAAATAACTTTCATTATTATGAGATAATCCCCCACTAATAAAGAAGTGGAAATCACTCCTGCAATTTCTAATGCATCAAGATAGTTTCTTACATCTTCATTAAATTTAGAAGCTGCTTTCAATCCTTTAAAATATAATCCATATTTATTTGGTAGAATTTCACAATTACAATTCTCAGCAGCCGGAATGGGTAAAGATCGTGTTTCGATAGACAGATCCTTATGCATATCTGCAATAACAATCTTTCCCTTCTGTCCATGAAGAATCAGCTTTTAACCTATCTCGTTCGATACACCTGTTTCACCTAAATATTTTTTCACTAGATGATTTTGCCTTTTTTGTTTTTTAGTGTTGTTACCACCTCTTTTTGTGTGTTTTTACTAAGGGTTTTATAAACATACGGCAAATATACAAAAGGAGGATAGAATAAAATAAATGTATTGGGAAATACAAACGTTTTTCAAAAAATAATGCAATTGACTATCAGGTGGTTACAATATAAAATAACCAAAATTTGTGCATTTATTTTTGTTTTTGGTTGGTATTTTTAACAAGTTGGGTTAAATTTAATCGTGAACATATTTCAATATATAATGTTTATAAACAGATTTAGGATGCAATTTTTTACTTCGTCCAAACCGCTCAAATTAGGTAAAACTTAAAAAATAAAAGGAGAACGGACTATGTTGAAAATTGGAATAATAGTAGGAAACACCCGTCCCGGGCTCAATTCAGAAGCCGTTGCAAAAAGCATGACAAAATCACCTGTATATTTTATTCCTCACTAAGGTTGCCCAAAATGCGAAACTTAACAATTAATTAATGAGTCTTCTTCAAAATTACCACAAATGAGAAATATTTTAGTGACATATAAAGCCAACGAAAAAGAAAAAGAATTTTACAGGAACTTTTTTAAGGATCATGTGATTTCTTTTTTAGATGATGATACAGAAACAGATAAAAAAGAAAAAATATT
>WOYV01000122.1:0-5388 GCA_011620585.1 Draconibacterium sp.
TACTTCAGCTATTTTTAGGTAACAAACTCCCCTTTTTTATGAATAATGGAGGCTAGATGGGATTCATCTTTTACTTGGTAAGATTTATACCGAAACAGGCTTTGATAAAGTTTGCGATGATCTTCCCAAACAATTGGTTTTGGTTCGGCCCTCCCATCCTGCTAACAAATTAAGATTTAGGCGTTGAATAAGCTGCTTTAACATGTAACAAAAAAGGCCACCCGACACCAGGTGACTTTTCAAAAATTATGATAATTCCGAATTAATAGTCAAATTCAATAAACTTTCCAAATTTCTTATACTTCTCGTAAAGCGCTTTGTATTTCTCCACATTTTCAGGAACCGGGTGATATTCGGTTTCAATACCGCCACCCATGTGTTTCTGTGCTTCCGAAGTACTTGGGTAAATACCCGCTACAACAGCTGCTGCCATGGCAGCCCCCAGTGCACAGGCTTGTTCTGAACGGGCCACTTTAATCGGCATATCCAGTACATCGGCGACAATTTGCATGACCAGCGGCGATTTTTTAGCCACACCACCCAATGCAATTACACCATCAATACGAACGCCTTCAGAAATAAAACGGTCGTTGATCGCACGCGAACCGAAAGCAGTAGCTTCAACCAAAGCACGGAAAATACGCGGCGCATCAGATCCCAGGTTTAACCCGGCAATGGCGCCTTTCAGGTTTTGGTTGGCATCCGGAGTACGACGGCCATTCATCCAGTCGAGCGCCACTACCCCGCTTTCGCCAATCGGGATTTTGGCTGCTTCTTCGCTCAACTTGGCAATGATCTTATCCGAAGTTTCCTGTATCAGTTTTTGCTTGGCTGGCTCGTCGAGCAATGTTGATTCAGCCAGAATATTTTCAAGTGGCCATTCCAGTAAGCGTTTAAACCAGGCATAAATATCTCCAAACGCCGACTGCCCGGCCTCGAGTCCCATCATTCCCGGAATAATCGAACCATCCACCTGTCCGCAGATTCCGTTTACCAGCTTATCTCCCACTTCTTCCATCGGGGCAATCAGCATGTCGCAGGTGGAGGTACCCATTACTTTTGAAAGATAGTAAGGTTCAATCCCCGCACCCACAGCGCCCAGGTGAGCATCAAAAGCGCCCACACCGACCACTACATTTGAAGGAAGACCTAATTTTTCAGCCCACTCTTTTGCTAATGTCCCAGCCGAAACATCACAGGTAAAGGTTTCTTTATAAAGCCGGTCTTTTAAACCACTCAGCATCGGATCGAGCGCCACCAGAAATTTTTCGGCAGGCAAGCCGCCAAATGCCTCGTGCCACATGGCTTTGTGACCTGCCGCACAACGACTGCGCTTTAATGTTTTTGGGTTTGTATTTCCGGTAAGAACCGCCGGTATCCAGTCGCAATGTTCCACCCATGAATAGGCAGCACGGTAAACGCCGGCGTCCTCGCGGATTACGTGTAATAATTTGGCCCAAAACCATTCTGATGAATAAATTCCACCTTCAAACTTGGTAAAATCGATGTCCCATTTTTTTGCCAGCTGATTTATCTCATCGGCTTCTTTAACCGCTGTGTGGTCTTTCCACAACACAAACATGGCATTTGGATTCTCTTCAAAACCGGGAGTAAGCGACAGGGGAACTCCTTTTTCATCCACCGCAATTGGTGTCGAGCCGGTGGTATCTACAGAAATACCAACCACATTTTCAGCCACACCTGCCGGGGCCTGTTTTAACGCTTCAACAATGGTGTATTCCAAACCTTCGAGGTAATCTTTCGGATGCTGACGGAACTGATTATTGGGGGCATCGCAGTATTCCTGCCTTTTCCAACGTGGGTAATTAAAAACAGCACTGGACTCTTCTTCGCCGGTTTCCACATTCACAATTAACGAACGGACCGAATCCGTTCCATAATCTAATCCAATAGTATATTTTGACATTTTTAGTTTTTATTATTGATTAATTTTTATTGATTTTTTTCACACTGAACTTTGAACTTTGAACTCTAAACTACTTTTGTCCGTAATATGCATCTTTCCCGTGTTTACGAAGGAAATGTTTATCCAGCAGCACCTGATCCATGGTAGTTTCAGGATTAAGCTGTAAAGACCGGAAAGTCATTTTCGCCACTTCTTCCATTACCACTGCATTATGCACGGCATTGTGCGCACTGGTGCCCCAGTTAAAAGGCCCGTGGTTATTTACCAACACCCCCGGAACCTGGTCAGGATTAATGTTTTTAAATGTTTCCAGAATGACTTTCCCTGTTTCCAGTTCATATTCTCCCTGAATTTCCTGCTCTGTCATTTTGCGCGTGCAAGGTATCTCGCCATAAAAATAATCGGCATGCGTAGTCCCGATGGCCGGAATTCCTTTTCCTGCCTGCGCCCAACTGGTAGCCCATTCGGAATGAGTGTGGACCACTCCCCCGATATTCAGAAACTGACGGTATAAAACCAAATGTGTAGGCGTATCGCTCGATGGTTTCAGGTTTCCTTCCACCACCTTTCCATACAAATTGAGCACCACCATATCTTTTGGTTTCATTTTTTCGTAGGAAACACCGCTGGGCTTGATAACCACCAACCCTTTTTCGCGATCAATACCGCTAACGTTTCCCCAGGTAAAAATCACCAGACCATGTTTTACCAGGTCGAGGTTGGCCTGAAAAACTTCTTCTTTTAACTTTTCCAACATCTTCTAATCAATTATCTTTTTTCTGCACTACAAATTAACTACTCAACAGGCTCGATAACAGCAGCAAAACCTCCTCCTTCCACCATTCGGATGGTATAGGAATCCTTGTTACTGATAATAACTTCAACTTTTGCTGCTTGTTCAGTATTGAATGGCCCGTACCACTGCCAGTCGACCAACATGTATGATCGCTGTTAAAATTGAATTCGGTGAGTTCATCCATCATTACATAATTTCTCTCTCCGAATTGCTTTGGAAATTCGACGCGAAACGCTACCCCATCGTTGTATGCCCTGAATACAAGGTTCAGTTTACGTTTCGGAAAATTTTCTTCCTGTAACTCTATTTTAAGTTGTTTGTAACGATTCCTGATTTGTTCGAAACGTTTTAAAACCGGTTGCCAGGTTTCATCAAAGGTTGAAGCATTTTCTGATAAAACAAGCATATTATCGCCAAGCGGGGGCGCCTGGCTAAAAAGAAATGAAATTCCGGAAGGTTTGATTATTTGAGTATCCTTAAATAAAACAGAGTAAGTAGTGTGTTCACCGGTTTGGATTTTAACCGATATACTCTCATCAGGGGATTTTAAGGTAAATTCCTGAGAAAAAACTGATAACACAACAAAATTCAAAAAGAGTATAAGCAGAAAAGTCCTTTTCATGGTTTAGTCTTAAATGGCGCTTTCATATCAAAAATAATTTTAAGTGTAAACTTAACACCTAAGTTTCAATTTTAAAAAGAATTTTCAATTTAACGTGTTCTATTTATGAAAATGGTAATTGTTTAACAACAAAAAACCCATTCATCACTGACGAACGGGTCTCTTATAACAACCTAACCAATAAAACCAATTATGAAATTTTAATTTCTACTGCTTCTTTTTCTTTGGCTTCTTCCTTTTTAGGAAGCACAACACTCAAAATTCCGTTTTCGAATTTGGCAGTAATCTGCTCTGAATCTACTGTTTTGGGTAAACGGTATTGCTTTTCAAAATTGTAAGCACCAAACTCGCGGCGTTCGTATTTAAACGTTTCCCTGTTTTCGCTTTCTTCCTTCTCAACCTTGATGGTCAGCAGGTTATCTTTGTTGATCAGTTGAACATCTTCCTTTGCATATCCGGGCAGCGACAGTTCAATTTTGAATTCTTTTTCTGTTTCGAAAACATTGGTTGCCGGTGCAGATCCACAATTCTTCACATAATCTTCGTGGTAATCGTTGTTAAAGAAGTTGTTGAACAACTCATCTACCAATACTCTGTTTACATTGTAACGCGGGTGCTGAAATCTTACTAAATTCATGACTTAATCTCCTTTAATTTTTTAGTTAATATTTTCAAACTTTGTTTTTCAAGTTTCTGCATTCTTTTAATCAACTCATGTTCCAAATCGTTTTTTCAGACAAAATTCAGGTTCATCAATCAAACTTATGCGCCATATGGTCAGTTTTAGTCGATTCTGACTGCACATATGGCAGTTATTGATTCCTTTTCAGATAGTGATGATCAAATGCACGCAAGGGTTTAATTTGTATCTTTGCGCCCAAATCAGGTAAAAATGAGGATCGATATCATTACTGTTCTTCCCGAAATTCTGGAAAGCCCGTTTCAGCATTCGATAATAAAACGTGCACAGGAAAAGGGGCTGGCAGAAATATATGTACATAACCTGCGTGATTATTCCGATGACAAACACCGGCGTGTGGATGATTATTCGTTTGGGAAAGGCGCGGGAATGGTAATGGCCATCCAGCCTATTGAAAAAGCGATCGAAACATTGAAAGCACAGCGCGAGTATGATGAGATCATTTTTACCACTCCCGATGGAAAGTTGTTTGACCAGCGCGAAGCCAATTCACTCTCGTTATACAATAACCTGATGATCCTTTGCGGGCATTACAAAGGCATTGACCAGCGTATCCGCGATACTTATATCACTAAAGAAATTTCGGTGGGAGACTATGTACTAACTGGCGGCGAACTCGCTGCTGCCATCATTACCGACGCAGTTGTTCGCCTCTTGCCTGGCGTGCTTTCCGACGAAACCTCTGCCCTCACCGATTCTTTCCAGGATTACTTGCTGAGCCCGCCTGTTTATACGCGCCCGGCAGAATACAAAGGCATGAAAGTACCCGAAATCCTGCTTAGCGGAAACGATCAGAAAGTGGACGACTGGAAACATGACCAGGCAGTGGAAAGAACCAAACGGCTCAGACCCGATTTGTATAAAAAATACCTGGGAGAATAATAAATGGATTCTGGCACATCAACTGAAAAAATACAGTTAATCAAAAAATACTCTCCCGATTCCTGTGCAAAAACGATACTGGTAATAGGAGTATTTCACGGAGAAGAGCCGCAAGGGGAATACGTTATTTCCAGGTATCTGAATGAAAATAATTTTTCTGGCCTAAAAAACCATCTTTTTTTTATTCCCTGCCTGAACCCATGGGGAAAGGAGCGTGGGACCAGGGGAAATCAAAACGGCGTGGATTTAAACCGGAACTACCTACCGGAAACTGGATAAAAACCCAAAAAGATGAATATTATTCGGGAGATGAGCCGGCGTCGGAAGAAACAACGCAACAAATGATTGCCCTTCTGGAGGAAATCAAACCGGATATTATACTTACCCTCCACGCGCCTTTAAAATGTGTGAATTACGATGGGCCGGCCAAAGAACCCGCCGAAAAGATTTCAGAAAAATGT
>WOYV01000122.1:5488-49412 GCA_011620585.1 Draconibacterium sp.
TGTGAATTACGATGGGCCGGCCAAAGAACCCGCCGAAAAGATTTCAGAAAAATGTTACGAAAGGACCCGTCCCGTGCTTGAATACCTGGCTGGCTTAAGTTGATTCTTTAAAAATCAGAACCTGCGACAAATTCCCTTGTATGAACAGTAGCTGCATTTATCGGTATGTACCGTCTGTACAAATTCATTTTCAGCCGAATAGATTTCAGTAACCAAAGTTTTAAGCGCAGATTCAAAATCATCTGCAACTTCGCTAAAAACAAAGGACTGACCGTTCCGCCTGATATCCGGATTAAAATTAGGTTCAAAAAGTTTTCGTAAACTGTAAACCGACGGCTTAACCTCTTGCGTAGGTTTTTCGGCTGATACCGCCCAACTGTAAATTAGTGCCTGTAAAATTTCTTTCTTCGGGTCTTTATCATCGCGAACAAACAATTCGTCGAGTTCTTTAAAACCAAGAGAGTTAACATTTCCTGTTTTGTAATCGAGCACCCGCACCAGTCCGTCTTTTACATCCAGGCGGTCGATGGTACCTCCCACCCATATTTTTTGGCCCGAAATTTCAAGCTGTCGCTTATATTTCTGCTCAAGGCTAAGAATAGTAAATGGAGCCTGTAACATATCGATTTTCAGTAGCTGCCTGACATAGGTTTTTATATTCTCGAAAAACAAAAGTGTTTTGCCTTCGAGTTTTATTTTGCCCCCTTTTTGTTTCAAATAATGCTCTCCAATCAGCCGGGTTATTTCATTGTTGATCGTTACATAGTCTTTGGAAATATTTCCCAGATCTCCTTTTTGAATAAGTTTTCCGGCAAAGGGTGCATAAAGTGTTTCCATGGTATCGTGGAAAATGGTACCAAAAATAGCCCCGTCGATTTCTTCTTTTACTTCTTCCTGCTCGGGCAAACCGGCTATATAATTGAAATAAAATTTAAGGCTGCAATTCAGGTACGTATTTATGGCGCTCGGCGATAGCGGATGATCCGCGGTATTTCGTTCCCTTAGCTTCGCTACCGCGGCCTCCGAGCTTTTAATACGAATTTCCTGAACAGGATCGTTGGTAAAAACAAAATTGAGATTCAGCATTTCGGGTTTGTGTACCGAATCGTACTGAAGCTGAAAACCATAACGACTCAGTTCGCCGGTATTGATTCCCTCCTTCACCACACTATAAGTAGCGGTTACGTTTTGTGCACGTTGAATTAGCCGGTAAAAATAGTACGCATACATGGCATCCTGTTCATCGATACCCGGCAAACCAAACCCCAGCCTTACATTAAAAGGAATAAACGATGGCGCAGTAAATTTACGTGGCCATTTGTTTTCGTTCAACCCCAGGATAATCAGATTTTCGAAGTCGAGACAGCGGGTTTCCAATATACCCATTACCTGCAAACCGCTAAGAGGTTCACCTTCAAATGCTACCGAAACCTGCCCTATATATTGCGAAAATAACCTGAAATAAACCGTTTCGCTAATTGTACGCTGTTGCTTTTCGAGCGTTGTCTGTACCACTGCTCCCAGTTTCTCAATCGCCTGGTAAATTGCAAAAATCAACTCTTTCAACATTGTATCCTGTTGTTGTTTTTCTTTTTGCTGCTGATAAAACAGCGCCAGTATCGCTAAAAAATAGGCACTGTAATCTTCAGTTCTCCCGGGCAATTGAAAAATCAGGCGATGCAAGGGCGAAAAATCAAGTTCATCCAATTTTAAGGTAATGCGGTTTCTCTTTTTCAGATCAAGAATAAATGCCTTACTTTTTTCCGACTCGGTAAAAGTCAGCAACTGGTGATTCAGAATATCGGTTACATAACGATGATAGGCCACCAAAGTACCATCTTCGCTTCGTTTGTTCTTAAGCAAATTCACGAGTAACATCAAAAAACCGTATAAAACCGAGTTCCTTACCGGATAACCCATCGTGATGTTGACTGTTCCAATTTCTCCAGGGATGGCTCCCAGGGCAGAAAACAACAGCGATTCATCAGCAAGTACAACAGCTGTATTATCAAATTCGGGATGATAGCCTTTGGCTGTTTCCTCCAGAAAATTTGGGATTTGTTGCGATTGCCCGTAAACCGACGAAACGGCGAGCAGTTTTAACGACTTTCTGTTCTTAAAAACTTCGGTGTTTAATTCAAAATCCTGCGGCGGCGGAAAACGGTTAAGGTTATTGCGCATAAAATAGCCTGCTTCATTCCGATCGTCATCGACATATGCAAGATCATAATCCCAAAGAAAAACGGCTTTTCCTGATTTTTGCAGGTAATCGAATACCCTTGTTTCACAGGCATTGAGTGCATTCAAACCAATGATATAGTATTTTTCGAATCGAAATTCGAGAGTACTTTCCTTGATTTGTTCAGCTACTTCCCGGTCGATCATCCCCGGATAAGCCAGGCGCTGGTTCTGTAAAGTATGTTTAAAATCGGCGTAAACTGGATACAATTTATCCCAGATTGCCAGGTACTTGTCGCGAAAGCCGCTCTTTTCGGCCACCGCAATATTCCCCCAAAACTGCTCTAACGCCTTTTTCTGTTGATCGGTCAGGTAATCAAAGATCGATTCGATTTCTTTTAGGTCGGAAACATTTGTAAACAAATCTTTAGCATTAACCAGGTAACGGTCAATATCGTTAAAATCGGACAGAAGAATTTCGCCCCAGAAATAAAACTCATCAAAGGTTTCGGCGCTTTTGGTGTGCTGGCAAAACACATCGTACAACACCGAGATTAACTGTAGTTTTTCGCCCGGATGCGACTCTGAATACGACGAAAACAATTCGTTTACCGTTGTAACTTTCGGTCCAATTTCGGCGTGCTCAATCTCTTTCTGCAAATACGAAGTAAAAAATACACCCGAACGGCGGTTCGGAAATACCAGGCAAAGTTCTTTCAGATTGTTTCTATGTCGGCTATAAATGTATTTGGCGCACTGCGAGAGAAATCGTTCCATGAATTAGTTTATTCTTCAAAGTTCAGAGTTTCGATGAAAATAACAAGATACCGGACTTAAATTTTACTATTTTTATTCGCCAACTAAAACTGAAATTCTGAATATCATGAAATGAGCATGATTAGTAAAAATACCAACCGGTATGAAAATATTTCTATCATGCGAATTCCATCTGACAATTTAAAAACAAATTATATACAGATGAAAATATACTTTACAATTCTGGCATTTTTCCTTTTATCATTTCAAATTGTTGCACAAGATCGTATTACCGGGCAACCTTTTGCCACACGAAGCGAAGTAATTGCCCAGCACGGGATGGCCTGCACAAGCCAGCCACTGGCGACCCAGGCGGCACTCGATATGCTGAAAGCCGGCGGAAATGCAATCGACGCCGCTATTGCAGCCAATGCAGTGCTCGGGCTAACCGAGCCCACCGGAAATGGCATGGGTGGCGACTTATTCGCGATTGTTTGGGATGCCAAAACCAAAAAGCTTTACGGACTAAACGCCAGCGGACGTTCTCCGTATGATTTAACTCTTGAATATTTCAAGGAAAAAGGATATGAAAAGATACCGGCTTACGGGCCTCTGCCTGTTTCGGTTCCCGGTTGCGTGGATGGCTGGTTTGAGCTGCATAACAAATTTGGAAAGTTACCTATGGGCCAGGTGCTGAACCCGGCTATTTCATATGCTGAAAACGGGTTCCCACTGAGCGAAGTCATCGCGTATTACTGGGGAAGAAATGCACCGTCGTTAAAAAAATATCCCGGGTTTGCCGAAATTTTCATGCCCAACGGAAAGGCTCCTGAAAAAGGCGAAATATTTAAGAATCCGTACCTGGCTAAAACCCTACGGACGGTTGCAGAGAAAGGCCGTGATGAATTTTACAAAGGTGAAATTGCCCGGAAAATTGTGAAATATGTGCGCGAGCAAGGTGGATTTCTGAGCATGCGTGATTTCGAAGATCATCGTTCAGAATGGGTAGAACCTATTTCGGTGAATTACCGTGGTTACGATGTATGGGAACTTCCGCCAAACGGACAGGGAACTGCAGCACTTGAGATGCTTAACATCTTAAAAAACTTTAATGTGGCTTCGATGGGTTTTGGATCGGCTGAATACATCCACTATTTTGTGGAAGCCAAGAAACTGGCCTTTGAAGACCGTGCCAAATACTATTCCGATCCCGGTTTTAACAAATTACCAACAGAACAACTGATTGCTGAAGATTATGGAAAAAAACAGGCGGCTATGATCGCTCCTGATCATGCAGCAAAGAGTTATCCCGCATGGGGAATGGAACATGGGAACACCATTTACCTGGCCACTGCCGATGAAGAAGGAAATATGGTTTCACTAATCCAGAGTAATTTCCGTGGTATGGGTTCGGGAATGACCCCCGGCCAGCTTGGTTTTATTTTACAGGACCGTGGTGAGCTTTTTTCACTGGATGAAGGACACATGAATGTTTACGAGCCGCACAAACGTCCTTTCCACACAATTATTCCGGCTTTTGTAACCAAGGATGGAGAGCCGTTTATGAGTTTTGGTGTAATGGGTGGCGATATGCAACCACAGGGACATGTTCAAATAATCTGTAACGTTATAGACTTTGGGATGAACCTGCAGGAAGCCGGCGACGCACCACGCATTCAACACACGGGATCGAGCGACCCGACTGGCGGCGAACTTATGAACAATGGAGGACAGGTGACCCTTGAAAGTGGAATTCCGTATACCTCGATCCGCAGATTAATGGAGATGGGCCACAAAATTGGGTTCGATTTTGGACCGTACGGAGGCTACCAGGCCATTATGTGGGATCCAGTAAACAAAGTATATTACGGCGCTTCCGAATCGCGCAAAGACGGACAGGCGGCGGGGTATTGAGGTTGAACTAAATTCACTGTCAAACTTAGGTTATTTTTTAAACAGTGGGTCGGCACCTATTGTGCCTTCCAGTTCTTGCAGATACTGTTTCGAATCCACGTGTTTCAAACAATCTTTTGCTTTTTCAATCCTGCTGTCAATATTCATTTCTTCCACCAAAATGACATTGTCTTTATTGGCTTTAAAATCTTCGAGATAAGCCAGTTGACGTTTGTAAAAAGCCACATCCTTTTGCTGTTTTAGCAAAAGGCGCGCTTTGTACCAATCGCTTTTGATCACCTCTTCGCGTTTGAACAGTTTGCGCAATCCCGGATCACTTATGTCTTTCCCTTCGTAATGACCGTAAGCCATCACATGTAAAAGTACTTTTAAAGGAGGAATGGCTGATTCCACGCTGCCGTCTTCAAAAAAAGGCAGAGCTGCACGTTGCATGGCTTCGGTAATGTTGTTGATCCCATCCACATAATCGTCCATACCTTGCAATTCGGGTTTAAGCATGCGTTCGTTAAAAACAGCCAGCGGTTCATCAAACAAACGGTTCATGCACCGGAATGCAAAATTCTTGGTGATCCTGTAACCCAAACGGCTGGCCAATACTTTTTTGCCTTTGTATTCAAAGTCCTCTAATTTTTCAAGACTTCCGTTTTCGATCAGTTTTTTCGGATCGCGATCTTCAGGAACCAAACGTGCCCAGATTTCGGGAACCAGAATACTGATGTCGTGGTCAAAACGATTTTCAGGCCCGATGTAACCGGCGGCGGAACTAAAACCATTGTATTCGGTAAGAATGTACGACAACAAGGCATTGTTCAGGTCGGTTGTTGGAACCAACATATTGAACGGCCCTTTGGTGAGCGCACCCTCCAAACCGGCACCGGTAGTTGAAGGCGATTTCCCTGTGATACTGGCAATAAAATCCATAAATAATTCAGGCAGTTCCTGGTAATGGATTGGGTTGTACACCGCCAGGGGTCGAATACCGGCTTTACGGTCAGCCGGATTATTTCTTCGTCCGGGAAGAACAGCGTTCACCGGCCAGTAAACCGGATCGGCAGGTTTGATTTTCCGGAATAATCGCACTCCGATTTCTCCCAAGTACGAATCAAGTGTTTCCTCTTTAAAAATATTTTGTTGCAGGTATCGGGGATTTTTTGTGGGTTCGCCATCCACAATGCGAGGATGGGATGGAATGACGAAGTAATTATCGTCGTTGTTTTTTACGATCGAACAAACAAAGTCTTTAACCGGTTGTGTATATTTTTCGAAACTGATGGCATTCTCCGCCAGTTCAATAGCATTTTCCCGGGTCAGTGGTTCGTAATTGGTCAGGAAAGTATCGTGATCGACAATCTCCCGTTCGGCTTCCTTATCGTAGCCTCTGATTACCGCCTCGTCGGGGCGCTGGAATAGATAACTTTCGCAGTTGGCCACCAGTTTTACACTAGGGTTGGGGTATTCTGAATTCAGGTTGCTCAATCGCTTCGCCGGAACGGTAATTGTGGCTGAAATATCGTCTTCAGTCTGGATTTTCACACTCGGCACAAAATCGGACCTCAATTTATGCAGATACCAACGTCCTTCTTCGTTAAAACCAATTCGCACGTAACTTGCGGTAATCGGGTTGTGTTTGTATCTCAACACATTCCCGGGTCGGCCATTTACAATTTCAACATTAAACAGCTCGCGCCATTTTAAACCCACTTCTTCCACACCACGGTAATGGCGTTTCACAAACAAAGCTAAAGTGTGCACGTATTGCGGAATATCTTTCAAAAAATTATTGTATTCGTCGTTGTAATTATCCGAAGGTGTCAACAGTTTAACGGCCGATCCCAAAGTGCGTTCCTTGCTCAGAAACGAGCGGGAATCACTTGCATCCGGATAAATTACTTTCCACCGTTTCGAATAATCGTAGTTGATAATTTCGTCAACTTTTATTACTGCCTGTTCAAGGTTTTCGATATAGAAATATCCATACTTGATCGCGTTCTGCATCGATTTCGAAATTTCCGATTTTCCGCCACCGGAAACGGTACTGGGTTTGTGGCAGAAAACACCTTCCGGTGAGGTATCGATTATCCGCCACATCGATTGGGTTGGGTGTTTTACCAACTGGAATTTATGGCCTGTAGGATGAACATATACTTTATCGGGCGACAACTTCAGGCTGTATTCCTTGTTTTTGTACTTCCAGGAAACCGAGCTTTTTTCGATATCGATATCTGCATTTTCAGGAATGTACACCACATCTGAATATTTTTTATCGATGGCGTAATTTCCTTCTTTTACTTCGATTTTATCGGCCAGTAATTTTTTTACTTCCTCGAATGAATATGGCTGGCTGAATTTTTTTGTAAAGTTGGCCCCAAAAACACTGTCGCTCATGTTTCCACGCGGGAAAGCAATAGCGCCGCCCGAGTGTTCTTCTTCAACCAAACCATAAAGATTGGCCGAATAACTGATCTGTGTTTTGATTTCCTTTTTCGAATATCCATAGTAGTTGTCGGCGATCAAAGTTACCACTACCCCACGTTCGTCACGACAGGTCAGTTTAAACGGAGTACCATCATTGTAGAGTTCATTTTCGTCTTTCCAGCACATGCCGTCTTTTTTCTGACGCGGCGACGCATCGTCGTAGTGAGGCAAACCCACGTCTTTCTTTTTAAGTTTGGTAAGCTGCGGCGCCAGAATGATACACCCGGTGTGCCCGGTCCAGTGGTCAATATCAAGTGCTGCATCGTTAACAGCCAGGTTGTGGTCGCCGGCATTTCCAAAAATCGACTCCACAAAATCGAGGTTACTCACCAAACTTCCCGGCGCAAAAAAGCGAATCTCCATCGATTTTTCGCTGATCACTCCTTTTACTTCGGGACAAACAATCGGGCGCAGTAGAAGCGAGGCCATTACTTTTGCCGTTTGGTCCTGTTTCGAAGTAAATGGGAGTAATTTTAGTTCGTCAGATGGATTAAGCGCCGCATACAGCAAATGCGCAAAAGTAATTTTTGGTACTTCCTTTTTATCGAGTGGGACCGGAAGTCCTCCACGTACAATGTGAAAAGTTCCTTTGGTGGTTCGTTTATCGTTGGCAGGGTTATTTAAAATCCCCTGTTTTAAACGGTACGAACTCAGCAGTTCGCTTTTAAATTCATTGCCATTGGGCGGCAAGCTCAATTCGCGGGCCATTCCCTTTTGGTTTAATACCAGCGTGGCAGATGGCAAACGGAATTCTTTATCGAAATTAACTTCCTTTAAATAATCATCGATGAAATTTTGTATTCGTGTGTCCACCGGCGACAGATGTCCGCTCAGCAAACGCGATTTCTCGCGGAAACTATTGATAAGCCCTTCGGTAAGTGACTGAAACTTTGAATTGGCATATTTTTCGTCGGCATCCGAATCGTCGTTAAAAATCGGTTGCCCCAGCGATGCCAGTTGCAGATTGATGTACTGGATCATATCGCGGCGGTCGCGAATCATTCTTTTGTTCGCTTTTTTGGGTCGTAGCTTGTTTTCCATTTTCTTAATTTTACTAAAACGCTATAAAAATACGATTAAAAGACTAAACAGTCCAGAATAGTCAAATACAAAGCCACATATTTAATGATTTGCTAAGCATTATTAACCAAACACTATTGGTTAAGTTCCATTGTTTTCTTTTCTCTAAATTATTTCAAGGTGACATTGATTTTCAAAATTTTTTATCTTGCAGAAAAAAATGAAGTTGATATCGTGGAACGTGAACGGGTTACGCGCCGTAGCTCAAAAGAATTTTTTTGATGATCTGAAAAACATGGATCCCGATGTGCTCTGTATTCAGGAAACAAAAGCCCAGGAAGACCAGGTAGCAGAAACACTGGCAGGAGTAACCCAATACTACATTTACTCAAATGCTGCCGAAAAGAAAGGGTATTCAGGAACGACTACCTTATCCAAAGTGGAGCCGCTTTCGGTAAGGCGTGGTATCGGAATTGGCGAACACGACAACGAAGGCCGTGTGTTGTGCCTCGAATACGAAAAGTTTTTTTTGGTAAATGTTTACGTTCCCAACTCGGGAAGTGAATTAAAAAGACTGGGTTACCGCCAGGACTGGGACCTTGCTTTTTTCAATTATCTGAAAGAGCTGGAAAAAACAAAGCCGGTAGTGGTTTGCGGCGATTTTAACGTGGCCCATAAGGCCATCGACCTTGCAAGGCCAAAAGCCAATTACAACAAATCGGCGGGATACATGCAGGAAGAAATCGATGGCATGGACCGTTTTACCTCGGGTAGTTTAATCGACAGTTTCAGGTATTTTAATCCCAACACGGCGGACAAATATACGTGGTGGAGCTACCGCGCCGGGGCACGTGGCAAGAACATCGGCTGGAGAATCGATTATTTTCTAGTAAGCGAATCATTTCTGCCATCGGTTAAAAGCGCATTTATTTTAGATGAAGTTATAGGTTCCGATCACTGTCCGGTTGGAATTGAAATTGATGTTTCTTAACCCGTGAGATCGTTATCGATGAAAAACCTTATTTACCTTATTGCTATAATTGTTCTTTTACTTTCGGCGTGCAGCGGAGGCGAAGAAAACACTGAAAACCCACCTGTAGAAAAAGAGCTATACTTCCCACCCGCCACCTCAGATGTATGGCAAACGGTTGATCCTGCCGACCTGGGATGGAATACCGACTCCATAAATTCATTATTTACTACCCTTTTGGGAAACGGAACACGGGCGTTCATCATCCTGCAGGACGGGAAAATTGCGTTGGAACATTATTGGGGAAACAATATCCTGAATACGGGTGAATTTACTTCCAAATCGCTTTGGTACTGGGCCTCCGCCGGGAAAACCCTGACAGCATTTTTAATTGGTATGGCGCAGGAAGAAGGCTTGCTAAATATTTCTGATAAAACATCGGATTACCTTGGAGTTGGCTGGACTTCGATGAGTAAAGAAAAAGAAGATTTAATCACCATCCGCCACCAACTAACAATGACCACCGGACTCGACTACACCGTTCCCAACACCTATTGTACCGATCCCTCGTGTTTGCAATATAACGCAGATGCGGGCAACCAATGGTTCTACCACAACGCGCCGTATACTTTGTTAAAGGATGTCATCCTGAGTGCAACCGGGATGGACGAAAACGACTACATTCATCAAAAACTGGAGATAACAACAGGAATGAGCGGAACCTGGGCCTACGACGGCACCAACAACGTGTATTACAGTGTACCGCGCGATATGGCCCGGTTTGGGCTGCTGATCCTGAATAAAGGGAAATGGGATCAAACTGAAATCATGATTGACCAGGATTATTTTACAGACATGACAACTACTTCGCAAGATATTAATCCGTCATATGGTTATTTATGGTGGTTGAACGGAAAAGAAAAAATCATTTATCCCGGAATTCCTGTTCCTGTAAAAATGCAGCTTTCTCCCGATGCCCCGGCCGACCTGATCGCTGGCGCCGGTAAGAACGGTCAGTTTGTGGATGTCATTCCCGGTTTGAATATGGTGGTTGCTCGCATGGGAGAAGCACCCGACGAAGCAGTTGTCCCAATTCTTTTTCATAACGAAATGTGGAAAAAGATTAATGCGGTAATTGGACGATAAGCTGTTTTTAACCAGAAAAATAATTAGCCAAGCCGATCTTAAACTTCTGGGTTCCTTCCTGAGGAATGCACCATTGCTGCTAATAAACGATTAAAATCAACGGCTTCAATCATTTCTTCCAAACTCAGAATCATACGGTAGCGCCACTTGTTTTTCTCGTCGCTGGGTACGTTAATTCTTTCCTTATCGGTTTCGTCCCAACGCAAATCGCCATCCATTGCAATCAGGTCCTGAATCGGGAAGATTGTCCACATGGCAGGCGAATACAGGTGTTGCTTAATAATATCGCGGCAAACCCAGGGTTCGGCAAAATAAGGAGCATCGCCGTTGTGCCCGAGTACGTGGTTAAAGAAACGTTGGGTTTTTTCCCGGTTCTCCTCCCACCAACCTCTTATAGTCGACATGTCGTGGGTTGATGTTGTACAAACACTTAAATAAGGTGCATCGGCAGGATGCCCAAACTCAATATCCGGATTTTTAGGCATGCGCTGAATCTCCAGACTAAGAATATTCAGATCACTCATTACTTCCGGAACCGTATCGGGAACCATTCCCAGGTCTTCTCCGCAAATAAGCATATCGCTTGCCCCGGTTAATGCGGGAAGTTTTTTCATTGCCTCGTTTTTCCAAAACTGCTCGTGACGCCGGTAAAAGAAATCAATGTAAATTTCGTCGAGGCGATCCTTTGTTTCCATATCGAGTTCACGATACGAAAAAGTATAATGCAATGCAATACGTGGATGATAAGCTTCGTGGGCCGTTTGAGGATCGCGTATAAACAGTACCTCGTCGAGCAAGGCAATCAATCCGTCACGGATGGTTATTTCTTTTTCTGTCAATTTCCCTTCTTCGTCATCCACAGGCGTAAAATGGGCATATATTTTCTTTTGTGTGTCAAAGCCAGCTTTTAAATCAAATACGTTGTATTCTGTTTCTTCGAGGTAGTCCTTTCTCACTTCCCCGGTAAACTCTCCAAATATTTCGTGTAAAAAATGTCCCCTGATATAGGGTTTCACCATTCGTTCGAAATCGAAAGAAACTCCGCGTTCCATCAATTCGCCAGGCGACATCGGTAACCCGGGTTTAAAATAGCCAAGCAAACCATGCAAAGCATTTTGAGGTATCTCCCAAATACGAAAGAAGCCTAAAATATGATCGATGCGGAAAGCATCAAAATATTTCGACATGGCTTGCAAACGGTCTTTCCACCATGCAAAACCATCCTTCTCCATTTCTTCCCAATTGTAGGTTGGAAAACCCCAGTTTTGGCCCTGTGCCGCAAAATCGTCTGGTGGCGCACCGGCCTGACCGTTCAGGTTAAACAGTTCTGGCTTGGTCCAGGCTTCTATACTGTTTGGACTAATGCCAATCGGGATATCGCCTTTCAGTGCCACCCCCCTTTCGTGGGCATACGCAACAACCTCTTTCAGTTGCCGGTCGAGGTGAAATTGAATAAAATAATGCACCGCGATGTGTTCGAAGTGTTCCTCTTTTGGATCAACCAGTTTTTGTATTTTTTTGGGATTGTACCCCGCCCAGCTTTCCCACTCCCTGAAGTTGCTGGTACGATGCTTATCGCGCAGGTAACAAAAAGCAGCGTAAGGTTCGAGCCAGCCCCTGTTCTCCCCGAAGAAAGATTTAAATTCATCGCTCTTCTCTACCGCTTTCCATTGCTGATCAAAAATAAGTTTATAATACTCCGACTTTACTTTAGTGACCTCCACATAATCGACGTAAGGTTTGGCATTCAGCGCCAATCTTTTTGCCTCGAACTCTTCCATCTTAACCGGGTCGTTAAGTTTGCCGAGTGTTTCGAGGTTTAAATAAACCGGATGCAGGGCAAAAACCGAAATGGCTTTGTACGGATACGAATCGAGCCACGAATGAGTAGCCACAGTTTCATTGACTGGCAACAACTGTATCATTTTTAACCCGGTGGAAACCGACCAGTCAACCAATTTTTTTATGTCGTTGAATTCGCCAATTCCGAAGCCTTCTTTTGTGCGAAGAGAAAATACCGGAACTGCAACTCCTGCCCCTTTCCACGGGGCTTCACTGAAACGGAATTTTTCGTCGTTTTGAATATGAACAATACTCTCAGCGTTTTTATCCACATAATACAAAATACGTTCGTTTCCGTCTTCCCAATGCGAGATTTTTCCACTGGCAATATCAACCAGCACATATTTATAATTCAACGGAAATCGTACCTGATGAAGCGAAATGTTCACTTTCCAAACAGGATATTCAGACGGATCCATCAGCAACGGCGTTTTCCAATTGCCAAGCGCTTTTTGATTACCAATAATGGCCAGCGTTTTCCCTTTGGGAATTCGGGTCTCGCGCAGGCTGAATTGTACCGAACGTTTGTAAAATTTTAATGGCGCTTTCACCTCATCAACAGGTGGCGGCATCAGCGCTTTGGTAAAAACCTGGGTTTGCATCGCCGAGACAGGGTCGGCCTGCGAACGCCAATAATCACGAATCTCCAATATCCCGTGTTCGCTAATTCTAAAAATACGGTTTTTGCCCCCCTCCCATTTTCCTGCATAATTATGGGCTTTAACAAGGTATTTGTATTCAAAATCCTGAAACGTATCGCTCACAATGCTTGCTTCCCATTCTCCATCGCCATTGTGATACATCGGGAATGCATCCTCTTCTTTCCATGCACCGAGAGATGCTTCCGATCCGGTCAGGTATACACTTTCGCCCCAGTGCGTGTGAAAATTAATCCTGAATGTTATTTTCTTTCCCATATTGCTGATTTTTCTGATCGTGTAAATTAACCCATTGAAGTTACTGGAAAATCGGCACAAATATAATGTCGGAAGTCAATTATTAATTCTTAAAAGCAAGAATCAATCTGCCCGTGTTTACGATCTTAACATAAGCCAAATAATTCATTTTCGGAATTTACTCCGTCCTGATTATTGATATACAAAAGTTTTATTAAGCAATATGAAAAAGCACAGAAGATGTGCAACAGGTTACTGCTTTGCAGTGATCCACCCCACTATTTGTTCATCGTCGGGTTTGGTTTTTGGCGGGTAAGTCGCGATCAGTTTTCCATTCTCATCGATCAGGTATTTTTGAAAGTTCCAGGTAACTTTCGAATCCATCACTCCATTTTGGGTTTTTTCGGTAAGCCAGTGATACAATTCGTGCATGTCGTCGCCTTTTACACTAATCTTTGCCATCATCGGGAATGACACACCATAATTTTTCTCGCAAAAAGCAGCTATTTCCTCATTTGTGCCGGGTTCCTGTTTCAGAAAATTATTGGCCGGAAAACCAATGATCACAAATTTGTTGCCGCCATATTGTTCATACAGTTTTTCGAGATCTTCGTATTGGGGGGTAAAACCGCATTTCGAAGCGGTATTCACTACCAGCACTTTTTTACCCTTTAATTGAGAGAGATCGAATTCCGATCCATCAATAGCTTCGACCTTAAAATCGTAAAATCCTTTTTGTGCTTTTGCCTGTTGAACAACTCCGGTTATGAGAAAGATAACTATAATCAAAAGTTTTGTTTTCATTGTATTCCTTTTTTAAATAAAACAGCCAACAAAGAGAATAGTTTTAGACTTTCTTTGAATATTATCCCCTGTATTACAACATTGTCGATGCCCACTCGATTTTGGTAGAATAAATGAAATATAATATACTTGTGAATCAGTAATTAAAATTTGTGGGATGAAGAATCGGGAGAAGACTAGTTCGAAAGCTTTCAGGAATTATTATTATAACCTGTTTTCTTTCTTGCCTTTTGTTTTCCTGTTATTTACCGGGATTGTGGTACTACGATATCATGGCGGCGCTCCATACGAGACTAAATCTATAGGAATTGACGGAAATCAATGGCTATTGGTTCACCGGGTTACAGCGCTCGTCAATATTCCCTTAATTATCATTCATTTATGGCTGAATGCACATTGGATCAAGAAATTGGTCACATTTAAAATGAATGGGAAAAACAACGGGATGAACCTTACCCTTTTCACAATTTTCATCGTTTGCGCCACTACGGGTTTGCTTGCCTGGTTTGTTTTCGAAGGTGAACCATTGGGGCAGGTACTACGCGAAGTCCACAACAAACTGGGTTTACTGCTGATCTTCTTTTTCGTTATCCACCTAAGTAATTACTATAAGTGGTTTTTGCATATGACAAAAAAATACCTGGGGAAAAATAAATAATGAAACTTGCAGCGACATGCTGGTTTGGGCTCTGCGCCCGGGCATTGTCAGCGTCAAAACAACACCTGGGCGATGATCAGAATCCTCTCTTACAACAACTAAATCAGGTAAAAAATTCAAACCGCCTCGATAACTTTTGTGCGCAAAGATCATTTAAACGGCTTTAATTTTTTCAGCATTTTCTGTTTAACCGGGTTTGTAGTAAAATAAACAGTTGGGTATAAAATGCTGTTTAAACAAAAACTAAAAACGAACTTAATACGATGTCTATGAACAATCAAACAATGAAAAAATTCCTTTTTCTTCTTAAAGCGACTTCTCTGTATACTTTGGGCCTTCTATTCTTTTGTTGGGTTTGTACACTGCAAATATTCAAACAATGGTTATGTCTGCCTAATTTTTATTGCTGATTTAGTTGGGCAATAAAACCCAAAATATACTAAGTACTTTGCCTACGGTTAATCAAGTAATTATGTAATTCTACTCTTAAAGTTTGATGAATAGCCGGTGGATTTCTCCCATTAACCAAATCTTTTTATAGTGTTTCCAAGGTAATTTCGGAGGTAGAAATCGATATTGTAAAGCAAAGACCCCCTGCCAAATATTTCTTACTGAAAATCATTTTGAACACGCCTAACAATTCCACTTTCTGTTGTATTTTTGAGCGCGTATAAATTCAACTAAAATGAGCGACGACAAGAAGATAATTTTTTCGATGTACAAGGTGAGTAAGACCTACCCACCCAGTAAAACGGTTATTAAAGACATTTCGCTTTCGTTTTTTCTCGGCGCCAAAATCGGCATTATCGGGTTAAACGGATCGGGAAAATCGACTTTATTGAAAATAATTGCCGGACTGGATAATTCGTTTAACGGCGAGTTGGTTTTTGCACCCGGTTATTCGGTTGGCATACTTGAACAGGAGCCACAGCTTGATGAAAGCAAAACCGTGATCGAAGTGGTAAAAGAAGGGATGCAGGAAACTGTGGAGGTGCTGGATCGTTACGAAGAGATCAACCAAATGTTTGGCTTGCCCGAGGTGTATGAGAATCCCGGCAAGATGGAAGAGTTGATGAACGAACAGGCGCAGTTGCAGGAAAAAATGGATGCTTTGGACGCCTGGAACCTCGACAGTAAACTCGAGCGTGCCATGGATGCTTTGCAGTGTCCGCCTGACGATCAGCCAATCAGCGAATTATCGGGTGGCGAACGCCGCCGCGTGGCGCTTTGCCGTTTGTTATTAAAAGAACCCGATGTGCTTTTGCTCGACGAGCCCACCAACCACCTCGACGCCGAAAGTATCCAGTGGCTTGAAGCGCACCTCGGTCAATACAAAGGAACGGTAATTTGTATCACCCACGATCGTTATTTCCTCGATAACGTGGCAGGTTGGATTCTCGAACTCGACCGTGGAACGGGCATTCCGTGGAAAGGAAATTACAGCTCGTGGCTCGAACAAAAGGCAAAACGACTGGAGCAGGAAGAAAAAGGCAGTCAGAAACGTCGGAAAACACTTGAACGCGAACTCGAATGGGTGCGCATGGCGCCTAAAGCACGACAAGCAAAAAGCAAAGCCCGCTTAAATGCTTACGACAGAATGTTGAACGAAGATGTTAATCAAAAAGAAGAACGGCTCGAAATTTATATTCCGAACGGACCACGACTGGGAGATAAAGTGGTGGAAATGGAAGGGGTTAAGAAAGGTTTTGGCGATCGTATTTTATTTGAAGATTTGAGTTTTAAATTACCGCCAGCCGGAATAATTGGCGTTATTGGACCAAACGGCGCAGGAAAAACCACCCTGTTCAAACTCATTATGAAACAACTGGACGCCGACTCGGGTAGCATTGCCATCGGAGAAACGGTAAAAGTGAGCTATGTTGACCAGGCCCACAAAGCCATCGATCCGAACAAGTCGGTGTACGAAGTGGTATCGGGTGGAACCGAAACCATCATGCTCGGAAATAAACAAGCCAATGCCCGGGCTTATGTTTCAAGATTCAATTTCTCGGGGTCAGATCAGGAAAAAAAATGCGGCGTTCTCTCAGGCGGCGAACGAAACCGTTTGCATTTGGCGCTGGCATTAAAATCGGAAGGGAACCTGCTCCTGCTCGACGAACCTACCAACGATATCGATGTAAATACCTTGCGTTCCCTTGAAGAAGGCCTCGAAAACTTTGCTGGTTGTGCAGTAGTCATTTCGCACGACCGCTGGTTTCTCGACCGCATTGCCACTCATATTCTTGCATTCGAAGGCGAAGGACACGTTCATTTTTTTGAAGGTTCTTTTTCTGATTACGAAGAGAACCGCAAAAAACGAATGGGGGGCGAAGCTCCAAAACGGTTTAAATACAAGAAGTTGAAAGCGTAATTAAATACGATTATTCCTTTATTCCTATCTGGTCAAAAATAAAGGCATATTCCAAAGCTGTTTCATGTATCCACTCGAAACGTCCTGAAGCGCCGCCGTGCCCGTAATCCATGTTAATTTTGAAAATCAGCGGGTTTTCATCGGTCTTCATGTCGCGAAGTTTGGCCACCCACTTTGCCGGCTCGAAATACTGTACCTGCGAATCGTGTAAACCAGTGGTTGCCATTATCGCGGGATAATCTGTTGCCTGTACATTGTCGTATGGCGAATACGAAAGCATATAATAATAGTATTTCTCGTCCTTCGGGTTTCCCCACTCATCAAACTCACTGGTAGTAAGTGGGATACTTTCGTCCAACATGGTAGTTACCACATCGACAAAAGGCACAGCGGCAATTACACCTTTGTACAGATCGGGACGTAAATTTATACAGGCCCCCATAAGTAAACCTCCCGCACTGCCCCCCATGGCAAACAATTTATCTGAGGTTGTATAACCATCATCGATCAAATACTGAGCACAGTCGTTAAAATCGGTGAAGGTGTTCATCTTGTTCAGAAGCTTACCGTCTTCGTACCACTGACGACCGTTGATCTGGCTGCCACGGATGTGTGCAATGGCATAAACAAAACCCCTATCCAAAAGAGGTAAACGTGATAATGAAAACGAAGGGTCCATCGTGTATCCATACGAACCGTAGCCATATAAAAGCGTTGGATTATTACCGTTCTTTTTCATTCCCTTTTTGTATACAACCGACATCGGGATTTTAGTTCCGTCGCCGGCAGTCGCATAAATGCGTTTGGTTTCGTAATTATTCTTATCAAATCCGCCCAACACTTCCTGTTGTTTCAGTAAAATGCGTTCTTTGGTTTTCATATTGAAATCGAAAACCGAGCTTGGAGTAGTAAGAGATGTGTAACTAAAACGGAACGTATCGGTATCGAATTCAAGATTGGTTGATGAGCGTACTGTAAATACTTCTTCATCAAAATCGATGTAATATTCCTCTCCTTTCCATGGCATAATACGTAAACGGTTTATTCCTTCAATACGTTCGGTTACCACCAGGTAATCTTTAAATACGTCAAAGCCTGACAAATAAACATCGCTGCGATGCGGAATTACCTCTTCCCAGTTTTCTTTTTCCGTGGCATTTAACGGAGTTCGCATCAAACGAAAGTTTTGCGCGTCGAGGTTGGTGCGGATGTAAAAGTAATTGCCAGCCTGATCAACTGAATATTCCAGTGCATGTACGCGTGGCTGAACCAGCTTAAATTCGCTTTCCGGATGGTTGGCATCCAGGTAACGATATTCAGTAGTAAGCGTACTTTCGCTACCAATAATGATGTAATTCTGCGATTTGGTTTTATAAACAAAGGTCGAATAGGTTTCATCTTCTTCATAAAACACCTGTACATCGTCGGTAATGGGCGTGCCCAAAACGTGTTTCATAATTTTCATTGAGCGAAGGGTAACATCGTCTTTCAGCGTATAATAAACAGTCTTGTTATCGTTGGCCCAAACCGCGCCACCCGTGGTCAGCGGAATAGCATCGGGGAAAAGTTCGCCGCTTTCCATATCTTTAAAATAGATGGTGTATTTACGTCGGCTGAGCGTGTCGACACCATAGGCCAGTATGCGATTATTTGTACTTACCGAAGCTCCGCCAATGGCATAATATTCAAAACCATCGGCCATGGAATTCACATCAAGCATTACTTCTTCTTCTGCATCAAGACTTCCTTTTTTTCGGCACAACAGGAAATATTCCTTGTCGGCTTCGGTACGGTCGTAATAGTAATATCCGTTTTCCCTGTACGGAACCGATTCATCGTCGGGTTTAATCTTCGATTTGATTTCTTCGTAGAGTTTTTTCTGAAGTGCTTCAGTATGCTTCATCACTGCATCGGTGTGGGCATTCTCGGCTTCCAGGTATGCAATTACTTCCGGATTTTCACGTTCGTTCAACCAATAATAATTATCGATCCGCGTGTTTCCGTGAATAGTTAATTCTTTGGGGACCTTTTTCGCAACCGGCGCTTCAATTTTCTCTTTAGCAGCACACGAAGCCAGTATTAGAGCAATGAACAGCAAATAAAAAACAGACCTTAGTTTCATCATCCTTTATTTTCTTTAATGTGTAGCAAATATCAATTATTATTACAGATTTTAGATATTTGTAACCGGTATTATGCAAGTAGAACTAACAATCATCGTTTACTTTCTGTTCATCGTCGGAATTGGCGTTTTTTCGGCCTTTCAGGTGAAAAAGCCCGACGATTATTATGTAGCGGGCAAACGGGCCGGTTTAGTCCCGGTTTCCGGAAGCCTGCTGGCAACCATTCTTGGTGGTTCTGCTGTTTTGGGAACCATCGAACTTAGCCAGAAAACCGGATGGCCTGCATTGTGGTTTTTGTTTAGCGCTGCGCTTGGATTATTTGTTTTGGCGCCGGTATCTAAATATGTTCGCAGGTACGGCAACTTTACCTTGCCCGAACTTCTGGGCCGCTTTTACGGAAAGAAAGCCGAAACAATTGCTTCGCTGATAATTCCCCTGGCATGGCTCGGAATTGTAGCTGCACAAATAATTGCGGCAGCTAAAATATTAAACGGACTCGATTCGATTACTTACCAACAAGCTGCACTGATTTCAGGTGCCGTATTCATTGTTTATACCTTGTTGGGCGGACAATGGAGCATTCTGAAAACCGATACTTTACAATCGGTTTTGATCGTTGTTGGATTAATTGCGATGCTTGTATTTTTATTTACCGATCCGCAAAAGACGGTTACAGAAGCCTTTTCTTTCCATGCACTTTTTAACGAAAAATTCAAATTTATCGATCTGTTGGTCCTGCTGATCACCTACTCGGTAACTTTCGTGGTTGGTCCTGATATTTACTCTCGTGTGTTTTGTGCAAAAAATGAGAAAACTGCTTCACGAAGTGTTTTGATTGTAGCCATTCTTTTAATTCCCATTTCTTTTGGGTTGACTTATCTGGGAGTATATTCGGGAGGTTCGGGAGAAGAAATTGTGAGTTTTGCCCAACATTTATTACCCACCTGGGCCTATGGTTTGTTTCTTGCTGCCCTGCTTTCGGCAGTAATGTCATCTGCCGACACCACGCTCCTAACTTCTTCCATTATTTTAAGCGAACTGATAACTGGTAATCTGGATAGGAAAAAATCCTTATCGCTCACTCGTTTTCTTATTGCGGTAACCGGGATTTTGAGTCTTATAATTGCATTATATGTCACTTCGATCATTCAGGCGCTTTTGCTCGCCCTTACTTTTTTTTCAGGCGCTTTTGTGATACCGACCCTGGCTGGCTTATTAAGTTGGAAAGTAAACAAAAACAATGTCGCACTGGCTATGGTCGTTGGAGGATTAATTGCTCTTTCCGGGAAAATATTCGACATGTTCCACCATGAAACTATCGCGAATATCCTGATTTTTGGCGCTTACCTTATAAATTCCCTTTTATTATTTTTCCCAACCGGTATAATCCCGATTCAATCTAAATTGCATAAGAATTGAAAAGATTAGATTGATGTTTTTATAAAATATATAACTTAAGCCAATATTATTTCACATTATCCTGCCGATTATCAGGATTCTACCAGAAATGAAATAGAAAACTTAAAAATGTATAAACGCTTAATTGAAAATAGCCTGACCAACGAATATTTTTTCTATTCCCATAATCTCGATGGTAAGTATCTTTATATAAGTCCTTCTGTGGAAAAAATATTAGGATATTCGGTTGAAGAAGCTAAAATGGGCCTGGTGAAACATATGACCGACAGTGAGTTCAATAAGCGGACAATCGAAACCCAAAAAAAAAGCGCTAACGGAGAAAAGCAAAATACATTTGAACTCGAACTGTATACAAAATCGCGTGAAATAAAAGTTATTGAGATAACAGAATCGCCCAATTATGATTCGGATGGAAACCTGATTTCAGTTGATGGTGTTGCACACGACATTACCGAAAGGATAAAAACAGAAAGGATTATCCAGCAACAAAATGAGGAACTAAAAAGACAGGATGATGAACTGAAAAAAAACCTCGAAACTCTGCTCGCAAAAAACAAAAACATCGACAAACTCAAAAAAGAAGTAGAAGATCGTTTTCAGCTTCTGCTAAATATTATAAATGAAATCCCTGAAAAAATCTTTCTGAAAGATGATCAAGGCAAGTTTCTGGTTGCAAATAGTCCGGTTGCACGAAACTACGGGCTTTCTCCAACTGAAATAATCGGCAAGTCAGACTTTGATTTTTATCCGCCCGAGCTTGCGGCACAAAAATTTCGACGCGAACAGGAAATAATAAAAAGTGGTGTCGCCCACTCATACGAAGAAGGCGATTTTGAAAAAGAAGACGGGCTGATTGTGAATACCCGGATAAAGCCTTTTAAATTGAGTGAAAACACAATTGGCGTTCTGGGCATTCAGATCGATATTACACAAATAAGAAAAAAGGAACAGGAATTACGGGTTCTGAATGAGCAGTTGACAGCCAGAACCGAGGAATTGAAAAATACCCTCGAACACCTGAAAGAAACCCAGTCACAACTGGTTCATTCCGAAAAAATGCGTGCGCTCGGAAATTTGATTGCGGGTATCGCGCACGAAATAAATACACCCATCGGCGCCATCAGCGCATCGGTCAGTAATATATCTGCTTCGCTCGATTCCTCGATGCAAAACATTTTTACACTTTTTACAAAACTAACAAAGAAGGAATTGCTGATCTTTTTGAGAATCATGAACATGATCAAAAAAAGCCGGCCTGCCATTATTTCGAAAGAAAGACGACTGTATAAAAAAGAAATCCAGGAAAAGCTTGAAAAGGCGGGGTGTAAACATACACAACCGGTAAGCGAACTGATTATTTATCTTAACCTTTACGACGAAACCGATAAACTGATCAAAATTCTGGATGTCGAAAATCCGGAGTTTATATTAAAAGCCGTCCGCGATATTTATTCGGTTCGTAAAAATTCAGAGAATATTAAACTGGCCGTTGAAAAAGCTTCAAAGATGGTGTTTGCCCTAAAAAAATTCGCACACAAGGAGCAAAAAGAAATAAAAGAACCGGTCAACCTGGTCGAAAATATTGAAACCGTGCTGACACTCTATCATAACCAACTCAAGCAGTCAATTGAAGTGGTAAAGGATTTTGATGATGTTCCTCTTATAAATTGTTATCCAGATGAATTAGTACAGGTATGGTCGAACCTGGTATCAAATGCAATTCAGGCCATGAATTATCAAGGCAGACTGGAAATTCATATCAGGAATCTGAAGTCAGAGGTAAAAATAAGTATTATTGACAATGGAGTGGGCATTCCTAAAGACCTGCACGAGAAAATCTTCGAACCATTTTTCACCACAAAAAAGGCAGGGGAAGGTACCGGAATCGGCCTTGATGTTGTGAAACGTATTGTCAAAAAACACGACGCTAAAATTGAACTCGAAAGTGAACCCGGGAAAGGGACCGCTTTTCATATACTTCTTCCTGTTAATTAAATTTGTTCGATGATGAAAAAAGCAATAGTTTGTGTCGACGACGAAAGTATTATTCTTAACAGTTTGGGTGAACAGATCGAAAACATGTTTGGAAGCGATCTTATTTATGAGTATGCCGAAAATGCGGAAGAAGGAATGGATGTGTTGGAAGAACTGATGGCAGAAGGAATAAAAGTGATGGTGATTGTTTCGGATTGGCTGATGCCCGGCAAAAAAGGCGACGAATTTTTAATTGAAGTTCATAAGAAATTTCCAAATATTATCAAGGTATTGTTGACAGGGCAAGCCGATGAAACGGCCATCGAAAATGCCAAACAGAATGCCAATTTATTTGCCTGCATCCATAAACCATGGACAGCAGAACAATTGGAAACAGTAATTAAATCGGGAATTTCGGATAACGAAAAACAGGGGGACGAGTAATGCAAAGACAAGTTATTTTATGTATTGATGACGAAAAGATAATTTTACAGGCTCTTGAAGAACAGCTAAAAAATACCTTTGGCGACGAATACGAAATTGAGACTTCGGATAGTGGAGATGACGCTATTGAATTCTTTAAAGAATTAAAACAGGAAGGAATAAATGTTCCGGTAATTATTTCCGACTACATTATGCCCGGCATGAAAGGCGACGAGGTGTTAAAGGAAATTCATAAACTTTCGCCCGGATCGCTCAAAATATTGTTGACCGGACATGCCGATATCGAAGGTATCAGTAACGCCATTAACAATGCCCAACTGTATCGTTTCATTGCCAAGCCATGGGATAAAGAAGATCTGGTCCTTACTGTAAGAGAAGCCATTAAAAGTTTCCTGCAGGAAATAAAAATCAGGATACAGAATGATGAGTTACTTAAATTGAATGCTTCGCTGGAAGAAAAAGTAAAAGAACGCACGGCTGAATTGCTTGTTGCCAACGCATCGAAGGACAAATTCTTCTCAATCATCGCACACGATCTTAGAAATCCGTTTAGTGCCTTGCTCGGCCTAACTGAACTTTTGATCGAACAATGGGATGCCATTGATGAAGAAATCAAGATCAGTCTTTTAAAAGATCTGCAAACTTCGTCGAAAATTACTTACAACCTTTTACAGAATTTATTGGAATGGTCGCGTTCTCAAACTGGCAAGATAAAAGTTGAAACCGTTCGCCTCGACGCAGGAACCCTCGTAACAGAAACTATTAACGTGCTACAAAAACAAGCCGAAATAAAAGAAATCACAATTCAAAACAATATTCCTGCCGGAACCTTATGTTTGGCCGATCATAACATGATTTCAACTGTCTTGAGAAACCTGATTTCTAATGGTATTAAATTTACGAACCAGGGAGGCATGGTAAAAGTAAATGTTACTCCGAAAGAAAATATGTACCAGTTTAGTGTCGAAGATAATGGAGTTGGCATGAGTGACGAAATTAAATCCAAGCTGTTTCGGATAACAGAAAAGATAAAGCAACAGGGAACCGCCAAAGAAGAAGGTACCGGACTGGGTTTGATACTTTGCAAAGAATTTATCGAAAAGAACGGTGGCTCTATTTGGGTAGAAAGCGAAGCCGGGAAGGGAAGCAAATTCTTTTTTACCTTGCCAAAAAGCGGGGATTAAACAGGAAGTGTCAATTTATCAAGAAAATCGTGTAACGACTCCGAAAGAAATGGTTTGAGTTCCCTGTTTACCCTGGCATGATAATCATTCAACCAGGTTTTCTCGTCTGTGGTTAAAAGCTCTGGCTGAATTAAAGTTGTATCAACCGGACAAAGTGTAAGCGTTTCGAAGCCCAGGAAACGGCCGTATCCGGTTACTTCCTTTTCAATACAAACCATCATGTTTTCAGTGCGAAGTCCGTATTTCCCTTCCCGGTAAAAGGCGGGTTCGTTCGACATTACATTACCCGGTTCTATTCTGTTATCATTTAATTCCTGACGGATTGCCATTGGTCCCTCGTGCACGTTTAGAAAGTGCCCCACTCCGTGTCCGGTCCCATGTCCGTAATTCATTCCACGGTTCCAAAGCGCCTGCCGCGCCAGAATATCGAGGTTACAACCTTTAGTTCCGTATGGAAATACCGCATTACTCAAGGCAATCATCCCCTTTAATACCAAGGTATAATCTTCCTTTTGCTGATCGGTGACTTTTCCTAATGCAACCGTGCGCGTGATATCCGTAGTTCCTTCGAAGTATTGTCCTCCCGAATCAAACAAAAGTATTCCATCAGCTTCCAAAGGCAGCGCGTCATCAGGCCCCACACTTAAATGAACGATGGCGCCATGCTCGCGGTAACCGACAATGGGTGGAAAACTTTCGCCCTGAAACCCTTCCTGTTTAGCCCTAAATTCTTTGAGCTTCACCCCCACATCATATTCCGAGATCATCTCATTGCCAATCATACTTTTCAGCCAAAACAGAAATTCAACGAGTGCAACACCATCCTTTTTCATAGCCTTTCTGAATCCATCGATTTCGGTTGCATTTTTGCGCGACTTCAACAGCGAGATTACTGAAGTTCCTTCCAGTATTTCATTGTTATCGGTCAATTTAGAAAATGATAAATAATTCAGGCCCGAAGGATCGATCCAGATTTTATTGTTTTTAAGTTCGCTTAGATAATCGTAAAAAGCGGTGTATGATTTTATTTCCACACCATCGTTTTCAAGTTTTAAAGCCAGGGTCTGATCCAATTTATCACTCTCTGCAAACAGCACGCTTATATCAGCTCCGATTATCCCAAAGCCTGTAAATACAGGATTGTAAGCAATATCACTGCCACGCAGGTTATACATCCAGGCCAGTTCGTCGAGCATGGTCACCAGGTGAAGGCCTGCTCCGCGACTGGCAAGTTCGGCGGCAAGCATATCCTGTTTTTCCTTTCGCGATAATCCTGCATATTTCACATCCAGTCCGAAGGCTTTATCAGCAGGGATCAAGGGCCTGTCTTCCCAAATCCGTTCAAAAAGATCGGGAGTTTCAATCAGTTTGATATTTTTCTTTTGAAGAACTCCTTGAAGTGTACGAAAAGCACTTACTGTGAGGGTTTGTGTATCGATCCCGA
The DNA here is from genome assembly GCA_011620585.1 of Draconibacterium sp. Lineage (GTDB taxonomy): Bacteria > Bacteroidota > Bacteroidia > Bacteroidales > Prolixibacteraceae > Draconibacterium. Next base: position 31,107 of record WOYV01000122.1, read on the forward strand.
CTTTACTGCCGTCTGGCAATTTTAGCGCCAGCCAGTTTTCAGGCGGCACCGCATCCGGAACACGTAGTTTCATCATCTCGATTCCGGTTCCCTGAAGCTGTTCGGCAGCCTGTAAAAAATAACGAGAATCGGTCCACAGAGCGGTTTCATTTTGAGTAAGCACCACAATGCCATACGAACCGGTAAAACCTGAAATAAATGCACGCGTTTTCCAACGTTCGGGCAGGTATTCACCCGAATGCGGGTCGGTACCCGAAATATACCAGGCATCCACATTCAATTTTTTCATTTCGGTTCGAAGAGCTGTCAGTCGTTGCTGAATTACATTGTTCATTACAGATCGGGTTTACAGGTTTCTTTTGCTTAATTGGAAATAGTTCTTTACAAAGCTTTTTATCGAAGGGGCCGGAATTTGGCCGTAATCTATTTCTTCTTCATAATAAAAGCGATAAGCCAGAATATCATCCATCGCTTTCAGGTTTTCTATCGATTTTACCGTGACTTTGAATGCCATATCCAACGTAAAAACGGTGTAATCTGAAAATATATATTCGTTGGGCGCCGAAGCCAGGTATTCCATGCTAATCACCTGTAAGCCCAGTTCTTCTTCCAATTCGCGTTTAAGGGCCTGTTCGGCAGTTTCCATCGGATCAACAAAACCACCCGGTAAATCGAGCTTACCATAATCAGGTTCCACTCCGCGTGTCACCAGCATCAGTTTTCCGCGCTCATCGCTTATCAGGGCCGCCACGGCAGCTGCTGAATTTATAAAAAAATGAAAACCACAATGGTTGCATTTCAACGATTTTTCACTGGAACGACTGAACGTATCAGATCCGCATTTGGGACAAAATTTTAAAACCTGGAGCGGGTGGGCATTCATATTAATTGATTTAAGAATTTCGATTAACGAGTGGTGATTCTCAGAACTGTTCCTTCGTAAATCGTTAATCATCATTCTACATTCATCATTCAATGATCTTTCTCGCTTTCAGCCAATCCATAAACATAGTGGGCCAATTGTCGGAAGGGCGGCCATCTTTTCGCATTCCAAAGCCATGTCCGCCAAACTGAAAAATGTGTAATTCAGCTGCAACACCGTTTCTTTTGAGAGCAGAATAGAACTCGATTGAATTACGGGGCGGCACCGCTTCATCATCGTCAGCCAGAATCAGGAATGTGGGCGGCGTTTTATCCGAAACATTTAATTCATTCGAGTATTTCTGCACCAACTCCATATTGTGCCCGGGGCCAATCAGATTTTCACGCGATCCCATATGTGTAAATTCTTCATTCATAGTAATAACGGGATACAAAAGCAGCATAAAATCGGGACGGCAACTTACTTTCCCTATCGGATCCTCACTACCTGGATTTCCTTCATCGAAAACCGTACCTGCTGTTGAAGCCAGGTGCCCGCCTGCCGACGAACCTGCAATTCCAATTTTATTCGGGTCGATCCCCCACTCTTTGGCGTTGGCGCGTACTATCCGCATCGCCTGTCTTGCATCACCCGACGGGATCTCATGAATTTGGTTCGGTAAACGATATTTCAGAACAATGCCAGCAATACCGTTTTTCTTAAAAAACTCAGCCATATCATAACCTTCGTGGTCCATGGCTTCAATTACGTAGCCTCCACCCGGGCAGATCACAACTGCAGTTCCGGTATTTACTTCTTTTTCAGGAAGATAAACATACATTTCAGCTTCTGAAACATTGCGAACACGAACACCATCGTACTTTTCTTCGGGCGTAGTAATCCCGTTATCGTTGGGGGCGCCGTTCGGCCACACTTTCAATACTTTATCCTGCGCCAGCAAACTGATTCCCGTGAGAAAGAGGATGGTTAAAAGACTTATTTTCTTCATAATTCTACTATTTTGTTTTCACTCCAACAAAATAATGATCCTTTTCGGAAAACAAAACATTAAATGTAGTTAACGAACCGTAAACACGCGTAATGTATTGCTGAAGATTGATTTTCTCTTCGTCGCTGAGCGCCCCGTTACTGTTAATATTCTGCTCCAATACCCGCAAACGGTCGCGGAGCATCACAATTTTATGAAAGAAGGTTTCGATAGGAATTTCTTTGGGTTGCAACGAAGGATTGGCTGGTTTCATGATCAAGGTCCCACCCTGCCATTTTTCGCCCAACGGTACAATCTCGCTTAATGCACCATACTGATCGAGTACGTAAGTCATAACCCGTTCAATATCTTTTACCGACAGACCCATTTTTGTGGTCGATGGTCCTTCTTCCAAAACGCTTAGGTCGGTGTTGCGTTTGGTAATTTCCATTTTACCCCCCCGTTCAAAAAAAATCTCGTAAGCGGTCAGGTTGTCTTTGCTAACAATTCCCTGTCCGTAGCGCGGATGATCCACGCGGGTCCCAACTTTTAAGTCTTCCATTTTCGTTGATTTTTAGAGAAGGCTTAAAAGTAGAATTTTTTCAGCAGATTAGGATGGGTTTAAAAAGGATCTGATCTTCTTTTGAGGGATATAATCACTACTGTCCGGGGAACTTTGGAGAGATTCCTCTCTTCGCCCGGAACGACAAACCTTTTGAAGGGGTTAGCTCAATACCGTCTTTCGAGCGAAATATTTTTAAAATAATGATGTAGGATTTCGTCGTATTTGTATCCTTTGTGTCCCATTACTGCAGCGCCAATCTGACACAAACCTACTCCGTGCCCCCAGCCAGCGCCGTGTAATACAAACCTGCCCGGTATTCCGTTTTCAATTTCCAGCTTCTCAACACTAAACGCCGAACTGTAGAGATGTGATTTGCTGAACCAGCGACGTATTTCAAGCTCCTTTCCAACGGTTATTGTCTTTTTCGAACCCACAATTTTCAATCGAATTAAACGCCCCGAAGTTCCTCTTTCAACTGGAATCAGATCGATGATGGTCCCGAAGTCGTTGCCCGAGCGGTTCAAAATCAGTTCTGATAATTGTTGGTTGGTGTATTCAACCGTCCAGCGGTAAAAGTCTTTGGCAGTCCAGTCGTAGTCGTTCAGTACCTGCTTTAACACCTCTTCATCCTTGGTATTACAAAAGGCTTCCGGACTGTTATTCAACCAGGCAAGCGCATTTTTTTCAACAGTCAGGTCTTTTTCAAAACCGGACGGAAATTCGGGATTGTCAATCACGGCGGTTAAATACGGATGGTTAACAGGCTCCCAGCAATTCTCAAAAAGTTCGGCAACACCACCACAACATTTCGAAAAACGCGCATCGCAAACCCTACCATTGTATGATAAAATAACTCCCGAAGTTTCGGTTACCGCTTTCACAACATTTGGATTATGTGCACGGGTAATTCCCTGGTAACGCTGACAATGGTCGTCGGCACAAACATGAAAGTTTGCGTGGTCCTCGCGGTCGTACCATTTTATATATTCATCATTTGTCGAAAAAGCGCTTTCGTAATGTTGTGTTGTAACAGTTATTTTCTCCTGTTTCTCAATCTGTGCAATTAGCCAACTCCTTGAAATAATGGCATGGGCTTTTAACAGATCAAGCGAACTATTGGCGCTCATTTCCGACGATATTACACTAATCAGGTAATCTTCCAATGGCAGAATGTTAATGGCTGTGATCTTCCCGTTTTCGATGATCAGTTTCAAACCGCCCCTGAATTTTTGATTCTCCTGCTGTTCCCAGTGAAAGTTTACACCGATGGTAACATCCTTAAGTTCGAAAGCAGCCGATGTTGTATCGACCGGCACAAATAACAATTGATTTTGCTGAACAGGAGAACCCGAAAGTTGAATCTTCCCCTTATCGATCGTAACCGACTGATTTCCGACAAAAAACTGGTCGTTTCCGATGAGTTTAAATTTTCCGATCAGATTAAAATCAATCGTTTCGCGGCTCATCACGCCGACAGTTATTTCAGGATGTTTCATGGTCTTGAATTTATTTTGAAAGAAATGCATCAATTCCGGCACCAAGCGCCGGCGCTTCCCGCAATTTTGAAGTTTTAACTATCGAGTCGAGATTCTGATAATGTGTTTTTACATACCCGTCTAAATGTTCAGAATTTTGAATCAGTTTATGCAGGCGATACAAAATGGGAGTTTTCACAATTTCATTTCCAATTTTGTCTTCAAACAGATCGCCCAACCGCTGTCCGATTACAATTGTATCAAATACTTTCCCAATATGCTCATGTTCAGAAACCGGTTTCACACGATTCGGATTAACAAAGCCGAAGAGGTCGGGCCAGCCCCGGTTCAAGGTAACAATGCGCTCGTACAAGAGTTTTGCCAGGTTATTATTCACCAACTCAAAAGTTTTGATGGCGGCTTTTTCTCCTTGTTTAGCCAATTCAGAAATTTGTAAAGGAAAAATCCCTGCCGAATTAAGTTCTTCAACTGTTTTTCCGGTAAATTCTGAGTAGGTTCTCTGTATTCCACTCACCGAAGTCACCCTCTCCAGGGGAAGTCCTTCTTCGCTTTTCATCTCCCAGGTTTTGGCTATCCAGGTTTTGGCATTGTCGAAAGTCAACAACTTTCCATCGAGTTTCATGGCATCCGCCACGCCTGTCCCTCCCCCCAGGTAATACGCGTTTTTGGCAGTGCGGAAAAGTCCTTCATCCGAATAATTCTCGCCAATACCGCAATAATCGGCATCACTTCCCAAATGACTGATCGGCGCCAGGAGCTTGATATTTAACTCCTTCAATCGTTTTTCCAGATTTTGTGCGTAATCCAGCATCCGCGGGCCATTGGCAACCACTGCGATTCCACGTTTGTCCACAGTTTTTAGGCCTGGCATGCCTATACCAATCAATACATTGGCACATGAAATTTTTTCAGTCAGGCAGGCAATCGCCTGTGCACAGGCTTCTACATAAACTGCGGCCTGTTGTTTTTCTTCTGAAGTTGGATTGATAGCGGCCACATCTCGCTCATGTAACTGGGTTGGTAAATCAAGCGGTTTAAAGTTTGGAATAAACCTATCGATTTCACGGTAAGATTTCGTGACACTGGCATTCCCCAGCGAAAATGTCGATTTCTCCGTGTCATGAATTATTTCCCAGGCGCTCACCTTGGTAGCTCCACCGTCGATGCCGATCAGCAAGGTTGGTTTATCCATTCTTATTTCCATTCTTATTTAGTTCTTTACGGCGAAGAATGCTTTCTTTTCGCATAAAATCCTTGGCTTCGTCGTTCCGGTCGATGGTTGCCTGATCGATGCTGTGATCGGTACCTCCCGAGTGACGGATCACTTTATAAATAGGGTCCCAAACACGGCCAATCCGGTGTCTTTCGCTGATTTTCATTACCATCTGGTAATCTTCCCCATAATTGCGCGCATAAGGTTCTTCGTTCATGCTAAAGCCAATTTCTTTGATCAGCGCAATCGGAATCGAGCGCGGCGCCCCTGCCCCGTTGATTCTTAACAAATTATTTCGTCCATTCTCTTCCGTCCATTCGTCGTGTGTTACCACCGGAATTTGCTCCATCCGGGTGATATTTCCAGAAGTATCTTTTTCCCACACTTCGTATGAGCCGATAACCATGCCAATTTTTGGATCGTTTTTATATACTGAAAGAATTTTTTCCACCGCATCCGGTGTTAAACGATCGTCGGAATCAAGCTGAACGTAGTACTCGCCACGGGCAATTTTTGCCCCCGAGTTAAAACACAAACCAAGATTGTTTATATCGTGTACCAGCAAACGAACTTCAGGTAACGAAGCATCGTATTTTTCGCCACCTTGCATATATTTTTTTACAGAAGAAATGGTTGGGTCCTCATCCCCGCCGTTCACCGCCACAATCACTTCCACTTCGCGAACCGTTTGTGCCTGAACACTTTCTATCGCATCGCAAATAAATTCAGGACGATTATTTACCGGAATTATTACCGAAGCTTTCAATGTGGCTGATGAGTCAGCCTTGGGACGTGTTGTATAAAAAGCCCCTGGTTCGAGGTAGGCGCCAACCCTTTTTAAATGAGCCGAAAGAATCTGTTCCGCTTCGAGCTGACTGTCTTTGCCGGCCAGCAAATAATCAAAAACATTGTGCGCTTTCGATTCTGCCATCAAACGGTACATCGATCCGGCGTAGCGGTTTGAAATATGCAGCAATTCGTGTTCTTCCGAAATCTTTAACCGTAAATCATAAAGAGAATTGAATTTTACATCAACAGAAACGCCGCCACATTTTTGTAATGCCACGTTGGTAAAAAAGAAAACTTTTCCGTAATCCTGGTTATCGCGCACACGGCCAATGTGGCGCTTTAATAAATGTTTTTCTTTTACAACTCCATTTTCAAGTAATTCATAATCGGCGTAAATCATTCCGGTCTTTGGATTGTTTCTCACCGCCAAAATACAAAGTTCAAGGGCACTCTTTTTAAGCACTATCTCCTGCGTACGGTTATCAATATAAAAATGAAAATCAGCCTCAACTGCATGAAACGCTTCGCCTAATTGAACCGATTGCCGATCAGTAACGAGATTCAGAAAATTAACTTTTATTGAACTGGTATTCAAAGTTTTTATCTCGTCGGCAAGTTCTGTGGATTTTGTGTCGTCGATGATCGTTATTTCGAAGTCCTGCACGGTTTGATCAAAAACAGAACGTACACTGCGCAACCATGCTTCTTTGTCGTATGTGGCTGATTTAGAATGATGTAATACAATATTTGTTTTCATTAAATACCAGGTTTTGAATTTTTTACTTCCTCAATTTTGTGTCAGAACCGATTCTTAAATAATTCTTATCCAAAATTTGAAAGAACAAAGATATGCGAAATTTGTATTACATATTACAAATTTTTTATCCTATTTTTGTTCCGGTTTGTCAACAAATATACACAGAAATGAAAGTTACAGAAACTGCTTCGTTGTACGATAATCTTGAGCTTATGTCGGTGAAGGAAATCCTGACAAGCATTAATAATGAGGATGCAAAAGTTCATTTGGCGGTTCAAAAAGAGATTCCAAAAATCGAAAAACTGGTTGAGCAACTGGTTGACCGTGTTAAAATGGGTGGACGTTTATTTTATTTGGGAGCCGGAACCAGCGGTCGTCTTGGCATTCTGGATGCTTCGGAAGTGCCTCCTACTTACGGTATGCCTGAAGGTGTGGTAGTTGGATTGATTGCCGGAGGAGACTCGGCCATTAGAAAAGCAGTGGAATCGGCTGAAGACAACGAACACGGAGGATGGAAGGATTTAAAGGCTTTTAAAATCAATAAAAAAGACACTATTGTTGGTATTGCCGCTTCGGGCGGAACTCCATACGTAATTGGCGCTTTAAAAGACGCCCGGGAAAACGGTTTGCTTACGGCCTGCATCACCTGTAACCCCGATTCCGAAATTTCAAAAGTGGCTGACATTGCCATCGAACCAATTGTGGGACCCGAGTTTGTTACCGGCAGTACCCGTATGAAAGCCGGAACGGCACAGAAACTCGTGTTGAACATGATCACTACTTCGCTAATGATAAAACTCGGCCGTGTAAAAGGCAACAAAATGGTGGACATGCAACTTACCAACAAAAAGCTGGTGGAACGCGGTTCGCGGATGATTATGGAAGAAACCGGCATCGATTATGAAGAAGCCAAACGATTACTTTTATTGCACGGGTCGGTACGGGCGGTACTCGATAATTTAAAAACGAACTGAGTATTTATATTTTTACAACCCCGATCCCCGGCCGGTCATTCAAAGTAACTTTTCCGTCAATCACTTTCATCCCGTCAAAAATATCGTTGCTGATTAACAGGGCGCCATCCAAATCGGCCCAATCAACCAATGGGGACAACTGCGAAGCGGCTGAAATGGCACACGACGTTTCTGTCATACAGCCTAACATCACTTTCATATCAAGCGCTCTGGCAACATCCACCATTTTTTTAGCTTCTCGCATCCCGGTACTTTTCATCAGTTTTATATTGATACCGGTATAAACATCTTTGAATCCCGGAATATTGTGAATGCGCTGAAAGGCCTCGTCGGCAATGGTTGGCAGCGGACTGTGTGCCGTGAGCCAGGCCATATCATCGATTTGTTCTTTTGGCATGGGTTGTTCAACAAAAACAATCCCCTTTTCTTTTAGCCAGTATATCATGTCAAGCGCCATCTGGCGGTCGGTCCAGCCTTGGTTTACATCCACACAAAGTGGGACATCGGTCACCGAACGGATGGTTTCAATCATTTCTTTATCATTCTCGCGGCCCATCTTCACTTTCAGCACTTTAAAACCGGCGGCTTCCTTTGTTTTTTCCACTACCATGTCGTGTGTATCAATCCCAATGGTAAACGAAGTGTATGGCGTTCTACCGGGATCAAGACCCCAGATTTTATACCAGGGTTGTTGCATTATTTTCCCAACCAGATCATGCAAGGCAATGTCGACCGATGCTTTGGCGGCACGATTTTCAAGTTCAATGCCATCAATGTATCCCAGAATTTCATCCATCCGAAAAGGATCGTTAAATCCTGAAAGATCGACCTTTGACAGAAAACGTGCAACGGTTTCGTGCGACTCGCCAAGGTATGGCGGCATCGAAGCTTCGCCATAACCAATAAGTCCGTCGTATTCCAGTTCTACCAGCATCACGGGCGTTGTGGTTCTCGAACTGGTTGCCAAAGTAAAAGCATGTTTTAACTGTAGTTCGTAAGGTTGAAATCGTAACTTCATTTTTGCATTTTTTGAAATGGAATATTTGTTGAAAGGTTGGGCTGAAACCGGGAATAAAAACCCACCGGAAACGGCAGCTGCACTCTTTATAAAATTTCTTCTCCTGATTTTCATCTTATTAAAATAATTTAATTTTCAAGGCATAAGATGGAACTCGTCCCGATTTACGGGGACTCGTTTCATTCCGAAAGTATTTGTTTGTAAAACTCATTATCGTAAATCCATTCAATACCCTTTCCGTCGGCATGTCCGATAATTCGCCGGGCACGAACAAAGGCTTTTTCATAATATTCGGCATAATCTTCGCTCAGCGGATCGAGGCTGTTCACGCGAACTTTCCCCGAGGAATGGATAAATTTCTTGTTGCCAATATATAAACCCGCGTGAGTTACTTTTTCAGCATAATCCGGAGCTTCTTTTCGTCCAAAAAACAAAAGATCGCCGGGTTGTAGTTTGTCGTATCCTTCTGAGGTATCTACCAGTTCGCCGTACAATGTTTGCTGCGAAGCATCGCGCTGAAGAATCAGGCCCTGCCTGTAAAAAACCGTTTTGGTGAAACCGCTGCAATCGAACATTTTGGGCGATGTGCCTCCCCACAAATAGGGTGTCCCCTTACATACAAATGCAGTAGAGATGAGTTCTTTCAAGTCAATTTGTTTTTGTTTCCAGACACCCAGCGAGCTACATTCTTCTTTCTTAACAAATGCTTTTCTGTCGTCAGGCAAAATTATTTCATACGAATTTGAAGTACTTGTTAGCACGTTTAACAAGTCGCCCATTACCAAGTCCAATTCCGGTTTTTCAAGATTAGCGGAAACGAATCCGGTACCCGATTGTTTTGTATAGATGACCTTTTCCTGTTGTTTCCAAAGCGCTAATTCTTCTTTCGATTTTAATGAAATCGCAGCACGGTCGACCCAGCCAAAATAATGATCGGGGGTTTGCACCAGGTACCAGCCGTCTTCTTCCTTGTAAACTTTAACAGGAGTTCCAAGCAATGCCTGGGTGGACAGCTCGGACGGGTGCGTTCCTTCTGCACGAATATTACAAACCGATAAGGTGACCAGCGCCCATGGATTTTCGATGAACTTTTTTTGCGGAAGTAATTCAAGCTGAAAATCCAGGCGGTTCTGTTGTGCCATTTTTTCGAGCTCAATATAAGCTGCCTCCGACACGGTGGCACCTTTTAACACCAGCTTGTCGTTCAATGTTGTGGTGTGAATATCCCAATACATCAGTCTTTGATCGGGAATATGACGTTCACGGATCAATTTGATCTCGTGGTCAAAATCTTGCGGATCGTTGGTCGAACAGGCGAAAGCAAACAAAGTTATTATTGGTATTATCAGTCGTCTAAAATGTTTCATTACAGTTTATATTTCAGTGCTTTAGTTATTCAAATATTCCACTTCCATGTGATAATCCCAGGTATCGAAATAAAGATTACCTCCCTTCCATTCAAGTTCGCCGCGCTGAAAATCGTAGGGTTAAAGGAAATTCTTTTCGCATCCGGGAAAGCTTTTCAAGCTGAACGATATAGTTTTTATTCGCCACCGAATCGTTCCGGCTTTTAGCGATTTTCTGTCCCAGCACGAGTTCTACCTGCAACCAATTCCCATCTGCAATCAACTTATTCATATCCGTTTCAGGGGTATTTCTACAAGAAGCCCCCAAAAGCAACAGGGTTAAAAACAGATTTACCGGGTACACGAATCGTTTCATTTTTCGAAAGTGGTATGCAAATATCGTTTGTAAATTTCGTAGGTACGGTCCAAATGTTCGTTCATTGCCTTTGTGGCATCCGTGTGTTTCTGCTTGTTAATCGCATCAAAAATCAGAAGGTGGCTTTCGTGCGTTACTTCCTTTTCGTCGTCGACACTGGCATAAATAAAATTACGCATCCGGGGAAGCAACGAATAAATCGGTTCCATGGTAATCTGCACAATCGGATTGTGTGTTGCCCGCGCGATGAGCAGGTGAAATTTATTGTCCAAATCAGATTCCAACTGAATATTATCCGGATCGCAGGCCCTGAAAAGTTCGATATTTTCCTGGATATCCGACAGATCGTTCTGGGTGCGTTGGGCAGCAGCCAATCCTGCAATTTGAGGTTCAAACAAACGGCGAACTTCAATAATCTGCGGAATCAGATTCTGATCGAACTGCATGTCGTAATACAAGTCCATCGTTTTTATGGCATCATCCACTTTAAACCCGGTGACCGTCATTCCGCTACCCTTTGTTATTTCGATCAATCCCCGTGCACTCAGTCTTCGAAGGGCCTCTCTCAATGCAGTCCGGCTAACTCCAAAGGCTCCGCAAAGTTCGCGTTCGGTAGGCAACTTCGAACCTACCGGCAATTTTTTCTCCCGGATGGCCGCTTCAATCTTTCGTTCGATTTTCTGGCTAAGCGTTAACTTACTGCCAATATTCGTAAATAATTCATCCATTATTTTCCTTTCAATACTTGTAAGATGTATTACAAATTTAAACTATTTCTGCTTTTATTGATGGAATTGATCCAAATTCAGAAAAACATTAAATGAGGGTTGCAATTCCAAACAACGCAAAACATCATCAATACAAATCTGACAGTATAGACCATCTTTAATTATCAAATTAAAAGTAAAATGTAAGTTAAACTTTAAATTCATCTTAATTTGCGGATTTAAATTTTAAATCATTTTGATAATAAATTTTAATGTTTACTTTTGCTTTCAAACATAAAACAGACAAATGAAAGTAACTAATAACATTCTGGTCCTCGTCGTTGTCATTCTTGGAAACACTGAGAAAGGCTAGTTTATGTTATAAGTTATTAAAGATATTTAGCGAGCCTTTCTCAAAACCGGGAAAGGCTTTTTTAATACAAAAAACTAAAGAAAAAGATAAAACAGTATGCAGATTCCATTACGAAGCAATACCACCACTCAAGGTCGCCGAATGGCAGGAGCCCGAAGTCTTTGGCGGGCAAACGGGATGAAAGAAGAACATTTTGGGAAACCGCTGATTGCTGTGGTTAATTCTTTCACACAATTTGTCCCCGGACATGCACATTTACACGATATTGGCCAACACATCAAAGGCCTGATAGAGAAACAAGGTTTTTTTGCCGCCGAGTTCAATACCATTGCTATCGACGATGGAATTGCCATGGGACACGACGGAATGTTGTATTCGCTCCCCTCGCGCGATGTGATTGCCGACAGTGTAGAATACATGTGTAACGCGCACAAGGTGGATGCCATGGTTTGTATCTCGAACTGCGACAAGATCACTCCCGGAATGTTAATGGCGGCCATGCGTTTGAATATTCCGGCAGTATTTGTTTCAGGCGGGCCGATGGAAGCTGGTGTGGTTGATAAAAAACAACTCGACTTAGTGGATGCGATGGTTATGGCTGCCGATCTGAAAATCAGCGACGAATACCTGGCCCAGGTCGAAGAAAACGCCTGCCCTACTTGTGGATCCTGCTCGGGAATGTTCACGGCCAATTCAATGAACTGTTTAGCCGAAGCAATTGGGTTGGCCCTTCCCGGAAACGGAAGCATCGTAGCGACTCATGCCAACCGCAAGCTGTTGTTTGAAGAAGCAGTTGAAAAAATTATAGCCGCTACCAAAACATATTATTACGAAGGAAACGATTCGGTACTTCCCCGCAGGGTTGCATCGCGCGATTCGTTTTTAAATGCCATGAAACTGGATATTGCCATGGGAGGCTCGACCAACACCGTTCTGCATTTACTGGCTATTGCAAACGAAGCAGGTGTTGATTTTACCATGCGCGACATCGATCAGCTTTCGCGGATCACACCCAACCTTTGTAAAGTGGCGCCAAGTTCGCATTACCACATGCAGGATGTTAACCGTGCCGGTGGAATCCTTGCCATTTTAGGTGAGTTAAACAGGGGTGGCTTAATTGAAACAAACGTCACTCGCGTTGATGGAAAAACCCTGGCAGAAGCCATTGCTGATTACGATATTAAAAGCCCGACGGTATCCAACGATGCTATCCGCAAATTTAAATCGGCGCCCGGTGGTGGCCGAAACTTAACCATGGGTTCACAAAACAGCACATATAAAGAACTTGACGACGACCGTTCGAAAGGGTGTATCCGCGATATCGAACATGCTTATAATAAAGATGGTGGATTGGCCATTTTATTTGGAAACATTGCTAAAAAAGGATGTATTGTAAAAACTGCCGGCGTTGATCCCACGATTTACCAGTTTACCGGAGCAGCCAAAGTTTTCGATTCGCAGGATGATGCAGTAAACGGTATTTTGGGCAACTCGGTGCAAAAAGGCGATGTGATCGTGATTCGTTACGAAGGGCCAAAAGGAGGCCCGGGAATGCAGGAAATGCTCTATCCTACTTCGTACCTGAAATCGATGCAATTGGATAAATATTGTGCACTGATAACCGATGGACGGTTCTCGGGCGGTACCTCGGGTTTATCCATTGGCCATGTTTCGCCGGAAGCGGCAGCAGGCGGCGCCATAGGATTGATCCGTAACAACGACAAAATACAAATTGATATCACGGCACGTTCCATCAACCTGGTGATTTCGGAAGAGGAACTGGAAACCCGCCGAAAAGAAGAAGAGGCAAAAGGTCCGCAAGCCTGGAAACCGGCATCAAGAGAACGGAATATTTCGAAAGCGTTGAAAGCATATGCCAGCCTGGTTTCTTCGGCCGATTTGGGGGCCGTGCGCCTGATAGATTAATAAAAAAGAATAATAAATTAATTAACTGATACGCCATTCTTTGGCCGACAAAAACAATTGATATGACAGCAAAAAAAGTTACCGGTTCACAGGCAGTAATCCTTTCTTTGTTAGAGGAAGGAGTGGATACCATTTTTGGATACCCCGGCGGTGCGATAATGCCCGTTTATGATGCCCTGTACGACCACAGCGAAAACGTAACACACATTTTAACACGCCACGAACAGGGAGCCATTCACGGGGCACAGGGTTTTGCCCGCGTAACCGGAAGACCGGGGGTTTGTTTTGCCACATCCGGCCCAGGCGCCACTAACCTTATGACAGGAATCGCGGATGCCATGATCGATTCAACCCCTTTGGTCTGTATAACCGGTCAGGTGGCTTCTCCCCTGCTCGGAACCGATGCTTTCCAGGAATCTGATATCGTGGGCATGTCGATCCCGGTGACCAAATGGAATTACCAGGTAACCACTCCTGAAGAAATCCCGGAAGCCATTGCACAGGCCTTCTATATTGCCAACTCGGGCCGTCCGGGACCGGTGCTGATCGACTTAACCAAAGATGCCCAGTTTGGAGAACTGGACTTTGAGTATAAAAAATGTACAAAAATACGTTCGTACCTGCCCGAAATGAGAGTCGATCCGCACCACGTAAAAGCCGCAGCCGAATTAATTGATGCCGCTAAAAAACCAATGGTCCTTTTTGGAAACGGAATCATTATCGGTAGGGCTGAAGACGAATTGAAGGAATTTGTCGAAAAAACAGGAATTCCTGCAGCCTGGACAATTCTTGGCTTGTCAGCTCTCCCCTCCAACCATCCTTTAAATGTGGGAATGCTCGGAATGCACGGAAATTATGGCCCAAACCTGTTGACCAACGAAGCCGATCTGATTATTGCTGTTGGAATTCGTTTCGACGACCGTGTAACCGGGAAAGTGAGCGAATATGCGAAACAAGCCAAAATTATTCACATCGAGATCGACCCCTCTGAAGTAAACAAAATTGTTATGGCAGATGTAGCTGTTATTGGCGACTCGAAGAAAGTGCTGAAAATGCTTACGGATAACGTGAAGCAAAATAATCACGCCGAATGGCTGAACGAGTTCAAAAAATGCATGGACATCGAAATCGACAAAGTCATCTCGAAAGATTTGTATCCCGAAAAACCCGGGTTAACCATGGGTGAAGTAATTCGCCTGGCTTCGGAAAAAACCAACCACGATGCCATTTTGGTTACCGATGTGGGCCAGCACCAAATGATCGCTCAACGTTATTTCAAATTCAACCGCTCGCGCAGCAATGTTACCTCCGGTGGACTGGGAACCATGGGTTTTGGTTTGCCGGCAAGTATGGGCGCCCAGTTGGGGGCTCCCGACCGTACCGTAATTGCCGTAATTGGCGACGGGGGGTTCCAGATGACGATCCAGGAACTGGGAACCATTGCACAAAATAAATTACCTGTAAAAATCATTTTGATGAACAATAATTTCCTGGGTATGGTGCGTCAGTGGCAACAATTATTTTTTGAAAAACGGTATTCGTTCACCGAACTCCAGAATCCCGATTTTATTATGATTGCAAAAGGTTTTGGCATTGACGGTCACAAAGTAAGCCAACGGGAAGATCTGGACAGCAGTGTTGACAAAATGCTGGCACACGACGGGCCTTATCTGCTTGAAGTAACGATTGAGAAAGAAGATAATGTGTTTCCGATGGTTCCATCCGGAGCATCTGTTTCGGATGTTATGCTCGAACCATAATTGTCAATCCACTAAAAACGAAATAAAATGAGAAAAGAATATATCATCACCGTATACTCAGAAAACCACATTGGGTTGCTGACCAGAATTACCATTGTTTTCACCCGCCGTAAAATCAACATCGATAGTTTAACCGTATCGGAATCGGCTATTCCCGGTATTTACAAATTCACCATTGTGATCCACGAAACCGAAGCTCAAACACAAAAAGTGGTGAGCCAACTCGAGAAACTGGTTGACGTAATGAAGGCTTTCTATCATACCAGCGAAGAAATGATTTCCCAGGAAATTGCCTTGTACAAGGTCCCGATCGAACCAATATACGAAAGCGATGCTATCGAAAAGATTGTACGTCGTAACAGCGCCCGGATACTTGAAATCACTAAAGATTACGTGGTTATCGAACGAACCGGGCACAAGGAAGAAACACAGGCCCTGTTCGAAGAACTGAACCAATTCAAGGTAATGCAGTTTATCCGTTCGGGACGCGTAGCCATTACGCGCGATCCGATCGAGCGTTTGTCGGAATTCCTGAAAGAACGCGACGCATATTTAGACAGCCTGGATTAGTACAGCTATCAGAATATTGAAGCCTGGCAAAACTGTCAGGCCTTTTTATTTGTATTTTATCCCTGCCTGAATATCTTCTGATTGCATCCCCGCCTGAACGAAGCCAGTTCGGGCAGGAAAACACAACGACTGTTTGCTGCAATGCTGCGAAAACCAAGAAATAAACAATTAAAAATATGATACAAACAATAAAAAAGATAATTCTTGGAACATTAATTCTATGTTCGACAAATTTGATTTTTGCCCAACCAAATTATCCAGCACCAACTGGCGTTTGGTGCAGTTGCCCACCAACAACAGGGATAGGAAATGGTTCGGTTGACCCAGCAGTAGCCTCAAAATCTTATGTAAATGGAATATTAGTTCGGGTTGTCTGGAAAGATATTGAACCCGTGGATGATACTTACAACTGGTCGCTAATTGATGATCAAATTACTGCAGCCATATCGTATGGGAAAAAAATTTCACTCGCAGTTGGAGGTGGGCCCAACACGCCTCAATGGCTATATGGGTTAGGAGCGAATTCGATTAGTTATAGTTTACCTTTTTCAGGAACTATGCCTATTCCATGGGATGCTGTTTTTTTAGACAAATGGACTGATTTTATTTCTGAACTTGGAAGTAGATACCAAAATGATACGACTATTCAATTGGTTTATATCACTAATTCTTCTCAAAATGGTTTTGAGATGCAAATACCATATAATCCAACGCCTTCATATACTTCGATTGGATACACTGATCAACTGGTAATTGACTCCTGGACTCAAATTATGGATGTATATAATGCTGCATTTCCCAATCATTATTTAACCAATGATTTCCATCCGGTGAACACAAGTGACGCTGTTGCGGACTCGGTATATAATTATGCTATTGTGAATTTAGGTTCCCGCTACGGTGCAAATGCCTGGTGGTGGACACAAAACAATACTTCCGTTTATCCTTCGCAATATGCTATATTGCAGCATTCTGCCAACTCGAATGCGTTCAGCGGAATTCAAATGGCGGCCAGTGGGGTTACAAACCCATCAAATTTTGGAACCGGTGGAATGCCGGAAGCGTTGAACCTGGCCATTTCGAATAATGTTTGCTATTGGGAAATCTGGAACAACGACATTACTGATGGTTCGTTTGATTTATTACTCGCTAATGCGGTTTGTTCGCCTATATTAGGAGTAGAAGAGATAAGTGATATTGAGAATAATCTAGCTATATTTCCAAATCCTTCACAGAAAATTTTTACAATAACCCTAAAAAACAATTTTATTGAAGAAATTGAAGTGATAAATGAGTTAGGACAACCAATATTCAGAAAAGAAAACCTAAACAACAGTCAATACATGTTAGACATCGGAAATAACATTGACGGTATCTTCTTTTTGAAAGTAACTGACGACAAAAAAACAATATCGTACAGAAAAATAATACTGAAAAAGTGATTCGGGAAAAAGCACAGCCACTACCAATTAAGCATTCTGATGGCAGGTAAAATGCTAAATATAATTGCCCGGTTGAATATCTTCTGAATTTTGCATCAAACCACAACCGTTTACGGTTCTTTACTCATTCTTCGGAAGTTGAATATCTTCTGAATTTTGCATCAAACCACAACAGTAACTATAATCATTGTATCATCATGTAATCCTACTGATGATCTTGTATTTGATGATGAAAATATTTGCATTGATTCCATGTTTTTGAACGATTCAAAAATCATACAGGATAGCTTGAATAATCCAGAAAATAGTTCTACTTTAACGGCAACAAATACACCTTAATATGAAAAAACTTTTAATCCTTTTAACATTTATTATTGGACTCGGCAGCTGTCAGAAAGAGTGCCTGTGTCCTGAAACCGGATCTATTCCATTTGTTTATGTTTTCCTAAGTGAATACACAACTACAAGTCTGGATAAATATCAGCCAATCCCTGATGTTAATACTTACAGACATGACAGTTACTGGTTTGAGATCAAGACAAATACTGTAAATTATTGTAGTACAAGTGGATTTGAAGTAACAGACTCCACTGCTATGATTTTGTTTTCTAAACAAACCTTAACATCATTGTCTGATAATAGTTATAGTCAGATTCTTAAACCTGGTTTTAATATAAGTATAACAACTTCACCAATTACCGGAGTTGCATATTACAATGGTTATTTTGACTGGTCACTTATACATGGGGCACTATCTATTGGTGGTACGTGGTCTGCTTCTGTTTCTCAGACAGATACATTTATTATGGACGACGAAACAATAATGGATGTGTTCAGTAACTATGATCTGACGTATGATAACGACGGTAATTTAATCTATTACGATTATGAAGAAGATGGTTATTTACCGGTACCTGATTACTACACAAGAACCAAAACTTCAAGAATTTATCTTGAGAATGTTGGCTTATTCCGTAAAGAAGATTTAGTAAGTATCGGGGAATGTGAGTTTCTATAAAGACTGTTCGATACTTAACAATACAGGTACTCCCTACAACGGGAGTACTCTTTATAATTTAAAAAAAAGATTATGAAGCACCCATGATAAAAAAAGCACAAACAAGCATGAAAATAGGTAACTTGT
>WOYV01000055.1 GCA_011620585.1 Draconibacterium sp.
AACCTTCGGGGAGTAACCCCAACTTTTATTTTTTTAGTCGTTCAGTAGTGATAAACATTATAATTATGTCGCAAATAAAAGATTCAAGTTTTATCTGAATCTTAATTGCCCATTAATCTTTAATTACATTTTAAATAAGATTTAAACAGGCAAATTCTTTAGCAACGAGCTGGTACAATTGATTCTCTTTGGATAACTCCGGTTCGTCTTTATTTTGAGTTTATTTCAACTTTAAGATTTTTACTACCACTGGTAAGAAGGTTCAGCACGTTAAAAAATTTTCCTGTATTTGAAGAAATTGTGATGAGATTTTCTCCCAAAACAGGAATTACAAATTCATGCCCGTTTTGTGCAACCAACACCTTGCCATTTTGAATTATCAATGCACAACTTACATCAATCATGTTCTAAAATAAAAAAGATTATTTGCCTATTTTGCTTTCTGGCTATCTTTGTTCGAAACAGGAATGATGACAAATAATGACTTCAGTAAATTGATTGAATCGTGGGATTATTTTGAGTTACTGCTCTATCAACTTAACTCTGAGCCTTCGCTTGAACCTGAATTTATGAAATTTGCTTTATACAACGAACATCCCAATGGCTGGAGAGCACTTTACATTGTCGATAAAATTTATGAGAAACACCCCGATTGGATCCAACCTTATATCCCTGAAATAATCGATCGGCTTAAATCGGAAACACACCACGGGAAAAAAAGACACCTTTTACGGCTGATTGGCTTTCACGAAATTCAACCAGAACATTCGGGCTTCCTGGTCGATTACTGTCTGGGCATTTTTACTTCGCAAAAAGAACCGGTAGCTAATCGCGTTCATGCCATGCAGGTATTGTATAATATTTCGGAGAAAGAACCCGATCTGAAACCTGAATTATTTGAAATTATCCAACAGCAAACCGAGTTTGGTCCAACACCGGGCATTCGCTCGCGTGGGTCGAAACTCTCGAAAAAGTTATTTCAGCAAATCAACCAAACAAAAAACTAGGCCGATAATTTATCGATCAATTCCTGCAATTGAGCATCGATCTCCTGTGTCAGTTCATCTTGCTTAAAATTTTTTGTAATGATTACCAGGTTTCTCAAACTGTTCATCTGGCGATTTTGATCCTCCTCCACCGCAGGCATAAATTCGTCGGGTAACGAAATATAATATTTGATCATGTCGAGGCTGTTTTTTGCCATTATCCGAACCACTTCGTTGGCTTTTTCTGTTGCTCCTGCACGGTAATATTGTTCAACCGCCGGGAAAGAGTCGAATGTATAAGGGATGATATCGTTCGGGAAAAGTTCGAACATGCGGTCGATCACTTTAATCGCCTCATCTTTTTTACCTTCCTGAATTAATGCTTCGGACAAACGGGCAAACATATAGCGCGTTTGCATAATGTTGATCTGTTTGCGGTTGTATTCGTCCATATGAATATTCGGATCGTTTACATTTCCCCAAACAAATTTGTTCATCACCTTATCATGGAGAATGTCGGCATCAATCCGTCCATAATTCATTCCCTGACGAGGTGTGCGGATCGGCACCAAACGATAGGCCAGTCCTTCGAACTGAAGGTAATCAAGAAAGTAGATGCTTCCGGTGTAAAGCAAACTATGATCGATATAAATCGGGCGTTCCCAGTTATTGGCTGCAATCATATTCAATACGGCCATTTCGCTTTTCCCAATCACACTTTTCCCAATGTGCATATTTACACGGTCCACTATTTTATCGGCATCCTCCGGTTTAACAGTTCCGGTTTCGAGCACCTTATTTTTATCCACAGTGATGTGAAAATCGCGTGAGGGAAGAAAATCCAGCATATCGCCAGTGCTTACCTTCACTTTAGTGCGAACATCGTCGCTTCCCAGGAAATCCATCGCTTCACTCAGCTCAACAGGGCCTTCTATCCTGTCCTGGAAAAGAATCGCATCCATGCGCCCCATATAGTATTTATCGCGTGTAAACGAAAATGGGACAGGTGCGGCATTGTTGCTTGCAATGGTTTGCTGATAAATGTACCAGTCCATACCCAGGTAGCCGATATTAATGATCCTGATATCCGGTCGAACACCTTCCACTTCCTGAACATACCAAAGCGGGAAAGTATCGTTATCGCCGTAAGTAAATAAAATGGCATTTGGCGCACACGATTCGAGGTAATTTTTTGCATAATCGCGGGTCATATATCTTCCCGAACGGTCGTGGTCGTGCCAGTTTTGCGAGGCAAGAATGCCAGGCACCAAAACCAGTGAAATTAAGGTTACCGCTATTGCCCCGGGCGCCCCTTTCAACACTTTGTTCACCGTTGAATAAAGCGCAACAACTCCCAGTCCCATCCAAATGGCAAAAGCATAATACGAACCGGCATAAGCATAATCACGTTCGCGGGGTTGAAACGGAGTTTGGTTCAGATAAACTACAATGGCAATTCCGGTTAGCACAAATAACAGCAGGGTTACCGAAAAAGTTTCCTTACCTACTTTGCCCCGATTATACTGAAAAAACATTCCGGTTAACCCAAATAATAGCGGCAGAAAATAATACACATTCCGGCTTGGATCGTTCTTCAGGTAATCAGGCAGTTCATCTTTTGGGCCGATTTTAGCCCTGTCGAGAAAATCGATTCCACTGATCCAGTTACCATTGTTAAATTCGCCATTCCCTTGCATATCGTTTTGTCTTCCAACAAAATTCCACATAAAATAGCGCATGTACATATAACCCACCTGGTAAGAAAAGAAGAAGCGCAGGTTCTCGCCAAATGTGGGTTTTTGCAGGGTTTTTACTTCGCCCCGTTCACGTACCCTCACCGGAGTCCCTTTTACTTTTCCCCACTGTTTATAGGCCCTAATGTGATTCTCGTTATCACTGTACATACGTGGAAAAACGGTTTCCATACTAGGGTCGAAAGTAGCTTTTCCGGCGATGGTCCCCGTAACTTTATATTTGCCATCTACTTTATTGTATTGGTCGGTCAGGTCGGTTGAGCCGGTTCGCGGAGCATTGTAATATTGTCCGTAAACCAGTGGCCGGTCACCGTATTGTGATCGGTTAAGATAACGAACCAGCGCAAACGCATTGTCGGGATGGTTCTGGTTCATTGGTGGGTTGGCTGATGCACGTATCAGAATGAGTGCAAAAGATGTATATCCGATTAGGATTACCATTACCATGGTAATCGCAGTATTCCAAACTACAAGGTTTCGCCTGCGCGTGTAACGGATGGCCCACACCGAACCGGCAATTGCTGCCACCACCAGGAACAAAATACCCGAGTTAAAAGGCAGGCCAAATCCATTTACAAATATCCGGTCGAAAAGAAATGCGATCTTAGGCACGCCGGGGATAATTCCATACTGGATGCCTAGCAAAATACCCATTGAAGCAGCGAGCGCTGTAATTACTCCTTTCCACGAGAATTCGTATTTTTTGAAATAGTACACCAACGCAATGGCAGGAATAGCCAGCAGGTTTAACAGGTGCACGCCTATCGACAGTCCCATTAAATAGGAAATAAGGATGAGCCAGCGGTTTGAATTCTTTTCGTCAGCCACATTCTCCCATTTCAGAATAGCCCAAAAAACGAGCGCTGTAAAAAACGAAGAGAGCGCGTAAACCTCACCTTCGACAGCTGAAAACCAGAACGAGTCGGTAAACGCAAAACCCAGGGCCCCCACCAAACCACTTCCCCAAATTGCGAGTTGTTCGCCGGTGCTGAGTTCTGCAGAATCAAAGAGTTTTCGTGCCAAATGGACAATTGTCCAGTACAAGATCATAATAGTTCCGGCGCTGGCTAATGCCGACACCGAATTCACCATTACGGCCGCTTTACCGGCATCGGGTGCAAACAAAGTAAAAACGCGGGCCAGGATCATAAATGTTGGCGCTCCCGGCGGATGGCCCACTTCGAGTTTAAACGAACTGGTGATAAATTCTCCACAGTCCCACCAACTTACTGTTGGTTCAAGGGTCATGAAATAAGTTATTGCGGCAATTATAAATACGATCCACCCTAAAATGGCATTAATCTGCTTTGTGTATTGCATAATCCGATTTTTAGAACTCAAACAAAGATAAGCTTTTCGATTAATTTACGCCGCGAATTTTCAGGAAGTGGGCAATTTGAAGGAGATCGCCTGAACGATTGGAGACTAAGATTTTTTAACGCTAAATGAAGGAATTAAAAGAGAGTGAAGAAGATGAAGGTTGCATCAAAAAAATTTGCATCGATGTTGCGAAATAAATATTTTTTTTACTTTTGCACCGTCCTTAGCAAAAGGACATTAAAGGACTGACCCGTGGTGTAATTGGCAACACGTCTGATTTTGGTTCAGAAGAGTCCAAGTTCGAGCCTTGGCGGGTCAACCAAAGATAAAAGGAATTCACGAAAGTGGGTTCCTTTTTTAATTAACTTATTTAAAGCAAGAAGTTTATCCGCTAATTTGTCAAACCTTAAATATACAAAAGGAGGATTGAATAAAATAAATGTATTCGGGGACTACAAACGGTTTTCAAAAATATTGCAATAGATTATCAGGTAGTCACAAAATAAAATAGCCGAAATTTGTGCATTTTTTTGTTTTTGGTGGGCATTTTTAACAAGTTGGGTTAAGAGAATATTCATTTTATTTATACACCGGGCTCACCCATTTTTCTTTGGGCTGGTACTTACTTTCCGCTGCCCAGCGAATTCCACGTTTAATTATTTCAAAAGCTTCAGGTACTTCAAAGTCTGTCATTACGTGGCCAAGTGAGGAATAAAAAACCCGGCCATTGCCATAGTATTTTTTCCAGGCTACCGGCATTACACTTCCCCCGATCCACGAAGAATTTTCATCGGTAAAAGACGTGGTTGCCAGCACCTTCACATTGGGATCGACGTGCATGTAATACTGTTCCGAATGCATCACAAAGTCTTTTAAACCTGCTGTAACCGGATCGTTTTTATCCGTAACCTGAACCGTGTAGTCGATAACACCGCCCGGGTGAGCCACCCACTGTCCACCTACCATAAACTGGAATTCGGTGTTATTACGGAACGAATCGCCAGTTCCACCGTGCCAACCAGCAAGTCCAACTCCACTGTTTACTGCTTTCAATAAAGCTTTTTCCTGCTCATTGCTGATCTGTCCCATGGTCCAGGTCTGAATAAGCAGATCCAGTGATTGCATCAGTTTTTCATCGAGATAAGCATCCAGAGAATCCGAAACTATCACTTCTGCGCCTTCCGATTTTAACCAGGGAACAAACAAGTCCACTGATTCTTTTGGTTCGTGTGCCGGCCATCCTCCATAAACATAAAGTATTTTCTTTCCTTTCAAACTATCCCCTGCTACTCTCATTGCATTTGAAAGATTAGGAACCAGTAATGTTGCAGCTCCTGCCAGGGAGGCAGTTTTAACAAACTCGCGGCGTTGAATGGATTTCATGATTTAGATTTAGTTAATTGATAATACGGACTAAATTTAACAGAAAATGTGGCACATTAAAACGAAAAAGGATAAGTTCCTTTCGAAGAACTAATCCTTATCTAATGTGAGGCATACTGGATTCGAACCATCCGTCAGCTGACGGACCTACCCTGTCCTGTTTTTAGAATTTAACTTCTTATATTTTAACAGATCCCAGAGTATCCCACATATATTTTGTTGAATTTCTCGGAAAATAAAAAATAGGGATAATACATATGTTTGGAATTTTTGTGGGTCGTGGCAGATTCGAACTGCCGACCTCATGCCTGTCAAGCATGCGTTCTAAACCAACTGAACTAACGACCCCTACCCTATCCGTCCGTCAGCTGACGGACCCAACCAACTGAGCGAATGCCTCATTGCCGCCAAAATTAATAAAAAAGAGGTACAATACTGTACCTCCTTTTATTTCGCAAAATATTTTCTTCAAGCTACACTCCCAAAATCAGGTTCAAAACCGATAATGCAGCAATAATCCACATCAGCCACGAGATTTCACTGAATTTGCCGGCAACGGTTTTCAAAATCACATACGATATAAAACCGAATGACAAACCGATGGAAATACTGTAAGTCAAAGGCATTAAAATAATAGTCAGAAAGGCCGGGATGGATTCAGAAAAATCGCTAAAATTAATCTGCCTGATATTTTTGAACATGTAAACCCCGACAATGACAAGCGCAGGAGCAGTTGCATAACCAGGAACAATCCCGATCAGTGGGGCAAAAAACAGTGCCAGCAAAAATAGCGCTGCCGTAATTACAGACGCAAACCCAGTTTTGGCTCCATTCGCAATCCCCGATGCCGATTCGATATATGTGGTTGTAGTACTTGTTCCTAACAACGCACCAGCAACTGTTGCCACAGCGTCGGCCTCCAGAATGCGGTCCACGTGTTCCACTTTCCCGTCTTTGTCAACGAAACCAGCTTCATACGAGCAGGCAACAATTGTTCCCACCGAATCGAACAGATCGACGAACATAAATGAGAAAATCGCCCCTATCAACCCAAAACTTAGAGCCGAAACAATATTGAGTTTTAACGCAAGCGGACTGATTGACGGAGGCATCGATACAAGTGTATCGGGCGCTTTTACTTCTCCAACAATCAAAGCAATTATAGTTGTTAAAATAATTCCATAGAAAATTCCGCCTCTCACTTTCTTCACTTCAAGAATAGCCGTAATAATAAGACCTGCCAAGCCAATAATTAAGGGAGGTGTAAATGTGCCTAATCCAACAAAGGTCGCCGGGTTGGCAACTACTAATCCCATATTTTTAAAGCCAATGAATGAGATAAACAAACCAATACCTGCACCGGTTGCCAGACGCAAGCCAAGAGGAATTGTGTGAATGATCTTTGTTCTAATTCCGGTGACCGTTAGAGCCAGAAATATTACACCGGAAATAAATACCACGCCCAATGCGGTTTGCCATTCAACCCCTGCGCCCAAAACAAGTGTGTACGTAAAAAAGGCATTCAGTCCCATACCGGGAGCCATGGCGTAAGGTACTTTTGCCCAAACACCTGCCAGAATGGTACCAATTACTGAAGCCAGAATGGTAACCGTAATCAGTGCATTTTTATCCATTCCCGCATCGCCCAGAACATTGGGGTTTACAAAAATGATGTAGGCCATCGTAAGGAAAGTAGTGGCGCCGCCAATAATTTCCTTTTTGAACGACGAGCCCCGTTCGCTTATACTAAAATATTTGTCGATCATAAATTTGTTTTTATAGATTTAGAAAGTGGCTTTAACAGCAATAGTTGGACAAATGTTGAACTCTTTCCCAATGAAATTATTCCCAAGTTCAATTTCGCTACCTACAGAAAAATGCGGGTTGAAATTATACCAGACCTGAGGTTCGGCCAAAAATCGATAGTTGGTTCCCCAAAACATTTCCTCTTTCCAGAAATCGGCAAAACCCAGGAACGACATTTTGTTTTTTAGGAAATTAACTGTCCACACTGCCGTTAACTGGAACGACGCATCTTCCTTGCCCTTAATGTATTTGTAATTAGCCTGAAGTGTCAGGATTTTAGAAAAATCAGCCGATGCCCAGGTGCGTTCCACCCCGGCCAGCCAGCAATTTTCGATTGCAATCCAGGGAGCATCTTCGCCATCGAGTTTAAAAACCCCACCGTTGTATTCAACACGTGGCATAATCTTCTGATTCTCGTTCCACTTAAATGCCCGGGCAATTTCCCAGTAAGCCAGCGAAATGCCGTTGTCAACATTACGGGCATCCGAGCTGTAATCCATATCAATAAAGAAAAAGGTTGAACCGTATTTGTCGGGTTTGAACATTTCAACAGTGGTAGTAAAAAACTTGCGATCTTTTCCGAGATCGTAATGCAATTGAATGTTCTGGGCATTTGCCGAAACTACCATTGCAAAAATTGAAAATAACAGTAGAATTTTCTTCATAACAGAATTTTTTTTTGGTTATACAGGAGGTAAAAATAATCTTTTCCTTTCGGACTTCTTCTGCTAAGAATTAAAAGTGTTCAACAACTCAAAAGCCTGATATGCTGTACTTAATAAACAGTATTGTTGATAGCATTCGAAAACCAGGATTTAAACAAACCATTTATTTGATAAATAAATGGTCCGGCTAAAACAAAAAAAACCCCGGAAAGAACATCCGGGGCATTTCATTGAAATCGGGAAGATAAAAAATAAGGGTTTATACATTTATATTCCTTGAAAACATGAAAAGTAACCCTATTCGTCTCAAAATCTGCCTTATTTGAAATAAATCTAACCGAGCGCCTGGTATAGAAACTGGGTTACCGGCGAGACCAAACGAAAAGCATTCACCATATTTTCCACATAATTTTTGCTCTTCACTTGTTTGTCGTTATAGTTTTGCGAAAATATAAACGATTTATATTTCAGCAGGTCGATGTGTTCGTGATCCTTCGGAAAACCTTTGGGGGCTGTTTTTAACCGGTCGTCATACATTTCGGGAAACGACGCTTTAAAATCAGGGCCAGTGGTAATTTCCATAAACTCTTCAGCATGACCGGCCAGATACGAACGAACTGCACGCAGCGGCTCAGCCGGTGGCATAAAAATTCCTCCCGCCACAAAACAACCACTTGGTTCGAGATGAAAATAATAACCCGGATTCATGCTTTTACGACCACCTTTACAAATAAAACTGCCAAAGTTGGTTTTATACGGGCGTTTATCGTTCGAGAACCTGACATCGCGAAAAATACGGAACATGCAATCCTGCGGGCGAAGCCCCCGGACCGAGGCGTCGAATTTGCCAATTTCGCTGATCAGGACATCGGTAAGAAAAAGTACCTTTTCGCGGCTTTCGTCGTACCATGTTTTATTTTGCTGAAACCATTCACGGTTGTTGTTTTCTGAGAGTTCGCTTAAAAATTGCATAACCTTTTCCATCTCGAATTTATTTGAGCTATTTTTATTGCCGGAAATTACTAAATAAACAGGCTGAATGACCAAAATGTTTGCTCTTATTGTGGCTGGCGGAAGCGGAACCCGAATGAACCGCAGCACGCCAAAACAATTTCTGGAATTGGCCGGAAGACCTGTTTTAATGTATACTTTTGAAGCCTTTCATCGTTTCGATTCAAGTATTGAATTTATTTTGGTTCTTCCGGCGGACGAACATGAACGCTGGAAAGATCTTTGCGCAAAATTCGATTTTTTAATAACACATCGCCTGGCAAATGGTGGAATAACGCGTTTCGAGTCGGTTAAAAATGGCCTCGCACTGCTTCCCGACGAAGGCATTGTTTTTATTCATGACGGAGTGCGTCCGCTGGTTTCAGGACAAACACTGCAAAACTGCCTCGACACCACCATCCGCAAAGGAAACGCTTTACCCGTAGTCCCGGTTTCCGAATCACTCCGCTTCGTAGATGAAACCCGTAACCAGGCGGTTGACCGCTCTAATTACTATCTCGTTCAAACACCTCAAACCTTTAATACAAAAGAAATCAAAGCGGCCTACCGCCAAACTTATTCCCAACTATTTACTGATGATGCTTCGGTGCTTGAAAACCTGGGCAATACAATTCATATTGTTGCCGGAAACCGCGAAAATATCAAGATCACTTACCCCGAAGATCTTCATCTGGCCAGCATTCTGATTGAAAATAAACTGTAAATTATACAGTTAGCTATCGTTTTACGCCCGGCTTCCACAGAGCATTTTAACCCGGCAGTAGGTAAATTTTCGCCATTCGCCGATATTATTCTTGGAAACTGAATGAGTTCCCATAGTTTCATCGTGCATTTGTTACGTTATAAAGAAAACCTTTACACTGCCTGTTTGTTGAGTTAACCTTGGGTAAACGTTAAGCGCCGAAATAGCTTCCGGTGTTCAGAAAGATTACTTTTTCGCCATGGAAGAAAAGAAACTGTCCATCATAAAAAACGTTGGCCAAATGTACCTCGGGCACGGCATCCAAAATATTACCATGGATGCGGGTGCTACCGAATTTAGCATTTCCAAGAAAACACTTTATCAATATTTTTAAGATAAAGGGGACCTTGTTTCGCAGGTAATCGATTTTTACGTAAACGACGGATTACAACTCGAATTAAGAAACCCTGACAATGGAATTGCCATCGATAACATGTTTTTTTACCGCGGGCGGATTGCCTATTTTTTAAAATTCTTCCACAAGCATCCCGAACAGGAACTAAAAAAAACGTACCCGGCTTTGTGAAAAGAAACGTCAGCGTATTTTCAACGACACTACCGAAAACATTAACGCTGATTCCTTTTACGTTCTTCTTTTTCCTGATGACGGACATACCTTCGAACCATATCTTCATCAAGTCCTACGGTACTAATAAAATACAATTGTTTTAATAGTAAAAGAGCGACCGGATTAATGAGTCGTTCTTTTTTACAAGCCTGTTTAATATTGTCGATCAGAAATTGCTTCAACCAATTGAAGCCATGTTCCAAAGGAAAGTTTCTGAAACATACAGGATGGTGCGTTTAAAAGTTTTTACACCAGCGAATCGCCTTTTTTAATCCGCACATCGGTTACAAATTTCTTGATTTGGTCTTCGTCTTCTCGGCGACATACCATTAACACATCGTTTGATTCGGCAATAATGTATCCGTCCAGCCCCTGGATAACGGCTACCTTTTCATCCGAAATATCCACAATGCAATTTTTCGCGTCGTACACGAGTGCATTGTCTCCACTCACTGCATTTCCATTTTTATCCTTCCCGCTTTTATCGTACAACGAGCTCCAGCTACCGAGGTCAGCCCAACCAAATTCGGCTGTAAGCACATATACGTTGGTGGCTTTTTCCATTATTCCGTAATCGATCGAAATGGCCTGGCACTCCGAATAGGTTTTCTTGATAAAGGCTACTTCGCTACTGGTATTTAGTAAATGTTCGCCATTTCTGAAAGCTTGTGCCATTTCAGGCAGGTACTTATCGAAAGCTTCCATAAAATGAGCGACAGTGGAAATGAAAATACCAGAGTTCCAGTAAAATTCGCCTGTTTCGATAAAAATCTTTGCCATTTCCATATCGGGTTTCTCGGTAAAAGTCTTCACCTTAAACAGGTTGTCAAGGTTGTGAAATTCCTTTCGGTTTTTAATCTGGATGTAACCATACATCGTTTCAGGCCGGTCGGGTTTTATTCCGAGGGTAATAAGCGCTTCAATCGAATCGAGAAAATTGAGCCCGTTTTCTAGTTGATTTATAAATTCTTCGCGGTCAAGGATCAGGTGATCTGAAGGAGTGACAATCAGTTTAGCCTCCGGATCTTTCAGTTTTATTTTTTGCAAAGCATAAGCTAAACAAGGCGCTGTATTTCGGCGAAGCGGTTCGAGTAAAACCTGTTCTTCTTTTAGCTCAGGCAACTGCTCCAATACCAGTTCCTTGTATTTTATGTTAGTGACAACAATGAAATTTTCGGTAGGGGTAACTTTTAAAAAGCGCTCGTAGGTTTGTTGCAGAAAAGTCTTTCCGGTGCCCAGTATATCCAGAAATTGTTTGGGCCTGGCTGCGCGGCTAAGTGGCCAAAACCGGCTACCGACACCACCTGCCATTATCACACAATAGGTTTTGTTCATCTGTAAGCTGTTAGTTTCCGGAGATTGCATTGGCTCATTTGCCGAATAGTTCTAACAAAAGCATCTCGCAGAAATCGGTATGTATCTTCTATCAAATATATCCTTTTTAAAAAAGAATCCGAGCTGCAAGTCATTAAATTTGTCTTCTTTGTATCCGAATCGGAGAGTTAAATATTTTGTATCCATTTTTTAAGTTGTAATTTTATCCGAACTGACAATGTAAAACAGGAAAATGGGATTCTTTTTTCATATAGGAAGATATTTTCTAATGCTCAAGCGGGTGTTTGCACGTCCCGAGAAACATAAGATTTACATTCGTCAGTTGTTTCTCGAGATCGATAACCTGGGAGTAAACTCGGTTTGGATTGTTTTGATTATTTCCATTTTTATCGGTGGAATTATGACCATCCAGTTTGCAAATGCCATGGAAAATCCTTTGTATCCGAACGGATTGGTGGGACTAGGAACCCGCGACACATTACTTCTCGAATTTTCATCTACCATACTGGCACTTATTATGGCAGGAAAAGTAGGTTCGAACATTACTTCCGAAATTGGGACCATGCGTGTAACCGAGCAGATCGATTCACTTGAAATTATGGGGGTGAATTCGGCAAGCTACCTCATACTGCCTAAAATTGTTGCGGTTGTTCTGATCTTTCCGTTTTTGTATATCCTGAGCGTATTTTTTGGATTACTTGGAGGGCTGATTACCGGGCCGCTTGTAAATGTGATTAGCGCACCCGATTATATCGAAGGCATCCAGTGGCTGTTTCATCCCTACTATGTTTTCTTTTCGATCATCAAATGCCTGTTTTTTGGATTTTTGGTGTCGTCGGTGCCGGCCTATTTTGGGTACTATGTACAGGGTGGCGCCCTTGAAGTTGGCAAAGCCAGTACCAAAGCTGTGGTAAATACCAACATTCTGATCCTTTTCTTCGACTTAATATTAACCCGATTGCTGCTAACATGATCACCGTAAAAAATCTATATAAAGCGTTCGACGGCAATCCCGTATTGAAAAATATTTCGACCACCTTCGAGCCTGGAAAAACCAACCTGATCATCGGGCGAAGTGGCTCAGGTAAAACGGTTTTACTAAAATCGATCCTTGGCCTGTTTGAAATCGACAAAGGAGAAATCTGGTTTGACAACCGTAATTTGGTTCTTATGGGAGAAAAGGAACGTAAGATACTGCGGCGCGAAATCGGGATGGTGTTCCAGGGAGGGGCGCTTTTCGACAGTGTTTCGGTGGAAGGCAATGTGCGTTTCCCACTCGACATGTTTACAACCATGAGCAACATCGAAAAACAAAAGCGTGTGGAGTTTTGTCTCGACCATGTAAACATTGAAAAAATAGCTTTCAAACTTTCGCCCAGCGAAATTAGTGGCGGGATGCAGAAACGTGTGGCCATTGCCCGCGCGATTGCACTGAACCCGAAATACCTGTTTTGTGACGAACCCAACTCAGGCCTTGACCCCGAAACTGCCACTGTGATCGATCAGCTGATACAGGCACTTACCAAAGAATTCCAAATGACCACCATCATCAACACCCACGACATGAATTCGGTGATCGAGATTGGCGAGTCGGTGTTGTTTATTTCAAAAGGCGAAAAAGAATGGGAAGGCACCAAACACGAAATCCTAAACTCAGGCTGCCAAAAACTCGACGATTTTATTTTCGCGAACAAGCTATATACACAAATGAAGAAGGGGCAGTAGTTTTACTGAACAAAATCTTGAAAATTTTTTCCATTAACCGTTTTAAAGTCTGACCCCGGATAGTTCTGAACCCATGATTTTGGCGCTTTACTAATCTTATCTCCCCATTTGATTTCGAATCCCGAAAGTTTGCCTGCTCCCTGTTCCACATAATCGAGTTCTGCCCCTGTATAGGTTCTCCAGAAGAATGGATTCAGATGCGCACGCAGGTAATTATTTCGTTTGATTCGTTCTGAAATGATGAAATTTTCCCAAAGATGACCAATATCCGGTCTTTTGGCAGGCAAGGTGAAATCTTCCAAAATGGCGTTTCTAACGCCTGTGTCGTAAAAATATATCTTCTTGTTTTTGGTAATTTCCTTTCTCAGGTTCTTGCTGAAACCAGGCATCCGGTAAATCACAAATACCTTTTCAAGCAAATCGATATACGAAATAACGGTATCAGTACTTAAGCCAAGTTTCTGACCCAGTTCGTTGTACGATACCGGCGAACCAATTTGATGCGCCAACAACCTAAGCAGATCAAATATCTTTCCGGAGTTTTTGATCTGACTGAGTTCAAGCAAGTCTTTGTATAAAAACGATTGAACTAACTCGCGCAAATAATCCTTCTTGTCGAGTTCATTTTCGTAGCTAAAAACCTCGGGGTACATTCCGAAAGTCAGAAATTCGTTAAGCCGTTCATCTATTTCAAACGGATTCAAGAGGTTACCCCATTCCAGCACCGAAATTGGGAAAAGGATATAAGTCCAAATCCGGCCGGTTAATGGTTCGCTGATTTTATTTGCGAGTTCAAAAGAAGATCCGGTAGCAATTATTTTGAGTTCAGGAAGGCTGTCATGGAGTATTTTCAGATTAAGTCCAATGTTTGAGACACGTTGTGCCTCATCTATAAACAACAAATTGTACCCTGAAACCAAGCGTTTCAACTGGTAAAGATCGGCGCTCGAGAGCACTTCGCGGTATTTAAGTTCATCGGCATTAATACTTAAAATTTTCTCTTTTCTGTTTTCGAGAATTGAATTTATCAAGGTTGTTTTACCGACCTGGCGGGCTCCGTACAATACAATTATTTTGTCTGAATTATCCAGCCTGTCAATGATTTGATTATTAATGGTACGAGGTATCATTTTCAGCAAGTTTTCAACAAATATACATACTTGTTCGATGAATTCACGTCATTTTGTCGAATTTGTTCGATGAATTAACGCTATTTTGTCGAATTTGTTCGACGAATTAACGAAATACACCAAAAATTACCGGGTAAAAGAATGGAAAATCCTGGCACTTAAAAATCTTCGCTCATTCCCAAAGTTTGTGTTAATGCCTTTTCATTTCTATACACTCCCAGCTTCCAAATTCCAACTTCTAACTATCTTCGCACCATGAACTACGAATGCTTGATTTGCCAGGTTAAAGCCCTGCAAAAACGAATGGATAAATACGGGGTAGCCAACAAAAAGCGCAACCACCTGGTGAGCTCGATCATGAAGGATATTTCGGCAATCGACCTCGAGAACAGTTACTCACCCGAAATCACCCGAAATATTATCGAACAACTAAAGCAGAACTCGAAAGTAGCCGATCCTTACCAGAAGGAAAAAGACGAGAGCAACCACGAAATGCTCGAACGCTACCACGAGTTTCAACGCATGGTTGAGGTTTCAAAAAACCCTTTCGACACTGCACTACGGCTGGCCATTGCAGGTAACATTATCGATTTTGGCCCGGGTCACGATTTCGACATCTGGGAAACCATTGAATACGTTATGACCAGCAACTTTGCGATCGACGATTCGTTGCAGTTGCAGGAAGCCATTAAAAACGCAAAAAGCATTCTTTACCTTGGCGATAACTGTGGCGAAGTAGTGCTCGACAAACTTTTCCTCGAAACGATTCATCATCCAAATGTGACTTTCGCCGTACGAAATAGCGCCGTGCTGAACGACGTCACTATAAAAGAAGCCAACGGGGTGGGCATTCCACAGGTGGCCACGCTTATTTCCAACGGCGACGACGCACCATCGACTTTACTTCATCGTGTGAGTTCGGAATTCAAAGCCATTTACAATTCGTCCGACCTGATTATTTCGAAAGGTATGGGAAATTTTGAAGGATTGATGGATGAAAACGATCCACGATTGTTCTATCTTTTGATGATCAAATGTCACGTAATCGGTGAAAAAGTAGGTGCACAAAAAGGAGCGTTTGTGGTAAAACGCAGTTCCAGAACAATTTAGAACCCTAATCCAAACTTGATCCAGGATTTGATGAAAAGATCCTGAAACAAGTTCATGATGAGGACATTCCTATTTTTTGGGGATCAAAGTAATTAGTGGAATTATCATTTCTTCCATCGAAATACCACCGTGCTGGAAGGTATCTTTGTAATAATTTGCGTAGTAATTATAATTATTCGGATAAGCAAAAAAATCAGTTCCCGTGGCAAAAATATAACTGGTACTTACATTTCGCGAAGGCAGGTAGATCTTTCGCGGGTCGCGAACCTCAAATACATTTTTCGATTTGAAATTCAGGTTTCTACCCAATTTGTAACGCAGGTTGGTATTGGTTTCGCGGTCGCCAATTACTTTTACAGCATTGTTAACGCGGATGGCGCCGTGGTCGGTGGTTACTATCACGCGTACATCGTGTTCTGCCATCGATTTTAACATGTCGAGCAGCGCCGAGTTTTTAAACCAGCTAAGCGTAAGCGAACGATAGGCTTTCTCGTTGTTGGCCAGTTCGCGGATCATGTCCATTTCGGTACGGGCATGCGAGATCATATCTACAAAGTTCACCACCAATACCGAAAGGTCGTTAGCCAAAATGTTTTTCAGGCTATCGGCTACCCAGCGTTCTTTGCGAATACCTGCAGCTTTTTCGAAAAACATACTTTCCTTGCGTGCATAACGCGCCATTTGTTTTTGGAGCAAAACTTCCTCGTACTTGTTTTTATGCCCTTCGTTGTCGTCGTGCTCCCAAAGATCGGGGTACACTTTTTCGATTTCAGAAGGCATTAAACCTGCAAACATAGCGTTACGTGCATACATGGTAGCGGTAGGAAGTATGCTGCAATAAAGGTCTTCGGTTTGGGTGCGGAAATATTCATTGATTACCGGGCTGAAAATCCGCCACTGGTCGTAACGCAGGTTGTCTATGATCAGAACCAGTGTCTTTTTTTTCTGATCTAAAAGTGGAAAAACCACGTGTTTGAAAATATCGGTCGAAAACATTGGACGTTCGCCAAGTTCCTTGTTGAACCAATCCACGTAATTATCCTTTATGTATCGAAAAAAGGTTTTGTTGGCGTCGTCTTTTTGCATCGCCAAAACTTCGTCCATTGCCGAATCTTCTGATTCGCTTAGTTCTATTTCCCAGTAAACCAGTTTTTTATATATCTCCTTCCACTCGTCGAAACTCATCCGGTCGTTGATTTGCATCCCTATTTGTGCAAACTGCATTTGGTATTTCGAGGTAGTTTGCTGGGTCACCAATCTTTTCTGATCGATGTTCTTTTTCAGTGTAAGCAGAATTTGTTTTGGGTTCACCGGTTTAATCAGGTAGTCGGCAATTTTTGCGCCCACCGCCTCATCCATAATGTTCTCTTCTTCGCTTTTGGTAATGAGTACCACCGGCACATTGGGCGCAATCGCCTTAATACGTGTCAATGTTTCGAGCCCGGTGATTCCAGGCATGTTTTCGTCGAGAAAAATAATGTCGTAATACGAGTCGGAGACTTTCTCTACTGCATCGAGACCGTTGTTTGCGGTTTCCACCTCGTACCCTTTTTCCTGAAGGAACAGGATATGTGCGCGTAGTAAATCAATCTCGTCGTCGGTCCAAAGTATTCGTGGTTTATTCATACGTAAATAATCTGTTTTTTAATGCCGTATGGAATTCGCATGAAAGGAAAATATACATTCCGATTGGTGTTAAATTTATCATGCTCATTTCATGTGTTTCTTTTACTTGTTTTCTGTGGTTATTCGTTCCGTTTAGTCGGAACCCGTTGTTATACTTGATGTTGTTTTCGTCAGCTAAGATAAAAACAAAAAAAGTGCCGATGTAGTATGCTGTTAACAAAGTTTAACCACAATATGTGTTGTGGGACACGAGCTGCAAGCTTGTTTTTGCATGAAAATTACATCAAACACATAGCTTGAAACTAAACCCTCTTAACTAGTTCCCCAGATACACTTTCTTGTAGAAATCCATGTAGCCGACAATGTTCTTTTGCTCAAGGAAAATGTCGAAGTTTTCGTTCGATACCAGGAAGTTGCGGTATTCGGCATTGCCAAGCGGAGTAAATAAATCGCGGCTGCGAACCACATTGCTAAAATACAACTGCGCCGTTGCCTTGTCCGTAATCCCGTTAACGATTACCATTAAACGAAACTCATCAAGCGGTTGTTCCGAGATGGTAAATCCCGAGCCGCCAAAATTAGTATCGTTGTAGCGTTGTAACCCGCTAATAAATGCAACTTTATTGATTCCGGTGGCAGGTATTACAAATACTACTTTATGTGCGCCTTCCACATTGGTATTGTACACACCCGAATATTCTGATGCCGAAATAGCGGTTCCGGCAGCGGTGGTTTCTGCTGCCTGAGTAGCAGGTTTGGTTATTCCGGTACTTCCAGTACTTTCCTGGTCGGTCCGGCGCTGGATGTAATTGCTACGGAAGAAGTTTAAATAATCTTCCACTTTGTTTTCGTCGATCAGGGTTTGCAGGTTTTCGTTCGTGATCAGGAAATTTCGGTAAGTTGCCTGTCCAAGCGGTTCGAAGAGATTCCGGCTGGTTACCACCCGTCGGAAGTACGACATCGATTCATTCAGTGTTGGAATTCCCTGTATAATCATCAACTGGTACTCGTTGGTTTGTTTTAACTGAAGTGCAAGATTCCAGGCTCTGAAATTCTGGCGGTTGAAATCACTAAAGAGATTAAGCAACTGCCGCAGCGGCATTCCCTTGTCTTTAACTGCCAGTACAAAATTCTGGGTGGTGTCCACTTTTGCATTAAACGGGCCTGCAGCTACAGTAGTGACCGACACAAACGAGCCGCGCTCTTTTAGTGCATTGTCTTCAGCTGCGGCACGCGCCATCAATTCTTCGGGCGAAATATCAGGGCCTTCGTCGGTAAAGTTCGAACGGATAAAGCGGCTGTAATTCTTAACAAAAAACTTCAGGTAGTCGGCTGTTGATTTCTCCGATTTCACGGTTCGGTAGTTGGTCGACGAAATCACAAAATTCATGTAATCAATTCCTTTTAAGGCCTGGAACAC
This sequence comes from Draconibacterium sp., assembly GCA_011620585.1. Classification (GTDB taxonomy): domain Bacteria; phylum Bacteroidota; class Bacteroidia; order Bacteroidales; family Prolixibacteraceae; genus Draconibacterium. The sequence continues at coordinate 18,582 of WOYV01000055.1, forward strand.
GGCCGCTTTACGGATGATCGCTCCATGATAGATCAGTGCATTTTCCTTGTTTGTCATCGAGCGGACCACAACAAAAGCAACATTTTCATCAAGGTTATCGGTTTCAATATCGTAATCTACCTTGGTGTAATGATCGATGTTGTAGTTGGCGATATCAAACTTCAGCCGGTTAAGGTCGATTTTATTTTCGTCTTCGCGCGGGTAGGCAATTACAAAATAATGGAGCAAGTCTTCGTCGTAAGTAAACTTCCCGCCAAATTCGTCGTTGGCAGTGTTGTCGTCTAACAATTCTTCATTCTGTATCTCTTCGCTGATGTACCCCATTTCTACCAGTTTCTGGTAATCGGCCAGGGTACTGTCCTGGATAAGTGTCAGAATTTCCTTGGCCAGTGGCGAAGGTTCTTTTTGGGGATATTTTTCGAGATAGCCTTTCAGCAAATTTTCAAAATGATGGACATCGGTTTGGGTTCCTTCGGCTACCATTTGCATAAAATCGATCTTCGGAATAATCACCGAATCCGGTTTCATGCTTTTCATGTCGGAAGTAAGCGTAAGCACATTCCTGTAATTCCCCTGTTTGTAGTTTCTGAAGGTTTCCTGGTACATCCGGTTGAGGCTGTCGGTGCGTGCTTCCATTTCAACGAAGAAATTCGGATTAAGAAGGTATTGGGCGTACTTACTTTCGGGGAAATTACTGACGATCAGGTTACGGTAGAAATTCGATTTTTCCTTGTCGCCCATTAGTTCATACAAATCGTAAAGATCGAAATATGCCGAAAGCAGATATATGTTGGTTGGATATCTGCGGTTGAGTTCTTCGAACGACTGCGCCGAACGCGGATAATCTTCAAACTCTGATTTGAATATTTTACCGGCATTGTACAAAGCGTCGCGGATGCGCTCGTGCGAGATCGCCATCAACGAATCGGTGAGCGGCAGGTCCTGGGTATAAAATTCTCTTTTCAGTGGGTCTTCTACCCTTTGTTCTTCGGGTTCCACATCTTCTGCCATTTCTTCGTCCTCGCCAGTCATTACAGTATTTTTATTCGAGCGCCGCCAGTCGTCTTCGAGTGGTCGTCGGCCCCACTGCTGCTGGAAAGTTACCCGGCCATACGAAACAGTTTGCGGGTTATAAAAGTACCACCCTCCGCCACCTGAACTTCCCATTCCCATGCGGTAGCGGTTCGAACGATAGTAACCCTGGTCGCTGGCACCTTGTGTTGCCAGGTTTTCCATGTTTCGCTGACGCTCCTGTTCCGCTTCCATCATTTGTGTAATCAGGGCTTCGCGCTGGGCTTCGGGCATTAAAGCAATTTTCTGCAAACTGTCTTGTCTTTCTACCATCAGAAGGTTATCTACCAAGTTGGTAAGGTTACGGTAACGTGCTTCCACGTTCTTAAAATCAGGATAATTTTCGTCGATAATAATCATGGCACTGTCGTAGTACGACTGCGATCCCCGGTAATTCAGATCTTCGTAAAACAGGTTGGCCAGTGTAATTGCAGAAAGTGCACGTTGGTACTGGTTGTTAAAACTGGTAGCCACCGACATCTTGTAGTCTTCTTCCGCCAAATCGCGGCTACCTTCGCGGAAATGAACGTTCCCCAATGCATAGTAAATCTGGTCTCTGAAATCTGCGTTCTTTTTATCCCGGAGCATTTTATTCAGTTCCTTCTTCAGGTCTTCGGTGTTACCTTCACCCGAAAAAACACCGGCCGAATTTATACGGGCGTTGAAAGCCATCGTATAATTGGGGTTCATTTTAATAACCGCACGAAAAGCTTCCGAAGCCTGTGCATTCTGTCCGAGTTCCTGGTACAATTGTGCAATGATATATTGGTAACGCGCCTTGTCCCTTTTCCGGAAAGTTTTTTTAATGGCAATATCGAGCATGCGAATCGCATCGGTATATTCTTTCTGTTTTGTGTAATAGTTGGCTGTTGCCAGCGCGAGGTCGCGTTCAAATTTCTTTGGGAACTTTTCGTAAGACTGAATTGCCTGGATTACTTCATTGGCTTCAATAAAACGTTCGAGTTCGGTGTACGCCCTGATCAGGAAAATCTGTGCTTCATCGGCTGTTTCTTCTTTGGGGTATTTGCGTACCACGTACGATAGATGATCGATAGCGGCAAAGTAATTTTGTTGATATAGATATGCCTTCCCCATTAACAGGTAACTGTCGTCGATGTATTTGTTGAATTCCTCTTGACTGGCAAATTCCTGGTATTTTCGCGAACCCCCACCTTTTTTCCTTTTGGGTTTTTTGGTGATAGAGTGTATCTCGACCAACTTCGAACACTTAACCACAGCATAATCCATGTCGGATTTAACCAGACGAACAACTGCGGGATCGCTTTCCTTGTAAATTGGAAGAACCCTTGTAAAATCATCTTCGATGCGCTCATCAACAGCCAGTAAACCAGCTTTTACACTTTCATTCGCATTGAAATAGATGTTGTATTTCGATGTAACATTGTGAAAAGTCCGGGTAACTCTGGTGTTTTTCTCGGTAGAACAACCCGAGAAAACCGCGACCAAAAAAAGTATGAATATGGTATGTAAAAAAAGTCTCTTCAAACAGGTATTTTCATTACTCTATGAATAAACTCACGAAACACCGGAATATTGCAATTTACACCGAATTATTCGCGTTTCGGAAGCTGCAAAAATAAGAATTTTTGATTGCGGGCAGGATTTAATGTATCAAGAGTTTTGTTTAGTGTTGTGTTAAAAAGTTTTGCACCACCATTTTGGTGTAAAAAGAGGAAACCTGCGCTTTTTACAAATTTCCCCTTAATTCGTTTTCCTATCCGATATTTTTAAAAGAAAGGCCTATTTTCTTTCGATTTTTACTTTTTTGGTCGGCGCCAGTTGTATGTTGCGTAAATGTGTACGATGCTGAACAGCCCCAGCAATTCCGGCAAAGGCAGCGCCTGTTACCGAATCCGAATCGATAGCCACCGGGGTACCATTGTCGCCGCCTTCGCGAATACTTTGCACAATCGGGATTTCGCCAAGGAAATTCAGGCCTAGTTTTTCTGCGAGTTTTTTACCGCCGTCTTTTCCAAAAATGTAGTATTTGTTTTCGGGCAGCTCGGCAGGGGTAAACCAGGCCATATTTTCGATCAACCCGAGCACCGGAACATTGATTGATTTACTTTGAAACATGCTTGTTCCGCGAACTACATCGGCCAGAGCTACGTCCTGCGGAGTGGTTACAATTACTGCTCCGGTTACCGGAACTGATTGTACCAGTGTAAGATGAATATCGCTGGTCCCGGGAGGAAGATCAATCAAAAGATAGTCGAGCTCTCCCCAGTTTCCTTCAGTAATTAATTGTTTTAGCGCATTCGAAGCTACCGGGCCTCGCCAGATCATGGCACTTTCGGCATCTACAAAAAATCCAACCGAAAGAAATTTCACCCCGTATTTTTCAAGCGGATTAATCATCTCGCGTTTGTCAATTTTTACGCCGCTCGGACGCTCGCCTTCCACCCCAAACATTTTTGGAATCGAAGGGCCAAAAATATCGGCATCGAGCAAACCTACTTTCGCGCCCGATTTAGCCAGCGCAACCGCCAGGTTCACCGCAACAGTTGATTTACCCACGCCACCTTTGCCCGAAGCCACTGCAATAATGTTTTTTACATTCGGAAGCACCGGGCGCTCCATATCGTGAATGTATTTCACCGAAATGTTGTCTTCAATCTCCACTTCTTCGCCCACCCAGGCTTTGATCGCTTTTTCGCAGTCCAACACCAGGCTTTCGATATTTGGATCGTTGCTTTTCTGAAAAACCAACGAAAAAGTAACCCGTTTACCCGCAATGCGGATCTCCTGTGGCATGTCCAAAGAAACGATGTCTTCTTCACTTCCCGGGTACTTCACGGTTCTCAGGGCATCAGTTATGTTCTTCGGAACAATTAATTTTCTTGGTAACTCTGCCATTTTAGAACTTTTATAAAATTTAATTCTGAATAAAAACGATGCAAAGGTAATATTTGCCCTATAAAAACACCGTTCAGGCTGAATTGTTTTCAGAAACATTATTTGATCATTTGTTCATTAACGGGGTGCAACAAATCTGAAGATCGATTAGGAAATGTGAATGATACCTTTTCCTTTGCCTGTGAACTCCCCAATCATGCAGGCCGCCCGGATTCCGGCTGAACCCAGGTCAGATAAGAATTGACCGGCTTCTTCAGCAGGCAATGCAATCAGCAAGCCACCCGAGGTTTGGGCATCGCAAAGAAGAAGCTGATCGGTTCGCGGTAATTTTCCAAACTCCACAAAATCGGCCACAAATTCGTGGTTGTTATACGATCCACCCGGGATAACCCCGGCAACTGCCAGGTTTTTAACTTCGGGAAGAAAAGGAACTTTTTCATAAAAAACCGTTGCATTGCAGGCCGAACCTGCGGTCATTTCCTTCAGGTGTCCCATTAATCCAAAACCCGTTACATCGGTGCAGGCATGAACAGAGTATTTCTGCATTAAAATAGCTGCGGTTTTATTCAGTTGAGCCATCTGAGCCGTCACACTATCGCGCAAATCGTCTTCCACCATTCCACGTTTAATCGCAGTAGAAAGGATTCCGGTTCCGAGAGGTTTTGTAAGGATGAGTTTATCTCCGGGTAAAGCGCCCGAATTTCTAATAATCTTGTCGGGGTGGATGGTTCCGGTAATAACCATCCCGAATTTGGGTTCGGGATCTTCAACTGTGTGCCCGCCCAGCACCGGAATTCCGGCTTCGGCAGCTTTGTCCTGTGCGCCTTTCAGAATCAGTTCCAACACTTCCATCGGCAAAGAGTCTTCGGGAAAACCCACAATATTCAAAGCAAAAATAGGATGTGCCCCCATGGCATAAATATCGCTCAGTGCATTGGCAGCAGCTACCGCACCAAACTGGTACGGATCGTCAACAATGGGAGTAAAAAAATCGAGCGTCTGCACCACCGCCAGGTCGTCGCGAAGCAGGTAAACCGCAGCATCATCGGCGGTTTCGGTACCTACCAGCACATTTTTATCGACTACGGGCGCCAGGTTTTTCAACACTTTCTCGAGGTTTTGAGGTTGTATTTTACAGGCACAACCCAACCCGTGTGTATAATGTGTAAGTTTTATTTCTGAACTGAACGATTTTTCAGCCTGAATGTTGGAGTCATCTTTTGGCAGTAATTGTTTTACGGTTGCAATAATTTCACCGGCCGCTTTTTTTACGTCCTGCAAAGTTGTTCCACGTCCGGTGGAAAAGCGAATGGTTCCCATCGCAAAATCAATCGGGACGTGCATGGCTTCGAGTACTGCCGATACGTCCACGCTTTCGGCATGACAAGCCGCTCCTGCCGAAGCCGCGACCCCCTCCAAACGATCGATCAAGGTATTTGCCTCCACTTTTGGAAAAGAAACACTCGAAGTATTTGGCAATCGCTGTTCGCGGTGCCCGTTTATTTTAATTTCGGGGAAAGCTCCTGAGAGCAGGGTTTCCAAATAATCGCGGGTTTTGCGATAGTGTTCGAAGTTTTCGGCGAGTTGGTTCGCAGCCAGTTGAGCCGCTGCACCCAGTCCAACAATTTCGAGCACATTCTCGGTCCCGGCACGCAGGTTTTGTTCATGGTCGGCGCCATGAATGAGTTTTTCCAGTTGGATTCCACTTCGGATATAAAGAGCGCCAATTCCTTTGGGAGCATATAATTTATGCCCGGCAATGCTCAACAGATCGACACCCAGTTCGTTCACATTAACCGGTATTTTTCCGAGCGACTGTGCAGCATCTGAATGAAAAATGATAGAATGCCGACGGGCCAGTTCTGAAATTTCTTTGAGTGGCTGGATCGTCCCTACTTCGTTGTTGGCGTGCATCACACTGATCAGTATGGTCTCGGGACGAATCGCAGTTTTGAGTTCTTCCAGAGAAATAATTCCGTCTTCATCCACCGGGATGGATGAAATTTCGAAGCCATTTTTTTCGAGATATCGACAAACCTCAAAAACCGCAGGGTGTTCGATCGCTGAAGTTATAATGTGGTTTCCACGATGTTTGTTGGCAAAGGCAATTCCCTTTATCGCATAATTATTTGATTCGGTGCCGCCGCTGGTAAAAACGATTTCCGCAGGTTCGCAGCCGATCAGTGCAGCTAACTGGCGACGGGCTTTTTCCACCGCTAACTTGGTTTTTACACCATAACTGTGCACACTCGACGGATTTCCAAAAAACTCGTCGAGGTAGGGCCTCATCGCATCAGCCACCTCCTTGGCGATTGGCGTTGTCGCGTTATAATCAAGGTAAATCGGTTCCAAATTTTTTACTTTTTGTTCAACAAATCTATAATCATTTCTGCACTTCCAACAGGATCATCATTCTCCAGTTCCAGAGCGATGGTTTTCTCCTGATCTCGTTTTGAGGTACCAAAATCGTAGGCTTTGTCGTAGTAGCTCAGCGTTATCGACGCCACTTTTAAAAGCTCGCCTGCCTCAAGTGCTTCCGTTGCTTCGTTGGTCAGTTGTCCGCCCAGCCGTTTTTTGATCTTATCGATCATCTCGCTCAACAAGATTTTATCAAACGAACCGTATTCCTTCACCAGCCTCAGTTCGCGAAGCTGCTTAGGCACATTTATTTTTATGAGCGGCGCCTCCCGGATTTTCTGAAATAAAGGATCCGGAATTCCACACTTCCCAAGTTGGCGGCTTTCGTCTTCCACCCAAATTATTTTATTAAAATCGAACTTTCGCCAGACGTCGGCGAGCAAATTCTCGAAATATTCGTTGCTGGGCTGCGGCTCCTGGCCGAGCGGCCCAAACACCGATCCCCGATGATTGGCGATTCCTTCGATATCCAGAAATTGTTCTCCCTTGTTTTTCATAATCTGAAGTATCTCGGTTTTCCCGCTTCCGGTATAACCACCCAATACCACTAATTTCGCCGGCTGCGAAAACTGATCCCTGATGTATTTTCGGTAGGCTTTGTATCCTCCTTCGAGAACAGAAACATCGAGCCCGGCAGTTTCAAACAGCCACGCCATACTACCCGAACGCATTCCTCCACGCCAGCAGTGTACCAGTATTTTTTTGTTTCGCGCCAGTTTTTTTGCCTCGCGCACAAAGCCCGACATTTTGGGCCCAACGTAATCGAGCCCGAGTAATACGGCGTTTTCCTTACCTCCCGCTTTATAATTGATTCCGACTTCGCGGCGTTCGTCGTTGTCAAAAATAGGAATGTTTACGGCACCGGGAATGTGCGCCTGTTCGTACTCGGCGGGCGACCTAACATCGATCAGCGGAATACTGTCGGTAAGCGGAAGCAGCTCTTCGATGGATAGTTTTTTTGGCATCTTTATAAATTGCTTTCAAAGGTAGAAAATTCGCAAAACTATTGGAGCTCATCCGATTGTAAGTTCTTTTGAGGGATCCCAGAAACGTTCCGTAAAATTCAGAATCTGATCATCTTCAATAATTAACCCCTCGGCTTCGAGCAGTTCCTGCATGGCGTTTGGGTTGTCGAAGTGGTGTTTCCCGGAGAGCAGTCCGTTGCGATTCACTACCCGGTGTGCCGGAACAAACCCGGGATGCGTGTGGCTGGCATTCATCGCCCAACCTACCATGCGCGCCGATCCACCGGTCCCGAGGTAATTGGCAATAGCGCCATAAGAAGTTACGCGCCCGCGTGGAATTAACCGGACCACTTCGTAAACCTGTGTGAAAAAGTCAGACATATAAAATCATAAATTAGTTATTCGTCTTAATATCCAATGTAGAATTCCCAATATTCGCATGACTTCTTCATTCAAAACTTTCCCGGTTTATTCCCGGGCCGATCGGCCAAAACTTCGGTACTCATCTTTTTCAATCTCAATCATTGGCTCTTTCAGTTCATTATTGTGTAAACGAAAAGCAATGTATTTGATGGTGATGCCACGTTCGAGCCACTGTTTTTCGTAAAAAGTACGAATCCGCAGTGTGTCGTTCAAATGTTCCCATTCGTACAAATTGTCGGTAATGGCAACTACTTCGAACTGATTGAGCATGACCAAGGCGTACGTATAATCGTATTGAAATTTACTATCGGTTTTTAAGTGGATCAGTCCGTTTGGTTTCAGAAACTTTCGGTACCTGCCGATGAAACCGGTGGAAGTGAGACGTTTCCGGGTCTTTCGCATTTGCGGATCGGGAAAGGTCAACCAGATCTCGTCTACCTCATCGGGCGCAAAAAACTGGGTAATCAATTCAATGTTTGTGCGAATGAATGCCACGTTTTTCAGACCTTTTTCCAGCGCCAGTTTAGCGCCCTTCCACAAGCGGGCGCCTTTAATATCGACTCCAATATAATTGATGTGCGGGTTCCGGGCGGCCAACTGTACGGTGTATTCTCCTTTCCCGCAACCCAATTCCAGGATTAACGGATTTTCATTCTTAAAAAACTCTCTCGCCCATTTCCCTTTTAAATGAAAATCGTCGTGTTGTATGGTGTGAAATGGAACCTGAACCACCTGTTCAAAGTCTTTCATTTCATCAAATTTCTTTAATTTCCCCTTGCCCACTTTTTACAGAAATTATTGCTGATTGGCTGATTTTGGCTTATTCCGCTTTTTCGATCCGCACGCCTACATCGCTGATGCCGGGAAGAACATCCTCGCGCATACCTTGCTGAATCGTAATTTTGTAGTTGCCCGACATGGGAAAAAACACATTCTTCCTAAAAATTACTTCACGGGTTTTTAATCCACCAAAGCCTTCGCCGAGCCATTTCCCGGCCGGGTCGGCCAGTGCGATTTCGAATTTATCCTCCAGGCCCGCACCATTGGGTTGTTTGATATTGATAAAAAGCCAAATATTGCTGTAAGCATAATCGATGTCGTTTCGGACATTGATGTAAAGATTGTGATTACCGCTTGTATCGCTCACCGGAACAGAGAATACCAACATCGAATCCTTGCCCCAGTTTCGGTTTTTCACCGGTTGATATTGTTCAAAGACAAGATTCGGATTACAGGCTGAATAAGCAGCCATTGTTCCAAGCAATATAATAAATTGAAAAATCTTTCTCATTTTCTGTTTAATTGCACTTGTTTTTGCAGAAACCAAAGTGGAAACAAGGGTTCTACTATCTTGGTCTTCGCCTAAAATTACGGTTGGATTGATCCTGATTATCCGTGTTTCGTTGCTGGCCGCGTTGTTTGTTGCGGCCCTGTCGATAGTTTTGTTTTTTAGGCCGATCAAATCGGGTCAGGTCGTCCTGCCCTACCTGGTTGTGGAAAGTGTCATCCTTGCGGCTTTCTTTCGCGTACTGATCTATCACCAGTTTTTCAGGTTTTCTCCCTTTTCGGTTCATATCCTGGACCTCTTTTACACGGTCGACATGAACTGCGACCAAACTCGAAGGTGCATTGCCACGTTGTGCGTACCAATACGTGCCTGTAAAAATATCTGCCTTCAGGTAAACATAGCTGGCATTTTCGGTTTCGAGCTGGATATTGGTTGGCGGGAAATCTCTTTGTGCATCGAGGTAAGCATCGAGTTCATAATTTAAACAGCATTTGAGTTTACCACACTGACCGGCCAATTTCTGCGGATTAAGTGATATTTCCTGGTAACGGGCTGCGTTGGTGGTTACTGAAATAAAACTGGTAAGCCATGTCGAACAGCAAAGTTCGCGGCCACAAGGCCCTATTCCACCAATCCGGCCAGCTTCCTGCCGTGCACCGATCTGTTTCATTTCCACGCGGATATGGAAGGTTTCGGCAAGCACTTTAATCAATTGACGGAAATCGACCCTGCCATCGGCGATATAGTAAAATATCGCCTTGGTTTTGTCGCCCTGGTATTCAACATCCCCAATTTTCATGTCCAGGTCAAGTTCTTTAACAATCTGTCTCGATTTGATCATAGTTTGGTGCTCCAGCGCAATGGCTTCCTTCCACTTTTCGATGTCGACCTGTTTTGCCTGCCGGTAAATTTTCCTGAATTCGCCGTTGTTGAGTGTTACCCGGTGCCGCTTCATCTGCTCGTGCACCAGCTCTCCCATTAAAGAAATGATTCCAATATCGTGCCCCGGATTGCCTTCAACTGCAACCAGATCGCCTACTTTAAGCATCAAATTGTTAACGTTGCGATAATAATCTTTGCGTGTATTTTTGAACCGAACCTCAATAATTTCGTCCTCGGGGATCGCCATTTTGATATCTTTCAACCAATCGGTGACCTCCAGTTTGGCACAACTCACATGTTTCGATGTGCAGACTCCTCTTTCGATGGTATTAACTTCCTGCATGTTTTATTCTGAAGTCATCAGTTTTATAAGTTCAGGAACGCCCTGAATCACAAAAATAATGATTAATACCAATATGATAGTGAATCGCTTGCTTTTTTACCGAAGGCCCGTTGTTTGGAAACTATCTTTTGATTAGCCTCGCCATGCGAAGCGCAGTGTCGAGAAAAATGATGCGCGGATTTCCGTTCATGCCAATATGTTTAATCCCGAGTTCGAATTCTTTGGTAAACGGAACAATATTTCGTTCGTTGATAAAAGGTGCAAATCTCTTTCCCCATTCCTTTTCTTCGGGCGTCATGTAAACCAGTTCTTTTCGTTTCATATTCGACACAAAATATTCGCGCACCAGCCGCAAGGCAGCCGCAAAAAAAGCTTTTTGTTTATCTCGTCCTATTTTTGCCATTTCATCGGCCCAGCCGACCAGCTCTTTTACCTCGGGTTTGTAGGCAAAACGCATCATTTCCTGGAATTTCAGAAAATAGAATTTTTCGTCGTCGCCCGGCGAAAGCGACGAGAGCGCCCGGATGTAACTTCCTGAAGCAAGATGCACGGCATCAGGAATCGTTGCCGGATCAATATCGCCTTGATTTATGAGAGCGTCAGTTAGCGATGCCTCGTCGATAAACGGAAACTTAACCAATTGTGCCCGCGAGCGAATGGTACCGATCACTTCCTCCTCGTTTTCGGTGATCAGCAAAAACAAGGTTTTATTTGGCGGCTCCTCGATCATTTTTAACAATTTATTCGAACAGGCCGAGTGCATTTTCTCAGGCAGCCAAATAATCATCACTTTGTATTCCGCTTCGAAAGATTTGAGGTTGAGTTTTCGCAAAATCGAATCGCTCTCGCGTTCGTAGATCAGTCCCTGGGCGTTCCCGGCATCAATGTATTCAAGCCAGTCGCTGAGTTCGAAATAAGGAGAAGCCAGTACTTTTGAACGCCATTGTGGCAAAAAATCGTCGCTAACCGGTTTATTGAGTTTTGGACTGTTGAAAACCGGAAATACAAAATGCAAATCGGGATGTGCCAACTTTTGATATTTGTGGCACGAAGGACAAACGCCACACGAATCGTTTTCTCCCCGGTTTCGGCACGAAATAAACTGTGCGTAGGCCAGCGCCATGGCCAGTTTCCCTGTACCCGCTTGTCCGGAGAACAATTGTGCATGACTAATCCGCTGTTCCTGAACAGAACGGATGAGCCGCTTTTTTATCTCGTGTTGTCCAACTACATCTTTAAAAAACATGGCTTAAAAATACTACTTTCTGTCATTTCGAAGGAGTTGTGCCGGAGAAATAAATTTTGTTGAAGGCGAATTGTCATGACTCACCGGGCATTCGTCAATCGGTGCATAGCCTGAAGCAGGAGAGAACCCGAACCTTACAGCTCGCAGCTAATTTTATCTGGTGATTGGTTGTGATGAATAGTGATTGATGGATGAAAAGGAGCCATTCATTTAAGCATTTCCGCATTCAAGCATTCAAGCATTTGCACTTCAATCCTTCAATCACTCGATCCCTCAATCCTCGTCTATTTTACCCAAACATTAAATTAAATTAACCCTGAAATAGGCCCTGTTAAGTCATTGCATTAATTCTTATCTTTGGGTGATTTTCAGAATTTCTTAAAAAAATATACAATGCAAACAATTAACAGCTACGATTTTAAAGGCAAAAAAGCGCTTATCCGTGTTGACTTTAACGTGCCTTTGAACGAAAATTTTGTAATTACCGATGATACCCGTATCCAGGCAGCATTGCCAACCATCAGAAAAATAATGAAAGATGGTGGTTCGCCAGTAATTATGTCGCACTTTGGCCGCCCCAAAAACGGCCCTGAAGATAAATTTTCGATGCGTCATTTGGTTGGTCATCTGAGTGATTTACTGGGCGTAGAAGTAAAACTTGCCCCCGACTGTGTGGGTGAAGAAGTAAAAGCAATGGCAGCTGCCCTTAAGCCGGGCGAAGTTCTATTGTTGGAAAACCTGCGTTTTCACAAAGGTGAAGAAAAAGGTGATGAAGAGTTTGCAAAACAACTGGCCGACAATGGCGATTGCTGGGTAAACGACGCTTTTGGAACGGCACACCGCGCCCATGCTTCCACAGCAGTAATTGCCAGGTTTTTTCCGAACGATAAAATGTTTGGGTACCTGATTGAAAGCGAAGTGGAAAGTCTCGACAAAGTGGTAAAAAATCCGCAACGCCCGTTAACGGCTATCATGGGTGGCGCCAAAGTTTCGTCAAAAATTACCATTATTGAAAACCTGCTAAGCAAAGTTGACAACCTGATTTTAGGTGGCGGGATGACCTACACTTTTGTAAAGGCCAATGGTGGTTCGGTTGGTAATTCAATCTGCGAAGATGATTTCCTGGAAACCGCTAAAAACATTGAAAAACTGGCCAAAGAAAAAGGGGTAAACCTGATTATTGCTTCTGATGTGCTTGCAGCCGATGCATTCAGCAACGATGCCAACACACAGATTTGTGCCTCCAATGCTATTCCTGATGGATGGCAAGGTTTGGATGCAGGCCCGGAAAGTATTGCCCAGATGAAAGAAGTGATCGAAAACTCAGGGACTATCCTTTGGAACGGTCCGGTGGGCGTTTTCGAAATGGAAACATTTGCAAAAGGAACGAAAGAGGTCGGTGCAGCCATTGTTGAGGCGACCAAGAAAGGCGCTTTCTCGCTGGTTGGTGGTGGCGACTCGGTTTCTGCGGCAAACCAGTTTGGTATCGCTCCTGGTGTTTCATACATTTCTACTGCTGGCGGTGCATTGCTCGAATACCTCGAAGGAAAAGTTCTTCCTGGAGTGGCTGCTGTTCGTGGCGAATAAGAAGCCCCTCTTAATCTTCCCTAGGGGAGAAAAAAGAAAAAATATCAAAATACAAGTATAGAACCCGGGTTGTCCAATGACAGATCGGGTTTTTTAATGCAATTTATTTTCTAACTTTAAAAGAAAAATGGCCTCAAAAAATGTTTTGGTTGATCAACGCTTTCCCATAGAATTTAACTGTGCACAAACGGTTTTTAGTCTTCATGCCGAAGAAATTGGGATGGATGAAAAGAAAGCGCTGAAAATTGCAAGCGGTTTTGGCGGAGGAATGAGCTGCGCAGAAACCTGCGGGGCGGTTACCGGGGCTTATATGGTGATCGGGATGAAACATGGGCACGATATCGCAGACCCCGATGCCAAAGCCCTAACAAAACAATTGATCATCGATTTTAACCAAAAACTCAAAGAAGTTCATGGAACATTAATCTGTAAAGAGTTGATTGCACATTTTTAAACTGAATCGGATTCAGATTGTTTCACTATAAATTAACTTTTAAAAATACCAATATGAAATGTAACGTTGGTCCTGTCGACCGTCTGGTTAGAATTGTCCTTGGTTTGATTATCGCCATTGCAGGAGTAGTATTTGACAACTGGTTAGGTTTGATCGGAATTATTCCCATCGCCACCGGTTTGTTTAAATTTTGTCCGCTGTATTTTCCTTTCAAAATTTCAACGGCGAAAAACGAAAAGTAGCCCGAATATCAAACACAGAAAGTGCCACTTGCCTTCGGGTAGCTGGCATTTTTCGTTTCTATCAGCGAATTTTACAAATGAATTTTAGGTAATTCTTTTCGAAATTCTCACCTTTAACCGCGCTTAAAACAAAATCAAAATGTATTCAAAATTAAGAACGATTTTACTGGCTGCACTCGGTTTCTTATTGGTTACCGCGTGTCAGCAATCCCCAAAAGACCCAAACCTGATGATTGAAAAAGAACTAAACCAGAACTGGTCGTTTAACCAGGTTGGTGAAAACGAATGGCTCCCGGCAACCGTACCCGGCACTGTTCACACCGATCTGATAGCCAATCAGAAAATTGAAGATCCATTTTATCGCCTCAACGAACACGATGTACAATGGGTCGATAAAAAAGACTGGGAATACAAAACCGTTTTTGCCGTTGACGACAATATGTTAGACCGTGACCGGATTGTGCTCGATTTTAAAGGATTGGATACCTACGCCGATGTTTTTGTAAACGACGAGAAAGTACTTTCTGCCGATAATATGTTTCGAGAATGGCAGGTCGATGTTAAGGATCAGCTCAAAAAAGGCAACAACGAATTACACATTGTGCTGCGCTCTCCTATTGTTGAAGGATTAACAAAATACGATGCGCAAGGTTATGTAATCCCTGTTTCGGATAACGACCTGGCAGAAATTGGGGAAGTGGAAGGTGGAAAGAAAGTGAGTGTTTATACGCGCAAAGCAGGCTATCATTTTGGCTGGGACTGGGGCCCACGGCTGGTTACCAGCGGAATATGGCGACCGGTTTATTTGCGTGCCTGGGACAAGGCAACCATCAACAATCTTCAAATTGTGCAGCATGAGGTGAACGATGAGAAGGCTACTTTTACGGCTGTTTTTGAAATCGATGCCCAGAAAAAAGGAAAGGCAAACGTATCAATCGTAAACGATGGAACGACCCTGGTATCGGCGCCTGTAAATCTGGTTGCCGGGGTAAAAACTTATTCAGTCAATTTCGAAATTGCCAATCCGCAACTTTGGTGGACCAATGGTTTGGGCGAAGCTCATCTTTACAATATTAGCGGGGTACTTGAAACCGGCGGGAGAAATGTCGGCAAAGATACCCGCATTGGGATCCGTACCCTTGAACTGGTGCGCGAAAAAGACGAAGCCGGGACTTCATTCTATTTCAAACTGAACGGACATCCGGTATTTATGAAAGGCGCCAACTACATCCCGAACGATTCATTTCTGCCACGTGTAAAAGAGGAGAATTATCGCAAAGTGGTAGAAACAGCGCGTGTTTCAAACAATAACATGCTGCGTGTTTGGGGCGGGGGGACTTACGAAGACGATAAGTTTTACCAACTGTGCGACGAGGCTGGTATCCTGGTGTGGCAGGATTTTATGTTTGCCTGTGCCATGTTCCCCGGCGACGAGGCTTTTCTGAATAACGTTCGCCATGAAGCGATTGACAATGTGAAACGTTTACGCAATCACCCGAGTATAGGTTTGTGGTGTGGCAATAACGAAATTCTGGCAGCCTGGAAAGGTTGGGGATGGGAACAAGCCGAACGCGCCAAAAGCAAAGAAAATGCCGATAAAATCTGGAAAGCATACGAAGACATTTTCCACAAAATTTTACCCGATGTGGTTAATGAACTCGATCCGCAGAGAAGTTACTGGAGTTCGAGCCCTTCGTCGGGCGAAGGCATTCCAGCCGACCTGGTAAACGGCGATGAACATTACTGGGGTGTTTGGTGGGGAAAAGAACCGTTCGTGAATTACGCTACCCATCTTCCCCGTTTTATGAGCGAATACGGATTCCAGTCGTTCCCGGAAATTGCTGTGGTAAGAAAATATGCTCTGCCAGAAGATTACGATATTTTCTCGGATGTTATGAAATCGCACCAGCGCTCGTCGATCGGAAACGGAACCATCGAATACTACATGCTCCGGGAATACAAGCATCCAAAAGATTTTGAATCGTTTCTTTATGTTGGGCAGGTTTTACAGGCCGAAGGCATTAAATTCGGACTCGAAGGACACCGCCGTGCCATGCCTTTTAATATGGGAAGCCTGTATTGGCAAATCAACGACTGCTGGCCGGTGGCTTCGTGGAGTTCAACCGACTACTACCAAAACTGGAAAGCATTGCAATATTATGTGAAAAAAGGTTTTGAACAGGTGCTGGTCAGTCCTTACGAAGAAGGAATTAAATTTAAGATTGGTATTGTTAACGACCGACTCGAAGCAGTCAGTGCCGAATTGCGTTTGAAACTGGTTGATCTCGATGGAAAAGTAATTTGGGAAGATGCCTACCTGGTAGATATTCCCGCTAATTCGAGCGACGATTATTTTGATGTAAACCGGAACGAGTTCCGATACAAATACCGTAAGGAACTCAACAGCACAGTATTTGTGGCTGAAGTGGTGGAAAACGGTCAGGTACTTTCGAAAAACATGTTCTACTTCGAGCCTTTCAAATCGCTAAAAGTAAAGGCGCCTAAACTGGATTACAGCATCCTGAAAACCGATTCAGGATTCGACATTACCATGAGTACCGACAAA
Source organism: Draconibacterium sp. (assembly GCA_011620585.1). Lineage (GTDB taxonomy): Bacteria > Bacteroidota > Bacteroidia > Bacteroidales > Prolixibacteraceae > Draconibacterium. Next base: position 34,944 of record WOYV01000055.1, read on the forward strand.
CTGGCAAAAAGCGTTTACCTGCAAATTGGGGACGAACAAGGTTTCTTCTCGGATAATTATTTTGATTTGCTGCCAAACGACAAAGTAACCATCCATCTGAAAACCGGGATCAGCCAGGAAAAACTGAACAAAGTACTGACTATTCGTACATTGGATGATGCATTTTAGTAAAATAATACTCGTTTAAAGGAAGGGATGACATCTTTTCGAAAAGATATCATCCCTTTTTCATTTTCGGTTTCGACATCAAACTGTTTAAAACAATTGCATTCTTTTTCTGGCATTCGCGCTAAAAATGATAAACTTTGCTTAAAATAATTCAGGTGCGTTTACTCCTTATTCTGTTTGTAGCCCTGTTGTCGATTTTTGGGGGCCGACCCGCCGAAAAGGCAGAAATCTATCTCGAGAATGGGACCGGGCTTATTGCTTATCAACAAACCGGAGAAAAAGGCAAGGTGAGTTTCGGCCATCTCGATGCCGGCAGTTACCGTTTATTGGTGATCTTTCCGCAGCAGGAAGGCAAATACATTAAAGAGAAACCAAAACACAGAAGTCTGACCAAAGCCACTTATAATCCGCGCAACAAAACTTACTATTATCAAGGAAAAGAAGGCTTTTTTGCCATCCATTTTTCAGGAATATCAAACGTCAAAAGCGAAAATTTCCAGGCCGTTTACAAAGAAGAACGCGACGAAGAAGAGACCTATAATCTAATTGTCCAATTTGGCGCACACCGCAATAATGCATCAATAAAAATTAGTGTAGCAGCAATTACTGCTGCCCAGTTTAAGAAAGCCAGCGAAAAAGCCGGGACAGACATATCTACTTTATCAATCCCAAACATCCGATAACTGTGCTGAACTTTTATGAAGCACCCATAAGATTGTAATTTTTTCTACTTTTATCCTTGCTAACAAATTAAATTATGGTAAAATCAATTGCACTCCTTTTACCTGTTTATGTTACATTTATGTGGGCGCTCGTGTTTTTTTTTCAGAAAAAAACATCGGGAATGGCCAACAAGGTGTTAGCGCTCTTTATGTTAACCGCTACTCTTTTATACTGTTCGCATGCCATTTTTTTTCAACAGTTTTACAACCTGTACTCCTTTATCGATAGTATCTATATTTTAGTACAACTTTCGCTTTATCCGTTTTTCTATGCTTATATTCTTCTTCTTTCGGGTCAAAAGATCAATGTTTACCGATATAGTTTGAATTTTATCCCCGCTGTTTTTCTGGCCACTGTTTCGTTGGCGCTTAATGTGGTACTTACACCCAACGAAAGAGTTATTTATGTGAAAGAGATACTGGTTTCCAGTAATCTTCAGGGATTAAATGTGACCACCCTAACCGGAATAAAAGGAATAATCTCAATTTTATCGCGGTTGATCTTTATTCTGCATGCCATTATTTACCTGTTACTAGGGATTAATACTGCGAACAAACATAACCGATTGATCAGCGATTTTTATTCAAATACCGAAGGCCGAAAAATGAACTGGGTCCGTAATATTAGTTTGATTACCCTCTTCGTTTCGCTTTTTGGCATTGCACTGGCTATTATTGGGAGGGGCTATTTTTCACGCCACGAACTAAGTCTGCTAATTCCTTCTGTAATTTTTAGTACCATTTATTTTCTGATCGGGTTTAATGCCAATGAGCAGTTAATGATTTCTGAGGAGTTTACGAATCCCGAATCCGAAACTTTTTCTTCAAATGGAGAAAGCCAGTTCCACGAATCGAAACTCAAAACCAGATTATTGACATTGTTTGAAAAAGATAAAATTTATATCAATGCCGACCTCCGTATCACAACGGTTTCGGAAGCCTTGCAAACCAACCGAACATATATCTCGCGATTAATCAACGAAGAATTTGGAATGAACTTCAATGAATTTGTAAATAAATACCGGATCCGGGAATCGGAGAAACTTTTAAGCTGCGAAGACCATAACGTTTATACGCTGGAGTACATTGCCGAAAAATCGGGCTTCGGAAACGCTAATTCTTTTACACGTGCATTTAAAGAACTCAAAGGGTTAACTCCAGGGCAATACCGTTTGAACTGCCAGAAACAACTACAAGTAAGGTCGAATTGAGTTCCTTCAATTTTATTCAAATTATTTTCATACAATACTACATAATTAGTAGTTTGTATATTATTGCCTATAAGTGTTTTAATGTTTTTTTACATAGTAGCAACCCCGTTTTATCGCTTCTGAAAATTCATTACATTGACTCAATTTCCCAGTTATCTCTTTGTCAAATCCTGACTTATTCGTCTTATCTATTACAAATAATCTACTATCATTTTAGTAGCTAAAGTACTGTGGATAAAAAACAAAAAAAGACAGATCGAAAAATCAATCTGTCTCTTGTATTTAACCTGTTATTTTAGATTTTGGGCAATTCCCATGGAGCGCGGTATTGAGGAACCAGCAACTCATTCGCTTTATCGTTATCAATAAATTTGCTGTTCTTTTCGTCCCAGTATAAACGTTCGCCGGTTTTTAATGCCATGTTGCCAAGGTGAGCAACTCTGGCGGTATTGGCAGCAATGTTAATGTTACAGTTTGTATTACGGTCGTCGTTACGGATACAATTTAGGAAATTTTCCATGTGGTTATTTAATCCCTGTCCATCGCCTTTGATAAGATCAATACGGTCCATCAATGGATTTTTACCGCCTTCAGGAATTACTTCCCATCCGTTACGGTCGACCACCAGCGTACCATTGTTTCCTACAAATCCAACACCATGACTTCTTCCAAAATATCCACCATCGATTGCCAGTGCATGATCCCAAAGCATTGTATAACCATCAAATTCGAACAGCGCCTGCATGGTATCAGGGGTTTCTGATGCATCGTCAGGATAACCATATTTTCCTCCCATGGCCATTACTGATTTGGGCGCCTGTGCATTCATCCCGAATAATCCATAATCAATCAGGTGAACACCCCAGTCGGTCATCAACCCACCGGCATAATCCCAGAACCAACGGAAATTAAAATGGAAGCGGTTCGGATTAAAAGGACGTGCCTTGGCCGGTCCCAGCCACATATCATAATCTACTCCTTCAGGAACCGGACCATCGGGTTTTACCGGAACAGATTTCATCCAACCCTGGTACGACCAAACGCGTACGGCGCGTATCTGGCCAAGTTTCCCTGATTGAACAAAATTTACAGTGTCAAGCCAGTGTTTATCGCTTCGTTGCCACTGTCCCACCTGAACAATATTATTGTAACGGGCCTGTGCACGCTCCATTACATTGATCTCTTCGATATAGTTAGCCAGCGGCTTTTCACAATAAATATTTTTCCCTTCCTGTGCAGCATAAATAAACGGTAAAGCATGCCAGTGGTCAGGGGTTCCGATTATGATCACATCCAAACCGGGTTCCTCGAGCATTTTTCTGAAATCAGAAAAGCCTTTGGGCCGTTTTCCCTGAATCTTCTCAACATCGGCAATTCTTTTCTCGAGTACGTGTGAATCAACATCACAAAGTGCAGCACATTCGGTGTTCTTCTGACCAAGGAATGCCTGTAAATCCGAAAATCCCATCCCGTTTACACCAATTACGCCACATACTATTTTATCGTTGGCGCCTACGCACGAATTCATTGCCATCGGCATGCCGGCGGCAAGAGTTACCCCTGCTGTTACAAGGGCTGAAGTTTTTATAAAATCCCTTCTATCTGTCATTTTAGTTTTTTAAGAAACGAAATCCAGTCGCAATCAGATTTTGCAACAGACCCCTGCAAATTATTTAATCATTGTTCATAACATCATCAAAAGCAAAATCCGAAGGGGCAAAATCAACTTTCCTGACAAAAGCACAGGCTTCTGTAGCCCCCTGTTCGCGATCCATCCCACTATCTTCCCATTCAACCGAGAGCGGACCACCGTAACCAATGTCATTCAACGCACGAATGATATTTTCGAAGTTAACCTTACCTCTTCCCGGGCTACGGAAATTCCAGTAACGACGATTATCCCCAAATTCCATATGGCCGCCAAAAACCCCAACACCTGTTGGAACATCGCTCCAATAAACATCTTTCATATGAACATGAAAAATGCGATCGGCAAATTCGTAGATAAACCGAACATAATCGACATGTTGATAGCCAAAATGGCTGGGATCGTAATTAAAACCAAAGGCCGGATGATTATCTAAGGCCTTGAGCGCCAGATGTGCGGTATGAATATCAAAAGCAATTTCGGTCGGATGCGCTTCCAATGCGTATTTTACCCCCAGGCTTTGATACTCATCGAGGATCGGTTTCCAGCGACGCGCGAAATCGGCGTAGCCTTCTTCAATCATTTCGGGTGTTACTGTAGGAAACGAATACAACATGTGCCAAATCGGGCTTCCGGTAAAACCTACCACTGTATTAATGCCAAGTCGTTTGGCCACTTCGGCTGTTTTTACCATTTCCTCGGCAGCACGCTGACGGACCCCTTCCGGATCGCCATCGCCCCAAATGTGTGCACTGGCAACGTTCTTATGTCGCTGATCGATAGGATCGCAAACACACTGACTGTCGAGATGCGTAGAAATTGTAAATAATTTCAGATCGTATTTGTCGAGCAATGCCCTGCGGTCGTCGCAATAGGCCTGATCGGCCTTCGACACGTTGATGTGGTCGCCCCAGGTACACAACTCCAGTCCGTCGTAACCAAATGCTTTGGCTTTCCGGCACATGGTTTCAATGGGCAAATCGGCCCACTGTCCACTAAAAAGAGTTACTGGTCTTGCCATATTTTGAGTTTTATTGGTTTAGATTGTTTCTCCAAATTTTACCCACTTTACTTCGTCGTTATACCCGGCGCTCACCACAGTATCGATAAACTGCATGCCACGGATTCCGTCTTCCACTCCGGGGAAATCCAACATTTCCGGTGTAGGTTCTTCTCCGTTTGCCTTTGCTCTTACTGTTAGGGCAAAATTCCTGTAAATATTGGCAAAAGCTTCGAGATAGCCTTCAGGGTGTCCTCCCGGAGTTCTTGTATTGTGGGCAGCCACTTCGCTTCCCAGGCTTGTGCCTGTGCGTAAAACCTGCATGGGTTTATCGATCCATTTCAGGATCAACGAATTTGGTTCCATTTGTTGCCATTCAAGACCACCTTTTTCACCATAAACCCGAATCTTAATCGCATTTTCCTCACCTGCAGCAATTTGTGTAGCAACTAAAACGCCGTGAGCTCCATTATCGAAACGCATAAAAGCAGAGCCATCGTCGTCCAGTAAACGGTTTGGGACAAATACATTCAGATCGGCACAAATTTCGGTAACACGAAGTCCTGATATATATTCGGCTAAATGATGGGCGTGTGTCCCGATATCTCCCATACAGCCTGCTTTCCCCGAACGTTTTGGATCAGTTCTCCACGAAGCCTGCTTATTACCGGTATCTTCCAGTTTTGAAGAGAGCCAGCCTTGCGGGTATTCAACAAAAATCTTCCTGATTTTTCCAAATTCGCCATCGGCTACCATTTTTCGCGCGTGTTTAACAGCCGGATACCCGGAATAAGTATGCGTAAGTGCAAACGTTAACCCGGTTTCTGCAATCTTATCCCTCAATTTAAGCGCTTCGTCAAGCGTAAAGGTTATGGGTTTATCGAGTACTACATGAAAGCCTTTTTCAAGGGCCATCATTGCCGGGGCAAAATGAACAAAATTTGGGGTTACTATCGACACAAAATCCATTCTTTCTCCTTCAGGAAGCCTGGCTTCTTTATCAAACATTTCCTGGTAGGTGTTATAAACCCGGTCTTCGGGCAGAAAATACTTTCTTCCCGACTCCTGTGAGATGTTAGGGTCAACGCTAAAACAACCACAAACAAGTTCAATTTGATTGTCCATTAAAGCAGCGACACGGTGAATTGCCCCGATGAACGCATTGGTTCCTCCACCGACCATTCCCATACGAAGTTTCCTGTTCATTATCCGACGTTTTAGTTGATTTAGAAATTAGTCGCTAAAATTAACAACTCTTTTTAAAGGAAGCAATTTTAAAACAACGAGTTTTTGTTAAAATACAATAACTTTAGAAACACTGTAGCAGTGCGAAAGGAATGGAGAGGAAAAGGGACTGGATCAAAGTTGTTTGAAGGCTTTTCGAAGGTCTTCGTCGGGTTTGATGATGTTATAGTTTTCCCAGAACTTTTCGTCGAAACTACCCAGAAGTTCTACGAAAACATCGTTTCTTCCAAATCGCTCGTCATTCGGGAAACGCTTTAATTCAGTGGGCTGCATGTTGGTCACCAGTAAATCGGAAATACTGTGAAATTCGGAATTTATTTTGTCGCGCTTGCTCCTGATCTTGAATTTTACCGAAGCACGAACTGTTGAAAGATGCCATTTCCCCTGGTATTGCTGGTAGTTTACCTGGTATTGCACATACGATGGCCGGGCTTTTACACCCTGTGGTTTTTTTCGAATCATCAAACTTGTGGCTTCGTTCATACTGCTTTTATTAAAACGAAACTCGGCATGAACGACCGCAAACGACTCGCGGTGTACATACATTTCGCCAATAAACCCCGGGAAAACATCTTCCGACACAGGAGCAAAACCAACTACGTAAACCGGCTCTTCGTTGTACCAGATTACTTTAGTTATTTCGTATTTGTATTGATCCTGATAACTTTTACTGATAAAGCTTTCCATGGTTTTCATTACATCGAGCTGAATGATGGTAAAAGGCCCTCCCTGTAATTTAAAATTCAACCAGCGAAAAGGCTGGACATCGGGGCTCTTTCGTCCTTTAACCAGACGAACCAAATCGGACCGGACTGTGTTGGTGTACGGCGATTTCAGAATTTCGATCACCGCCTCCGAAACATTGATGTATTGATTGTCCTGTTCAACCGTTTCGCGGTAAAATGCGGTCATCAGCCGGTTATGTGTGCTGTAGTTTTTTTCAATATTATCGCGAATATGCTGTAATAAATCCTGTGTAGTGGTTGCTGTTACCTTTATTTCCCTGATCCTGATCGAAACAGGCTCGAGAATGAACAAATCTTCGTCGAGTAGTTTTTCAGCCGGAATTCTTTTCTGCGCAAATCCCATCGACGAAATTATCACCGTATCGTGAATGCAATCAGGATGGAGTTTCAGTAAAAAATCGCCGTCGATGTTGGTGATGGTGCCGATAGGTTTATCGAGCACCGAAACCGATGCGTAAGGCAGCGCTTTTTCGCGACGCTCTTCAACCACCTTCCCCCGAAGAAAAAAATACGGCGCCGGGAGAGTGTCATTAACCAGTGTATCGCCCGGCGCAGCAGTTTTTCGGGTAATGATAATCTGGTTCAAACGTTCCTGAAGATTGAACTTTCCGGGGTCGAAAAGTTGGTTCAATACGGTGTATAACGACTTATTTCGGGCGTCGATATTGATTTTCCGCTCGGGATCGACAATACTGGCATCGTACGAAAAATAGACACCTGCCTGCCAACTGATTTGCTCGAGAATATGTTCAAGAAGCTGATTCTCGTAGCTAACATTTACCCGGCGTTCGAAAACAGAGCCATCCTGTTGCTGGCCCTTCGCCAAAAAGGGGAGAAACAGGATGGCTGTTAAAATAACTATCTTAGCCGGGTGTATCATCTAAAACATCTTTTTCAACTCGAACGAAGTTTTAATTTCTTCCCCATTCCGCAATACGGTCACCCGAATTTTTTTGTTTTCCTTGCTTTGAAGCAGTAAGTTAATATCGTTCAGTTCGATCGAACGATGACTGTTGCTATTGATTGTTAAAATCTGATCGTCTTTCTGAAGACCGGCAAAATACGCCGGCGAATCCTTGGTAATATCGGCAATGGTATACACGGGTAATCCGGGAACCGGGTTTATCACCTCCATGCCGCTCATGTTGTAATTAAAATCGTCTTTTATACGGCTGTTTGGCCGGAGAGTGAGCCGGCTGTTGCGGTAATCGACCGTAACATAAAAGCGACGCAAAATTTCGGCGCCAATGGTCCCGTTTCGGTCGTTTGTGGCAATTAACCGCTCCATTAAATCCGAATCGGGGAAAGCTACAATAGGTTGGGTCAGCAAAAGCGGACCTACCCAAATGGCATCGATCCTTCCTTTAGTCCCGTACAAATCACCACTCAACCCACGTCCGAGAAAAGTTTCCACATGTTTCTCAGGAATGTGAATCCGCTCGTCAGACTTTTCGGAGAGCCACAGTGCATCGCTGGCGCCAGTGTCGACCAACAATTTAACCGGAACGGTTTTCATGCTGTCGGTTACAATGGTCGTCCTCACAAACGGTTTGTATCCGTCGAAGTGCAAAGGCATGATAATGTCGTTTTTATGGTCGCGGTATTTGTAATATTCGGGACGATAAAGGGTAAGTTCTTCATCGCTGTAATTAATCTCCACCACAAAATCCTTGAACAGGTTAAATCCGATCAGGCCGTGAACCGGAATCCCCAGCATGTGCGAAATCTGAAAATCTTCGTCGATAATCATTTGCACTTCCTGGTTCTGTGCCGACAAACCGTGGATACGGAGCACGTTGTTCCCCGAACGATAAGCCGTAAGTCCTTCTCCGTCATCCAGCCCTTTTACCGTAACCGGCATCATGTAGTTTAGGTTCAGCTTGTTTACAAAAGGCAGCTCGGTAATAATCGGAAAACGAACCCCGGTGTCGAGAATAAAATTCAGCGTGTCCGAGTCGTTGATATTTACCGGGATAATGATCAGGTTACTTGATGATTTAAATTTGATCGTGATTTTTTTTGCCCGGGGATTGTCGAACATAAAACCCCGGTTGCTGGCAAAATATTGTTGCGCATTTCGGTCGAGCCCGATACTTTCGTCGAGCGGAACGTAATCGCGAACAACGAGCAGGTTGTCTTCAATTTCGAATAAAAGATAGAAATCCTTCATCAGTTTGTCGAGAACATATTTAATTGGTTTGTTTGAAATGTTCAGGCTGATCTTTTTTTCTTTAAGATCGTTTGAATTGTATTTGTAATCGATATCGAGGTACTTGCAGATTTTTTCGATCACACTCGACAGTGGTTCTTCTTCAGCATAAATACTGATATTTTGATCGAGCGCCTGGTTTTTTACATCCTGTGCGTTTAATTGGCCCGGTAGAAATACCAGGACAAGGCCTGCCATCAGAATGAAATACTTTATAGAATTAGGTATTGTTTTCATGACTTTGTTGTTTTACTGGTTGTTTTTACGGCTCGAAAGTGTGTAATGTTCTGCGTCGCCCGTTAATTCGAGATCAAATGTGAGCCGAATAACATCTAATACGAAATCTGCGGGTTTCTGATCGAAATGACCTTCATAACTGAGGCCATTTAGCCCTGGTCCTGACAAGTCGACCCGGATATGATACGTTTTTTCAAGCGTTCGTGCCACATCTTCCAACGCAACTTTGTCGAATACGAGGTCGTGCGTCTTCCACGACAGAAAGTTTGGATCAGTATTCACCGACTTCCCGAGCAGGCTGTTTTGTTTAAACATGGTGCCCTTTTCGCCGGGGGTGAGATACACTTCCTTTACTTCTGCCGGTTCAATTTCCTGATTGTTTGTTACCTGCACTTTGCCGGTTTTTACAATCACTTCCACGGTTTCGTCTTCAGGATAAGCGCACACATTAAAAGAGGTACCCAATACTTTTACCAGCGCATTTCCGGCATGAATTACAAAAGGCTTTCCGGGATTGGGTTTTACTTCGAAAAATGCCTCGCCCTCGATAGTTACTTCGCGAACGCCGCCTCTGAACTTACGCGGAAAAGTAAGCTTCGAGTTGCTGTTTAGTGCAACCACCGAACCATCGGGTAAAACATACCCGGTTAAAACCTGTTTGTCTGCCGAAATAATCTCGCTGAAATAAGCCGGTTCCTGGTTTCGGAAACCAATATAATAACCTACTGCCCCAAGTAAGAGCGCAACGACCAACACCGCAGCATATTTGTACAACGCTGTCCAAACCTCCTTTCTTTCTTTTTTAAGCTGAACGGTTTTGCCTTGCGACGGGGTAGTTTGTGCATTTACCATTTTCCAGGCCTTGTTGGCGTCGAAACGTTTTAACTGAAAGTAAGTGTCGACTTTCCCAAGCATTTTTCGGGCCTGCTCCAGTTCTTCGCGGTTTTCATCCGACCTCTCCAGCCAGGCCTCCATTTCCAATTGTTCCCGTTTGGTGGCTTCTCCCGCCAGGTAGCGGGCCATCTTTCCCGGGTCCAAATTTTCTATGTTTTCCATTTTTCCCATCTTATTGGTAAGACAATGCACTACTTTTTTACCCCTAATCGATATTCTTCCGAAAAGTCAATAAAAAGAATAAAAAGAAGTTATATTTTTTTAATTTCTCGCGTAATGTTTTGATTGCCAACCCCATTTGAACTTCGACTGTTTTTACCGAAATATTTAAACGATCGGCAATTTCGCGGTATTTAAGGCCTTCTTCGCGACTAAGGCGAAATATCTCCTGTCGTTTTTCAGGCAATTCGGCAATGCTTTTTTCGATATCCTTTTGCAGGCCCGGTTCCATAAAATTATCCCTGTATTCATATTCTTCAGCTTCAGAGATTACAAGGTTGGCATGTTGCGTTTTTATTTTTTCGTGCTTGATTTTATTTAAACAAAGATTTTTCACCGATCGAAAAAGATAGCTTTTTAAAGAAGTTTCGATATGGAATTGGGCGCGCTTTTCCCAAAATTTTACAAAAAAACCCTGAACCAGTTCTTCTGCTTCGTCGTCGTTCTGCAACACTCGCGAAGCAAACACACAAAGCGCCTGGTAGTACAAACGGAAAAGTTGTTCGAATGCTGCGCTGTCGCTCTTTTTCAGGTCTTCGGGTAAGGATTGCTCATTTATTGGGCCCATACAGTCTTTGTCAATCGGTGCAGGCTAAAGTTATGAAAAAGAAATTCAGCGAGAAAGAGAGTGAATTATGTTTATAAATACCCTGGAAATTTTGCCAATTCGTTTAAGGTCTTATTTTTGTGCACATGAAGGGTAAAAATCATAACACAGGAAAAAAAGAAACCAGGAATTTTCCACGGGCATTTTGGGTAGCCAATACCGTTGAACTCTTTGAAAGAGCGGCTTATTACGGCGTATTTATTGTAATTACGTTGTACCTGTCGCGGATAATTGGTTTTGGCGATATCGAAGCGGCGACCATTGCAGGTACCTTTTCCGCCATTTTATACCTGTTGCCCACTTTTGCCGGAGCCTATGCCGATAAAATCGGTTTCCGTAAATCGTTGATGCTGGCCTTTGGTTTGCTAACGCTTGGCTATGCCGGAATGGGTTTTTTACCTACCCTTTTCGAATCGGCAGGCCTGGCCGAATACGGCGACAAAACTGTTTTTCACGGGCTTGAAACTTCGGGCTATCGCTATGCAATATTGCCCGCAATGGCGCTCATTATTCTTGGGGGTTCTTTTATTAAATCGGTAATTACGGGCACTGTTGCCAAGGAAACCACTGTTGAAAACAGGGCACGAGGCTACAGTATTTTCTATGCCATGGTAAACATCGGCGCCTTTTCGGGGAAAACGATTGTGAAACCGCTGCGCGAAGCAATGGGAAACGAAGGATTGGTTTGGATCAGCTATTTCTCAGCCGTTATGACCTTACTCGGATTAGTGCTTGTTTTTTTTATGTACAGCAGTAAAAAACACGAAGGCGAAGGGAAATCGATTAAACAGTTGTGGATTAGTTTTACAAAAGTACTTACCAATGCCCGATTGATTATCCTGATCTTAATTATAACCGGATTTTGGATGGTGCAACACCAAATGTACGCCACTATGCCCAAATATGTCCTTCGTTTGGCAGGCGAAGGTGCATCGCCATCGTGGTATGCCAACGTAAATCCTTTGGTGGTATTTACGATGGTGGGAATTGTTACGCATTTTATGCGCAAACGATCGGCGCTTTTCAGTATGACCGTTGGAATGTTGATCATGCCAATGTCGGCCTTGTTTATGGCGTCGGGGAACCTGATGAGCGGAGAAATTCTGGGGATGCACCCCGTAGCTTTTATGATGGTGGTGGGTATTGCCTTTCAGGGGTTTGCCGAAACTTTTATTTCACCGCGTTTCCTTGAATACTTTTCGTTACAGGCGCCCAAAGGTGAGGAAGGACTGTATTTGGGATTTAGCCACCTTCACTCCTTTTTATCTTCCATTTTTGGTTTTGTCATGTCTGGCGTTTTACTCGATAAATATTGCCCCAATCCGCGTTTGTTCGCTACGCACGACGAGTGGGCAAAGGCTGCTGCCAATGCACATTATATCTGGTATTATTTTGTTGGTATTGCTATGATTTCAGCCACCGCCCTGGTCATTTACGGGCGGGTAGTGAAAAGGATTGACAGCAAAAAGCAAATTTCGATCTAATATTTTGTTGATTCGGTCGAAATACTTAGTTTTGCACACCATTTTTCCGTTTAGGGAAAAGCCCGGGTGGCGGAATTGGTAGACGCGCTGGATTCAAAATCCAGTTCCGGCAACGGAGTGCGGGTTCGATTCCCGCCCCGGGTACCTGGAAGCTTCGAGAACAAACTTTATAATAGTGCGTTATCGAAGCTTTTTCTTTTTACAGCTTTGAAACTGCTGAACCCATTTCAATTTACTGTCAATGCAATGGGTTGGTTGCGCTTATATTGTGTAAATTTGAAGAAAATCGGAAGAACCAAAAACGATCATATTCAAAACCAATGGGACAAGATAAAGACAAGAAACAGGAAAAGACAAGCGGGCCTTTAAACAAGAACGCCGGAAACTGGATGGATAAAGCCGAAGACTTTATCGACGAAACAGCCGAAAAAATACACCAAAGCGAAACCTACCGCAAAGTCGATAAATCATTGGAGAAAGCCACTAAAAGCCTGTTCCGCAAAGCTGGGCGCTGGTGGGGAAAACGGTAAAAGCGCCACCCCCGTCAGCAAATGTGAACAATAGTAATTGCCCCTTTTGCAACGTGGGGGAGTTGGGGGATTATCATTTAATTCAAATTGTTTCTAAACATTGTTTTCCATAATTTGCAGCGTAGTTAAAACCTGATCACGGATAAACCCGCATTTACGCTGTTTATTTCGTACCACATTTTAACGTCGACCCGCTCACATACACAGAGCTGTGTGTATGTACTTCAAGCCACAGCGCTTGTTGAATACAAAAAAAGGTCGCCCCGGGCCTGAGAAACTTCGGACGACCCTGTCAATAACAACCAGTATTATTAACTTTTTAAATGTAAACAAAATGTCAAACCTCGACGATTACAACGCCAAATTAGCCGAAATTCAGGCGATTCCTTTGGCAGATGTTAGCGAACCGGGCATGCCGGTAAACGTGGCTTTACAGGAAGCCGAAAACCTGTGCAAATGGAGTCTTGACGACGCGGAAGCCCTAAAAACAGTGGGGATTACCAAGGCCATGATTAACGACCTCCCGGTATGTGCGGGAGCTTGCCGCGAGGCACAGTCGATTTGGAACAAAGACTACCGCTCGCAACAGGAGGCGCAAAAACAATGGACAGAACAGGCGCCGCAGGCTTTCGAACTGCGCGACGACCTGCTCGCCTCGCTGCGTTTTGCCTACCGCAACGACGAGGCCCTTTTAAGCCGCGTAAAGGCCATTAGCGAAGGCAACACCAACGCCGATATGATCCAGGACATGAATGACATCGCCGTGTTGGGACGCGAAAACCCAGCCCCGCTTACGGCCATTGGGTTCGACCTGGCACAACTCGACCTGGCAGCTACCCGCGCCGACGAACTTGCCGACCTGCTGGCCGAAGCCAACGGCGACAAGGCCGACCCCAACGAATCGAAGCTCATCCGCGACAAAGCCTACATGCTCTTGAAAGCGCTGGTGGATGAAATCCGCCTGGCCGGGAAGTATGTCTTCCGCAAAGACCCCAACCGTTTAAAGGGTTATAGCAGCGAATACTGGCGGAAACAACACCAGAAACAAAACAGCAATAGCAGTGAAGTAACAGAATAATAGCATCCTGCTTTATTAAAGGGCGTCCTGCAGGCTTGCGGGGCGCCCTGCGTGTGGTTACCCCTCTCTGCAGCGATTTTTGGTCTTCCTGCGCCGCAGGAACGTAAAAACTTGCCGCAGGACGTGAAAAACAGCCGCAGAATCGCAAAAAAATCGTGCAGGGCCACTCAAAAACCCGCAGGAACCCCAAATTTTTACGCAGGACAGCAAAAAAATGCGCAGGACACCGAAACATTCCGCAGGGCGGGGTGG